>NZ_CP048817.1:2400000-3075833 GCF_014171475.1 Sphingomonas sp. So64.6b
CCTGAGTCGATGCGGCACGCGGCGGCAGCGCGCCGATGGTCTGCGCGACCGCCTTGATTGCCGCGTCGGCATTGATGTCGCCGAACACCTGTACCTCGATCGGGCCGGTGGCGAGCAATGGCTCCCATAATTTGCGCACATCGGCAGCGGTCGTCCCGACCACCTGAGCGCGGCTCGGCGTGCCCCAGCGCGGATCGCCGTCATGGAGCAACCCTTCGAGATCGCGCGACAGCACGCCATCGGGTGACGCATCGAACCCGTCATAACCCGCAACAACCAGCGACTTGGCGCGTGCGACGGGGTTGGGATCCCAGCCCGGCGCGGCCATTCGTGCCGCCATCAAACGCAATTGGTCGGCAAGATCGGTCGGTGAGGTCATTGCGCCATAGCTGAACGTGTCTTCGCCGATATCGAAATCGAGTCCGATCCGGCGCCCCGCAGTGAGCTGATCGACATCGCCCTGTTTGAGCGTACCGACACCGCCCGCAACGAGCGACAATTCACCGGCCCAGGCCGGGGTTTCGCGATCCGCCGGCAAGGCATTGTAACCGCCACCGAAAAGCACCCGAACATAGACCCGGGTCGCCTCCGCCGGACTGGTCCGCAACATCAGCCGAACGCCGTTCGAAAAAACGACCTTTTCGATATCGAGGTCGGCGATCTTGTTGCGGCTGACCACGGTCCCGGGCTTGCCGAGTCTGGGCAGCTTGGAGAAATCGACTCTGGCCTGTGCGTTGCGCTTGCCGGCTAGGCCGCCGACGTCCGCCTTGAGCGCGGCCGCCAATTTGGTCGCCGCATTCTCATCGGGAGTGCGGATATTGATCAACGCGCGCGTCGCATCGCCGGTGAAGATGCGCTTGGTCGACGCAAGCACCGTTGCCGGCGTGAACATCTTCTTCTTCTCGGCGGCCTTGAGCACGGCATAGATCGTCTTGGGCGCAGTCACCGTTTCACGGATATCGACCGCCTCGACCATGTCGTCGGCTTGCGACGCGCCCGCTTCCGCCGCCTGAGTCTCGACGCGTGTACGCAGCACGGTGTCGAAATCGGCCAGCTCGCGCGATACCTCTTCCGCGCTTGGCGGCGCCGCCTGGGCATCCGCGATCACCGCGCGCACGTCCTTCAGTGCCGCCTCCCAATCGTCGCCGATCGGCAGGATATTGACGAAGGTTCCGCTCGCCGAGCGGGAGACGTCGTCCGTGCTGACTTCGGCCTGGATGAAACTGCCCCCGGCACGTGCGCGCGTCTCGAGACGGCGGCTGATAACGCGTGCGGCGACCGAATCGACCAGCCGATTCTGGTTCATGATGATCGTGTCGTCCTGATATTTCCATGGACGCAGCACTGCCAGGCCGACGATCGGCGGCAGGCTCGGTTCGACCACGACCGCAGTCGACGGCCGGGCGCCATCAGGCTTGCCGAAATCGGGCTCGGCCGGCTTCGGGCCGGTCCCTTGCCAGCCGGAGAAATTCTTCGCGACCAATCGTTCGAATAGTGCGGGATCGAGATCGCCGGAGATCACGACGACCGCGCGTTCGGGACGATACCAGCGATCGTGGAAAGTCTTGACGCCCTCGGCGGTCGCCGCTTCCAGCGTCTTGATCGTACCGATCGGCGAGCGATTGGCGAGCGGCTGCCCGGCAAAGAAGGCCGCTAGCCGGGCGTCGCCGAAGCGCACCTGCGGACCCGGGGCTTCGCGCTGTTCCGCAAGCACCGCGGGCCGTTCGGCGTTGAGCGCGGCGGTGGTGATGTTGGGTTTGTCGACCATGCCGGCCAGCACCTTCAGGCTCTCGTCGAGGCCCGCTTCGGTCGCGCTGGGCAGATCGAGCTTGAACACCGTCTGGGTCGGGGTTGTCTGAGCGTTGGTGTCAGAACCAAAGGTCGCGCCGAAGCGCTGCCAGATTCGTTTCGCCTCACCATCGGGCACATATTCCGAGCCGCGAAACGAGAGATGCTCGATCAGATGCGCATAGCCGCGCTCGCTTTCGGTTTCCATCAACGAGCCGGCATCGATCCGCACCCGGATTGCGACCTGGCCCGGCGGCACGCCATTGCGGCGCACGGCGTAACGCACGCCATTGGGCAGCGTACCGAATCGCCATTCCGGATCGGGCGGGATATCACTGCCCTTGTAGAGCCAGGCCGACCGATCGACACTTTGTGTCGGTGACGGAACAACCGCCGGTTGAGCGGTGTTCTGACCGCTGGCGGGAAGGGTCAATCCAAGCAGAAGAGCAGAGATCAACGGAAGACGCATAACGCGCATAGAAACAACCATGCGGGCGACTCTAGCGGTCTTCCCGAGCAACCGCCAGATGCCGCACCGTGCATTGCCAAGGACACAAAGCGTCACAAAGCGCCATTTTTTCGACCAAGAGCCGCGCTAACTGTCCGCCTCACCAAAGCGTTGGGGGCATACGCCGCTGCGGTGCAACATGAGGAAATCCGGGCCGGTTGAGCAGCCGTCCGAACAAAGGCGAGTATGTCAGTGACCGTAAAAACGACTTCGGCCGCAGCCGGATTATGGCCTAAATCGGGCAACTCCGACGAGCAGCGCACCATCCGCGTTCCCGATCTCAACGTGATTTCCGGGGCACCGGCGCAGGGCGCCAAGCTCGAGGCGGATCCCAATCGGCCATTGATCATCCGTTTCGGCAAGCATCTGCGCGGCATCTTTGACCGGCTGATCGCCTCGTCCTCGCTCGTCTCCAACGATCCGGTTCTCGACGTGCGCGATTTCGCCTGGACGGCGATCCTGCGCGACAATTGGGAAACGATCCGCGACGAGGCGATCGAGGTCGCGCTGCGGGGCCAGGCGTCACCGAGCCTCGCCACCATCTCGCCGGACCATCGATCGATCGCGCAGATCGATATGTGGCGCTCCTTCTTCCTGTGGGGCTATGGCTTTCCGATCGAGGACAATCTCGCGCGCTGCCCGAAGACTCAAGCGATCGTCGAGCAGATTCCGGGCCTGAACAGCGCGTTCTTCTCGATCCTCGCGCCGGGCACGCACATCCCCGACCATCGCGGCGTCACCAAGGGTCTGATCACCTGCCATCTCGGGCTGATCGTGCCGCAGGATGGCGATGTCCGGATGCGCGTCGACGATCGCATCGTACGCTGGGCGGAGGGCGAGACATTGGTGTTCGACGACACCTATCAGCACGAGGTCTGGAACGATACGATCGGCACGCGCGTCGTCCTGCTCATCCAGTTCGAGCGCCCGTTGCGCCAGCCGGGCCGCTGGATCGCCGACACCTTCCTCAAGGTCGTACGCAAGTCCGCCTTTGTCCAGGAAGCCCGCGACAATATCGCGACCTGGAACGACGCAATGAAGAAGATGGACGTTTGATGCTCCGCCACCCCTCCCGCAAGGGAGGGGAATTGATCCGTTTCCAACTCCTGCCTTGATCCAGCCCCTCGCGCACGCCACATGCAGGGGATGCTGATCGAAACCGAAACGACGCCCAACCCCGCGACGCTCAAATTCCTTCCCGGTCAGACCGTGATGGAAGCCGGTACGCGCGACTTCGCCACGCCCGAAGAGGCGGAGGCGTCGCCACTCGCCGAGGCGCTGTTCGGTCTCGGCGACGTGACCGGTGTGTTCTTCGGCAGCGACTTCATTTCGGTCACCGCAGCGCCGGGTGTCGACTGGTCCTATCTCAAGCCCGACGTGCTTGGCCTGCTGCTCGATCATTTCTCCGCCGCCATGCCGCTGTTCCGCCCCGGCAGCGCCGGCGGGATCAGTGTTCCGTCCGAGGAGAGTTTCGCGGAGAACCCCGAAGACGCCGATATCGTCGCGCAGATCAAGGAATTGATCGATACTCGCGTCCGTCCGGCGGTGGCCAATGACGGCGGCGACATCATCTATCGCGGCTTCGACCAGGGTAAGGTCTTCCTGAAGATGCAGGGCGCTTGTGCCGGTTGCCCGTCCTCGACCGCCACGCTGAAGAACGGGATCGAGCAATTGCTCAAATATTATGTTCCCGAGGTTACCGAAGTCCGCGCGGTCTGACACCGCCTTCCGTCTGAAAAGAGGTCCCTCCATGACCGAGAAGCTGTCCGACGCGGCGCTCGATACGATCTTCCGTACCGCGCGCACCTATAATGGCTATACCGATCAGCCCGTCGCCGAAGCGGAACTCCACGCCATCTGGGACTTGATGAAATGGGGTCCGACCTCAGCCAATCAGCTTCCCGCGCGCATGGTCTGGTGCGTCAGCGACGAAGCCAAGGCGAAGCTTGCCGCATGCAGCTCGGCGCAGAATGCGCCCAAGATCCTCAAGGCGCCAGTCAGCGTAGTGATCGGCATGGATCAGAATTTCCACGATCATTTACCCGAACTCTTCCCGCACGTCGATGCCCGGCCCTGGTTCGCCGATCCCCAGGGACGGGCCGTTTCGGCCATGCGCAATTCGAGCTTGCAGGGTGCCTATTTCATCATCGCCGCCCGTGCTCTGGGCCTGGATACCGGGCCGATGTCGGGCTTCGACAATGCCAAGGTCGATGCCGCCTTTTTCGCGGATACGCCCGATGTGAAGTCGAACTTCATTTCGACCCTCGGCCATGGCGACCCGGCGACGATCTTCGACCGGCTGCCGCGTCCCGCGTTCGAGAAATTCAACACGATCGCGTGAGCCGTTCGGTGACTTTCACAAAAGGTGGCATTTGCGCACGTTAGTTATCGAAACCGCGACCGCGGCCTGCTCGGTCGCGCTGATCGAAAGCGGTGCCGTGATCGCGTCATGCCATGAAGTGGTCGGACGCGGCCATGCCGAGCGGCTGATTCCGATGATCGCCGAACTTCCCGATGGCGGCCGCGCCGATCGCATTCTGGTCGATTGCGGGCCAGGCAGCTTCACTGGCGTCCGCGTCGGCATTGCCGCCGCGCGCGCTCTCGCATTTGGCTGGCAGGCCGGGGTCCATGGCTTCTCTTCGCTCCCCCTGATCGCCGCT
Source organism: Sphingomonas sp. So64.6b (assembly GCF_014171475.1). Classification (NCBI taxonomy): domain Bacteria; kingdom Pseudomonadati; phylum Pseudomonadota; class Alphaproteobacteria; order Sphingomonadales; family Sphingomonadaceae; genus Sphingomonas; species Sphingomonas sp. So64.6b. Next base: position 2,404,957 of record NZ_CP048817.1, read on the forward strand.
GCCGGATTCGCCGCAAGGCCAGAACGCGACACGCTTGCGGTCGTCCTCGAAGGCGGGCATGGCGAGGTCTTCATGCAGCTTTTCCACGCTCCGCTCGCGGCCGCCGGTCCTTTCGGCTCGCTCCAGCCCGAAGCGGCGCTTGCCGCACTCGGCGATCATCTCGCAATCGGTAACGGCGTGCACTGGCTAAGCGCGCTTGACCCCGCGCTCGACGTGACGGAACGCCTTCCCGATGCGGCCGACGCAACCCTGTTGCCTGCGGAATTCACGAACCTTCCGGCGCGCCCGATATATGGCCGCGCCCCAGATGCGAAACCGCAGGCAGCATGAGCAGCGTGCTGACCATGATCGATCTGCGCAGCGGCGGTACCGCCGACCTTGCCACCGTCGAGTCGCTGATGGCCGAAGCGTTCGACCCAAGATTCGGCGAAGCATGGACGCACGGCCAGTGCCTCGGCATCATGGCGTTGCCCGGCGTCTGGCTGACCATCGCATCGGTCGACGGCAAGCCAGTGGGTTTTGCGCTATCGCGGCAAATTGTCGACGAAGCGGAACTGTTATTGCTGGCGACCGCGCCAGCCAGTCGCCGCAAAGGTGTCGCGGCGGCGCTGCTTCGCTCGGTGGTTACAGAAGCGCGCGAAAAAAACGCCTTGAAACTGCACCTTGAGGTGCGCGAGGGTAATGAGGCGATCAAACTTTACCGCACTGCCGGCTTTACCAAGGTCGGCGAACGTCGTGCTTACTATCGCGGTAATGCCGGCCAGACCTTCGATGCTTTCACATTTCGTCGCGAATTGACCTGATTTTACTTGATTTCGTCGCGATTACTGCTTGCGCCCAAGCAAGCAAAAGACGATAGGCCCAATTTGGTTGCGTCGTAATGCAGCCATAATATGGGTCGGAAGGACTACAATGGACATCAACAACGATCTGCAGGAAACCCTGATCACGCTGACGGCTGATATTGTCGCGGCGCATGTGAGCAACAACAGCGTTGCGGTTTCGGACCTGCCGGTCCTCATTGCCAATGTGCATGGCGCGCTCGCCGGCCTTGGCACCCCGGTCGCGGTACCCGAAGTGAAGCAGGAGCCGGCCGTTTCGATCCGTTCGTCGATTAAGCCAGACTATATCGTCTGCCTCGAAGACGGTAAGAAGTTGAAAATGCTCAAGCGCCACCTGATGACGCACTATCAGATGACGCCGGAACAGTATCGCGCGAAGTGGAATCTTCCCGCCGACTATCCGATGGTTGCACCAAGCTATGCCGAGCAGCGCCGCACGCTCGCCAAGAAGATTGGCCTCGGCACCAAGCGCCGCAAGCCCAGGTAATCGTATCGGTCGGGCGCTCGCGCCCAGACCTTGCCAATCGCGGCGACGGAGGCTTCAGCCTTCGTCGCCGTTTTGGTTTGGGCGAGCGTCGAGATATCGCCGGCTTGTTGCGAGTCGATCGCCCTTTATCAATAAGCCCGAAGCGCCTACATTGGCTGCATGGCTCGAAAGATCGATCTCGAAGCGCTGTGCAATGAAAAAGGCCTGCGCATTACCGAACAACGCCGCGTCATCGCGCGCGTCCTGTCGGAGGCCGAGGACCATCCCGATGTGGAGAAGGTCTATGAACGCGCATCGCAGATCGACCCGGGCATCTCGATCGCCACGGTCTATCGTACGGTACGCCTGTTCGAAGAAGCGGGCATCCTCGACCGTCATGATTTCGGCGACGGCCGCGCGCGATACGAGCCCGCCCCCGAGGCGCATCATGATCACCTGATCGATGTCGAGACCGGCAAGGTCACCGAATTCGTCGATCCCGAGCTGGAGCAATTGCAAAAGGCGATCGCCGAACGGCTCGGCTTCCGCCTGGTCGATCACCGCATGGAACTCTACGGCGTCTCGCTCGACCGCAAGGTATAGGCTTTGCCGGGCATAACAGCCGCAGCACGGGCCGATGCGGCGGCGGGCAAGCCGCCGCCGATCGACGCGCTGGGTTATACCCGCATCACGTTGCGCGCGACCGGGCTGGTGCTGGCGCTGTTGCTCACCGTTCCGCTGCATTATCTCTGGCGCTTGCTGCGCATCGGCTCACCCTGGCCGAAGATTTTCCTCGGCTGGGCCGCGCGCCTTGCCGGTGCGCGGGTCGAACGCGTCGGCGTACCACTGAAGCGTGACGTCTTCTACGTTTCGAACCATCTCAGCTGGATCGACATCCTCGCCATTGCCGGCCAGAGCGGCACCGCTTTTGTCGCCAAGGACGAGATCCGCGCCGCACCGGTGGTCGGTTGGCTATCGACCCTCAACCGCACCGTGTTCGTCAAGCGTGAGAACCGGCTCGGCGTTGCCGAACAGATCAACCAGCTACGCGACGCCTTGACCGACAATTGGTCTGTCACCGTCTTCCCCGAAGGAACGACGACCGACGGCCAGTCGCTTCTCCCGTTCAAGACACCGATGCTGCGCGTTCTGGAACCGCCCCCACCCGGCGTACTCGTCCAGCCGGTGCTGCTCGACTACGGCGCCTTTGCCGAAGAGATCGGCTGGATCGGCGAGGAAAGCGGCATCGACAACGCCAGGCGAATCCTGTCGCGCCCCGGCAATTTCCGCATGAAGGTGCATTTCCTCGAGCCGTTCCATCCACGCGACTATCCCGGTCGCAAGGCGATCGCGGCGGAGAGCCGTCTCCGGATCGAGGCGGCGCTGGTCGAGACGCTCGGCAAACCACTCCGGCCGTTCGCCTACGCGGTCGAGGCGGTGAAGTTCGTGCCACCGGATACTTCGCCCAGTCCATAAACCGATCATCCCGCCTCCGCTCGTTTCCAGCGAAGTCGAGAAACAGGCGTCAAGCGCTGCACAAGGTTTTTCGCCTTTGCTCGAAACGAACGCGGAAGGTCAGAACCGCAATTGGGACAAAGGGTTCTGCGAAAGCAAAATGCAGTCTATAGGCCCGCCACCATGAAACCCGCTGCCAATTCCGCCCCGAAAACCTTCGCCGTCAAGTCCTTCGGCTGCCAGATGAACGTCTATGACGGCGACCGCATGAGCGAACTCATGGCGGCGCAAGGTCTGACCGCGACTGACGCTGACACTGCCGATCTGGTCGTGCTCAACACCTGTCACATCCGCGAGCGCGCGACCGAGAAGGTCTATTCGGACATCGGCCGGATTCGCAAGCACGCCATGGCTAAACACGGCAAGACCCCGATGATCGCCATTGCCGGCTGTGTCGCGCAGGCAGAGGGCGAAGAGATTGTCCGCCGCGCCAAGGTCGATGTCGTGGTCGGGCCCCAAGCCTATCACAACCTCCCCGAACTGGTCGCGAAGGCCGCGCGCGGCGAAAGCGCGCTCGACACCGGCATGCCGGTCGAAATGAAATTCGGCCACCTCCCCGCGCGCAGGCGCGTGCCGCCATCGGCGTTCCTGACCGTGCAGGAGGGTTGCGACAAATTCTGCACCTATTGCGTCGTCCCCTATACGCGTGGCGCCGAGGTCAGCCGCCCCTGGGCGCATATCATCGATGAGGCGAAAGCCCTGGTCGGTGCCGGCGCGCGCGAAATCACCTTGCTCGGCCAGAACGTCAATGCCTGGGAAGACGATGGCCGCGGTTTGCACGACCTGATCGTCGCGCTCGACCGGATCGAAGGACTGGCCCGCATCCGTTATACCACCAGCCACCCCAACGACATGCGCGAAGGCCTGATCCGCGCGCATGCCGAGGTGGAAAAGCTGATGCCCTTCCTGCATCTGCCGGTGCAGGCCGGCAGCGACCGCATCCTGAAGGCGATGAACCGCAGCCACACGCGTGATTCCTATCTGCGTCTGCTCGACGGGGTCCGCGCGGTACGCCCCGACATCGCATTGTCGGGCGACTTCATCGTCGGCTTTCCCGGCGAAACCGATGCCGACTTCGCCGAGACGCTGAGCCTTGTCGATTCGGTCGCTTACGCCCAGGCGTTCAGTTTCAAATACAGCCCGCGCCCCGGCACCCCGGCGGCGGACATGGCCGACCAAATCCCGGCCGAGGTGATGGACGAGCGGTTGCAACGCCTACAGGCGGCGATCAACCGCGACCAGGAGGCTTTCAACCAGGCGACCGTCGGGCGGACCTGCGACTTGCTGCTGGAACGCAAGGGCAAACTGCCCGGCCAGTTGATCGGCAAGAGCCCGTGGCTGCAATCGGTGCACCTCGTCACCGACGCGGTGATTGGCGATCTGGTCGAAGTGGAGATCGTGTCGGCCGGCGCGAATTCGGTCGCAGGGGTCGAGCGCGTATCGATCGCTGCCTAAGCTCTCTTGGTCGAACACCTCTGCGCTGTTGCAACGATCGCACACCGGCCAGCGGAAAGCAGAAAGCCGATATTCCCCCTGTCCTCCCGGCCTTCGCTCTGCCAAACTCGACGGCGGATGCAGCAGACTCGCCCTTTCGAGCTCACCGGCGGAACCGACCGCCTCGAAATCCCGTTCGCGAAACGATTATGGCAGCCTGTGATCATTATTGCCGCAGCCGCCGCACCGCGTCCTGACCAGCATTTTCCCAGACCCCCTGCCCTCCGACCCGAAGGAACCGCATGAGCCGCAAGCCTGTCCCCGCCCAGTCCGGTGATCGTAGCCGCGCAGAGGTCGTGTTCGACAAGCCGCAACTCATGGCGCAGCTCTTCGGGGAGTTCGACCAGAACCTGTTGCTGCTGGAAAGCCGGCTCGGTGTGTACATCACCGCGCGCGGCAATCGCGTCGGCCTCGAAGGTCGCGCCGAGGCGGTGGCCGAGGCGCGCGACGTGCTGCAGGGTCTCTACAACCGCATCGTGCGCGGCGAGCGGGTCGATCCCGGGCTGATCGACGCGGTGATCGCGATGTCGGCCGAACCGACGCTGGCGGGTATTATTGCGGCCGATGCCGGTGGTGCGCCGCAAGTGATGATCCGCACGCGCAAGAAGACGATCGTGCCCCGCACCATCGCGCAGCAGCATTATATGCGCGAGCTGCTCAACCACGACATCATCTTTGCCCTCGGGCCGGCGGGGACCGGCAAGACCTATATCGCGGTCGCGCAGGCGGTCGCGCAGCTGATCACCGGCAGCGTGCAGCGCCTCATCCTGTCGCGTCCGGCGGTCGAGGCCGGAGAGAAGCTCGGTTTCCTGCCCGGCGACATGAAGGAGAAGGTCGATCCCTATCTCCGTCCGCTCTACGACGCGCTCAACGACTGCCTGCCTGCCGAACAGGTCGAACGGCGCATCGCATCGGGCGAGATCGAGATCGCACCGATCGCCTTCATGCGCGGTCGGACGCTCGCCGACGCCTTCATCATCCTCGACGAGGCGCAGAACACCACACCCGCACAGATGAAGATGTTCCTCACCCGCTTCGGCGAAAATAGCCGCATGGTGGTTTGCGGGGATCCCAAGCAGACCGACCTTCCCGGCGGCATGAACGCGTCGGGTCTCAACGACGCGGTCGGGCGCCTGGAAGGTGTCGATGGTCTGTCGATCTGCCGCTTCGGTGCGGGCGACGTGGTGCGTCACCCGATCGTCGGGCGCATCGTCGAAGCCTATGAGGGCGTCGATGCTTGAAACCGCGCTCTCGCAGGAAGAGCCTTGGTCAAATTCCGTCGATTGGGAAGCGCTCGCCCAGCGCGCGGCGACTGCCGCGATCGAACGCACGCCACATGGCGAATTGTTGACCGCGGCCGCCACGATCGAGATTTCGGTGCGGTTGGCGACCGACGACGAAGTCCAGACGCTCAACGCGCAATATCGCCACAAGGACAAGCCGACCAATGTGCTGAGCTTTCCGATGGTCCAGGCCGACCTTCTCGACACAATCAGCCAGAATTCCGACGATGGCGAAGTGCTGCTCGGCGATATCGTGCTCGCTTATGGCGTGTGCGCAGCTGAGGCGGCCGATAAGGGCATTTCGACCGAGGATCATGCCACGCATCTGATCGTGCATGGCACGCTGCATTTGTTGGGCTATGATCATATCGAGGATCACGAGGCCGACGCGATGGAGAGTATCGAGATCGATGCACTCACCTCGCTCGGCCTGGCCGATCCCTATTTGATAAAAGAGGACTGAAACACCGTTATGCCCGAGGGCCAAAGTACCACCGACGCCGGGGACGCCGGTACCAATGAAGGCAGCATATGGCGCTCGCTGCGCGCCATGATCTTCGGTGAATCGGGTGACGATTCGCTGCGCCACCAGCTCGAAGAAGCGATCGACGCGCACGAAGACGATCCCGCGCCCGACGCCAAGGGTGACCTTTCACCGCTCGAGCGCACGATGGTGCGCAACCTGCTCCATTTCGGCGAGCGCGATGCGGGCGATGTCGGCGTACCGCGCGCCGATATCATCGCCGTCGAAGAGCAGACGACGTTCAACGACCTCGTCAAGATCTTCGCCGAAGCCGGTCATAGCCGCTTGCCGGTCTATCGCGAGAAGCTCGATACGATCATCGGCATGGTCCATATCAAGGACGTGTTCGCGATTCTCGCCACGGGTGCGCCGCATCCCGAGAGCCTGGAAGGATTGATCCGTCAGCCCTTGTTCGTGCCGATGTCGCGCGGCGTGCTGGATCTGCTCGCCGATATGCGCGCCAGCCGCGTGCATCTCGCCGTCGTGCTTGACGAATATTTCGGCACTGAAGGACTGGTGACGATCGAGGACCTGATCGAAGAGATCGTCGGCGATATCGAGGACGAGCATGACGACGCGCGCGAGGCGCTCATCGTACCGCTCGGCGGTGGCGCCTGGGATGTCGATGGCCGCGCCGAGCTTGAGGATATCGGCGCGACGATCGACAAGAGGCTGGCCGAGGTGGACGAAGATATCGACACCGTCGCCGGGCTTGCGGCGCTGATCGCGGGCCATGTGCCACAGGCTGGCGCATGCCTCGATCATGCCAGTGGCTGGAAACTCGAAGTGGTCGAGGCCGACACCCGCCGCGTGACACGGCTCAGATTGCATCCGCCACAGCCCGCGCCGGAGGAGAGCGACACCTGATACCAGCCGCCGCGACATGCGCTGTGATCGTCCAGCCCGATCACTGACTTCGCGATTTAATGTTTCTCCGATCACCGTTGCTCGGCTACCCCTGTGCGGGATCACGATAACCGCAAAAACTTAGGAGATGACTGTGGATAGCAAGACCAGCGGCTGCCCGATGACCGGAAGCCCCCTAAGCGATCAGGCCAAGGAGTCCCGTGCGCTCAGAACGCTGTTGGGCCGTACCAGCCGCGATTGGTGGCCGAACCAGCTCTCACTGGATATCCTCCAGCAGAACGGCTTGTCGGGCGATCCGATGGGGGACGATTTCGACTACGCCACGGAATTCAAGTCGCTCGATTATGCCGCGGTCAAGCGCGACCTGACGGCATTGATGACCGACAGCCAGTCCTGGTGGCCGGCGGATTACGGGCATTACGGCCCTTTCTTCATCCGCATGGCATGGCACAGCGCCGGGACCTACCGCACCGGCGATGGCCGCGGCGGCGCATCGTCCGGCTCGCAGCGCTTCGCGCCGCTCAACTCCTGGCCGGATAACGGCAATCTCGACAAGGCACGTCGCCTGCTTTGGCCGATCAAGCAGAAATATGGCCGCAAGCTCAGCTGGGCCGATCTGATGATCCTGACCGGCAATGTCGCGATCGAATCGATGGGTGGCCCGGTGTTCGGCTTTGGCGGCGGCCGCGCCGACGTGTTCGAGCCCGAGAAGGACATTTACTGGGGCACCGAAGAAGAGTGGGTCGGCCAGACCCGCATCGACGAGCAGGCCGGCATGGCGCTTGAGGAGCCGCTGGCGGCGATCCAGATGGGCCTGATCTACGTCAATCCCGAAGGACCGGGCGGCAATCCCGATCCGGTGCAATCGGGTCGCGACATTCGCGAAACCTTCAAGCGCATGGGCATGAACGATGAGGAAACCGCCGCGCTCACCGCCGGCGGCCATACCTTCGGCAAAGCGCATGGCGCAGGCGATGCATCGCTGGTCGGCATAGAGCCGGAAGGCGCCGACATCGCCACCCAGGGGCTTGGCTGGATCTCGACCCATGAGAGCGGCATGGGCGACCATACGATCACCAGCGGCATCGAAGGCGCATGGACGCCCACGCCAACGACATGGGACATGAGCTATTTCGCGATGCTGCTCGACCATGAATATGAGTTGGTGAAGAGCCCCGCAGGCGCGAACCAGTGGCAGCCGGTCGGCAATCCGGCAGAAACCCTGGCGCCCGGCGCGCACAGCCCGGACCGCCGTGTGCCGACGATGATGACCACCGCCGACATGGCGATGAAAGCGGACCCGGCATACCGCGCGATATGCGAACGGTTCCGCGACAATCCCGATCAGTTCGCCGATGCTTTTGCGCGCGCTTGGTTCAAGCTGTGCCATCGCGACATGGGACCGAAGGCACGTTATCTCGGCCCCGAAGTGCCGGCGGAGGATTTGATCTGGCAGGATCCGATTCCCCAGGCCGATTATGCGACGATCGACGCGAGCGACGTGGCCGGACTCAAGGCGAAGATCCTCGCTTCGGGCCTGTCGGTCGCGGAACTGGTGACGACTGCCTGGGCCTCGGCCTCGACCTATCGCGGCTCGGACCATCGTGGTGGGGCGAATGGCGGCCGTATCAGGCTGGCGCCGCAAAAGGACTGGACGGTCAATGAGCCCGAGAAGCTCGCCAGAGTGCTTAAAGTCTATGAAGGCATCAAGAGCGACTTCGATGCTGGCGCGGGTGGCAAGAAGGTCAGCATTGCCGACCTGATCGTGCTTGGCGGCACCGCTGCGGTCGAGAAGGCCGCGACGGATGCCGGTCACCGGATCGACGTGCCGTTCATGCCCGGCCGCACCGATGCTTCGGCGGAGCAGACCGATGCCGAGGGCTTCGAAGTGCTCGAACCCAAGGCTGACGGCTTCCGCAATTACCTTTCGGTCCGCTTCAGCGTGCCGACCGAGGAGTTGCTGGTCGATCGATCGCAATTGCTCGGGCTGAGCGCACCGGAAATGGCCGTGCTGGTGGGTGGCTTGCGTGTGCTTGGTGCCAATCATAGCGCTTCGAAGCACGGCGTACTCACCGACCGCCCGGGCCAGCTCACCAATGATTTCTTCGTCAACCTGCTCGACATGGGCACGGCGTGGAAGGAAATCGACGAAGCGGGCGACGAGGAATTTGCGGGCACCTGCCGCAAAACCGACCAGCAGAAATGGACGGCAACGCGCACCGATCTGGCGTTCGGCTCCAATTCACAGCTGCGCGCGCTGTCCGAAGTCTATGCCTCGGCCGATGCGGGCGAGAAGTTCGTCAAGGACTTCGCTTCGGCCTGGACCAAGGTGATGAACGCCGACCGGTTCGACCTCGCCTGAGGGTTATACCGACGTCATAAGAGGTTCCCCGAGCATTTCGCTCGGCCGGCCGCCGGCGCGCCCCCCTCGCCGGCGGCCTTTTTGTGTCTACCGGTTTCGGCCGTGCTAGGCGTCGTGGACAAAGGTTGACGTGAGACTCGTCGGTTGATTCAAGGCTGTCTTTTGGAGGCAGCGTTGGGCGAGCGGATCGGGGTATCGGATGAAGAGTGGGCGCTGATCGGGCCGTTGCTGCCCGCCGAGCATGGTCGTGGATGTCGGCCCGCGGGCGACAACCGGCGCTATTTCGAGGGGATGATGTGGATGGCGCGCTCAGGCGCGCAGTGGCGTCTGCTGCCTGACGACTATGGCAAGTGGAACAGCGTATTCCGGCGCTACCGGCGCTGGGTCGAGACCGGCGTATTCGACGCCCTGCTGGAGACGCTGGCCGAGATGGTGGAGCGCGATACCAGCGCCGACATGATCGACAGCACGGTAGTCCGGGCGCATCATTGCGCCGTCGGGCTAAAAAAGGGGATCAAGAGACCCAGGGGCTTGGCCGGTCGCGCGGTGGCTTCACCACCAAGCTCCACGCCCGCTGCGACGGGCACGGCCGACCGCTCGGCTTCGTCCTGACGCCGGGGCAGACGCACGATGTGCAGGGCTTCGGCCCGCTGTTCCGGATGCTCGGCGACCGGATCGAGGCGCTGCTCGCCGACAAGGGCTACGACGCAGACGCCATCCGCGCACAACTCGCCGCAGCCGGCGTCGAGGCGGTCATCCCCGCCAAGAGCAATCGCCGCACACGCATCTCGCACGATCGCGCGAAATACCGCTGGCGTAATCTCGTCGAGCGGTTGTTCAGCAAACTCAAGAACTGGCGGCGCGTCGCCACCCGATACGACAAAACCAAGGAATCATACCTCGGCTTCGTCACTCTCGCTTCAATCAAACTGTGGATACCCTTTGTCCACGACGCCTAGCTGGAGCACCGCGCATCAGCGCCAGATGATTTGTACCAAGGTCCGTTGATCAGGACGTATTTTCGATTGGCTTCCCGGGGGAAGCAGCAGGGTCTATTCAATCTGGTATTTACTGTATCTTCGAGCGATGCAGTCGATGGCATATCGACGCCCCAGCCTCATTACGCCTCAGGCATCGCGCTCCGCGTATCGTCGAACGCAAGGTCGACAAGCGCACGCATCGCGGCGTCTGCCGCATCACCATTGCCGGCGGTTATCGCGTCATACACCTTCGCGTGATCTGGGATAGGATTGCGCGGCAGGGCGCGGGCGCGCTGTTTGTACTGCGTCGTCCAGCTGACCGCCGCGCCGATGCTCGCACTGAGGCTCATCAGCACATCGTTGCGCGTGGCGCGCAGTATCGCATCGTGAAAATCACGGTCGGCAGCGCGACCGGCATCGGTCGCCAGCGTATGACGGCGCATCGCGGCAAGCGCATCCTTCATCGCTTTCAGGTCGCCGCGATCGCGCCGTTCGGCGGCGAAGCGCGCCGCAGCAGGCTCGACCACCGCGCGCAGTTCGAACAGGTCGCGCACGAACTGCGTGTCGGGCTCGCCGGCAAAGGCCCAAGCAAGCACGTCGGGATCGAGCAGGTGCCAGCGATGGCGCGGCAATATGCGCGTGCCCGCCTTGGGACGACTTTCGACCAGGCCTTTGGCAGCGAGCACTTGGATCGCCTCGCGGTAAGCCCCGCGCGAGACGTCCAGTATTTCGGAGAAATCGACCTCGCTCGACAGGATGTCGCCCGGCGCATAAACGCCAGAGACGATCGCAGTGCCGATCTTGTGAGCAATCGCCCCGTGCAAGCGTCGCCCGGTACCGCGTGGCGGGCGCTTTTTCGTCGTCTCAGTCGCTTTGTCGCTGCGAGGCGTATCGGCTTGGTCCATCTCGTCCTCCATGCCAGCCGTTACCGGCATTTCCTAGTGGAACGAGCGATTGCCTTTCCCACGAGCGCTCATTAAGTCGGAGTAATAAGGAGATGTCCATGCCTGTCGATCCCGCAACTCCCCCTGAAACCCGGGCGAAGCTGCCGTCGATCGACGCACATACAGGCGGAATCGCTCCTTCACCGATCGAGATGTGCTCGGCAGCACCGATCACAACGGAACCAGCGAGTACCGGGAATAGCCCTACCATTATGCATGCTCAGCGACTTTGATCTGCGCCGGCAGCGGCAACATGGGCACCGGCTAGTTAAACGAACAAGAAAAAGGGGAGATAAGGTGATGAGGAAAATGTGGCGGACGATCGCGGCAACATTGTTGCTGTCGACGGCTACGATCAGCGTCGCGCAAGCCGCGCCGGTAGCAGAGACGACGCCGGCTGCAACGCCTGACGTGACGGCAACGCTCCACGCCGATGCCTCAGGCCCGGTCTATGATCGCCGCATCTTCACTCAGTTCGCCGAGCATCTTGGCAACGGCATCTATGGCGGACTTTGGGTTGGCAAGAACTCAAAGATCCCCAACACGCGCGGTTTCCGCAACGATGTCGTCGGCGCGTTGAAGCAACTCGGCGTGCCCGTCGTGCGCTGGCCCGGGGGGTGTTTTGCCGACGAATATCACTGGCGGGAAGGGATCGGCGCCAAACGCCCGGTCAAGATCAACACCACCTGGGGCGGCGTCACCGAGCCGAATGAGGTGGGCACGCACGAATTCATGGACCTGACCGAGCAACTCGGCGCCGAACCCTATATCGCCGGCAATGTCGGTAATGGCACCGTTCGCGAGATGGCCGAATGGGTCGAATATATGACCTCACCCGCTGGCAGCCTGGCCGACGAACGCGCGAAGAATGGCCACAAGGCGCCGTGGAAAGTACCGTATTTCGGCGTCGGCAACGAGCTATGGGGTTGCGGCGGCAATATGCGCGCGGAATTCGCCGCCGATGAGACCCGTCGATACGCCACCTTCCTGAAAGTGCCGGCGGGGACCAGGATACTAAAGATCGCTTCGGGTGCCAATGTCGACGATTATAAATGGACCGAGACGATGATCCGGGACGCCGGCGATCAGGTCGATGGCCTGTCGCTGCATTATTACACCGTTCCGGGCGGTTGGCCCCCGCGGCAGTCGGCGGCGCAGTTCGACGAAGGCGGCTGGGCCGAGACCTTGTCCGAAGCGCTGCGCATGGATGATTTGATCACCAAACACACCGCGATCATGGACAAATATGACCCCAAGAAGCGCGTCTTCCTGGCGGTCGACGAATGGGGCACATGGTTCAAGGGCGACCCCGGCACCAACCCCGGCTTTCTGCGCCAGCAGAACACGCTTCGCGACGCACTGGTGGCGGCGATCCACCTCAACATCTTCGCCAAACATGCCGATCGCGTGAAGATGAGCGCGATCGCGCAGATGGTGAACGTGCTGCAGGCGATGGTCCTGACCGACGGCGCGAAGATGGTGAAGACGCCGACCTATCATGTGTTCATGATGTACAAGCCGTACATGGACGCCACCGTTCTGCCGATCGAGCTCAAATCGCCACGGTACAACAAGGACAAGTGGGCGATGCCCGCGGTCAGTGCCTCGGCGGTGCGCGACAAGACGGGCAAGGTACATGTCGGTCTGGCGAATCTCGATCCCAACCGCCCGATGACCGTCAGCGTGCAGATCGACGGGATCGCGGGCAGCGCGGTATCGGGCCAGCTGCTCACCGCGCCAGCGATGAATACGCTCAACAGTTTCGCGGTACCGGACGGTGTCGCCCCGGTCGCATTCGACGGCGCGCGGATCGTCGGCAAGACCCTTAGCCTCACGCTGCCGGCCAAGTCGGTCGTGATGCTCGACCTGCAATGAGCCCCATGAGCCGAGTCTTACGTCTTGCCGCCGTCGTCGCGCTCGCCTGCTCAGGCGGCGCGGCGAGCGCGCAACCATCCGGGCAATTGCTCAACGATCGTCTGACCGGTGACCTTGTACCCACGCACGATCCGGTGATCGCACGCGAAGGCGACACCTATTACGTGTTCGGCACGGGTCTGTCGGCGCGCACCTCGACGGATCTGGTGCACTGGACCGCTGGAAAAGCGCTGCTCGACAACCAGTTGCCTGACTGGGCGACCACGGCCGTGCCTGGCGCCAAGGGCATGTGGGCGCCCGATATCTCGTTCGTGAACGGCCGCTGGCGGCTCTATTATGCCGCCTCGACCTTCGGATCGAACCGCTCGGCGATCGGCCTGTTCACCAGCCCGACACTGAACCCTGCTGCGCCGAACTATGCCTGGCGCGACGAAGGGCTGGTGTTGATGTCGACCAAGGCAGATGATTTCAACGCGATCGACCCCAATTTCATAGTCGATCGCCAAGGCCGCCATTGGCTCGCATTGGGCAGCTTCTGGACCGGACTGAAACTGTTCGCGCTCGATCCGAAAACTGGCAAGCCAGCCGACCCCGCGGCCAGACCCTATTCGATCGCCCGGCGCGCCGCTCCGGTCGGCGCGCCGGCTCCGGTCGAGGCGCCGTTCATCCTCGATCGCGGCGGTTATTACTGGCTGTTCGCTTCATACGACTATTGCTGCAAGGGCGTGAACAGCACCTATTATACCGTTGTTGGCCGCGCCAAAAAAATCACTGGCCCGTATTTTGGCAAGGACGGCAGTTCGATGATGCAGGGTGGCGGCACGCTTTTCCTGCGCGCTGATCTCCCGGAAAAGCAACGCTTCCGCGGCCCCGGCCATCCCGGCTTCCTGCATGACAAGGATGGCGCGGACTATGTCGCTTACCACGCATACGATCGAGACAACAAAGGCGCCCCGACCCTCCGCATCGCCCGCGTTAAATGGGCGGCGGACGGCTGGCCCGTAGCGGAGTATTGACCCGATGACCGACCTTTCCCGCCGCGGCTTTGTCGGCGCGGCAGCCACCCTGGCTGCTATCCCGGCCTTTGCCCGCACCAAGCACGCCGCACCGCCGATCCAGAACCCGCTGGTCCGCCAGCGTGCCGACGCGCAAGTGTTCCGCCACACCGACGGCAATTACTACATGACCGGATCGGTGCCGGAATACGACCGACTGGTGCTGCGCCGATCACGCACGATCGCCGGGCTCGCCACCGCGGAAGAAATTGTGCTGTGGCGCCATCTTGCCAGCGGTCCATTGTCGGGCTTCATCTGGGCGCCCGAACTGCACCTTATCGACCGCCGCTGGATCATGTATTTTGCCGCGGGCCCCAGTGGTGGTGGCGAGGATGTGTTCCGCATTCGCACTTATGCAGCGGTGTGTGACGGTCTCGATCCGATGACCGGCAAATGGACATTGCTGGGTCAGCTCGAAACGGCGTGGGACACGTTCACGCTCGATTCCACAAGCTTCGTCCATCGCGGCACGCGCTATCTCGCCTGGGCGCAGCGCGAACCCGGGATCGACACCAATTCGAACCTCTATCTCGCGCCGCTCAAGACCCCGCTGACCTTGGCGGCAAAACCCACGAGGCTCACGGTGCCGACGCTCCACTGGGAAATTCAGGGTTATAAGGTCGCCGAGGCCCCTGCCCTGCTCGCCCGCCATGGTCGCTTGTTCATGACCTATTCTGCGAGTGCGACGGACGCCCGCTATTGCATGGGAATGCTGACGGCGAAGGACGATGCGGATATCATGGACCCGGCCGTGTGGTCGAAATCCCCGCTGCCCGTGTTCAAGTCGTCGCCGGGGCACAAGGTGTTCGGGCCAGGCCACAACAGTTTCACGGTCGATGAACATGGCCGCGACATGCTGGTCTATCATGCGCGCGACTACGACAAGATCGAGGGCGATCCGCTATTCGATCCCAATCGCCACACACGCGTCCAGCCGATCCAATACCGGTCCGACGGTGCGCCCGATTTCGGCGAGCCGGTGGCGAACGGTGTAGTGAGATGGTGAGCAGGATCGACCGGCGCACTTTCCTCGCCGCCGGCGCCGCGGCCCCCGCGGTCGCGGCGGGCGCGCGGCGCGCGCGCGCCACACCATCTCTCGCGCCCACCCCGCCGATGGGCTGGAACAGCTGGAACAGCTTCGCGGTCACGATCACCGAGGCGCAGGCGCGTGAGACCGCGCGGATCATGACGCGCGCGCTGCTGCCGGCCGGCTATTCGGTCTTCACGATCGACCATCAATGGTACGATCCGCGCGCCAAGGGCTATGAATACAACGCTGACATCAAGCCGGTGATGGACGGTTTCGGCCGCTTCCAGCCTGATCCAGTGCGCTTCCCATCAAGCTCCGGCGGCAAGGGCTTTGCCGCTCTCGCGGCCGATGTGCATGCGATGGGCCTGAAGTTTGGTATTCACCGCATGCGCGGCATCCCGCGCGCCGCGGTCGAAGCGAACCTCCCGGTCGCTGGCACGACCGTCCGCGCTCGCGACATCGCCGACACGACGAGCATCTGTTCGTGGAATGTCGACATGTACGGCGTGGACATGCGCAAACCTGGTGCGCAGGCATATTATGATGGCGTGTTCGCCGAATATGCCAGTTGGGGCGTCGATTTCGTCAAGGTCGACGACATGAGCCGCCCCTATGACGCGCATGCGCCCGAGATCGAAGCGATCGCCTCCGCGATCCGCCGGTGCGGCCGGCCCATGATTCTCAGCCTGTCGCCCGGCGAGACGCCGGTGATTCGCGCCGACCATGTCCGTCGCCATGCCGAGATGTGGCGCATCTCGGACGATTTCTGGGACGAATGGGCATTGCTTGAGGCGCAGTTTACGCGGCTGGAGAATTGGAGCCCGTATATCGGCGATGGGCGTTGGCCCGATGCCGACATGTTGCCGCTTGGCCGCCTCGCGATGGGCGCGCGCGATACGCGCTTCACACTCGATGAGCAGCGCACGTTGATGACCCTGTGGTCGATCGCGCGCTCGCCGCTGATCATGGGCGGCGATCTGCGTCACCTCGACGCGGCGACGCTGGCGCTGCTGACCAATCCGGAAGTCATCGCGGTCAACCAGGCGAGCAGCGCGAACCGGCCGCATCTGATGGAAGACGGCGTACGCATATGGTCCGCGCGGGCACCGGGCGGCGATCGTTACGTCGCCTTGTTTAACACTGGTGCCAAGCCGCGGCGAATCGCGTTCGACCTAAGGCAATTGGGCTTGAATATTACGGTCGCCGTACGCGACCTGTGGGCACGACAACCTATCGGCACGATGACTGGCGCCATCGTACGCGACGTACCGTCGCATGGAGCAAACCTGCTGCGCGTCCGCGTCGCCTAATCTACTCCGACCATTGACCGCCTTGGAGTAACCATTGGCGTGGCATTACTGCCACGCTAACGCCAAAAACGCAGGTGAGGTCACTTGACGACTCTTTGCCACGCTGCCAAACGTCGGCCTTAATTGTCGGACTAATGGCCGCGCGCGAACGGCCAGGTCGATGGGAGATGAAAATGACCTTGAAGCTCGTAATCCTGTGTTCCGCCTCGCTGCTGCCGCTGCTCGCCGCTGGGCAGGCAGCCGCTCAGTCCACCCCCGCAAACAGCCCGAGCGTCCAGGACGCCCCCGAAGCCGCGGATGCCACGGCGGATGACGACATCGTCGTTACCGGTGTGCGCGCCAGCATCGTCGGCGCGCTCAAAGTGCGCCGCGAATCGACGCAGATCGTTGATTCGATCGTGTCGGAAGATGTCGGCAAGCTGCCCGACAACAACGTAATCGAGGCGCTGCAGCGTGTTACCGGCGTGCAGGTGACTAATCGAACCGGCGGAGAAGCGGCCGGTATCTCGATCCGCGGCTTGCCCGACGCGCTCACCACGCTCAACGGCCGCAACATCTTCACCGCCGCCGGCCAGGCCTTCGCACTGCAGGATATCTCGGCCAACCTCGTCAAGCAGATCGACGTCTACAAGACACGCTCGGCCGACCAGATCGAGACCGGTCTCGCTGGCCAGGTCGATGTTGCCACGCGCCGCCCGTTCGATTTCGACGGCTTCGCGATTTCCGGCCTCGTGCGCGGCATCTATAACGAACAGGCCGACACCTATAATCCCAACGCCGCGTTGCTGATCAGCAATCGCTGGGAAACCGGCATCGGCGATATCGGCGTGCTGCTGAACGGCAGCTATTCGCGCACCAAGTTCCGCGACATGACGGTGACGGCCGGCGCGTTCGTGCCGTTTGCAGACTTGGCGCCAGCCAATGGTACGGGTCTGACGGGGCTCCAGCGCATCGCGCCGGCTCCCTGGGATCCCATCACTGGGAGGTTTGTGCAAGCGCCAGGGCTCGGCGAGTGGAGTCCCGGCCTTGATCAGGGGCTGTCGACCGAGGCGGGCTCCACGATGATCGTCAACGGTATCAGCACGCCCTACTATCTCTCACGCGACGCGATCTTCAGCTCCGACCTGTACGGAAAGCGCGAGCGACCGTCGGGCAACTTCGCGCTGCAATGGGCGCCGAACAGCAGCTCCATCTACACCGCAGAAGTATTTTATTCAGGCTTTCGCGGCGAGACGTTCAACAGCCTGCAATTCAGCTTCGTCGATTTCTGGGCCAACCCGCAGCAGCCGACCCTGTATGACGGCACCAACATCGTCAGGTCGCGTGTCGCCAACAGCGTCTATGGCTTCAATAGCGGGGACTATACCCGCACCAAGACCGACAATTTCGTCTATGCGCTCAACGGAAAATGGGACTTGGGCGCGCGTGGCAAGATCATTGGCGATGTCGCTTACCAGACCAGCACAGTGAACAGCTCATTCATGGCGATGCGCACCGATCGCGTGGCAAATCAGATCACCGCCGATTTCAATGCCGGCGGCGGCATTCCGTCATATCATTTCGACAACGATGCGCTGTTGGCCGATCCCAGCGTGTGGAACGTCGCGCAGCTCTACGACAATGCCAATCGCGACAAGGGCAGCGCGCTGACCGGATCGCTAGACGCCTATTACACCTGGGACGAGGGCTTCATCCGCCAAGTGAAGGCAGGCCTGCGCTACGACGACCGCAAGGCATCGACCTTCGTACGCACGCAAGACAGGGGGGGGCCGCTCGTCGGGACCAACCTCGCCGGTTTGGGCGAAGACGCGCAGTTTACCAATTCAGGCTTCTTCGACGGCCGTTCGGACTCGCCGTCCAGCTGGGTGTTGGCGAACGGTTATTGGCTGAACCAGAATGCGGACACCGTCCGTGGCTTGTACGGCTTGAAGACCTCTGACCAATTGTCGTTGGCACGCGTGTTCGACATCGACGAGATCACCATGTCCGCCTACGCGCTGGTCGATGGCGAAGTGTCGATCTTCGGCCGTCCGCTGAAGCTCGAAGGCGGCGTGCGCTACGTCAATGTCGATACCGACTATAACTTCTTCGATCGTTATAATGGCGGCGCGCGAACCAGCGTGTCGCGCGGGTCGGCGCGCTTCCTGCCGAGCTTCACCGCGCGGTATGAACTGACCAACAAGCTGCGGGCGCGGTTCAACTATGGCGAGACGCTGCGACGTCCGAACTTCGCCGACATCAACCCGAACTATTCGCTGACCGGCGATCTCACCGACGTGGGTTACGGCAGCGGGACGGCGGGCACGGCGACGCTCAATCCGACGCATTCGAAGAACTTCGATCTGGCACTGGAATGGTATTTCGATCGCAACAGCGCGATCACCGTTACGGCGTTCCGCCGCAAGGTGAACGGCCTCGTCGTGCCGCTGACGGTGCGGGAATATATCCCGAATAACGGCATCGAAGCGGGTGCCACTGATTACTTCGCGATCACCCGGCCAGTGAATGCGTCGGACGGAGTGCTCAAGGGTATCGAACTGGGCCTGACCTACTTCCCGCATTATCTGCCAGGGCCGCTCGACGGACTGGGCTTTCAGGGCAGTGTGACTGTGCTTGACTCGAAGCAGAACATCCCGGTGGCGGATGCAGCGGGCAACATCACCGGCCAGGCCTCATCCGCCTTCTTCAGCGTGTCCGACCTGTCGTATAACGCGACCCTGGCCTATGAGCGCGGCCCGGTTGGCGCCCGCCTCTCCTATGTCTGGCGCAAGGAATTCCTCGCCAATAACGAAGCGCGGCTCTTCGCCAATCCGATCGGCGTGTGGCGCAATCCGGAAAAGAGCCTCGATCTGCAGCTGACTTTCAAGGTCAGCGACCGGCTCGGCCTGACCTTCGACGCGGTCAACCTGACCAAGTCGGTGCAGCAGACCTATTACAAATTCGACGATGTCGGCGGGCCGGATCAGTTCAATCTTGGCACCACGCTCCTTTCACGCACCTTCGCGATCGGTGCGCGTTACACCTTCCAATGATGGTTCTCGGGCTCGGCTCCCGGCGCGCCTCGCAAGAGGCGCGCCGGGAGCCGAGCCCGAACTCAGGACGCTGCACGGCTCGCCGTAATCCGTCATTGGCCGGGCGGACTATATCCGCTTGTTCCGCCAATATGCCGCACTCCATTTTTAGCGCGACGGATTCGATGCCGGTCATAATGTTTGGTAGTATCTGATATATAACGATATTACGAGAATGCCTCGCTGAAGTAGCGGAGGAAAGATACGACACAACCGGTGTCCCATATCTCCCGCGGTTCCGTCGCTTCAGCCCTGTCGCCGGCGGCGATTCAACCATCACACGCGATCGGCTAGATCATCCCTCGTCGGGCTTGATATCGGCGCGCTTTTTCTTGTTGTCGGAACAAGATTGCTAGGCGCAAGAAGGTGTCGCGCATGATCGAAGCCCAGGCATATGCGTCCGATATAATGCTCCGTGTCCAGGCCCGGGGCTTCCTTTGCCCTCTGGTCCAGTGTAATCTTATCTCATGCGCAAACATGTCCTCATCGTCATCGGCCTGATCGTCCTCGCGGCGCTGGCCTTCTGGTACTTTATCAGCAGGCCGGACCAGGCACGCTTGCCGGTTGCCGCGGTCAGCGGCGAAAAGCCCCAGATCACCCCGCCGCGGACGCAGATGATTCCGACCATCGCGGTCGCCGATGCGGTCGGCTGGGCCAAGGGTGCGAAACCGACCCCCGCCGCCGGCCTGACCGTCGCGGCGTTCGCCAGCGGGCTCGATCATCCGCGCTGGCTCTATCGCCTGCCCAATGGCGATGTGCTTGTTGCCGAGACCAATTCCCCACCGCGTAAAGGTGGCGGCATCACCGGAACGGTGATGGGCTGGCTGATGGGCAAAGCCGGCGCCGGCGTGCCCTCGGCCAATCGCATCACCCTGCTGCGCGACAAAGATGGCGACGGGATTGCGGAAAGCCGGTCGGTTTTCCTGACCGGGCTCAATTCACCGTTCGGCATGGCGGTGATGGGCGACTGGCTTTATGTCGGCAACACCGACGCACTGGTGCGTTTCCCGTTCAAGCTGGGCGAAACGAAGATCACCGCCAAGCCCGAAACCGTGGTCAAGCTGCCCGGTGGCGGCAATCACTGGGCGCGCAACGTCCTTGCGGCGGAGGACGGCAAAACGCTGTATGTAACCGTCGGATCATCGAGCAACATCGCCGAGAACGGCATCGACGCAGAGAAAGATCGCGCCAACATCCTGCAAGTCTATCCCGAGGCGAAAACCTTCCGCATCTACGCCGCGGGCCTGCGCAATCCCAACGGCCTGGCGCTCGAACCGCACAGCAAACAGCTTTGGACCACGGTTAATGAACGCGACATGCTCGGATCGGACCTCGCGCCCGATTATATGAGTCAGATCGAATTCGGCGATCATTTCGGCTGGCCCTGGTATTATTGGGGTGGGTATCCCGACAAGCGGGTCGATCCGCCGAACCCGGCACTGCAACAATATTCCAAGCGTCCTGATTACGCGCTGGGACCGCATACCGCTTCGCTTGGCCTGACCTTTGCGGCCGACGCGAAACTCGGTGCCGGCTTCGCCAATGGTGCGTTCATCGGCCAGCACGGCTCATGGAACCGCACGCCAGTGTCGGGCTACAAGGTCGTCTATGTCCCATTTGGGGACAATGGCTATCCGGCGAAAGGCGCCAAGCCGGTCGATGTGCTCACCGGCTTTCTCAACACCAAGGGCGAAGCGCAGGGCCGCCCGGTTGGCGTGGTCACCGACAAGACCGGCGCGTTGCTCGTCGCGGATGATGTCGGCAATGTGATCTGGCGCGTGGCCGCAGGCCGGTAGAAACAGAAACGGGCTGCGCGCTCCCCCCGAAGCGCGCAGCCCGTTTTTATCACGCCGATACGGCGCGACGCTTCCCCGTAACTCGTTGATCCCGCTTCCCGAAGGTTACCCGGTCCATCGATCCCCGGACAGCGGTATAGCTTCCCGACCTTCTAACGATAGTTTACGGTAAAGCGTCCGTTACCCATAACGGGTATCGTGGCCATATCGGGCCTATTTCGAAAGTCAGTTCCTTGAGCGAGCGGGTCGTCACCAATCCTGCGAAGATGGCTGCAAACTGGCGGATCGCAATGACCGCGATCTCCAATCAGTTGCTGGCAGCGCACCGCATCTATTCCGCGCCCAAGGCGCTCAACCCGACCGAATTGATCATCTATCTGACCATCTCGGTTGCCAATGTGCAGAAACTCACGCGCGAGCGCAGCATCCCCGAGGCATTCGCCGCGACCGCCATCCTGCCGCGCGAATGGGTCGTGCCGATCTCGCGCAACGCGATCGCCTCTGCGAGCGGCCTGCCCCGCGAAACGGTGCGCCGGCATGTCGGGCGGATGATCGAAACCGGCCTCCTGATCGAGGACGAGCGCGGCGGAGTGACGTTGCCGCAGGGCGTGATCAAGGACCTTGGTCTGGAACCGCTGCTGGAGGCGCTGATCACCGAATTCGCACGGACGGCGGAGGCGCTGATCCGGTTGGGCGTGATCGAGGTCAAGAGCGACTAACCGGCACTTTAATCGGTTCCCCCTTCGCGGTTGACAGCAACCAAAATTGAATATAACTCTTTAGTTATTGAACTAGAGAGTTATCGAATGACGCCTGATCAACGCCTCGACGCCACCTTCACGGCTCTTGCCGATCCGACTCGCCGAGCGATTCTCGCACGGCTGGCAGAAGGCGAAGCAACGGTCACCGAGCTTGCCGCACCGTTCGCAATGAGCCAGCCGGCTATCTCCAAGCATCTCAAGATGCTTGAGCGCGCCGGCCTCGTGTCGAGCGTGATCGATGCACAGCGCCGGCCACGGCAGATCGTCGGCGAGCCGCTCGCGGAAATCGTCGGATGGCTCGAAAAATATCGGCAGATCTGGGAGCGAAACTATGAGCGCCTGGATTCACTGCTGGCCGAATTGAAGTCCCTGGAAAACCAAGCCAAGAAAGGAAAACCGCAATGAGCAATCGGCTCGAACTGGTCGCCAATGGCGACCGCGAAATCATCATGACCCGCATCTTCGACGCGTCGCCCGATCTGGTGTTCGATGCGCTGACCATCCCCGCGCTGTTGCAGCGCTGGCTTAAGGGGCCCGATGGCTGGTCGCTCGAAACCTGCGATATCGATCTGCGCGTCGGCGGTGCCTATCGCTATGTGTGGAAAAACGAAGACGGCGGCGAACTGGCCATGGGCGGCACCTATCGCGAGATCACCCGGCCGGAACGGATCAGCCAGACCGAGATGTTTGACGGCAATTGGACCGGCGGCGAAGCGATCAGCACGGCGACTCTCGAACCGTTCGGCGGTCGCACCCGGCTGACAACGACCGTGCTCTATGCCTCACCCGAATCGCGCGATGGCGCGATCCAGTCGAACATGGAAGCGGGCATCACCGCCAGTTACGCGCGGCTCGATTCGGTCCTGGCCGACGAGCAACAGGAGACCGCACGATGAACGCCCATGTCGCGCCCGCCGCGGTATCGCGTACCATCGGCCGTAGCGCACTGGCGGTTCTTGCCGGGCTCGCGATCAGCATATTACTGGCGCTCGCGATCGACCTCGCCCTCCATGCGCTGCAAGTCTTTCCGCCCTGGAACGAACCAATGACCGAACCCGGCGACAATGCGCTGGCCCTTGCCTATCGCATCGGTATCGCCACGTTCAGTTGCTATGTCGCGGCACGCCTCGCACCCGCCGCGCCGATGCGGCACGCATTGATCCTCGGCGCGATCGGCATGGCTCTCGCGACCCTTGGCTTGGTCGCCGCCACTGTGATGAACATCGGCCTGCTCTGGTATCCCGCAGCATTGGTCGTCACCGCATTGCCATGCGCCTGGATCGGTGGCGCGCTCGCACGGCGCAGTGCGAGCTGAACCAGGCGGCCAAATGGCTCACTGCTTATCGCTGCTCCACCGTTTCCGCTATTGCAGCAGCTTCGGCCCTTCCTTCGCCAGCTTTGCCCTGATCTTTTCGGCGAACAGCGACAGGAAGGGCGGCAGATCGATCGTCGCATGGACATGGGTGTCGAACAGTTCGAGCCGGCTCGCGACCTTCTGGCCCAGCGCCTGGACGGTGAAGTGCATCGTTTCACCTTCCCAGCGATGATCGACCACCGCCCCGCCGGGGAACATGCCGGCGAGCTTGCCGATGCCGCTTTCGAGCCGCTCGCGCACAACCTCGCGACCATGCTGGTGCGGAATATCGACGGTGATCGGCTGAGTCATGCGGCTTCCTTCAGGTCGCGAAGATCATGCTGTCGTCGGCAAACGCCTTGAACTCCAGCGCGTTGCCACTCGGGTCGAGAAAAAACATCGTCGCCTGCTCACCCGGCTGCCCTTCGAAGCGGATGTGCGGCGCGATGCCGAAAGCGATTCCCGCTGCCACCAAGCGAGCCGCGAGCCTTTCCCAGTCGGGCATGGTCAGCACGACACCGAAGTGCGGCACCGGCACATCGTGTCCGTCCACCGGATTGCTCACAGCCACGGCCTTCGCCGCCGGATCGAGATGCGCGACGATCTGATGCCCGAACAGGTCGAAATCGATCCAGCTATCGCTGCTACGCCCCTCGGCACAGCCCAACACCGCGCCG
The DNA here is from genome assembly GCF_014171475.1 of Sphingomonas sp. So64.6b. NCBI lineage: Bacteria > Pseudomonadati > Pseudomonadota > Alphaproteobacteria > Sphingomonadales > Sphingomonadaceae > Sphingomonas > Sphingomonas sp. So64.6b. Next base: position 2,429,162 of record NZ_CP048817.1, read on the forward strand.
TAGAAATGTCGCGCGGCGGCGAGGTCATGGACCGGGAAGGCGAGATGAAAAGGGCGAAGCGTCATTGTCATATAATACACCGCCGAACCCTTTTCGTCACCCCGGATCCCGCAACGTCGCTCGCAAGAGCCTTTCCAGAGTCCGCCGTTCCGCATAGGCGATAATTATGGCCCTGGAGGCTTGGTGGATGCCGGGCCGAGTCCGGCATGGCGGGTGAGAACGGCCATTGTCGGATAAGAAAATTCACATTGCGAGGCGCTACTCCGCCCTGTTTTCGCTTGCGCTGGGCGGCCTTGCCGCGACCGGCTTCGCCCCGCTGCAATTCTGGCCCATCGCTCTGGCCTGTTTCGGGGTATGGATGTGGCTGATCCATGACGCGCCCAGCCTGAAACGGGCGCTGCTCAACGGCTGGTTGTTCGGCGTCGCTCATTTCACGGTGGGCAATAACTGGATCCAGCACGCCTTCGAATTTCAGGACGCGATGCCCCACTGGCTCGGTTATGGCGCGGTGGTCCTGATGTCGCTCTATCTGGCGCTCTATCCGATGCTCGCGGCGGGCCTTGCATGGCGTTTCGCCAGCCCGCGCTCGGTGGGTGATTCGACTACCACGCCAAGCACCGGCTTCGTTCTGGTGTTCGCCGCGAGCTGGATCGTCGCCGAATGGCTGCGCGGGACGATGTTCACCGGCTATCCGTGGAATCCGCTCGGTGTGATCTGGGTGCCGCTGCCCGGCGTCGCCCGAGTGGCCGCGATTGTCGGCACCTATGCGCTGTCGGGCCTGACCATCGCGGTCGCCGGCGCGGCTATGCTGCTTGCCTTTGGGCGGTGGCGCTTTGCGGCGCCACTTGGCGGTGTCACGCTGCTGCTCGCCCTGATCGGGATCGGCGGGCCGAATGCGCCACGCGGCGATGTGACGGCCCCGCGCGTTCGTGTCGTTCAACCCAACCTTCCGGAGGAGGATCGGCCCGGCCCCAATTATGCGGAGAATAATTTCCGCGCACTAGCGGCGCTCAGCGGCGCGCCCGGACCTGCCCCGCGCCTGCTTGTCTGGCCCGAAGGCGCGATCCGCTTCATGCTTGAAGACGGTTATCCGTCCTATACCTATTGGCGCGGCAGCGCCGACGTCACGCGGCGACGCATCGCAGCACTTCTCGGCCCCAATGATATCGTCCTCACCGGTGGCAACTCCCTGAAATTCGACGCCAGGGACGAAGTTATCGGCGGGACCAATTCGGTCTTTGCGATCGGCGCCGACGCGCGCCTGCTGGGGCGTTATGACAAGGCGCATCTCGTGCCCTACGGCGAATATCTTCCCGCGCGCCCGATCCTTTCCAGAATCGGGCTGTCGCGGCTCGTGCCCGGCGACTTCGATTTCCTCGATGGTCCCGGCCCGCATGCGCTCGACCTGCCTCATTTCGGCTCGGTCGGGATACAGATTTGCTACGAGATCATCTTTTCCGGCCAGACCGTCGATCGCGCGCATCGTCCCGCGGTGATCTTCAACCCGTCGAACGATGCATGGTACGGCCCGTGGGGCCCGCCCGAACATCTCGCCCAGGCACGACTGCGCGCGATCGAGGAAGGCCTGCCGATCATCCGCGCGACACCGACCGGCATTTCGGCGATCATCGATGCTGAAGGCCGTGTCCTGGCCAGCGTACCCGCAGAAACCGCGGGCGCAATCGAACTGGCCATCCCCCCGGCCCATGCTCCGACGATTTTCGCGCGGGTCGGCAACCTCATGGCGTTCCTTGTCGCCGCGGCAATGCTGCTGTTGGCCGTTGCCATAAGGCGATGGTCTCGCTAGTGCCCGCCATATAAGGAAAGCTTTATATGCGGTTTCGGCTTGCCGGAACCCGCTTCAGCCGAGGGTAGATTGATGCGCGCTTCGTTTCTCTTCACGTCCGAATCGGTTTCGGAAGGCCATCCCGACAAGGTCGCGGATCAGATTTCGGACTCGGTCGTCGACCTGTTCCTGTCCAAGGACCCCTATGCGCGTATCGCTTGCGAGACGCTGACCACCACCAATCTGGTCGTGCTCGCCGGTGAGATCCGCTGCAAGGGCGTATATGAGAATGGCGAATGGGCGCCCGGCGCGCTCGAGGAGATCGAGGCCACAGTCCGCGCGACGGTCAAGCGCATCGGTTACGAGCAGGATCAGTTCCACTGGAACACGTTCGAATTCATCAACCGCCTGCACGGTCAGTCCGAGCATATCGCGATGGGCGTGGACGAGAGCGGCAACAAGGATGAGGGCGCCGGCGATCAGGGCATCATGTTCGGTTACGCGACCGACGAGACACCCGACCTGCTGCCCGCCACGCTCTATTATTCCCACCGCATCCTCGAGCAGCTCGCTTATGACCGCCACAACAAGGTCGTGCCGTTCCTCGAGCCCGACGCGAAGAGCCAGGTGACGCTCGCTTACGAGAATGAAGTGCCGGTTCGCGCGACCGCGCTGGTCGTTTCGACTCAGCATGCACCCGGCTACTTCTTCCACAACAACGAAGGCGATCCGGCCAAGTACAAGGAACTGCGCGACTATGTCGTCGGCGTGTTCAACGATGTGCTGCCCGAAGGCTTTATCACCGACGAGACCGCGATCTACGTCAACCCCACCGGCCGGTTCGAAATCGGCGGGCCCGACGGTGACGCGGGCGTCACCGGCCGCAAGATCATCGTCGACACCTATGGCGGCGCGGCACCGCATGGCGGCGGCGCCTTCTCCGGCAAGGATCCGACCAAAGTCGATCGCTCCGCCGCTTATGTCGCGCGCTATCTGGCGAAGAATGTTGTCGCCGCGGGCCTCGCGCGGCGCTGCACGATCCAGCTGAGCTATGCGATCGGGATTGCCGAGCCGCTGTCGGTTTATGTCGATACTCACGGCACCGGCAAGGTTTCCGAAGCGAAGCTTGAAGAAGTGCTGCCGCAGTTGGTTCGGTTGACCCCCAAGGGCATCCGCGAGCACCTCAAGCTCAACGCACCGATCTATCAGAAGACCGCCGCATACGGCCATTTCGGCCGCACGCCCGAGGGCGAGTATTTCACTTGGGAAAAGACCGATCTCGTCGATCGTCTGAAAGCGGCGGTCGCCTGAGCAGCAGCATAGCCTCCGGCTCGAAACGAGCCGGAGGCTATGCCTTGATCTCAGGCTCGATCCGGTCGCTCTCGTGGGCGTGCGACACGTCCGGCACTTTCCCGGCGCCGCTATTGTCGAACGTGTGCGAAAAGAATTGCGACCGCCGCTTGCGCGGCGCCCGGCTGCGCATGGTTAAATACCCGACCGCGCCAAGCACGACCAAAATCAGAATAATGGCGAGTGCGATTTTCATGCGTTGCTCGTTTCCACTAACCGAAGGTGGAAGGATGTGATCCGCACCCTCTTGCCCCAAGCCAACAATGAAGTTTGCAGTAAATTTGCCGCAGTGCACAACGAATCGGCGGCAGCAGCCCAATATCACGGCAATATCCGCTTAACCATGACCCAAATAATGACATTTTTGTAATGTTTCCGGAGCGTCGCATGAACGATCCCGTCTCCATCCGCCGCCTTTACGGCCGCCGACAAGGCCATAAACTCCGCCTCGGCCAGGCGGCGCTGGTCGAGGACACGCTCGCCGCGCTCAGTGTTCCGGACGAAGGCCCGGTCAATGCGGCGTCGCTTTTCGGCGCCGACCGCCCCATGGCGTTCGAGATCGGCTTCGGCGCGGGCGAACATCTCGCTGCGCAGGCCGAGGCGAACCCGGAGATGGGCTTTATCGGCTGCGAACCCTTCCTCAATGGTGTGGTCGGGGCGCTCGGCCATATCCGCGATCGCGAACTGGACAATGTCCGGCTGCATATGGGTGACGCGCTGGAGGTGCTCGAACGCTTACCCGATGCCAGCCTCGAACGCTTGTTCCTGCTTCATCCCGATCCGTGGCGCAAGGCGCGCCACGCCAAGCGCCGCATGGTCAATCACGGTCCGCTCGACCTGATCGCCGCGAAGCTGAAACCCGGCGCCGAGTTCCGGCTCGGCACTGACGACCCGACCTATTGCCGCTGGGCAATGAAGGTGATGAACACGCGCCGCGATTTCGAGTGGCAGGCTGAGCACCCGCGCGACTTCCTCGAACGCCCGGCCGATTGGCCGGAAACCCGCTACGAACGCAAGGCGCGCCGACAGGGGCATGAGGTCTGGTACTTCCGATATATTCGTCGGTAAGCGCGCGCAGTCGCACGAATCAGCCAGCCCGATAATGACCGCTCAATCGGCCTCATGCGCGGCAGCAACGGGATTGCGCGCGGGCGCATTGCCGCTCCGCTCCCACACGCTCTTCAACGCGCGGCCGAAAATGGCGGGCAGCCCCGGCCGCACGATCAGCCAGTCGCGGATCGCCGGCCCCTTGTCGGCGCCTATGACGCGCTTGTAACCGCTGTCGCCAGCGCCCCAGTCGACCGTGGTGATGCCATCGTCCAGCGCGCGGACGAGGTTGCGGTAATAAAGCAATTTGCCCGGCGAATGCTTGCCAAAGGCGGGATCATAACTGTTGGCGATGGCGTATTTAAGCGCGCCGGCATTGACGTCGAACGAGAAGGCCGACGGCGCGCCATCGACGGTGAGCAACGCCGCCCACATCATTTCCGCCAGTGCCGGATCCGCGGCGGCGGCGCGCCAGAAGGCGCCGTGCCCGGTCTCGGTGAATTTCGCGTCGCTGCCGTCGGTGCGCGCGGCGATCCAGCTTTTTTCTTCGATCGCGGCGAGCGCGTCGAAACCGCCCTCCCCCCAATCCGCGCCGCTCAGGAAACGCCAGTCGAGCGCGCCGTGATCGCCGAGATGCTTTTCGTGGAAACGGTTCTTGCGCAAGGTCGAGTTGCGCGGCCAGATACCCTCGGCCCGCGCCGCATTCATGTCGAGCAAATAGGAGTCGGCGACGAAGCGGTCGAGCACCACCCAATTCTTGGCGCGTGCGACCCTGAGTAGCGGTTCGAGCGAAGGATCGCCATCATAAACCGGGCCGATGCGCAGCGCATTGACCTCCGCGCCGAGCCGCTCGATCAGCGCCTCGAAATGGGGCCGATCAGCCACGGCAGCGGCGGGAAAACTACGGAACGGCCAATAACAACCGGGCACCGCGGCGAGCCGCGCCGGGCCGGGGCCGAACCGCACCATAGGCAGCGCGATCACGGGATTGCCATCTTCCTCGACCACGATCGTGCGCGCCGCGCCGCCATAAGCGAGCAAGGCGGCGGCGAACCATTGGTAGCGCAGGAAACGATGCGTCTCGGGCGCGGCTTCGGCGACCATGTCGAGCAGTCCGGACAGCCCGTCGAGCGCAACGGCGCGCGTCGCGGCGGGCAAGCGGACGAAGTCGTCGAGGAGCATCGGCTTGTTCATGCCCGCGGCTATAGCGGCGAGGCGTTACCAAGCGGTGTCACGCGCGACATCCACCGCTGCGCTTGACCGCGCGCCCTTATGCACGTCAGAACCCCGTGATGTTCTCGACCCCCGCCGTCACCACCATCGCACAGACGATCCAGCTGTCACTCAGCCCGGTATTCATGCTTGCCGGTATCGGCGCATTGCTCAACGTGCTCGCCGGTAGGCTGTCGCGCGTGGTCGACCGGGCGCGCGCGATCGAGCAACTCCACCCGCGTTCGACCGGGCCGGAGCATGACCGCCATGTGTGGGAATTGCGCCTGCTCGATCGGCGCATGACGGTGATCAACCGGGCACTGGTGCTGGCAGTGTCGAGCGCGGTCATGACCTGCCTCGTCGTCGCCGGCCTGTTCGTCGCCGAGTTGGTCAAGCTTCACATCGGCACGGTGGTCGCGATCTCGTTCATCCTGGCTATGGCGTTGCTGATCGCCGCGCTGATCTCGTTCCTGATCGAAGTGCGCATGTCGCTGACCGCGATCCATATCCGACCGGAATTGCTGGAAAAGGATTAGGACTGATCCTCACTTCGTGTGGGTCCTATCGCACACCATCCAATCCCGGCCCGACATCCGCCACCGGCAGATATTTTGGCGCGATACGCGCCTTGCTCGCCTGCTCATAGGCATAACCCGCGTTCAACACCGCCTGGTCGCCATGGGCCGTTGCGATAAACGATATGCCGACCGGCAATCCTTTCACCAGCCCCATCGGCACGGTGAGGTGCGGATACCCCGAGATCGCGGGCAATTCGCTGGCGCTCGGCCCGCTGAAATTGTCGCCCGACACGCTGTCGCTCAGCCAGGGCAGGCCATAGGTCGGTGCGACGATGATCGTCGCCCTGGCGGTCTTGAGAATCGCATCGATCCCCTCCGCGCCGGCCAGCCGTAGCGATTTGGCGCGCGCACCGAGATATTCCGCGTCGGCAAGACCCCGTGTCTTTGCCGCAATCAGGAACGTCTCCTGCGCAAAGAACGGCATTTCGGCCGATGTGTTCGCCTCGTTAAAGGCGATGACCTGATCGAGCGTGCGTGTCTTCACGCTTCCCGGTGTCGAAGCGAGATAGGCGTCAAGATCGGCCTTGAGTTCGCTATGGAGCACATCGCCTTCGGCCTGACCCATGCCGTCGAGCTTGGGCTGTTCCGCGTCGACCAACACCGCGCCGACCTTTTTCAGCACCAGCAGTTCGGCCTCGTATTTCGCCTTGAGCGCCGCCGGCATATCGGGGCGCAAGACGGCAATCCGTACGCCTTGCAGGCCATCAACCGAGAGCGTTTTGGCATAGTCGCGGACATATTTGCCGGCGTCCGTAGTCGCCGGATCGGCCGGGTCGGCGGCGACCATCGCGGAAAACAGGATCGCCACGTCGCGCACGCTGCGCGCCATCGGGCCGGGCGTATCCTGGCTATGACTGATCGGCACGACATGGGTGCGACTGACCAAGCCGACCGTCGGCTTCAACCCGGCAAGGCCGTTCATCGATGCTGGGCAGGCGACCGATCCATCGGTTTCGGTGCCGAGCGCGGCCGCCGCGAAACTCGCCGCGATCGCCGCACCCGATCCGCTCGACGATCCGCAGGCGGTGCGGTCAAGCGCATAAGGGTTGCGCACCAGTCCGCCGATCGCGCTCCAGCCGCTGATCGAGCTGGACGAGCGGATATTGGCCCATTCGCTGAGGTTGGTCTTGCCCAGGATCACCGCGCCCCCTTTGCGCAACTCGGCGACTACCGGTGCGTCGCGGTGCGTAACATTGTCCTTGAGCGCGAGGCTGCCCGCCGTGGTGGCGATCGGATCGAGCGTCTCGATATTGTCCTTGATCAGGATTGGAATGCCGTCGAGCGGGCCGAGCCGCTTCCCCGCCTTGCGCCGCGCATCGCTCGCGCGAGCCTGGGCCAGCGCATCGGGATTAAGCGCGATCACCGCGCGCAAAGTCGGACCGGTACGATCCATCGCCGCGACCCGCGCGAGATAGGCTCGGGTGATCGCCTCGCTCGAAGCGCGTCCCTTGGCCATGGCAGCCTGGAGTTCGGGGATCGAGCGTTCCTCGACCAATGGCGCGGTCTGGGCGGAAAGCGGTGCAGCCAGCGCAGCGACGGCAAGCAAGGTGAGATGGAAAACGCGCATGATGCCCCCAATCGTCATGCCGAATCCGTTTCGGCATCTACTATGCCGCAAGAATTGCGGACGATGATCATATGGCGAGTGTGCGGGACGGTGGCGGCCGGGACAAGCCTGTCTCGAGCGAAGTCGAAAGGCCGGCTGACGAACTGAATTGGCGGAGCCCAAAAATGAAAAGAGGCTGCCGGGGGCCTGTTCGGCACCCCGGCAACCTCCTGACATGGTCAGCGGCCGGAAGCTCCAGCTTGGGAGACCATGCGAACCGCTAAGCTCCGATAGACGGCGACGTTGATTGGGGGAAAATACCCCCCGCCGTCATCCCAAAAAGCCTAGCGGCGCGTCCCCCGAACGAACTGAACCGACCCCATTGCTGAACCATGAGACATCGGATCACCTCCTTTCGCTTGTTGAAACGGCGCACCCTGCTTGGGTACGCCCTCTATGTGAATCATCCGAATCACATATACAAGTCTTGTAATTCATTCTGTTTTCGACGAATCTCTTTCGTCGCCGAAATCGGCCGGATGCGTTTCGCTGAGCGGATCAGGATGCGCCCGCTCTCCATCCTCAATGCCGCTTGAAATATTGCACGTCGCGTTCGTGCTTTTCCGCCGCCGCGCGCGTGTCGCACGTGCCGAGATTGCGGCGCTTGCCGGTCTTCTCGTCGTCTTCTGCGAATAGAGCCGATCCTCGCCGGACTTCAGCTTGCGGATCATCGTTTCGCCTCCTCTCGCGCCATAACGCGCGAAGCGAACAGCATTTCCCCGCCAAGCACGGACCCTTAGCGGCGGCAATCCTCGGTCACGCGGAGGATTTCAGGCCAGGCCGGCACGACCAAAGTCGGAAAACCGGCTTGCTGCACGACGAAGCGGCCACGACTGAAACCCATTGCGTCGAGCAAGCTGTCACGCGGCGCCAGCGGCGCGGCGAGCCAGGCCGGCGTGCCATTGGTCTGGGTCGTATTGAGCGTGCGCATCACCGTCGAGGTGCGGATCGTGATCGGTACCGCGCCGGTCGCGGTTCCGGCGCGTGCGAGATAGACCGCACCGGCATCACGGTCGCAGCGCAGGCTCAGCACTGCATCGGCGCCGGGCACGCCGTACAGCGCGATGGAGCCGCGTGCATCCTGACGATAGGTCCAGTCGCCGGGCGTCACCGGCCAGTCGCGCCAGTCGCTGCCGAGCGGTACGGGCGTCGGCATTGGCGCAGGGGTCTGGACCGGCACGGGGCGGGGAATCGGGCGTGGTGCGGGCGTGGGTGGGCCTACGCAGCTGCTCAGTACGACGAGCAGGGCGAGGATGGGAAGCGAACGCATGGCCTTCTATGGGCGAAGCCTGCGGTACGCTCAACCATGCTAACGACAATTTCCTTGCGCGGATGCGGCGGGATGGACGACGTAGCGGACCAGGGGAGGCCAGACATGGCATTGGATGCGAAGCGACTGAAATCGATCATCGGCGGATCGGCCGGCAATCTCGTCGAATGGTACGACTGGTACGCCTATACCGCGATGAGCATCTATTTCGCCGCGACCTTCTTTCCCAAGGGCGACCAGACGGCGCAATTTCTCAACACCGCCGCCGTATTCGCGGTCGGCTTCCTGATGCGGCCGATCGGCGCGTGGATCATGGGCCGTTATGCCGACAATCATGGGCGCAAGGCCGGGCTGGCATTGTCGGTCGGGTTGATGTGCGCCGGATCGCTGATGATCGCACTGACCCCCGGCTATGCGACGATCGGCGTTGCCGCGCCCGCGATCCTGGTGATCGCCCGGATGATCCAGGGGCTGTCGGTCGGCGGCGAATATGGCGCCAGCGCGACCTATCTGTCGGAAATGGCGACGCGGGACCGGCGCGGTTTCTGGTCGAGCTTCCAATATGTCACGCTGATCGGCGGACAGCTGACCGCGCTCGGCGTCACGTTGATCCTCCAGGCGTTGCTCAGCGAGGCAGCGATGGAGGCATGGGGCTGGCGCGTCGCCTTCTTCCTCGGCGCGGCGCTGGCGCTCGGCGTCTATATCCTGCGCCGCCGGCTCTCCGAGACGGCTTCGTTCGAGGCGCTCGCGAAGGATCGGCCGAAATCCGGCGCGCTGGCGCTGTGGCGCGCGCATCCGCGCGAGTTCCTGATCGTCGCCGCGATCACCGCCGGCGGCAGCTTGGCCTTCTATGCCTACACAACGTACATGCAGAAATTCCTGGTCAACACGACGGGCTTCGACAAGCAGACATCGACGCTGATCATGACCGCGGCGCTGATCGTGTTCATGTGCATCCAGCCGCTGTTTGGGCACCTTGCCGACCGGCATGGACGCAAGCCCTATCTACTGCTGTTCGGCGTTGGCGGTATGGCGGTGTCGGTGCCGATATTCCATGCCCTCGCAGCGGCCAGCACCCCGCTGGTCGCGTTCGGGCTGATCCTGATTCCGCTGACCCTGCTGTCGGCCTACACCTCGATCAGTGCGCTGATCAAAGCGGAACTGTTCCCGGCACATATTCGCGCACTGGGCGTCGCCCTGCCTTATGCGATCGGCAATGCCGCGTTCGGCGGGACCGCGGAATTCGTCGCGCTCTGGTTCAAATCGGAAGGGGTCGAGGCAGGCTTCTATTGGTATGTCACGATCATCATCGGCCTCGCCACGATCGGTTTCCTGATGCTGCCCGAAACAAAGCGCACCAGCCTGATCGAGGAAGACTAGGAACCTCACCGCCATGAGGTTGTTTCGGCAACGACACCAAAAGGAAATCCGATGTCCAAAGCGTCAGACGAACCGACCCAGTTGCTGATCCAGTCGAACAAGGTCGACGTGATGCCAGTGCGCAGCCGCGACGGCGACAAGATCGGTTCCGTTTACGCCTTCATGATCAACAAGCGCAGCGGCCAGGCGGTTTATGCCGTGCTGACGATCGGTGGCTTCCTGGGAATGGGCAAAGCCTATTACCCCCTGCCCTTCGGTCTGCTCTCGTTCGATGCCGTCGCCGACACGTATATCGTGACGATCGACCGCCGCGTACTCGAAGGCGGCCCAAGCTGGGCGGCGAACGCGCCGGTGTTCGACCAGGCTTATGCCGACCGGGTGGCAAGCTATTATGGCGTCGGCAAGGAAGACCTGTCGCTCGGCGTCTCGGCGTCGATCTGAGCGATATCGCTCCCGGCTGCCTTATCTTGCTCGACAAGCTTTCACGAAGCGTGAAATGAGCGGGCTGGCCGGCACTTGCTTGCGCCAGCCCTTCGCACCCGAAAACACAATCTCGTTTCGCGCGGCTGCGAGCCGGTCGGCAAGCTGCTCGATCGCATCACCACGCTCCGATTGTTCGCCAGGCAAGATGAACAGACTGTTGGCGGTCTCACCACCCTGCACGTCAAATGTAACCCGCCAAGCGTCTATCTGAAGGTCAAAGCTTTGGATATCATCCGGGCGGCCGCTGTTGGTGAGGAAGAACGCGGGCTGGCGCTCATTGCATATGCCGACGAACACGGCATTCGATCCGTCGCCAATTCCGTAAGTAAGGCGCAATAGGCCGGGTTTGGTATCGTCGAAATACCATCCTCGTTCAGGCACCTCATGCGCGCGGGATATCGCGGAGCGATCACACGCTGAAAGCGCTAAAAGACCGAGAATGACGGCAGCCCTCAAGAGCGCCGCCCGCCCCCGCCCATCCGCATCTTTTGGCTCTTGCCGTAGCGCGTCTTGCGCGTGCCCGGCTTGCCCTCGTTCGAGCGGCCCATCATCGGTGCTTTCCGCTGATCGACCGGCAGACCGAGCTCTTCCTGCTCCAACTGGCGGATCTCGTCGCGCAGGCGGCCGGCAGTTTCGAATTCCAGATCGGCTGCGGCGGCGCGCATCTGCTTTTCCAGGTCCTCAATATAGGCGCGGAGGTTATGCCCAACCATGTGCGGCCGGTCTTCGTCGATCTCGATCGTGACCTGGTCGCGCTGCGACACATCCTTGATAATGTCGCCGATATTGCGGCGGATGGTCTGCGGCGTGATGCCATGCTCTTCATTATAGGCGAGCTGCTTCTCACGCCGGCGCCCGGTCTCGTTCATCGCCCGCTCCATCGAGCCGGTGATGCGGTCGGCATAGAGGATCACGCGGCCATCGACGTTACGCGCGGCGCGACCGATCGTCTGGATCAGCGAGGTTTCGGAGCGCAGGAATCCTTCCTTATCGGCATCGAGGATCGCGACCAGCCCGCATTCGGGAATATCGAGCCCTTCACGGAGCAAGTTGATACCTACCAGCACATCATAGACCCCAAGCCTAAGATCGCGGATCAGCTCGATTCTTTCCAACGTCTCGACGTCCGAATGCATGTAGCGGACCTTGAGTCCCGCCTCGTGCATGAACTCGGTCAGATCCTCGGCCATGCGCTTGGTCAAGGTCGTCACCAGCGTGCGATAGCCGGCCTCGGCGGTCTTCTTCGCCTCGACGATCAGGTCCTGGACCTGTTCCTCGACCGGCTTGATCTCGATCGGCGGGTCGATCAGTCCGGTCGGGCGGATCACCTGTTCGGCGAAAACGCCGCCAGTCTGCTCCATTTCCCAGCCGCCCGGCGTCGCCGAGACATAGGTGGTTTGCGGCCGCATCGCTTCCCATTCGTTGAAGCGCAGCGGGCGGTTGTCGATCGCGCTGGGCAAACGAAAGCCATATTCGGCAAGCGTCAGCTTGCGGCGGTGATCGCCGCGCGACATGCCGTTGATCTGGCCGATCGTGACGTGGCTTTCATCGACGAATAACAAGGCATTATCGGGTAGATATTCAAACAAGGTGGGAGGAGGCTCGCCCGGCATCCGTCCGGTCAGGAAGCGCGAATAATTCTCGATCCCTGCGCAAGAGCCAGTCGCGGCGATCATCTCGAGATCGAAATTGGTACGTTGTTCGAGCCGCTGCGCCTCGAGCAGTTTCCCTTCGGGCACCAATTCCTTGAGCCGCTCCGCGAGCTCGAACTTGATCGCCTCCATCGCCTGTTTCAGCGTCGGCCCCGGCGTTACATAGTGCGAGTTGGCGTAGACCCGGACATAGTCGAGGCTAGCGACCTTCTTGCCGGTCAGCGGGTCGAACTCGACGATCTCCTCGATATCGTCACCGAAGAAGGACACGCGCCACGCAGTGTCCTCATAATGCGACGGGAAGATTTCGAGATTGTCTCCCTTCACGCGGAAATTGCCGCGCTGGAACGCCGCGTCGTTGCGCTTGTATTGCAGTGCGACAAGCTTGCGCACGATCTCACGCTGATCGACCGACTGCCCCTTCTTGAGGTCGAAAATCATCGCCGAATAGGTCTCGACCGAGCCGATGCCATAGAGGCACGATACCGAGGCGACGATGATCACATCGTCGCGTTCGAGCAGCGACCGGGTTGCGGCATGGCGCATCCGGTCGATCGATTCGTTGGTCGAGCTTTCCTTCTCGATGTACGTGTCCGAGCGCGCGACATAGGCCTCGGGCTGGTAATAGTCGTAATAGCTGACGAAATATTCGACCGCGTTTTCAGGGAAGAACGATTTGAACTCGCCATAAAGCTGGGCGGCGAGGATCTTGTTCGGCGCGAGGATTAGCGCGGGGCGCTGCACCGCTTCGATCACCTTGGCCATGGTGAAGGTCTTGCCCGAACCGGTAACGCCGAGCAGCACCTGGTCGCGCTCACCCGCCTGGGTCTGTTCGACCAGTTCGGCGATCGCGGTCGGCTGATCGCCGGAGGGCGTATATTCGCTGACCAGCTTGAACGCCTTGCCGCCCTCCACCTTGGGCGGGCGCGCGGGACGATGCGGGATGAAACTCTGCCCGGTTTCGGGCTCGTCGAGACTGGTGCGAATCTGAATTGCCATGGGGCGAATATGGGGTCGCAAGCGGCGCTCGGCAACGCGCTCGTTGCCGATGATATGCGAACCTTTCGCGAACGTCGGATCAACGCTTTTGCCTAAAAAAGCTATTGCGACTTACTCGCATTATCGATAGCTGCGCTTTTGTCGTCGAGCAGGAGATCAGCCATGTACCGTTTCATCGATCGTCCGCTGACTCAGCTCGACGACGACATGGCGTTCCTCGTCGCGGCAATGCGAATATGGGTCGAGGCGTCGTCAGCGGGCCGCTGCTCCTGCGCCGCGCTGCGCATGCCGTTCGCGAAACAGGGCGTGGTGGAGGCGCTGCCGGACTTCGGCATGGCAATGGCGGCGCTCAACATCGACGGACTCGCACAACTGCGCTTCGCACCGCCTGGCCATGCGCTGGTCGCTGACGATGAGGCACGGCTGCTCGCCCTGTTCTCGGCCTGCCGCGCGGCCGATGCGGCGCTGCTGCGGCGTCATGCCGCCGGACTGGTCGCGGAGGATGCCGTCCTCTGCCTGATGCTCGCAGTCGAACGGGTCGGCACCGTCTTCCCCATCCCCGCCCTTCCCCATCGCAGAGACGACACACGATCATGAACATGTACGTCCGCACGCCCCAGCTTATCCCCGATCACCCGGCCTTCGCGACCAGCGACGTGCGCTGGGTGCGGCACTGGAACGAGCATCTGTTCAGCTTCGCGATCGAGCGGCCGGCCAGTTTCCGCTTCCGTTCCGGCGAGTTCGTAATGATCGGCCTGCCGGGCGAAGCACGCCCGCTGATGCGCGCCTATTCGATTGCCAGCCCAGCCTATGCCGATGAGCTGGAATTCCTGTCGATCAAGGTGCCGGATGGCCCATTGACCGGGCGGCTGCAGACGATCCATGCCGGCGACCAGGTCTATCTCGGCCGCAAGCCGACCGGGACCTTGGTGTGCGACGCACTGCTTCCGGGCAGCCGGCTGTTCCTGTTCTCTACCGGCACGGGACTGGCGCCGTTTCTCAGCCTGGCGCGCGACCCGGACCTCTATGATCGCTTTGCGCAGGTCGTTCTGGTGCACTGTGTGCGGCGAGTCAGCGACCTCGCCTATCGTGACGAACTGACCGCGCAACTGGCGGGAGATCCGTTGGTCGGCGATCAGGCACTGCTGCAATTCCACTATATCCCGACCTGCACTCGCGAAGCCTTCCACACCGCCGGGCGGATCGATGGCTTGATCGACAATGGCATTTTGTTCGGCCCGCCGATCGGCGGTCCGCGCGCGCTCGACCCGGCGACCGATCGAGTGATGCTGTGCGGCAGCACCGGGATGATCCGCAACCTTGGTGCGATGCTCGAATCGATCGGCTTCGACGAGGGATCGAACGCCAATCCAGGCCGCTTCGTGATCGAACGCGCCTTCGTCGACTGATCTCGCCGCCATCGCCACGCGAGGGCGACAAGCTTTTCGCAACCGACTCGACACCCAAACCGCATCCGCTACGCTGCTCGCCTGCTCGGGGGAGAAAATAATGCGTCGCCTGTTCGTCACCGCCATTGCCGCCTGCGTGCTGGCTCAGCCGGCATTTGCGCAGACCACGCCCGCACCACCCGATTATGTCGCAGCGGTGAAGGCGGATTCCGACCACGACCTCGCAAAGCTGTTCGACTGGTTCCACCGCAATCCCGAGCTTTCATTTAAGGAAGTAAACACCGCCGCGCGCATGGCCGCCGAGCTCAAGGCGGTTCCCGGCATGGTCGTGACCGAGAAGGTCGGGGGTACCGGCGTGGTCGGCGTGCTCAAAAACGGCGCGGGACCGACCGTGCTGATCCGCGCCGATATGGATGGCTTGCCGGTCGAGGAGAAATCCGGTCTGCCCAACGCGTCGAAGGTGCGCCAGGTCGGCGTGGACGGGGTCGAGGTGCCGGTCACCCATGCCTGTGGTCACGACACGCATATCACCGCGATGGTCGCGACCGCGCGCCGGCTCGCGGCGCTGCGCGACCGCTGGGCCGGGACGATCGTCTTCGTCGTCCAGCCCGCCGAAGAACGGATTGGCGGCGCACGCGCGATGATCGCCGACGGGCTCTATACCCGTTTTCCCAAGCCCGATTATGCGCTTGCCTTCCATGTCGATGCCGAACTGCCGACCGGCATGGTCTCGGCTTCGGAGAGCATCCAATATTCGTCGTCGGACTCGGTCGACATCATTGTTCCCGGCATCGGTGCGCATGGCGCCAGCCCGCATATGGGCAAGGATCCGATCTATATGGCGTCGCAGTTGGTGATCGCGCTGCAGGGCCTGATCAGCCGCGAGCGCCAACCGCTGGAACCCGGCGTCATCACCGTCGGCTCGTTCCATGCCGGCCTGAAACACAACATCATCTCGGACGAGGCACGGCTGCAAGTGACGGTACGCGCCAATGACGAAGCCGAACGCAAACAATTGCTCGACGGCATCAAGCGCATCGCGCACGGCATCGGCGAGCTCAACGGCATGCCGCAGGACAAGATGCCGGTAGTGAAGCTGGTCGAGGGAACCGGCGTGACCAGCAACGACGGCGACCTCGCGCGACGCCTCAATGGCGTCATGAAGGCAGTGCTGGGCGACGCGGCATTCCGGCCCTTCACGCAAAAAGGCATGGGCGCGGAGGATTTCGCTTATCTGGTCGCAGCCGATACCGGCGTGAAGGGTTATTATTTCTCGGTCGGCGGCACGCCACAGGCCGCGCTTGACGCGGCCGCCCATGGTGGCCCGGCCGTGGCGTCGCATCACTCGCCGCTGTTCAAGATCACGCCCGAACCTGCCATCATAACCGGCGCGGTGGCGATGACCGCGGCGACTTTGGACCTGATGAAGCCGGCTGGCGCCACCAAGGGTAAATGACGAGGTAGTGCGCCACCGGCGGCGGCCAGGCACGCCGTCCTCACGGCAATTATAAAAAGGGGCGACGACAAGTTGCCTGTCATAGGAGCGATATTATGATTGGCTATGCGACACTCGGTACCAACGACCTCGATCGGGCGCTGGTTTTTTACGACGGGCTGGCCAGCGCGATGGGCGGCAAGCGGCTGTTGACGATGCCCGACACGCGCGGGTTCACGCTATACGGTGCGGGGCGCGATAAGCCGATGCTCGCCGTGACGCGACCCTATGACGGCGGCACCGCATCAGCCGGCAATGGCACGATGGTCGCGCTGATGGCGGACAGCCGCGCGCAAGTCGATGCGATCTACCACAAAGCGATCGAACTCGGCGGCAGCGACGAGGGCGCACCTGGCCTGCGCGGCGGAGTCGGCGACCAGGCCTTTTATGGCGCCTATTTCCGCGATCCCGACGGCAATAAATTCTGCGCCTACCGCACCGGAGAGGAATAGGCGGATATTGCCAGTAAGTATCTGATATAAAATATACTTATCAGGGCGGCGACGGAAGAAAGATGTGACACAACCGGTGTCCTATATCTCCCGCCGCCTCTCTTTGCAGCCGCTCCCCCAATTCTGTCACTGGCGGCGATTCAACCATCACACCGGATGGCGCACGTCATCCCTTGCCGGGATTATGCCGGCGCGCTCTTTCTTATTGTCGCAAAAACTGGGACTGACGCTGCGCTACCTGCGCCAGAGCGCTCCCGCATGACATGAGCCGCAATTTACCGTCCGGCGGTGCGCCCGATGCTCAGGGCAATTGTCCCACGACATTGCCAGGCGGCGTGTAGCGACACACGAGATAATCGTCGCGATCGTTGCTGGCGGTCGCACAGCCGAACTCGGTCGTCCGGCCCCAGATGATCTGGGTATAATGGCCGACATCCTGCCATTTGCCGGTGGTCGAGAAGTTCGGCGTCGGCCCGCGGCGGTAATAGCGCTGCTCGGCGACCCAATGGCCGACCATCTCGTCATAACGATAGGCACCGCGCGTGCCGGTCCACAGATTCTCGCCCTGCGGCGTGCGCCCACGCGGCTCCTTCGAATGTTCGAACCGGCCGCTGCGCGCCAGCTGCCGCGCGTAACCCAGCGCGTCGGCGGCAAGCGCGGCGTTCCAGGCGAGCGGCGCCACCCCGGCCCTGTGCCGCGCGTCATTATGCCCGGCGATCATCGCCTGACGCAGCAATGCATCGCCGCGTGCCGCGTTACCGGCGAAGCTGCGGTCCTCGACCACGCGCTCCGGGCCGGCGGAACAGCCGGTCAGCAGCATCAAACTCAGCGCCAGAACTCGCATCTTCCCTAGCTCCTCGCGTGCGGCCATAAGCGCGCCACCATGAACCCCGCAGAAACATCACCACTCGCTCTCTACGTGCATTGGCCATTCTGCGTGTCGAAATGCCCCTATTGCGACTTCAATAGCCATGTCCGCGAGGGTGTCGATCAGGCGGCGTGGCGCGCGGCGCTGCTCGCCGATCTGGCGCATGAGGCGGCACTGACGCCGGGGCGCAGGCTGGGGTCGATTTTTTTCGGCGGCGGCACGCCCTCGCTGATGCCACCCGAAACCGTCGCGGCGATCCTGCGCGCGGCGGAGGATACCTGGGGCTTTGCCGAGGGAATCGAGATCACGCTCGAGGCGAACCCGTCATCGGTCGAGGCGGCGCGGTTCGCCGACATCGCCAGTGTCGGGGTGAACCGCGTGTCGCTCGGGCTGCAGGCACTCGACAACGATGCGCTCAAATTCCTCGGCCGGGCGCATGATGTGGATGAAGGGCTGGCCGCACTGGCCACCGCGCAGGCGGCGTTCGAGCGAGTCAGTTTCGACCTGATCTATGCGCGGCCCGATCAGGCGCTCGCCGATTGGGAAGCGGAGCTGGCGCGGGCGCTGGCGTTCGGGACCGAGCATCTGTCGCTTTATCAACTGACGATCGAGCCCGGCACGCGCTTCGCGACCGAGGCGGCAGCGGGGCGGATCGTCATTCCCGATGGTGACGCGGCGGCGGACCTGTTCGAAGCAACCCGCGCGATGACCGCAGCGGCCGGGCTGCCCGCCTATGAGATTTCCAACCATGCCCGCGCCGGAGCGGAGAGTCGCCACAATCTCGTCTATTGGCGCTATCAGGATTATGCCGGGATCGGCCCCGGCGCGCACGGCCGGCGCGGTGGTCTTGCGACGGTGCGGCGAAAAAAGCCGGAGAACTGGATGGCGGCGGTGACGCGCAATCAGCATGGCATTGAGAGTGAGGAGGCGTTGACGCCGCGCACGCGCGCGACCGAGGCGTTGCTGATGGGACTGCGCCTGCGCGAAGGCGTGGATGTGGCACGCATCGCGGCGATCGGAGAGTGCACGATCGAGGCACTGATCGACGGGAAGGCGCTCGGCAAGCTGGCCGATCAAGGCCTGGCGGGACGCGATGGCGATCGGTTGCTGGTTAGTGAAGCGGGGATGCTGCTGCTCGACGCGATTCTGCCCGTCATTGTGAAATCCGCGGCCGACTGACGGTCACTTCCCCGGCAAAGGCCAGGGAAGCGACTATTCCTTATTTGCCGCCAAACCCGGCCGGCGCGGCGGACACCACTATCGTCGTCCCGCCCTTGATCTCCTGCACTTCCAGCGCCCGCTCCGCGATATTGTCGCGGCCAAAGCGGAACGCGCCATCGATACCCGAAAAACCGCCTGCATCGTGCAGCCGTGCCTCGGGGAAACCGTCGCCGACGCGCCAGTCGCGCGCGATCCTGACGGTCAGCAGCACCGCATCATAGCCAAGGCTCGACAAGCGGAATGGCGCGGCGCCGAAGCGTGCGCGATATTTGGCGGCATATTGGCGGTAAAGATTGTCCGGCACACTGGCGAACCAGGCGCCATTGAGCGCGGCCTTGCTCGCGATCGAGGCTTCGGAATTCCACAATTCCGTCCCGAGCACCCGTGCGCCCGCGCCACCGCCGTTCTTGCGTATCAACGGCACGGCGGCAGCGGCACCGGTGCCGCCATCGGCGATCAGCACCGCCTGATAGGGCGAGTTACGCGCCATGCGGGTGACCGCCGCACCGATTGATCCGGCGGCTCGATCATAAGTCTGCAACGTGACGACCTGCCCGCCCGCACCCTCGACCGCGCGCAGGAAGGAAGTGGAGGCGCGTTCGCCATACAGGCCGTTCGGCACCAGGCCGGCAAAACTCTCCACGCCCTGGCCGCGCGCATAATCGACCACGCGCGTGATCGACTGCCCCGGCACATAACCCATCAGATAAGCGCCGTTGCCCGCCGCGCTGGCATCGTTGGAGAAGCTGACCACGGGCACACCGGCACGACGCGCAATCGGCGCGATGGCGCGGACATCTTCGCCGAGCAACGGTCCGAGAATCAGCTTGTTGCCGTCGGCGATCGCCCGCTGCGCCGCGGCGGCGGCGCCGGTCGCGGTATCATAGGTGGTGATGCGAACTTTCTCGTTCTTCGTATCCAGGAGGGCAAGTTGAGTCGCATTGGCCAGGCTCTGCCCGACGCCGGCATTGCCGCCGGTCATCGGCACCAGTAACGCGACACGATGCCGCGCGGTATCGACCGGGATACCCGGCATGACCTGGGAATCGGCAGTCGGCCGGGTCGTTGGCGGCGCCTTCACCGTGCCGGGACCGCGCGGGACGACCGTCTGGCAACCACCGAGAATCAATGCGCCGGCGACGATTGCCGCCCTCAGGAACGAAACGCCCCGTTGCGGTACCGATACACCCTCTGCCATGACTACTCCCAATGAACGCGGAACTCACACCTGGTCTCTATATCGTCGCCACGCCGATCGGCAATCTCGGCGACCTGTCGCCCCGTGCCGCTCATGTACTGGCCAACGCCGCCGTAATCGCGGTCGAGGACAGCCGTGTGACGGCGGTGCTGCTCCGTCATATCGGGGTCAAACGGCCAATGACACCCTATCATGACCATAATGCCGAAGGGGTGCGTCCCGGTCTGATCGCGCGCATGGGCACCGAGGTGGTCGCTCTGGTCTCCGACGCGGGCACGCCGCTGATCTCCGATCCCGGTTACAAACTGGTACGCGACGCGCGTGCGGCGGGGCATAATGTTGTGACGGTGCCCGGACCATGCGCGGCGATCGCCGCTCTGACGCTCGCTGGCCTGCCGACCGACCGCTTCCTCTATCTCGGATTCCTCCCGCCCAAGGCGCAGGCACGCGCCACCGCGATCGCTGAAGTGGCGGCGGTCCGCGCGACGCTGGTGCTGTACGAATCGGGGCCGAGACTGGCAGTAACGCTCGCAGCGCTCGCGGAAGGGCTTGGCGAGCGCGAGGCAGCGGTGACGCGCGAAATTACCAAGCGATTCGAAGAGGCCGTGACCGGAACGCTTAGCGAATTGGCTGCGCGTTATGCCGATGCGCCGCCGCGTGGAGAAATCGTCATCGTCGTCGCCCCGCCGGGTGAGGCTGCGCCTGCATCGCAGGACGACGCGGAGGCGGCGCTGGTCGAGGCGCTGGAACGGTTGCCGATGGCCAGGGCGGTGAGCGAGGTGGCGAAGAAGCTCGGGGTCGACCGCAAGGCGCTTTATGCGCGGGCGCTGGAGATGAAGGGGTGAGCGAGGCCTCATTCTTAAGCTCCTCCCTTTCAAGAGAGGGGTTAGGGGTGGGTCAGCATAGATTGGGGCTCGATGCCCCAATTTATGCTTCAACCCTGCCGCGACGCTTCTTTTTAGGCGCGCAGACGCGCGCACCCACCCCCACCCCTTCCTTGAAAGGGAGGGGCTGAAATTGGTCCGCAACCGCCGCACCGCCGAAGCCGCCGGTCGACGCGGCGAACGCCTCGCCGGCTGGTGGCTCCGTCTCAAAGGCTGGCGCATCCTTGACCGCCGCGTCCGCACTCCGGCCGGCGAGGTCGATATCATCGCGCGGCGCGGCAACTTGGTCGCCTTCGTCGAAGTAAAAATGCGCGCCACCGCCGCCGAGCTCGATTTCGCGATCGACGAGCGGCGCCTCGCCCGCGTCGCCGCCGCAGCGGAAGTGCTGATGCCGCGCTATGCCGGGCCGGGCGATGATATCCGCGTCGATGTGATCTTGCTCGCGCCGGGCACGCGGCCGCGTCATATCGAGAATGCCTGGATCGGGTGACTTTCCTCCAGCTGCGCCCTACATCGCGCGAGCATCTAGATTGGAGAAATTCATGTCGCTTGCCGTCGCTGTCCAGATGGACCCGCTCGACAGCATCAATATTGCGGGCGATTCGACCTTCGCGTTGATGCTCTCAGGGCAATCCCGCGGGCACAGGCTGTTCCATTATACCGCCGAGGACCTGAACTACGCCGATGGCCGGGTCTGGGCGAAGGCGCATCCGGTGACGGTGCAGCGTGTCGCAGGCAATCATTTCGAATTCGGCGAACCCGTTTCGCTCGACCTCGGCGATGAGGCCGATGTCGTGCTGATGCGGCAGGATCCGCCATTCGACCTGGGTTATATCACCGCGACCCACCTGCTCGAGCGGATCGCGTACAAGACATTGATCGTCAACGACCCGGCGAACGTGCGCAACGCGCCGGAAAAGGTCTTCGTACTCGACTATGCGCATTTCATGCCGCCAACATTGGTCACCCGCTCGCTCGACGAAGCGCGCGCGTTCCTGGCGAAGCATGGCGAGGTCGTCGTCAAGCCGCTGCACGGCAATGGCGGCAAAGCTATCTTCAAGGTTGGGTCGGACGGCGCCAATTTGTCGGCGCTGATCGAGGTCTTCAACATGACCTGGCGCGAACCGCACATGATCCAGGCCTTCCTTCCCGACGTGGCACAAGGGGACAAACGCATTGTACTGGTCGATGGCGAGATCGCCGGCGCGATCAACCGCTTGCCGGGTGCGGGCGAAATCCGCTCCAACCTCGCGGTCGGCGGGTCGGCGGTGAAGACCGAACTGACCGAAACCGAACTGGCGATCTGCGCCGAGCTTGGGCCGGAGTTGAAGAAGCGCGGACTGTTGTTCGTCGGCATCGACGTGATCGGCGGGAAGTGGCTGACCGAGATCAACGTCACCTCGCCCACCGGCATCGTCGCGATCGACCGGTTCAACGGGACCGATACTGCCGCGCTGATCTGGGCAGCGATCGAGGCCAAGGTGGCGGCGCGCGCCTGACCTTCGGACCTTTTGTCGCCCACCGTTCGTCCTGAGCTTGTCGAAGGACAGGGTTCCGCCTGCCAATATGCTTCGACAGGCTCAGCACGAACGGTTGATATGCAGGATCCATGACCGACATCATCATCAACATGATCGCATGGGGCGGTTATATCGGCATCTTTCTGCTGATGGCGGCGGAGAATGTCTTTCCCCCGATCCCGTCCGAAGTGATCATGGGTCTTGGCGGCATGGCGGTGGCGCGCGGGCAGATGGCCATGGTGCCGCTGATCCTGTGGGGCACGGTCGGCACGGTAATCGGCAATTATTTCTGGTACGAGATCGGACGCCGCTTGGGTTACAAGCGGCTGCGGCCGTTCGTCGATCGCTGGGGCCGCTGGCTGACGCTCGAATGGCATGACATCGAGAAGCTCCACGCCTTTTTCCAGCGCCACGGGCAATGGGTGATCTTCGTATTCCGTTTCATGCCGGCGGGCCGCACGATCATCTCGTTACCAGCGGGCATGACGCGCATGCCGCACTGGCGCTTCATCGTGTGGACGGCGGCGGGCAGCGCGATCTGGAACACGATCCTGGCCGGCGCGGGTTATTATCTCGGCGCCAATTTCCATGAGCTTGACGACTATGTTGGCCCGGTCGCGGTGGCGACGATGGTCGGAATTGCGGGCTTCTATCTGTGGCGCGTGGTGACATGGAAGCCGCGCGCCTGATCGTCCTGTCAGGCGCGCGGATGCGCGTTGCGATAGACATCAAGCAGATGCGCCGCATCGACCGCAGTGTAGATCTGGGTTGAACTGAGGCTGGCATGGCCGAGCAATTCCTGCAGCGACCGAAGATCCGCACCACGCCCAAGCAGATGCGTAGCGAAGCTGTGACGGAGTGCATGCGGCGTGGTGCGATCCGACAGGCCGAGCCGGCCACGCGCGGCGCGTACCGCACGGCGGATCAGCGTGGGGTCGAGCGGGCCGCCCCGCGCGCCGCGAAACAGCGCCTCGCTGCGCGCGATCGGCCAGGGGCATGAAGCGGCATAAGCCTCGATCGCTTCACGCACCTGTGGCAGCAGCGGCACGATGCGGGTCTTGGCGCGCTTCCCCGTCACGCTGAGCGTCGCGCCGAGCGGCAGGATCGCGCCCGTAAGCCCGGCCGCCTCGCCGATCCGCAGCCCTGCGCCATAGAGAAGCAGCAGCACCGCCCAGTCACGTGCGCCGATCCAGGGTTCGGCCGCATTCTCCGCCACATCCTCGGCCAGCGATACCACCTCGTCGGGCGAGATCGGTCGCGGAATACCTTTCTTGACGCGTGGCCCCTTCAGGCGCGGCGTCGCCCCCTCCCCACCGGCAAAGGCGAGAAACCCGCGCACCGCCGACAATTCGCGCGCGGCCGAGGCATTGCCCAGTCCCTCGCCGCGCCGGAATGCGAGATAGGCGCGCAGATCGGCGGCGCTGGTCTTGCCCAGCCGGCCGGCGGAAACGGTTTCGCCCCAATGCCCGGTCAGGAACGCCACCAGCCGATGCGCGGTCGCGACATAGGCGCGCACGGTATGCGCCGAGCGCCGGCGATTCTGTGCGAGGTGATCGCTCCAGGCAAGGATCGCCGCCTGCATCGCCATTTATGCCGGAACGATCATCACCTTGACGCTGTCCGCGGCGATCCCGGCGAGTTGCAGCGCGTAAAGGCCCTTGGCGAGATTGAAGTCGACGATCTTGCGGATCCCGGTACAGGCCGGCCCGTGCCCGTGCGCGGCGGAGGTCAGCGCCTTGCCCCGCGAGACGACATCGACCCAGGCGCCGCTGCCCAGCCCGACCTTGTAGATGCCGGTCCGCGGAATCGCGAAATAGGCGATCGCCGATTTGCCGGGACGCGTCGATGGCCCGCCGCTGGCCCATTTCATCGTCGCCGGATCGACCGCGACCGCGATAAAGGGGGTGCCGACGGTCAATTCCTTAACATCCTTTGACGGCGGCTGGTTCCATTTGGCGAACGCGGGCGGCAGATCACCCTGGCGAACGCAGACGACCTCCTGTTTCTCCGCCGGCTTTGGCATGGTGTGCGGCGGAGCGGCAGCCTGGGCGAGCAGGAGAAGGGTGAACAGCGGCACGAGTGGAACTCCTGGAACATGAGCGTCGTCCCTTTCCACTAGCGCGCTTGAAAGCCATATGCACCTGTATGTCGTCCCGCGCTCGCGTCCTTGTGCTCAATTCCGCCCTTGGCCCGCTGGATTACCGCGTCCCACACGGGATGAACGTCGTGCCGGGCTCAATCGTCGTCGCCCCACTCGGCCCGCGCCAGTTGCTTGGCGTGGTGTGGGAACCGGAGCGGATGCCGTCCGATGCCGAGGTCGGCGACAATCGCCTGCGCAATCTGGTCGGCGTGGTCGATGTACCGCCGCTCGCCGATCCGTTGCGGCGGCTGGTCGAATGGACCGCCGATTATTATCTCGCGCCGCCTGCCTCGGTGGTGCGCATGGCGATGCCTTCCTCCTCCGCGCTGGAAGGTGCGCGTACCGTTACCGAATATCGCGCGACCGGGCTGGTGCCCGACCGGATGACGCCGCAGCGCGAACAGGCGCTGGAACGGATCGGTGATCGTCAGGGGCTGGTGCGCGAACTGGCGTTAGCGGCCGATGTCTCGGACGCGGTGATCCGCGGTCTGGTCAAGACCGGCGCGATCGAAGCGATCGAAGTCGATATCGACAGTCCCTATCCCTTGCCCGATCCCGATTTCGGCCAACCTGCCTTGTCAGGCGACCAGCGTGCGGCATCCGAAATACTGGTCGCCAATGTCGCCGCGCGCACTTTTCAGCCGACGTTGCTCGACGGCGTCACTGGCTCCGGCAAGACAGAGGTCTATTTCGAAGCGATCGCCGCTGCGATCCGCGACGGGCGGCAGACACTGGTCCTACTGCCCGAGATCGCACTGACCGAGCCATTCCTGCAGCGCTTCACCGCGCGCTTCGGCTGCGAGCCGGTCGCCTGGCATTCCGGCCTGCGCAGCTCGCAACGGCGACGCGCCTGGCGCGCCATCGCCAGCGGCCAGGCGCTGGTCACCGTCGGCGCGCGGTCGGCATTGTTCCTGCCCTATGCCAATCTCGGCCTGATCGTGGTCGATGAGGCACATGAGACGAGCTTCAAGCAGGAAGAGGGCGTCCATTATCACGCGCGCGACGTGGCGGTGATGCGCGGGTTGTTCGAGCAATGCCCGGTGATCCTCGCCTCCGCCACGCCGGCGATCGAGACGCGCCAGCAAGTCGCGCTCGGCCGCTATGCCGAACTCAAGCTGCCCGGCCGCTGGGGTGCGGCAGAGATGCCGGCGATCGAGGCAATCGACCTGATCGCCGAACCGCCCGAGCGTGGCCGCTGGATCGCGCCGCGCCTGGTGCGCGCGATGCAGGAGACGCTTGAGCGGCGTGAACAGGTATTGCTGTTCCTCAACCGGCGCGGCTTTGCGCCGCTGACCCTGTGCCGGACCTGCGGACATCGCTTCCAATGCCCGAATTGCACCGCCTGGATGGTCGAGCACCGCCTCGTCAGGCGCCTCGCCTGTCACCATTGCGGTCATGTCGAGCCGGTGCCCCGCGCATGCCCCGAATGCGCCAACGAGGACACGCTGGTTGCAGTCGGCCCAGGCGTCGAGCGTATCGCCGACGAAGTCGCGGCGCTGTTCCCAGATGCGAAGACCGCAGTCGTCACCTCCGACACGATCTGGTCGCCGGCCAAGGCGGCCGAGTTCGTCCACCGCATGGAGGCGCACGACATCGACATCGTCGTCGGCACGCAGTTGGTGACCAAAGGATATCACTTCCCCAATCTGACGCTGGTCGGGGTGATCGATGCCGATCTCGGCCTCAATGGCGGCGACCTGCGCGCGGCGGAACGGACCTTCCAGCAGATCATGCAGGTGTCGGGTCGCGCCGGTCGCGGCGCAAAACCGGGCCATGTCTATATCCAGACGCACAGCCCCGACGCAGCGGTGATGCGCGCGCTGATCACCGGCGATGCCGAGGCATTCTACGAAGCTGAAACCGAGTCCCGCCGCGAGGCCGGCGCACCGCCATTCGGACGCTTTGCCGGGATCGTCGTGTCGAGCGAAGACAAGGCGGCGGCGCATGAGATCGCTATATTGATCGGCCGTACCGCGCCGAAGATCGAGGGCATGGAAGTCTATGGCCCTGCCCCCGCCCCGCTCGCCATGCTGCGCGGACGGCACCGGCAACGGCTGCTGGTCCATGCCCGCCGCGCGCTCGACGTGCAGGACGTGATCCGCGACTGGCTGGGCAAGCTCGACTGGCCGTCAAAGGTGCGCGTAACGGTCGATATCGATCCCTATAGTTTCGTCTAGCGGCGCTTGCCCGATTGGCCAGCCTTCGTCAGACAGTGCTGAGGGGGAGATCGGTTGCATGTTCAATAGCATGGTCAAAGTAACGATAACGCTGGCGGCCGCAACGCTGCTGGCACACCCGGCGGCGGCCGGCTGGCTTCAGGCGCGTTCGAAGCATTTCATCATCTACAGCCAGGGCAGTGAACCGACCCTGCGTGAATTTGCCACACGGATCGAGGCGCTCGACGCATCGCTCCGCATGATCAGCAACAGCTCAGACCGGGAGGGTATCGAATCTAACCCGGTGACCATTTTCATCATGCCCAGTATCGCTGCCATACGATCGATCTACGGCGAGAAAGGCAGCCAGATTGCGGGCTTTTATGTCCCCCGTGTTGAAGGATCTGTGGCGTTCACACCGGCCAAGACCGACCAAGGCGGCGGCATGAATCGCGGGGGCAATCCCTTCTCGCCAAGTGTGGTGCTGTACCATGAATATGGGCATCATTTCCTGCTCGGCAATTTCTCGGTCGCTTATCCCGCATGGTTTAGTGAAGGCTATGCGGAAGTCGTTTCGACGACGTCCTTCAACAAGGACAATAGTGAGATCATGCTTGGCCTCCCCGCCAACCATCGCGCTTATACGCTGTTCCATGGCAAGGCATTGTCGGTCGAACAGCTGCTCGCCTCTTCCAATCAACGCATGAACGACGAACAGGTCGCGGATCTTTACGCCCGGGGCTGGCTGATCACTCATTATGTCATGTTCAACCGCGAGCGCGCCGACAAATTTTCTTCTTATATCAAAGCTTTGAACAAAGGCACACCAAGCCTTGAGGCTGCGCGCGCCGCATTCGGCGATCTCAAGGCGTTCGACAAAGATCTGCAGCGTTACATGGATGGACGCTTGCCCGGGTTCAGGTTTCCCCTGAAGACGAGCGACCTGCCGGCGATCACCATCCAGCCACTCAGCGAAGGGGCCGATGCAATGATGGCCAGCCGCATGCGCTCGACGCGTGGCGTTGACACGGCGCGTGCGGCCAAGGTCTTCGCACAGGGTATGCAAATCGGCGCGCGCTACCCGGACGATCCAGTGGTGCAAGCATGGCTTGCCGAAATGGCCTATGACGCAGACGATGACGCCGCGGCGGCTGCGGCCGCCGATCGGGCATTGGCCAAGGATCCCAAATCGATCCAGGCCCTGCTGTACAAGGCCCGCGTGCTGCTGCGTCAGGCCAAGAAGGCGAACGCCGATGCCAAGGCCTGGACGGCCGCGCGAAGCTGGATCGTCAAGGCCAATCGGGTCGATCCAGACGTCGCGGCGACACTTGCTTTATTTTACAGCAGTTTCCTGATGCAGGACACGACACCGAGCGCGTCCGCCGTTGCGGGACTGGAGCGCGCCTTCGAGCTCGTTCCCCAAGATCCGGGCTTGCGTTTCATGCTCGCTCGGCAGGAGATCAAGGACAGCAAGATCGATCTGGCGCGCAGTCTGCTCTCACCCCTTGCCTATGACCCCCATGCGTCAAGCGGCAGCCCGGTCGTCAAATTGTTGGCCGACCTCACCGCCGGGAAGCATGGTCAACAAGCTCTGCAGGCCTTCGATGCCGCCGTCGCAAAACAAGGAGAGCCGGCCAAAACCGATTGATGCGCAAGCAATCATCTCCGGTTTTCGTTCTGCCCGCAAATTCACGCAGCGTCCTGCTTGTCGACTTGAACCGTGCGGGCTTTGCTGAGACAAGCGCCGGATGCTCTCACGCGGAACCGATATTATGGCGCGATTGCTCCTCCTTGTGCTGCTGCTCATGTCGCTCCCAGCCCCGGCGCATGCCGACGACATCTCCGCCTCGGCGCGCGGGGTGGTGCGGGTCGTGACGATCGCGGTGGTCGATGAGAAGGTGGTCGATTTCGGCCATGGCAGCGGCTTTGCCGTCGCGCCAAACCGGGTCGTTACCAACGCGCATGTCGTCGAGCTCGCCGCGCGCTATCCCGACAATGTCGTGGTCGGGATCGTGCCGTCGGAGGGCGACAAATCCTATGAGGGCAAGGTCATCGCGCTCGATGCGGCGCGCGACCTCGCGCTGATCGAGTTCAAGGGCGTGAACCTGTCGACGCTCGCGCTTTATACCGGGCCGGTCGATGAAGGCGGGTCGGTGACTGCGCTGGGGTATCCCGGCAATGTCGACATCGCGACCGCGCGATCGGCCGCCGACTATATCCGCCCGCTCTCGCCGGTGCGGTCGGAAGGCGTGTTCTCCGGGCGGCGTATGCTGACCGATATCCAGGTGCTGCTGCACACGGCGAGCATCGCGCGGGGTAATTCGGGCGGACCGCTGCTTGATCCGTGCGGGCGCGTGGTCGGCGTGAATTCCGCGCTGACCAAAAGCGAAGAAGGCGATTCGAGCTTCGGCTTCGCGATCGCCGATACCGAGCTGATGGCCTTCCTGCGTGCCGCCAAACAGCCCTATGCCGCAGTCGGCGTGCCCTGCACGAGCATTGCCGATCGGTTGCGCCAGGATAGCGATGCCGACGCGCGCGCCGTCGCGGATGCGCAGAGCGCGAAGCTCGACGCGGCGGGCAAGGCGGCGGCAGCGCGCGAGCAGGCGCTGATCAAGGCGCGGGCCGAGGCGGCGCGGAGCAGCGAGAATTACATGGCGATCGCCGCGGTGCTGCTGGTGCTCGGCGCGCTCTTGATCGGCGGCGCGGGCATGCTCGAACTGCGCGGCGAGCGACGTGGCGCGATCTGGGCGGCGAGCGGCGGCGGCGTGCTGCTGGTCGCGGCGGTCATCATATTCCTGGTGCGGCCGTCGGGCGAAGTTACCCTGCCCGACGCGGTCGCGACAGCGGAACCGGTGGCGGTCAACAGCGATGCCGCGATCGGCAAGCTGGTGTGCACCGTCGTGCCCGAGCGCAGTCGCGTGACCGTGTCCTCGACTGAAGATGTGAAGCTCGACTGGGGTGACGGCGGGTGCATGAACGGGCGCACCCAATATGCCGAGAATGGCAGCAGATGGGACCGCATCCTGGTCCCCGCCGAGGAGCAGACCGTGTCGATCCTGCAGTTCGATCCGGCGACGCGGGTCTATTCGAACACGCGTTACCTGCTTTCCGCCGGGCAAATGGATGCAGCGCGGAAAGTCCGCTCGCAAGTCACGGTCAAGGCGTGTTCGCCCGATATCGGCGCGCGTGCCAATCTGTCGAGCCAGCAGGCGGCGATCCGTGCTGCACTGCCGCCCTATCCCAATGAGAAGATCGTCTATTCCTGCAAATCGGGCGAGTGAACCAGCTTCGAGCGAAGCCAGAATGGCGCGACGAAGCGACCGCGACGATGCGCGATGACGAGCAGCGCGATACCGAATGCAGTGCACACGATGATCGCGGGTAAGGAAGCTTCGGGGCCAAAGGCACGGCCGGTCAGCCATTCGGGTCCGGAGACGACCGGTTTGAGCACCCCATCGACCGCGCCGCCCGAGACGGGAAAGCCGTAAATGCCGCCTTGGGTAAAATTCCACGCCGCATGAAGGCCGATCGCCGCCCATAGTCGGCGGGTGATCATGTACAACGCTGCGAGCATGATCCCAGCCTCAAGCGCGATCGCGATCGCCGGCAACAGGCCGGAATTCTGATTGCCTAGATGCCCGGCGCCAAACAGGACGGCAGAGATGATCAACGCGATCCAACTGCCCAGCGATGATTCCACGATCCGGAAGATCAAGCCGCGCACGATGATCTCCTCGACCACGCCCGACGTGATCGACAACGCAAGCACGGGAATCAGTACAGTGACAGGATTCAGCCCGACGACGCGATAGCCACCCATCGCGGCAATGATGCCAGCCACGACGGTGAATAGCAGGACGCCGCCGAGCAGACCGCCACCAAGCTCCTTTGCCCAACCCCTGGCGCCGAATTCCGCAACGCCGTCGCGCCGCTCGACGAAGCGCACGAAGATCGCATAGACGACCATCGCCAGCCCAGCCGCGCATACGGCGATCAGCACTCCGGTCCAGGCCTGCTTGGGAATGGCGAGAAAATAGGCGAGCCGATAAATCGCAATTTGCGACCCGAGGACGAGCGTCATGCCGATCCCCAGCAGCACGAGCGGGAAATGCACGATCCGCCAGACGATGCTGTTCGGCGGCGTGTTCGGTAGTGTCGGTTCCATGGCGTCCCCCCTTTTATGTCGCCAGCCTAACCGGCCCCGGCGGCGGCGCAAGGGGTGAGGTCAGCCGCGATCGATCCGCGCGGCGAAGCAGCCGGCGGCCGCGTTGTGCGCCTGGAGATAGGCGATGTCGGGATCGGCGAAGAGTTCGCGGATGCGTTCATCGGCATCGCCGTCCAGCGCCAGGTTGGCGTCGCGCAGCATGCCCGCCGCGTCGAACGCGCGGAAGGCGAGCCGGCGGTTGGCGAACACCGCCGGCAGGCTGTCATGCAACTCGGCCGGGGCCAGCGCGCTTTCCCGCACATAGATCGCATAGCTGTTGCGGAACGGCGTCGCGGCCTTGTGATCCTCATAGTTGAGTAGCAGTAAGGTCTCGCCGGGTTCGGCATCCTCGAGCGTGACACGGCACGGATAGCCGGGTTTGTGGTCAGCGCGAACTCGCACCACGCCCTGTTCGGCCAGTTCGGCGTCGCTGCGCCCGAACAAGGCTGCGAACTCGTCGAGCGGCAAGCCGGAAATACGATAAGTCATCACTCGACTCCTTCACGATTGCGCAGCACGACCTTGCGGTCGATGCCATAGGCGTAGCCGCCCATACTGCCATCGGCGCGCTGGGCGCGGTGGCACGGGATGACCACCGCGACCTGGTTGGCGCCGCACGCAGTGCCCGCCGCTCGCACCGCCCGCGGATTGCCGGCGATCGTCGCGAGCTCGGTATAGGTGCGCGTCTCGCCGACCGGAATCTGGCGGAGCGCTTGCCACACCGCCTCCTGGAACGCGGTGCCCTGCACGTCGAGCGGCAGATCCTGGTCGCGATCGGGCGATTCGACGCTGGCGACGACACGCGCGGCGAGATCGGCGAGCGCGTTGCCGCCGGGCACGATCTCGGCATTGGGGAAGCGTTCCCGCAGCGCCTCTTCACCCTCGTCGAACGACACGCGGCACAGCCCCTTGTCGGTCGCGGCGACGAGCATCGCGCCAAGACTGGTATCGGCGATGGTCCAGCGGATCGTCACCCCTGCCCCGCCGCGTTTCCATGCGCTCGGCGTCATGCCGAGCCGCTTGGCGCCGCCTTCGTAAAAGCGACTTGGGGCGGAATAACCGGCCTCGTAGATCGCTTCAGTGACGGTCGCCTCCTCGGTCAGCGCGCGAGCGGCACGTTGCGCGCGCAGGCCACGGGCATAGGCGGCAGGTGTGACGCCGGTCGCGCGCTTGAACAGGCGGTGGAAATGATGCGGCGCATAACCGACCTGCGCAGCGAGATCGTCGAGCGCGACGACATCCTCCGCCGCCTCGATCAGCGCGACGGCGCGAGCGACAGCGACCCGGTCGCGGCCGACCTCATCAGGCTTGCAGCGCAGGCAGGCGCGGAACCCCGCCGCGCGCGCCTCGGCGGCGGTGCGATAGAATTGCACATTTTCGCGCTTGGGATGCCGCGCGGGGCAGCTCGGCTTACAATAGATGCCGGTGCTGGTCACCGCGCCGACGAAGCGGCCGTCATGATTGCGGTCGCGGGCGCTGAATGCCGCCCAGGCGATATCGGGATCGATGGCGAGTTGCTCTGTCATGCCATCGATATAGGCCATGACACGCCACCCGACATCCCGTGGCTTGCGGCCAAAGTCGATCGCGGCAAATGCTTGACTCGGCAGCAAAACCACAGTTGTTTTACGGCATGGCCAACTGGCCGCCAACGCCGGGGGGCCGCCATGTTTCGAATGACCGCAGATCGATCCATCATCACGTTCGCCATCGGTGGTCTGGCGCTGATGACGAGCGCGACGGCCCATGCGCAGATATGGATCGGCCAGATCGTCGGCGACATGATGGCCCAGGGGCAAGCCGCGCAGCAGGAATATAACTGCATGACCGGTACGGCCATGCCACCATCGGAGATCGAAGAGACGCGCGCCAGCGCGGAAACCGCGATCAAGGGTTATTGGCAGGCGGTACAGGGGGGTAAGGAAACGAACGTCGCGCCATTCTATCAAACCGACCGCAAGGCGGCCTGGGTATCGGGCGCGAAGACTGTCCCGCTGTCGGGCCTCATCCGGATCACCGACCCGTTCGCCAGCGACGGCGCGGTACTCGATGCCCAGCCGATCGCGTATCTGCGCGCCGGCGATGGCGGTACGGTGCGCGGTCAATGGGCCGCCCGGCGCGCCGACGGTACGCTGATCGGCACTTATGACGCGATGTTCAAACGCGCCTCCGGCATATGGAAACTCAGCCGGCTGACCTTGATTCCATCGACCGACTATGCCGAGCCGGTGGTGCAATTCTGCCATAAGCCGAACGATGTGCTGCCCTATCGCCTGGTCTCGACCGAGCAGACGCGCGCCTATACCGCAAAGCGGGCCGAAAAACTGAGGATCAAGGCGGACAAGGCGAAAGCGGAAGCCGATCGCGCCGCCGCCGCCGCACAAGGAAAAGACAGCAGCGCCGCACTCCTGCTGGTCAATGAGAAGAAGCAGCGCGCGAGCGATGCCGAGGCCAAGGCGGGCGCCGCCGCCGATGCCGCCCGCGCCGCCGTGGAAGCGAACGAGCTGGCCAAGACGGATGCCGCTACCGCGGAGACGACCAAAGCGGCAGCCCTGGCCGAACTGGCCAAAGCGAAAGGCTGACCCTTCATTCTTCGCTCGAACACTGTGGCGCGTTCCCATGCTTGCCGCGGTAGCGGAGGTCGAACGGCGCTTGAATCACGCGACGCGATGGTAAGCGGGGGGAGATATGGGACACCGGTTGTGCCGCATCTCCGGCGCGAGGTGAGCGAGGCATTGCGTTGATTTTGTCAGATACCGAGCGATCGACTGCCGTGACCAAATCACAATAATAATTACAATTATATCAATGCTTTATATCAGATTAAGTATTGTATACGAGGGCTGAGCGTTTCCGTCAGGTCCTAGGCTGTTGGAAAAAACGCATCGCAGCAGTGATTGCATTGCAATCATTGCTAGCATTGCTGCCGCCGCTAATCGGCACCGTAGTTCGCCGTTAGCCCGGCTGGGTTACAATGAGAATGCGCCTCAACCGGCCGGCATCGCAGCGCGATCACCGCGACGATGCCTGCGATTGGAATAAGCATAGATTGGGTGTCGAGATCCCGTCGAGCAGTCGCGAGTCTAAAGCCTCGTCCAGGGCAGGTCGCCATATTCCCAGGCCCAGGGCACGCCGGTGTCGCCCAGCAATGCCTTGACCACCCTCGGGAACAACGGTTCGGCACGGACATCATTGGACAGGATGACGACGCAGCGCTGCGCCTTCTCAACACACACCCAGGTGTTTGCGGTGCTGTCGTTATGGCCGCCCTTGAAGAAACCCGGCCCTTGATCGCCCCTGAAAGTGACCACACCCAGGGCAGCTGCGAGTGGGTGAACAAGGCCGGCGACAGGGCGATCGGGTTGCAGCACGGGAAACTGGCTCACCGTCCGGATCGGCAATTGCGGGCGGACGAGTTCGGCGCGCGACGCCGGCTTGAGGCCGTCGCCGCGCATATAGACTGCGGCGATCTTCGCCATGTCGGCGATCGTCGTGTCCATCGATCCGGCGGCGCGCGGCTTGCTGCGTTCGTCATGCGGCTCGACCTTGCCGTCGATCTGCCAACCATCGGCGAGGTTGGTGGCGAAATCGGGCCGCCACATCATGCCGGTGCGGATCGCGCCGACCTTGTCGAAGATGCGCTCCTGCATTTCCTGACCGATATCCAGGCCGAGCCCGGCTTCCAGTACGAACTGCAACAGGATGATCCCGTCGCCGGAATAGGAATAATGCGTGCCCGGATCGAAGTGGAAACGCAGCTTGCCGTCGGGTTCGTTGAAACCGAAATTGGCAAAGCCCGAGCCATGGTTGAGCAGAATGCGCGGCGTCAGCTTGCGCCAGCGTTCGTCGCCGGCGAGATCGCTCCACCGGGCATAACGGTTTTCGATCGCCGCGCCGGTATAATCGGGCAGCGGTTTGGGCAAATAATTGGCGATCGAGCGATCGAGGTCGATGCGCCCCTCATCGACCAGCTGCATGACGAAATAACCGAACACCGCCTTGGTCAGCGACGCGCCGTACATGACCGTGTCGGGGGTGAGCGGATCGCCCTTCCCATTCCGCGCACCCCAGCTGCGCGCGAACACGACCTTGCCGTGGTCGATATAGGCGATCGCGATGCCCCTGGCGCCCGTTTCCGCCATGCCGGCCCTGACCAGCGTGTCGAGCGCCGGCTGGTCGGATTTCGCAACGGCCGAGGATGTGGAGGCAATCAACGCCATGGCCATGCCCAACTTCCTCAGCATCCGTCATCTCCGTATCTTGGCAGGTCGAGACTAGGGCTTGGCGCTGTCGCGCTTGGCAGCAAGAGATCGGGTGATGACGATTTCAGCAAGGCGCACGCCCGGAATGAACAGGCCGGCCGCCTCGACCCCTGCGTTGATCAGGAACTCAGCATCGATCCGCTGGCCGACATGCTGTTCGAAGGTCGCGCCGCCGAGGCGGGTTTCCCCGGTGACGCCATCGAATTCAACCACCGCCTCCTTGCCCTGCCAGCGATAGCGAAAGGCATAGACCGGGCGATAATAGAGATCGATCAGATGGAGCGAGAGCTTTTCCTCCAGCACGCGATCCGCCTCGATCCGCACAATCGATCCGGCCAGCACATCACGCACCAGCATCGACGCCTTGGCTTCGGGCGGCACGACCACCGTGCCGGCCAAGCTCGCCGCCGCCAGTGTCTCGGCGTCCGACACATCGGCCTCATATTTGAGATGGGCAGACAGCGCGGGATCGGGTGCGCCACGGATCGCGTCGAACAGATATTCCTTCTCGGTCTCGTCACGGCAATGCTCGATTCCCGAGACGGTGAAGGCGCCGTCACTGACGGACCGCAGCGTCCCTTCCAGCATCACCTCCTGAACATTGGCCGCGACTGCCACGCGATAGTCGCGATTGCGTTCATAGACGTGCAGTGCGGTGCAGGCGATCCGCCAGAAGGGCTGTAGCCGCCGTTCGCGATAGACAACCTCGAACTCTTCATCGCGCGGCCGCGAGAGAAAGCCAGTCAGCTTCGCCATCGTCCCGAATGCATCGACCCGCCGGGTCCAGGCGCGCCCTTCGGCATGGTCCATCGAGAAGCGGTCGCGTACGACCAGCACTCGCTCTTCGGCCAGTTCGACATCCATCGCCCCCGCTCCGCGCTGTTACGGTGACGAGTTCGACACCGATCCGTCGCGCCGGTCAAGCGCCGTGCCGGAATCGGGCGGCGGCGGAGCAGGCGCCGGGAACTTATCACGCAGCCAGGCGGATATCCGCTGTGC
Source organism: Sphingomonas sp. So64.6b (assembly GCF_014171475.1). Taxonomy (NCBI): domain Bacteria; kingdom Pseudomonadati; phylum Pseudomonadota; class Alphaproteobacteria; order Sphingomonadales; family Sphingomonadaceae; genus Sphingomonas; species Sphingomonas sp. So64.6b. Next base: position 2,465,333 of record NZ_CP048817.1, read on the forward strand.
AGCCACTGGCGAATAGACGAGTTCGTGCCCCGCGCCGCGTTCCAGCGCGAGCAACGCCGCCGGTTGCGCGCGCTCCAGCCTGAGCGCGTTGCTCGGCGGGATAAGCTTGTCGGCGGTGCCGTGATAGATCAGTACCGGTGCGGTGACCCGGCCGATCTTGGCGACATTGTCATAACGGTCGCGGACCAGCAGGTTGGTCGGGAGATAGGGATAATGCTGGCCGATGACGCGCGGCAGGCTGGCAAAGGCCGAGACGAGGACGAGGCCGCCGACCTTCTTGCGCTTGGCCAGTTCGGTCGCGACCCCTGAACCGAGCGAATTGCCGATCAACACGATGTCGTTGAGCGGCAGGCCCTTATTCTCCAGCCAATAGATACCCGCCGCGCCGTCGCGGTAAAGATCCTGTTCGTTGGGCGTTCCGGGATTGCCGCCATAGCCGCGATATTCCGGCAGCAGCACGCCATAGCCCCTGGCGGCGAAGGCGCGTGTCGCGACCTCGCCGCCGTTCAGGTCATCGCCATTGCCGTGGAAGAAGATCAGCGTCGGCATGCCCGGCCGCGCCGGATGATAGAAAGCGCGCAGGACCAGACCATCGCTGGTGGTGAGCGACATATCCTCAAAGCCGTGCTCGGGATCGTCGGCGAGCGCCAAGCCACCACCGGGCGCCGGATAATAGAGTGCGCGCTGGATGCTGTAGAGTCCGCCCAGCACGAGCACGTAAAGCGCGAGCAAGCCGCCGAGGATCCAGAGCGTGACGATCGCGATCCGCTTGCTCCTCCGATGTGCCCAGAACGATGGCAGCGTTTTTTCCTTCGATCGAATGCCGTGTTGTACGAATCCTAATGCGGAACATATGCCAATGGCGCAATCTCGCACGGCATTCCGATGGTCGCGACTTACCCGCCGTTCGCCGCGAACAATTCAAGCGTTCGCGCCTTGGCAAGGTCGGCGCTGGGCTCGTGATAATCCTTGCGGCGGTCCGAATTGAAGCCATGCCCCGCCTCATAGACATATATGGTCGCGTTCGGATGATCGGCCGCGATGACCTTCTCCACGCCTTCCATCGGGATCCCCGTATCATGGCGGCCAAAATGGAGGATCACCGGAACCCTGGGTATTTCGGCCGCGGCGCCGGGGATCAGGCTGCCATAATAACCCGAGGCGGCGGCGACATTGTTCATCCGCGTCGCGGCGAACCAGGCGATCGACCCGCCATAGCAATAGCCGACGACGAACACCGGCCCGTTCGCGGCGAGCGCATCGACACAGGTCTGCACATCGGCAAGCGACAAATCGAACGGATGCAGCTGACGCGCCAGTTCGATGCTGCGCGCAAGGCCCTCGCCGCCATATTCCGCTTCGAAGCCGGGGTGCTCGCGATCGAACAAGGCGGGCGCGAGGACTTCATAACCGTCAGCGGCATATTCCTCCGCCAGGTCGCGGATGTGATCGGTGACGCCGAAAATCTCTTGCACAAGAATCAGCCCGCCGCGCCGTTCGCCCTGCGGCTGGACATGATAGACGCCGATCGCGGCGCCATCGGACATCGTCAGTTTTTCCATCACGCCCGTCACTCATCATTCTCCCGCATCGACTCGTTGGTCTATGGTCCTAACATCACCGCTGGATCAGGCCAGTGGGTTGCATCGCGGCAAAGCCGATGCTAACCGCGCGGCGACCCATTAAGGGGGCCGTTTGCGGCCCTCTTTTCGTATGGGATAAAACCCGTTGCAAACGAGGAATTCGACTCCGTGGAGACATCCATCGGTAATCTTGGCAACAGTCTTTCTGGCGGTAGCATCCAGGCGAGCCTGAGCGGACGCTATGCGACTGCGCTGTTCGAGCTGGCCCGCGACGGCAAGACGATCGACGCCGTCGAGGCGAGCCTTGCCCGCGTGCGTGCCGCGCTCGACCAGTCGGCCGACTTCGCCGCGCTGACCAATAATCCGCTGCTGTCGCGCGCCAATGCCGGCAAGGGCGTTGCCGCCGCTGCCGAAGTGATCGACGTCGACGACACGACCAAGAAATTCCTCGGCGTGCTGGCGCAGAATCGCCGCCTGGCCGAGCTGCCCGCGATCATCCGGTCGTTCCGCGCCCTGGCCGCGAATCACCGCGGCGAGACCACCGCCGAGGTTTCCTCCGCCCATCCGCTGACCGATGACCAGGTCGACGCGCTGAAGTCCCAGCTGCGCACCCGGGTCGGTCGTGAGGTTTCGGTCGACCTGTCGGTCGATCCCTCCCTGCTTGGCGGGCTGGTCGTGAAGATCGGTTCGCAGATGATCGATTCGTCGATCAAGACTCGTCTCAATACTCTCGCGCACGCAATGAAAGGCTGACAGCGAAAGCGCTGTCAGTGGGAAAGGCTAACAATGGATATTCGCGCCGCTGAAATCTCGAAGGTCATCAAGGACCAGATCGCTTCGTTCGGCTCCGAGGCACAAGTTTCCGAAACCGGCCGCGTGTTGTCGGTCGGCGATGGCATTGCGCGCATTCACGGCCTCGACAACGTCCAGGCGGGCGAAATGGTCGAGTTCTCCAACGGTGTGCAGGGCATGGCGCTCAACCTCGAGGCCGACAATGTCGGCGTCGTGATCTTCGGCACCGATTCGGAGATCAAGGAAGGTGACGTCGTCAAGCGCACCGGCACGATCGTGGACGTTCCCGTCGGCAAGGGTCTGCTCGGCCGTGTCGTCGATGGTCTCGGCAATCCGATCGATGGCAAGGGCCCGATCGTCAGCGACCAGCGCAGCCGTGTCGAAGTGAAGGCGCCGGGCATCATCCCGCGCCAGGGCGTCAATGAGCCAGTGCAGACCGGCCTGAAGGCGATCGACGCGCTCGTCCCCGTCGGCCGTGGCCAGCGCGAGCTGATCATCGGCGATCGCCAGACCGGCAAGACCGCCGTCGCGATCGACACCTTCATCAACCAGAAGGCAGCGCATCAGGGCACCGACGAGAGCCAGAAGCTTTATTGCATCTATGTCGCAATCGGCCAGAAGCGTTCGACCGTGGCGCAGATCGTCCGCGCGCTCGAAGAAGCCGGCGCGATGGAATATTCGATCGTCGTCGCCGCGACCGCGTCGGAGCCCGCGCCGCTGCAGTTCCTCGCACCCTATACCGGCTGCGCGATGGGCGAATATTTCCGCGACAACGGCATGCACGCGCTGATCGTTTATGACGATCTGTCGAAGCAGGCCGTCGCGTATCGCCAGATGTCGTTGCTGCTGCGCCGCCCGCCGGGCCGCGAAGCCTATCCGGGCGACGTGTTCTATCTCCATTCGCGCCTGCTCGAGCGCGCCGCGAAAATGAATGCCGACAATGGCTCGGGCTCGCTGACCGCGCTGCCGATCATCGAAACCCAGGCAGGCGACGTGTCGGCGTACATCCCGACCAACGTGATCTCGATCACCGACGGCCAGATCTTCCTCGAAACCGACCTGTTCTTCGCCGGCATCCGTCCCGCGATCAACGTCGGCCTTTCGGTCAGCCGCGTCGGTTCCGCCGCGCAGACTAAGGCGATGAAGAAGGTGTCGGGCTCAATCAAGCTCGAGCTCGCCCAGTATCGCGAAATGGCCGCGTTCGCGCAGTTCGGCTCGGATCTGGACGCCTCGACTCAGAAGCTGCTCAACCGCGGCGCACGCCTGACCGAGCTGCTCAAGCAGGCCCAATATCAGCCGATGCCGTTCGAGGAGCAGACCGCTTCCATCTTCGCTGGCACCAACGGTTATCTCGATACCGTACCGGTCGATGCCGTGGTTCGTTACGAGCAGGCGATGCTCGCCGATCTGCGCGCCAACCATGCCGGCCTGCTGACCGACATCCGCGAGAAGCGCGACCTGTCGAAGGAAACGACCGAAGCGCTGAAGAGCGCACTCGCCGCTTTCGGCAAGACGTTCGCGTAAGGCATTTAGCCCTCTCCCCTCCGGGGAGAGGGTTGGGAGAGGGGCAGTACCGAGCGCATCGCTTGTGACTGCCCCTCTCCCCTGCCCTCTCCCCGGAGGGGAGACGGAGTAAGAAGGAACACGATGGCGAGTTTAAAAGCTCTCAAGCTCCGCATCGGCTCGGTGAAGTCGACGCAGAAGATCACCAAGGCGATGAAGATGGTCGCCGCCGCAAAGCTGCGCCGTGCGCAGGAAGCGGCGGTCGCCGCACGTCCCTATGCCGAGCGGCTGGAACGCGTGATGGCGAGCTTGGCGTCGAAGGTCAGTGTGAGCGAGTCTTCGCCCAAGCTGCTCGCCGGCACCGGCAAGGACCAGGTTCATCTGCTGATCGTCGCGACCTCCGAACGGGGTCTGGCGGGCGCGTTCAATTCGAACATCGTCCGCGCCGCGCGCCGCAAGGCCGAGGAGCTGATCGCGCAGGGCAAGACGGTCAAATTCTATCTCGCCGGCAAGAAGGGCCGCGTGCTGCGCCGCTTCTATCCGACGATGATCCTGCACGATCATGAGCAGGGCCAGATCAAGAATGTCGCCTTTTCGGACGCTCGCGCTGTTGCGGACGACGTGATCGCACGCTTCGAGGCGGGCGAGTTCGACATTGCGCACCTGTTCTACGCCAAGTTCCAGTCGGCGCTGGTGCAGGAAGCCGCCGGCCGCCAGATCATTCCGGTCGCGATCGATACGAATGCCGCGCCGATCGCCGATGGCGGCGCCGCGGTGACGTATGAGCCCGATGAGGAATCGATCCTCGCCGACCTGCTGCCGCGCAACGTCGCGATCCAGGTGTTCGGTGCGCTGCTCGAAAACGCCGCGTCGGAACAGGGCAGCCGCATGACCGCGATGGACAATGCCACGCGCAACGCCGGCGACATGATCAATCGCCTCACGATCCAGTATAACCGCACCCGCCAAGCCGCGATCACGACGGAACTGGTGGAAATCATTTCCGGCGCCGAAGCGCTCAAGTAATAATGAATCTTTCTCAGATTAAGAGGTTAATCGCGGAACCGTACGAAGGCATACTGACCGTATCAGATGATGTGGAATGTTTAATTTGCAATTATCTAGGAAACGAGTTTTGGGTTTATCTTATGCCCGGCGACTCGATTGAGCAGATAGTGTTATCGTTCATCTCTAATGGCTCTGCTGACTTGAGCGCAGATGAATTGAATGAGTTCAACGATGCCGCTCATGTCGGACGGATGTTTCTGAATTCAGACGGATTTCTGAACTTGAATGCGAAGTATATCGGCAGGTTTCAGGATTTAACGCCGAAAAGTTTTGTGATGTTTATGGAAGCGTGGATGGATGATTTTGACCGCATGCTACCAAAATTGAACCGATTTAGCGCTTAGACGAGCAAGGAAGACAAGATGGCAACCGCAGCCCCTACCGCCGAAAAGCCCGCCCGCAAGCCGCGCGCGCCCAAGGCCGCCGCACCGACCACTGCCGCCATGGCGTCGGTCGCGACCACGAACAATGTCGGCCGCATCAGCCAGGTGATCGGCGCCGTCGTCGATGTGACGTTCGAGCAGGACAAGCTGCCGGCGATTCTCTCGGCGCTCGAAACCGACAACAACGGCAACCGACTGGTGCTCGAAGTCGCGCAGCATCTCGGTGAGAACACGGTCCGCGCGATCGCAATGGACTCGACCGAAGGCCTGACCCGCGGGCAGGCCGTGACCGATACGGGCTCGCAGATCCGCGTGCCGGTCGGCCCGATGACGCTCGGCCGCATCCTCAACGTGATCGGCGAGCCGATCGACGAGCGTGGCCCGGTCGGCCACACCGACACGATGCCGATCCACGCACCGGCGCCTTTGTTCGTCGATCAGTCAACCGAGAGCGCGATCCTGGTCACCGGCATCAAGGTCATCGACTTGCTCGCACCGTACGCAAAGGGCGGCAAGATCGGCCTGTTCGGCGGCGCCGGCGTGGGCAAGACCGTGCTCATCCAGGAACTGATCAACAACATCGCCAAGGGCCATGGCGGCACATCGGTGTTCGCCGGCGTGGGCGAGCGTACCCGCGAGGGTAACGATCTATATCACGAATTCCTCGACGCAGGCGTCATCGCCAAGGACGCCGACGGCAACCCGACCCCTGAGGGTTCGAAGGTCGCCCTGGTGTTCGGCCAGATGAACGAGCCGCCGGGCGCCCGCGCCCGCGTCGCGCTGTCGGGCCTGACCATCGCTGAATATTTCCGCGACGTCGAAGGCCAGGACGTGCTGTTCTTCGTCGACAACATCTTCCGCTTCACTCAGGCGGGTTCGGAAGTGTCGGCTCTGCTCGGCCGTATTCCATCGGCGGTGGGTTATCAGCCGACCCTGTCGACCGACATGGGCGCGCTGCAGGAGCGCATCACCTCGACCAACAAGGGCTCGATCACTTCGGTGCAGGCGATCTACGTGCCGGCCGACGATTTGACCGATCCGGCGCCGGCAACCTCGTTCGCCCATCTCGACGCGACGACCAACCTCAACCGCGCGATCTCCGAGCTGGGCATCTACCCGGCGGTCGATCCCCTCGACTCCACCTCGCGCGTGTTGACTCCGGCGATCGTCGGTCAGGAGCATTACGACACGGCGCGCCGCGTTCAGGAGACCTTGCAGCGTTACAAGTCACTGCAGGACATCATCGCCATTCTCGGCATGGACGAGCTGAGCGAAGACGATAAGCGCACCGTCAGCCGCGCGCGGAAAATCCAGCGTTTCCTGAGCCAGCCGTTCCACGTCGCCGAGGTGTTCACCAACATCCCGGGCAAGTTCGTGCAGATCGAGGACACGGTGAAGTCGTTCAAGGCCGTGGTCGATGGCGAATATGATCATCTGCCCGAGAGCGCGTTCTACATGGTCGGCGGCATCGAAGAAGCCGTCGCCAAGGCCGAAAAGATGGCGCAGGACGCTTAACGGCGGTGAGTGTGGAGCTGACCAAGACAGGCTTTAAGAGGCTGGTTTGGCTCTCCATTCTCTTGACTCTTCCGATGGTCTCGCTGGCCATTTGGGAGGTTGTCGATCCAGCGTGGTCGGAGTTTGACGATCAGTTTGAGGCGTTGCGAGACAGGAGCTTTCAATCGCTGCTGCCTGCCCATATCTGGATGACCGGCGGCGGGTTGTTGCTGAGCGCCCAGCTTGTCGCTTCATTTGCCCTGCTCGGCTTTCGCGGATGGTCAAAACCGCTCTTCACCATATCCACGATCGGTCTCATCATATTCGACTTGGTCGCCGATGCAGGTCCGAGTTACATGAGCGGCGCGGGGTATGCGCTGTCAGCTTTGGACAATGCCGTCGCGGGTACAATCCTGTTGTTGCTGTACAGCGCGGATCATGGCGCGGAGTGGTTCAAGTCTAAGCCCGACATCGCCGAAACATTTGCTACGGAATAAATTATGCCTTTGCACTTCGAACTCGTCACGCCTGAAAAGCTCGTCCGTTCCGAGGACGTGTACATGGTCGTCGTTCCCGGCACCGAAGGCGACTTCGGCGTGCTCGAAGGGCATGCGCCGGTCATGTCGACGATCCGCGACGGCGCGCTGTCGATCTATCGCACCGAAAAGGGCGAGCCCGAGACGATCGCTATCGAGGGCGGTTTCGCCGAGGTCAACGCCAACGGCCTGACGGTATTGGCCGAACGCGCCGCCTGAGGAACCTGCCGTGCGCGGGCCTTTACCAATTACATCGCGCTGTAGTGCCAACGCATCGACTTGCTGCCATCGGTCAGCGAAATCTCCGCGTTCAACGCCTTGCCCTCGCGCCAATAGCGGATGCGTTGTGGGTAATCATGCGCCGCATTGGCGAAGACGATTTCGTTTGCCCCTTGCGACAAGAGCGGAAAGGCCACGCGCGTACCGCCGCCCGGCGACGCCCAGAAGACCAGCTTGCCGTCCGCATCGGGCAGGATTTGATTCGCTTCCCACGACTTGAGCCTGGGACCGACGCCGCTCCGGCCCGATCCGAGCATCATGCCGGCGCGCGGCGGCGTCCAGCATTCCTCGGTCCATTTCTGGGCCACCTGCTGTACCCAACACCCCGCCAGCCAAATCGGCGCGCCGTTGGTGGCCGGGCCTGCAGCGGAAGCGGCGGCGCCTATCGCCAAGGTGGTACAAGTCGCGATCATCCAGCGCATTCGCCATCTCCCCAGTTTTCCCGCGATCATACTAACAGGTCGGCCGCGGCTGGCTTGAACCGACACGACATGGAATATGGCACGATGCGCTACGCCGAACAGCCTGTGCCGGAAGACTATGGCGCATTGGTCGCGGCGATCTGGACGAAGGCGGGCGACGGCGCGCCGAACGACTGGGTCGAACAGGACGCCACGCCTGATGGCTGTGTCGAGGTGATCCACCGCCTGCACGGCCGCTCGATCTGGGGTGAAGAGCAGCCGACCCTGTTCGCGACCGGACTCAATTTGACTCCGGTGCGCTTCCGGATCAGCGGCGACGCCATGTTTGTCGGCGTCAGGCTCTGGCCGTGGCGCGAGTCGAGGATATCGTCCGGACCAGCGGCTGTTCCTATCGCACCGTCCAGCGCTGGTTCGAAAGCAGCATTGGTATCACGCCAAGGCGCAATCTGCGGCTGATCCGTTTCCACCGTGCGATGGTCGATGTCGGCGCGCCGGCGACGACTCTGGCCAATCAGGCGCCGAAAGGCGGCTTTGCCGACCAGGCCCATATGGCACGCGATTTCCGCCTGCTCGCCGGGGTCGCGCCGCGCACAGCCCGCGTACGTACGGTCGGGCCGTTTCTACCTGACGATGCGTCTTAAGTGCGCGATCTCGCGATTATGTCTTGGAGCGTCGAAGGCATAGGGCTCCGTCCACGGCGCCGCCAATCTTAAACGATCCGCTAACCATATGTTGCCATACGGATACGATGACAGCGCAACAGTTCCATCGGATTACCGACCATCGCCAGCGGCATACGCCGCCCCTGCGTTGGTGGGCCATCGCCGCGCTACTGCTGGGGCTCGCCTTTCTGTTGCGATCCGGACAATTCGGCAATCCAATCAAGGGGCTGGACGAACAATATTACCTGCTCGTCGGCGACCATATGCTGCACGGCGCGATACCCTTTGTCGATTTGTGGGACCGCAAGCCCTTTGGCCTGTTCGCGCTGTTCGCGGGCATAAGGCTGCTTGGTGGCAACGGAATAATCCAGGCAACGATCGTTGCCACTCTGTTTGCCGCCGCGACCGCCTGTGTCGTGACCGCGATCGCGCTTCGATCCGCCCCGCGGACCGCATCGATCCTTGCCGGAATCGGCTATCTCGTGGCGCTGCAAACACTATGGGGCGGCATCGGTCAGACCCCGGTCTTCTACAATTTGTTGACTGCGCTCAGCGTATGGCTGGCGCTCGATACCGCGCCGACGCTGCAGCGCCGCGGCGATATTCTCCGCGTTCTGTCGGCGATGTTGCTGTCCGGCCTCGCCATCCAGATCAAGACCAATGCCGCATTCGAAGGCGCAGCGCTGGGCCTGTGGTTGATCTGGCGGGCTGTCCGTGCGGAAGTACATCCACGGCAGGTTGTCGCGCTAGCATCGGCGATGATCCTCGTCGCATTGCTGCCCACGCTCGCCGTTGCGGCGGGCTATGTGGCGATCGGGCATTTCAACGAGTTCTGGTACGCGAATGTCGTCTCGCAATTTCACAAGCACGGTACGCTTGGGCAACTCGCCCTGGTCCGCCTGGGAACGATGGCGGGCCTGTCAGGGCCAATGGTGGCGCTGCTGCTTGTCGGATGCTGGCGGGCGACGCGCCAATGGCGCCGGTGGCGTCCGGAAATGGTTCTGCTGGCCATGTGGTCGATCGCCGGCGCCGTCGATGCGCTCGCGATCGGCGGATTCTGGGCTCATTACGCCCTGCCGCTCGCCGTGCCGGCGGCAATTCTGTCTGCCCATGCCTTCGCCGCGCCGCGTTGGGGCTATATCGCGTTCGGCATCTATGTCGCTTACCCGATGATCGACGCCATTGTCCTCGACCGGATCAGCGCCAGCGACGACACGGAATTGGCCGCGCGGACTGTCGCTGCCATCCCCGATGACGTGGCGACCCAATGCCTGCTCACCTATGAAGGGCCGGTCATCTATTATCATCTGAAGAACGCCTGCCTTGTCACGCCCTTCGCCTTTACGGGTCATTTGCGCTCGTCGGCGGAGGCTGACGCGCTGGGTGTCGATTCCGCAGCCGCGATGAAAGCGGCTCTATCTCGTCGGCCTGGCACCATCCTGACGGTCGAAGGATCGCTCTGGAAGGAGCGCAACCTGGTCAACGATCGCATCGTCGCAGCCGAAATCCGCCGCAACTATGTCGCCATAGCGCGCCTCCCGCACAGCCATCAAGAAACCGGGCAGGAGTGGATCATCGTGTGGCGCCGCAGGGATCTGGCGACCGGCGCGCACATCCTGTCCGGGAAAACTCCGGACTTTGGTTAGTCAATTGTCAAAGCTTAGCCATTACGCGTGTTCTCCAGGCATGAGGGATTTGTAAGGCATGAGCGCATTCGGGCGTCGTCCAGGGGTAGGGTCCGCATCCGGTAACCGGCCTGCGTTCGGCGTCGCACGTCCGATGCAGGGCGGCGCGGCACGTCCGGCCGAGGTGGAAAGCGGCGGCGAGCAATTCCCGCCCTTGCCGATGCCTGGCGAGACCGAAGGCCAGCCCGCGGGCAACATGCCGGGCGTCAACCAGGACGCGATGCAGCGCCTCGCCGATCGCCAGTCGGCATCGGGCGATGCCGGCAACAGCCGCGTCGAAGGGTTCGAAAGCTCGATCCACAAGATCAAGGAACAAGTGCTGCCGCGCCTGCTTGAGCGCGTCGATCCCGAAGCCGCAGCGACGCTGGACAAGGATGAGCTGGCGGAGGAATTCCGCCCGATCATCGGCGAAGTTCTCGCCGAGTTGAAGCTGACACTCAACCGCCGCGAGCAATTCGCGCTGGAAAAGGTGCTGGTCGACGAATTGCTCGGGCTCGGACCGCTCGAGGAGTTGCTCGCCGATCCGACCATCACCGACATCATGGTCAACGGCCCGGAACAAACCTATGTCGAGCGCAAGGGCCAGTTGGTCCTCGCCAACATTCAGTTCCGCGATGAAGAGCATCTGTTCCAGATCGCCCAGCGCATCTGCAACTCGGTCGGCCGCCGCGTCGACCAGACCACACCGCTGGCCGATGCCCGATTGAAGGACGGATCGCGCGTCAACGTGATCGTGCCGCCGCTCAGCTTGCGCGGCACCGCGATCTCGATTCGTAAATTCTCCGCCAAACCGATCACGCTCGACATGATGGCCGGCTTCGGATCGATGAGCCCGAAAATGGCCACCGCGCTGAAGATCGCCGGCGCCAGCCGCTTCAACGTGGTCATCTCGGGCGGTACCGGTTCCGGTAAAACCACCATGCTCAACGCCCTGTCGAAGATGATCGACCCGGGCGAGCGCGTGCTGACGATCGAGGACGCGGCCGAGCTTCGGTTGCAGCAGCCGCATTGGCTGCCGCTGGAAACGCGACCCGCCAATCTGGAGGGTCAGGGCGAAATCTCGATCCGCGATCTGGTCAAGAACGCGCTGCGTATGCGCCCCGACCGAATCATCCTGGGCGAAATTCGTGGCTCCGAGTGTTTCGACATGCTCGCGGCGATGAATACTGGCCATGACGGATCGATGTGCACGCTCCACGCCAACTCCCCGCGCGAAGCCCTCGCGCGTATGGAGAACATGGTGATGATGTCCGACATCAAGGTGCCGAAGGAAGCGATCAGTCGCCAGATCGCCGATTCGGTCGAGCTGATCATCCAGGTGAAACGTCTGCGCGACGGTTCGCGCCGCGTGACCAACATCACCGAAGTGATCGGCATGGAAGGTCCGGTCATCGTGACGCAGGAATTGTTCAAGTTCGAATATCTCGACGAAAGCGCGGACGGCAAGATCGTCGGCGAATATCGCTCGATGGGCCTCAGGCCCTACACGCTGGAAAAGGCGCGGCAGTTCGGCTTCGATCAGGCGTTTCTCGAGGCGTGTTTGTAAGCTGAAATCCTCCCCGGGAACCGGGGAGGGGGACCGCGAGCCGAAGGCGAGGGTGGAGGGGCGCGAGCGAAGCGAGCGCCCCGCACCCGGCCCAGCCCCTCCACCATTTTGCTGAAGGAGCAAAATGGTCCCCTCCCCGCTGCGCGAGGGAGGATTTAAGAAGGTCACCCAAGGCTTTTTTCTAAGCCATTTCCCCAAGGCTTCCTTCCGGCTACGGCAGCGCAACAATGCGTTTCCTAGCCGCCCTCTTCCTGCTGCTGCTCACCGCCGCGACGCCTCCCGCCGATAGCCTCGCGCGCGATGCCGAGGCGCGCTGGGTGCCGTTCGACCTGACACCGGGCAACCAGATCCGTTTCACACTTGATGTCGACGGCAAACCGGTCAGCGCGATTCTCGACACCGGGGTGAGTTTTTCGGTCCTGTCGCGCGCTTATGTCGATAAGGAGAAGCTCAAGGTTCGCAGCGGCGGTACCGCCAACGCGATCGGCGGCGTGGTGCCGCTCGGCTGGATCGATACACAATCGATCATACTCGGTGGACTGACTCGTACCGGGGGCAGCATCAGCGTCGCGGCGCTGCCGGCCAATGCCACGGGCAGCGCGAAACCGATCGAGATGCTGGTCGGACGTGATCTGACCGCCGATTATGCGCTCGATATCGATTATGATGCGCGACGCTTTCGCTTGCTGCGCTCGGGACGGATGCCGTTCAAGGGCGACAGCGCACCGCTTTCAGTATCGCGCGAGCGGCTCGTCTATATTGGCGAGACGACCCTAAACGGCCGGCGGTTGCGGCCGATGATCGTCGATACCGGTGACGGCAACAGCATCACCCTGTCGGCCGAAGCCTGGGCGACGACCGGCATCATTCCTGCCGCGCGAACCTCGACCATCTCGTTCGGGCTCGGCGGACCGATCGTCACGGAACTGATCATCGTGCCCGAATTACGCACCGGCGCGCTGGTCGCGCCCTATGTCGATGTACAGATCGAACAGAAAGGCGGCTTTTCCCAGGCGATGGGCATGGCCGGGCGGATCGGATCGGGTTTCCTGCAGAAATATCGCGTGCTGCTGGACCCGAAAGCCGGGCACATGGTGTTGGCGCCCGGTACATTGGCGCGTCAACCGACGCTGCGATCGACCAGTGGACTACTCGTCGCCGCCGAGAGTGACCGGCTGCGTGTGCTGCACGTAATGCGCGGCGGCCCGGCCGAGCGCGCCGGATGGCGCGTGGGCGACATGATCTGCGTCATCGATGGTATGCCGGTACCCGACGATTATGCGTCGAATCCGATCGCGACCTGGTCGATCGGTGCGCCCGGCCGCATCGTCTCGCTCGATCTGTGCGACGGGACCAGAAGAATGCTGGCCTTGCGGAATTTCTACTGACCATGGGCCTGTCGCTGTCATCGCGCTGGAAGGCGGCAGGCGTGCTGCTGATCGTCGCGGTGGCGTTGCGCATGTGGGATTTCGGCAATCCCGTCGTCCATGTCGATGAGCAATATTACCTGCTGGTCGGCGACCGGATGTTGCAGGGCGATATACCCTATATCGACATCTGGGACCGTAAGCCGGTCGGCCTGTTTCTGCTGTTCGCCGGCATTCGTTTGCTGCCCGGCGACGGCATCCTGGCCTATCAGATCGTCGCGACATTGTTCGCGGCGGGCACGGCATGGATGGTGGATCGCGCCGCGATGCGGCTCGGCGCGGCGCGGGCCGGTGCGTTGGCGGCGGCAATCGCCTATCTGATCTGGCTGTCGCTGCTCAACGGCCGTGGCGGTCAATCGCCAGTGTTCTACAATCTGTTCGTGACCGGCGCGGCCCTGCTCACCCTGCGCTTGCCGGCGCTGGCCGAGGAAAGGGAAGTCCGCGCGATCGTCATCAACGGGCTGATCGTGTGCCTGCTCAGCGGGATCGCGATCCAGATGAAATATACGCCAACGTTCGAGGGCGCCTATTTCGGCCTGGCCCATCTCTGGTTCCTGCATCGGGCAAAGGCGCCGCTACCGGTGACTGCCGGCACCGGCCTGATCTGGATGCTGGCGGGGCTCGCGCCGACGCTTACCGTGATCGGTTGCTATGCCTGGCAAGGACGCGCCGCGCTCGACGCTTTCTGGTTCGCCAATTTCGCGTCGATCACATTGCGCCCCGGTTATCCGATCGAACAGATCGGGATGCGGCTCCTGGGCATCGCCGCACAATTGTCGCCGCTGATCGTGGCAGCCGGCATCGCCTGGCGTTGGCGCAGGCGGATCGGCCTGGCCGGCGAGGGCGCCATGATAGCGTGGGGCTGGCTGGGCGCCGCACTGATCGGCTTCGCGGTGGTCGGCACCTATTTCGATCATTATGCCCTGCCGTTGATCGCGCCGCTGGCGCTCGTCGCGGCACCGGCGCTGGCGCGATCGTCGCGTATCCTGATCGGCGTGCTTGGCCTGGCGTTGCTGTTGTTCGTGATCAAGCTGGCAATGCAGCCGCGCGATGGCGAGGGCGCGCGCGAGGTCGCGCGGATCGTCAAGGCCAACAGCGGCAACCAATGCCCGTGGATCGCGATTGGCGACACCATCACCTATCGGCTTGCCGAGTCCTGCCTGCCGACCGCCTACACATTCCCCAATCTACTGATCTATTCGACCGAGCATGGTGCGACGGGCATCAACGAAGCGGCCGAAGTGCGGCGCATCCTGGCCAATCGCCCACCAGTGATCGTCGCCTCGTCTCGTCCGCTGCAGATCTGGAACCGCGAGAGCACGACCATGGTCAGGAACGCGCTCGCCAGCGACTATCGCCTGGTGTTCAGCACGCCCCGCAGCAATTATCGGACACTCGTCTATCTGCGCCGCGACCGGCCGTTCAGGCGTGGAACGCCAGAATGACAAGGATGGCGGCGGCGATCAGCGCGAGCATCTGAAGCGTCGGCCAATTGATCAAGCCGACCCGATCGAGATCGACCCGGCGCTTGCGGCGATGATCGCCCAGGCCCGCCAATATGGCGGCGAGCACGGCAATGGCCGCAGCGACCCAAAAGGGCGCGCCCGGCAAATCGAAAAAATCGCCGATCAGGTGTCGAGCTTTTCGATCTTCTCGTTGAGCCGGGTCAGTTCGGCCTTCAGCGCAGCGATCTCGTCATCCTTGCTCGTCGCAGCTGCGGCTGCCGCGGCAGGCTCCTCGTCGGCCGGCTTGGCCGATGCGGGCCCCGAACCGGGCTTGAATGCAGCGGTCGCGGCCTCGAACATCGCCATGTTGCGCTTGGCGATTTCGGCAAAAGGCGAATTTGCAAACGCGCCCTCGACCGCGGTCTTGAACTGTTCGTGATTGCGGCGAAAGCTGTCCATCGACGCTTCGAGATAACCCGGCACCATCGCTTGCATCGAATCGCCGTACATCGCGATCAACTGCCGCAGAAAAGGCACCGGCAGCATCGTCTGGCCGCGCGATTCCTCTTCCATGATGATCTGGGTCAGAACGTTGTGTGTGATATCTTCATCGGTCTTGGCATCGACGACCTTGAAATCACGGCCTTCGCGCGTCATCGCGGCAAGATGCTCGAGCGTGATGTAAGACGACGTCTCGGTGTTATAGAGTCGGCGGTTCGCGTATTTCTTGATGATGACGGGGCCGTCGCCCGGAGTCTGCTTCTTCATGGGAAAGGTCCCCGCCCAAGTGGTTGGCCCGGCTGTAACACCATTTCATGCCGCACCGCAACACGGTCCACGGCCGTTACCCTTGTTTCTGGACATGTTGCGCAGCGAGACCGCAGCATCGCCGGCCCGACGCGCTGCGGCACTGGCCGGATTGCGTGCATACCAGACGGCGAATCGAGGCATAGCGCGAAAGGCGGCGCCGGCACGCTTTCGTAAAGGCCGTTCGCGGTTGCGGGATTACGGCAGAAGCGAAAGAGGTGGACGGCCGATCATCGTCGTGCCGTCGCTGATCAATCCGCCTTTCATCCTCGATCTCGCGCCCGATATGTCTCTGCTCCACTGGCTCGCGGCGCAAGGTTTTCACCCCTATTTACTCGACTGGGGAACGCCGGGGCCGGAGGCCCGCGCAATGGATGTGACCGCGCATGTCGAACAACTATTGTTGCCGCTGATCGCCAAATTCGCCGAACCGCCCATATTGGCCGGGTATTGCCTGGGCGGAACGATCGCGCTCGCCGCTGCCTGCGCCGTGCCCCTGGCCGGCCTCGCGTTGATCGCGGCGCCGTGGCACTTCGATGGCTTCAGCGAGAAGGCCCGTACCGACATCCTCGATTTGTGGAAAGCAGCGCGGCCAGCGTGCGAAGCGATGGGCCTGGTGCCCATGGAGGTGTTGCAATCGGGCTTCTGGCGGCTCGATCCTGCCCGCACAATCGCGAAATACGAGGCATTCGCGGCGATGGAGCCGGGCAGCGCCGAAGCCCGGATGTTCGTCGCGATGGAAGATTGGGCCAATGCGGGCGCGCCCCTGCCCTTTGCGGCGGCCGAGCAGATGTTCGAGCAGTTCATCGGCGGCAATCTCACCGGGCGCGGCGAATGGCATGTCGCGGGCGAGGTCGTCGATCCCAAGGCCTTGGGCTGCCCGGCGATCGATTTCGTATCGCTCAGCGACCGCATCGTACCGGCGGCAAGCGCAGCCGACCTGCCCAACCGGCGCGATCTGGGCGCGGGGCATGTCGGGATGATCGTCGGACGTGGCGCGCGAACCCAGTTATGGGAACCGCTGGCGGACTGGATTAGCGCGCTTCCTGTCCCTAGATAGCGCGCATAGTCCAGAGACCAGCCGAGGAAATTCCATGACCGACATCGTCATCACCGCAGCCAAGCGCACGCCTGTGGGTAGCTTTCTCGGCGCGTTCGGTTCGGTTCCGGCGCACGAACTGGGCCGCATCGCGATCGAGGCGGCGCTGGAGCAGGCGGGTGTGGATGGCGCCGATGTTTCCGAGGTGATTCTGGGGCAGGTATTGACCGCGGCACAGGGCCAAAACCCGGCGCGACAAGCATCGATGGCGGCCGGCGTGCCCAAGGAAATCCCGGCCTGGGGCGTTAACCAGGTGTGCGGATCGGGCCTGCGCGCGGTGGCGCTGGCGGCACAGGCGATCGCCACGGGCGACGCGACGATCGTCGTTGCGGGCGGACAGGAATCAATGTCGCTGAGCGCTCACGCGCAGAATCTGCGCGGCGGGCAGAAAATGGGCAATCTCGCACTGGTCGACACAATGGTCAGCGACGGGCTGACCGATGTGTTCAACAATTATCATATGGGCATCACCGCAGAGAATCTCGCCGAGCAGTATCAGGTGACGCGCGGACAGCAGGACGAATTCTCGGTCCGCTCACAGAATCTTGCCGATGCGGCGCGCTCGTCGGGCCGCTTCAAGGATGAGATCGCGCCGGTCACGGTCAAGGGCCGCAAGGGCGACACTATCGTGTCCGACGACGAATATATCCGCAGCGGCGTGACGCTGGAGAGCGTGTCGGGCGTGAAACCCGCCTTCAAGAAGGACGGCACGGTGACCGCCGCCAATGCCAGCGGATTGAACGACGGCGCCGCCGCGCTGGTATTGATGAGCCGCGAAGAAGCCGAGAAGCGCGGTTCGACCATTCTCGCCACGATCAGGAGTTGGGCATCGGCCGGTGTCGATCCGTCGATCATGGGCATCGGCCCCGTGCCGGCGACACGCCGCGCACTGGAAAAGGCCGGCTGGACGATCGGCGACCTTGACCTGATCGAGGCGAACGAAGCCTTTGCGGCGCAGGCATTGTCGGTGGGCAAGGAACTTGGCTGGGACGCGGACAAGGTAAACGTCAATGGCGGAGCGATCGCCATCGGTCACCCGATCGGCGCAAGCGGCGCGCGTGTGCTGACTACGTTGATCTACGAGATGCAGAAGCGCGATGCCAGGAAGGGCCTGGCGACGCTGTGCATCGGAGGCGGCATGGGCATCGCCATGTGCATCGAGCGGTAATGTAAGTCGTTATCCTTGCCGATGCGATGTTGCATTTTCGCTACACTTTCGCCGAAAATGCGTTTTGCCGGTACCTGAACCGCGGATTAACATTGTGAAAATCTGACACGTCGGCAAAACAAACCCCATGCTGCGCGAGCGAACGTTCGCGCTATCTTGGGGATTTAGATAACATGTTGAAAACTCGCCTTCTGGCGGCCAGCGCGCTTGCCGCCGGCACTTTCATGGTTCCGACGGGTGCTTTCGCACAAACCGCTCCGGCTGGTGCTGAGCAGTCTGCAGCTACTGACGTGGCAGCCACGGACGACGATTCCATCATCGTGACCGGGTCCCGCATCCGCCGCCCGAACGACGATTCGCCGGTGCCGATCACGACCGTCAGCAAGGAAGAGATTTTCCAGAGCGGTCGTATCTCGGTTGGTGACGTGCTCAACGACCTTCCGCAATTGCGTAGCTCGCTCGGCTCGCAGAACTCGACCTCGGGCCTCGGCACGCGCGGCGTCAACTTCCTCGATCTCCGGGGCTTGGGGCGTTCGCGCACGCTCGTGCTGATCAACGGCCGCCGCCAGGTGTCGGCTGACATCATCAACAACGGCAACGCGGTCGACATCAACACGCTGCCGACCGACCTGATTGACCGGGTCGACATCGTGACCGGCGGCAACTCGTCGATCTATGGTTCCGATGCCATCGCAGGCGTGGTCAACTTCGTCCTCAAGGACAATTTCGAAGGCCTGCAGTTCCACGCCCAGAACGGCATCAGCCGCTATGGCGATGCAGGTAACCAATATGCATCGATCGTCGCCGGCACCAATTTCGCCGAAGGCCGCGGCAATATCGCACTCAATGTCGAATTTGCCCATCAGGAAGATTATTACGCATCGGGCCGGCCCAATTTGCGCCAGAACGACGCCTTCGTCGTGGTCGATACCGACAGCACCCCGGGTGACGATGTAAGCGATCGCGCTTTTTATCGTGACCTGCGCAGCTCGACCATCTCGCTCGGTGGCCAGGTTGGCATTCGCTACTCCGCTGCGGCCGCGCCATGCGGCAGGGACGCTACCGGATCGACTAACGCGGCCTACACCTGCGGCTTCCTGTTCCAGCCCGATGGCAGCCTCGTAAATCAGACCGGCCTGCGCGTTGGCTTGGGGCCGAACGGCAACTTTGTCGGCGGCAACGGAACGACCAGCCGCGAAGGCAGGCTCGTGGTGCTTTCGCCGGACATCAAGCGCTACGTCGCGAACGCCGTCGGTCATTTCGAAATATCGCCTGCATTCGTGCCGTTCTTTGAAGCGAAATATGTTCGCACCGATGCTCGTGGTTCGCAGAGCGGCCCGTTCTTCTCGCAGGGCCAGACCCTTCAGGACGGCATCGACGCCGGCTTTGATGATCGTTCTTATTCGAACGGCGGTGTTGCGGGTACGAACCGTGAGGGCATTCGTCTCGACAACCCCTATCTGTCGGCTGCGAATCGCAATATCCTCGCTGCACAGCTGAGCGCCGCGATCAACTCGGGCGTCAACCCCAACACCGGTACGGCATTCGCCGCAACTCCGGCGGGCTTGGCCAACCGTGCCGCAGCATTGGCGCAAGTCGCGGCCGGAACCTATCGCTTCTCGTTGCGTCGTAACTGGCTCGACCTCGGAACTCGCGACGAGCAGATTCGGCGTGAACTGTATCGCGCTGTGGTCGGTGTTCGCGGCGATCTCGGGAGCGACTGGAACTATGAAGTCTCGGCGAACTATGGCCAGCACAGCGAGCGCAACGTCATCACCGGCAACATCAACACGCAGCGTTACCTGCTGGCGGTTGATACCACCCGAAACGCTTCCGGGCAGATCGTCTGCCGTTCGCAGGTAGATGCGGTTTACGGCGGCAGCGACCTCGCCGGCAACGCGGCGGTGCTCGCGCGCGATATCGCCGCTTGCGTCCCGCTCAACCCGTTCGGCCAGGGCAATGTCAGCGATGCCGCCAAGGCTTATCTGACGACGCCGACCGTAGCGACCGGCAAGGCGAAGCAGTTCGTCGCAAGCGGCTTCGTTTCGGGCAAGTTGTTCGAACTGCCCGGCGGCCCGCTCGCGGTCTCGGTCGGTGGCGAATATCGTCGTGAGACACTGACCTATGATCTGGATCCAGTGACTCAGGCTGGCTATGCATTCTACAATGCCATCCCGTCGTTCAAGGCACCTGCCTTCGAAGTGAAGGAAGCGTTCGGCGAATTGTCGGTGCCGATCATCAAGGACGTTCCTTTCTTCAAGGAACTGACGCTTCATGGTTCGGGCCGCGTCGCCGACTATAAGGGTTCGGTTGGTACCGTTTACGCGTATAGCGGCGATGTCACCTGGCGCCCGATCAGCGACTTGCTGCTGCGCGGTTCCTACTCGAAGTCGGTGCGCTCGCCCTATCTCGGCGATCTCTACTCGGTTCCGGGGCAGAACTACACACCGGCGCCGAACGATCCGTGCTCGGCACGTAACATCAACACCGGTTCGTCCACCCGTGCAGCCAATTGCGCTGCTGCCGGCCGCCCCGCAGGTTACGACTATGCGTATACCGCGTCGCTCGAAATCCTTAGCGGGGGCAACACGAACTTGAAGGCTGAGACCTCCAAGTCGAAGACCCTGGGCGCTGTGTTCCAGCCCAGCTTCTTCCGCGGATTGACGCTGTCGGTCGACTATTACGACATCGCTGTCGATGGTGTGATCACCTCACCAACAGTGCAGGCAGCGTTGAACGCGTGCTACGATTCGCCGACGTTGAGCAATCAGTTCTGCGCTCTGTTCGAGCGTGCGGGCGCCAGCGGTGGACCCAACGGTGAAGAGCCGTTCCGGATCATCGAAGGTTCCTACAAGGATAGCCCGCAGAACTATGCAAAGCTGAAGACCCGCGGTTTCGATACGAACATTTCGTTCATTCGTGACTTCGGCTTCATGAAGGCGAGCCTGAAAGGCGTTTGGACTCATATCGTCCAGAATGACGCCTTCACCGATCCGTCGCGTCCCAACTTCAAGAACGTGATCAATGGTGAGCTGGGCGATCCGTCCGACGCGTTCAACATCAGCACTGACCTGAAGTTTGGCAAATTCACCGTCGGTCACACCTTCCGCTGGCTGGACAAGATGTATCTGAACACGTTCGAGGACTATAATTCGGTCAATGGCGGTCCTCCGCAGAACCCGGATTATGCGCCGCTCGTGCAGTATCCGGTCACCACCTACAATGATGTGCGCGTTGCCTATGACGTGAACGAGAAGTTCAAGATCGACCTGGGTGTCAACAATATCGGCGACACCAAGCCCCCATACGGCTTGACCGGCGTCGGCGCGAACAACGGTATCTACGACAATCGTGGCCGCTTCTTCTACACGGGTGTCACCGCGAAGTTCTGATCGTTAGATCGGATCAAAAAAAGAAAGGCCGGGGATCATCCCCGGCCTTTTTTTTATTCTTTTTCACTGGGCAATGACCCCTGATATGGAGGTATGATGTTTGATGCAGCGATCACCCGTGCCAATCAGCTCGTTGCTTCAGGCGCGACCGCAGATGCCGTTGCCTTACTTACCAAGGCGGCGGACGCCGGCGATGTCGATGCGCTGATGCAATTGGCGGTCTGGCGGTTGGTCGGGCAAGTCCTGCCACGCGATCTGATCGAGGCCCGTGCGCTATTGCGACGGGCGGTCGCGATCGGCCATGTCGACGCCGCGCTGATGGAAGTGGCGCTGACCGCCAATGGCAGCGGCGGGCCACCGAGTTGGGCCATGGCCCTGTCTCTTCTCCGAACTGCCGCCGTTCACGATCCGATCGCGATGGCGCAGCTCAAGTTGCTCGATATGATGGCAATCGATGCCAACGGTATACCCATGCGACTGCCGACCCCCGAAGTGCTGAGCACCGCGCCACGGATTGTTCGCTTTGCAAAGCTGCTCACTCAACAGGAGTGCGCTCATATTGCTGAAGTCGCGGCGCCCATGCTTGAAGCGGCGCGGATCATCCACCCACAGACCGGCCAATGGATTGCAAACCCGATCCGCACCTCGGATGACGCGGCGATCGGGCCGACCAACGAGAATTTGGTTGTTCGCGCACTCAATCAGCGGATCGCTGCCGCGAGCGGAACGGAGGTCGACCAGGGCGAACCGCTCACCGTGTTGCGCTATCGGCCGGGGCAGCAGTATCGACCCCATCTCGACACCATCCAGGGCGCCCAGAACCAGCGCATCAAGACGCTACTGGTCTATCTCAATGAAGGGTTCGGCGGCGGCGAGACTGTGTTTCCTGGCGTCGGCCTGACCGTGATACCACGCGGCGGTGATGCCATCCTGTTCGACAATGTCCTGGCGACCGGCGACCCCGACCCTGTGGCGCGCCATGCCGGCCTGCCCGTCCGGCAGGGCGCGAAATGGCTGGCCACGCGATGGATTCGCGCTAAGCCGATCGACCCCTGGACGATCAGCTGACGGTCCAGCGACGGTCGAACCGCCTGCCAAGCCCAGTCGGCAATTCATATTGCGACATGCCCGACAGCGCGGGCGCTGGTGTCGGCCGATGAGGCCGCGGTCTACGGCGCGCCGCCATTCTCGACGCTACATGACATCGCCCACAAGCAGCGCCGATCATCACCGGAAAAATCACCTCCCAAACGCTGCGCGCAACCAATCTCCATCTGACGAATTAACAAGCCGGACCTGTTTCGCAGAGGAAACCCTTTTGCGAGAGAGTGTCGGGTCGGCCATGCCCCCGGCATGGTCTGAACAGCGTGGGACGCTGTTCACCCGACACTGGAGGAACGAAGCGACGGAAGGGCGAGGGGGACAAACGCCGATGATGCGCGCGCCACTCCCCTTCATCCGACCTCGCTGCGCTCGGCCATTTTCTTCCACAGGGGGAGAAGGAATTAGCGCGTCACCACATCCCCCGCCACCGTCACCCGTTCCAGCACGCGCTCCGCCGGCCAGTAATCCCCCACCGCATAATGCTGCGTCGAACGATTATCCCAGACGCCGATCGCATTCGGACTCCAGCGAAAACGCACATGATATTCGGGCACCTTGATGCGGTCGAACAGCAGCTTGAGCAGCGCATCGCTCTCCTCTTCCGGAATGCCCAGGATACGCGTCGTGAAAGTGTGGTTGACGTAGAGGATCTTCTCGCCCGTTTCGGGATGCACGCGCACCACCGGGTGCGTCGCCGCCGGGAAATCGCGGGCGAGTTGCGCGCGCTTCTCTTCCGTGACACGCCCGCCGAAGCTGCGCACGATGTCATGTTCGGCGTCCAGTCCCTCGATGCGCTCCTTCACGCCCTGCGGCAGGCCCTGATAGGCGGCCGCGGTATCGGCCCAGATCGTGTCGCCCCCGACCGGCGGGATAATCCGCGCACGCAGCACCGAGGCGATCGACGGGCGTTGCCGGAAGGTCACGTCGGTGTGCCATTTGTTGAACGCCTTGAACGGCTCGAAGCTCTCCGGCGTCAGCTGAACGCCCTCGACGCCCTTGATCAGCAGCACTTCCGGGTGGCCGTCGATATGCGGAATGACCGGATGCCCCTCGAGCTCGCCGAACAGCCGGCCGAGCCGCAAATGGCTCTCGTAACCAATGTCCTGATCGCGGAAGAAGATCACCTTGTAGAGCAGCCAGGCGTCGCGAACGATCTCGGCATCGGTGTCCGACAAGGGCTGGTCGAGATCCACGCCGGACAGCTCAGCGCCAAGCGTCAGCGTGGAGCGTTCGATCCTGATCCTGCGCGCCGCAGCGCGATCGATCAGGCCCGATTCAAGCTTCACGGCTGTTGCCATTATCACTCTCCTATGGATGGAATGTCGGCCCGACGTGGCTTCGCGTCAATCGTCGCCGGGAAACAGCGGCAAATGCGGCTGGCCGGGGCCGAACAGCAAGGCGGGCGGCTGCATCACCAGGCTGCCCCGCGGTATGTCGTCGGTCACCCAGACATTGCCGCCGATCGTCGATCCGGCGCCGATCGTCACGCGGCCAAGGATCGTCGCGCCGGCATAGACCACGACATCGTCCTCGACGATCGGGTGGCGGGCGAAGCGCTCGCGCACCGTCTCCCCGCCTTCGACCGGCAAGCGCCGCGCGCCGAGCGTGACGTGCTGGTAGAGCCGCACGCGTGCGCCGATGATCGTGGTCTCGCCGATCACCACGCCGGTGCCATGATCGATGAAGAAGCTCGGCCCGATCGTCGCGCCGGGGTGAATGTCGATCCCGGTGCGGGTATTGGCGATCTCGGAAATGACCCGCGCGACGAGCGGCGCGCCAAGTTGATAGAGTTGATGCGCAAGCCGGTGATACATCACCGCCAGCGCACACGGGTAACAGATCAGGATCTCGTCGATGCTGCGCGCGGCGGGATCGCCCTGGAACGCGGCGGCGATATCGCTGTCGATCAGGCGGCGGATTTCGGGCAGCGCGGCGGCGAACAGGCGGACGATCGTCTCGCCATGTCCCGCCTCGAAAACATCTGCGCTTTCCGCTTCCCAATAGCGCAGTTCGCGATCCACCTCGGCGCGCAGGATCGCCAGCGCCTGTTCGAGCCGCAGCGCGACGAACAGATCTTCGGTCGTGCCTTCATAATGGCCGAGCCGCAGCGGGAACAGAGCCGCCTCGAGATGTTCGAGCATAAAGCCGACCGCGGTACGGCCGGGGAAACGCCCCGACCCAGCGGTAGCGTATTGCTGATGCGCCTTGCGCCAGTCGTCGCGCGCGGCACGCAGGCCCGTCACGATCGGCGCGATCGTATCGGCGCTTTCGCTTCGGTCGAGGACAAGGTCGTTTACCGGCATCGCCAATTCCATCGTGTCGTTGATTGCCCAATCTCCACTTAATCAGTAGGATTTCAACTGTGGATAGGTTTTCGCAGGCCAAGCCGAACTTTACGCGCGGTCTTTCGGACCTTTCCCCCGCCCCGCTTCCCGCCTAGCATTACGCAAAAGAGCGAGGAGCGGCGTCACGTGCATCATATCGCGATCATCGGTTCGGGACCTGCAGGATATTATACGGCGGAGGGATGCCAGAAGACTTTCGGCGCGGACGTGCGCGTCGACATCATCGACCGGCTGCCCGTTCCCTATGGCCTGATCCGCACCGGTGTCGCGCCCGATCATCAATCGATCAAGGGCGTATCGCGCCGCTACGAAGCGGTGGCGCTGTCCGACACGGTGCGCTTTGTCGGCAATGTCAGCGTCGGCAAGGATGTCAGTATCGAGGAGTTGCGCGGCCTGTACGACGCGGTCGTGCTGGCCACCGGCGCGCCGTCCGACCGGCCGCTCGGCGTGCCGGGCGACGATTTGCCCGGCGTGATCGGATCGGCGGCGTTCGTCGGCTGGTATAACGGCCATCCCGATTTCGCGGTGCTCGGCCCGCCACTCCACGGCCCCGGCGCGGTCGTGGTCGGCAACGGCAATGTCGCGCTCGACGTGGCGCGGATCCTGGCCAAGACCGGTGACGAATTCATCGGCTCGGACATTGTCGAACATGCGCTTGGCGAGCTTGGCGAAGCGCGGTTGCAGACCGTCACCCTGCTCGGCCGGCGCGGGCCGCATCAGATCGCGATGACACCCAAGGAACTGGGCGAACTCGGCCATCTTTCGCGCGCCGCGCCGCACGTCGACCCCGCCGATTTGCCGCCGATCGAGGCGGATGCCGCGCTCGATCCGGGGCAGCGCAAGTCGGTCACGCATCTGCGCGATTTCGCCGCACACCCGCAGGACAAGCCGATCGGTATTGTGTTCGATTTCTTCGCCATGCCGGTGCGGATCGAAGGCGACGGCAAGGCCGAGCGGATCATCGTCGAACGCACCGCGCTCGATGCCGAGGGGCGCGCGTCGGGCACCGGCGAGACCTATGCGATTCCCGCCAGCCTGGTGGTCAGTTGCATCGGCTATCGCACCCCGCCGATCGAGGGCGTACCCTATGACGAAAGCCTTGGCCGCTTCGCCAATCAGGACGGCCGCATCGCACCGGGCCTTTACGCGGTAGGCTGGGCACGGCGCGGGCCTACCGGCACGATCGGCACCAACCGCCCGGACGGGTTCCTCGCAGCGGAGAATATCGCCGCCGATCTGCCGGGCAGTAGCGGCAAGACCGGCCGCGCCGGCCTCGACGCGTTGCTGGCGGAGCGCGGCGTGGAGGTCGTCACCTTCCGCGACTGGCAGAAGATCGAAGCCGCCGAGGTTGCCGCCGCCCGCGACGGCGCGCCACGCGAGAAGTTCGTCCATGTCGACGCGATGATGGCCGCGCGGAATGGCGGCGGCTGAATCTTTGCGAAGCCGCTCTTTCCGATCTGGAAAGCGATGCGCCTGGTGAGCATCGGACGGCTGATCGTGGGCGCTGGAATGCTGGCGCTGGCGGCGTGCGGCGGCGGCGATGGCGCTCGGCAGTCCGCCACCCCCGAAGGCGTTGCGAAGGTCACCACCATCGACTTCGCAAACATCGCCAATTATTCCGCGCCGACGCTTCCCGCCTATTTCGACCGGACGGTGACAGCGCTTGACCACAGCCCGGCGTCTAACCCGATCAATGATCGAGTGGCGACACTTGGACGGGTGCTGTTCTACGACCTGCGGCTGAGCACCAATGATCGAGCCTCATGCGCTTCCTGCCATCAGCAGGCGCTTGGCTTTACCGACTCGATGCGGTTCAGCAACGGGATCAGCAGCGCCGCCACCGCCGACTTCCACGCGATGCGGCTGGGCAATCTGCGTTACTGGAAGCCCGGCTCCACCTTCTGGGACAGGCGCAGCGCGCTGCGACGCGAAAGAAGAGTGTTGGGAAGCTGACCGGGGGGACGGGATCGTGGCTCATAAGGGCGAGGATACGCTTAAGTCTTACGAAATAAACCGCTTCCTATCTGATGCATCTTCGGGGCTCGATCCGTGATCGCGGGTCGACCGTCGGATGGCCGAGCCATGCCCAATGTCGACGGCCCGCTCACCAATCTCCTTACCGGCACTTTTAACTTGATCGACGCACGTCGCCCCGCTACGCGCTCGCCCCTGCAATGTGTCGGGGCGTGGCGCAGTCTGGTAGCGCACTGGTCTCGGGGTCCAGGGGTCGTAGGTTCGAATCCTATCGCCCCGACCATTGCAGGATTGGCGCAGCGGGCAAAAACGCGCCGAAAAAGAGATCGCAGCATGCCAGTTGCTGCCGGATGAGCTCTCCACCCTGCGGCGCTCCGGGAAAGGTCCGGAATCCTTCCCGACCCCTTACCTTCTCATCCTTGATGATCCGTTTGCGCTAGGTCACGCCGGAAGTGATAATCCGTATTATTTCTTGTCTGCCGGTGCCGCGGCGGGTCGCTTGCCGACAGTCCGCGCGTCGGTGAAAATCGCGGTCAAGACGAGCTTTCGGTCGGCCACGGGCAAAGATTTGATCATCGCGAAAGTCGAAGAGCGAATCGAGGCCGTTGCTGCAGCCTCGGCTTGCTTGCGTTGATCGATCAGCCGCGCGGCCGCGTCGACATCCAGCGTCGGTGCCGCGACGAGGCCGCGCAGAGCCTCACGATATTTCTTCTCGACTTCGCCCTCGGCGCGCGCCTGAGGCAGCAATATCTGATTCAGATAGCGCTGAAAGATCGGGCGTCCTTCGGGCGACATGCGTTGAAGGACGACGGTGAACAGCGAAGGCGCCTGAGCCGGTGCATTCGCCGTCGAACCGGCCTGAGCAACCGCCTTGGTCGATGGGAGATCCACAGCAGCGGCGAACAGAAGCAATGACAGCATTTTTCCAGAACCTTTTTTTCTCGAGCGGCTCTGCGCCGACATCCAACGCTCGCAAAGCCGCAATATCATGACGCGGAAGCTTGTGAAGCGTCTCGGGTCGAGGCCGCTTATTCAACAGAACAATCTCGTAAGTCTATGTTTGACGAACGATTTTTTGCTGATAATAAATGAACAACAGGGTCAAAATCAGGGGTCGTCACTATGAGAACGTTTTCACGCGGTGGGCGGAGCATTGCGCGCAAACTGCTGACGGGCACCGCACTGGCCGGCGTCGCCGCGAGCGCGCTGATCGCGACGCCAGCTTTCGCCGACAATGAATGCGGCGTGACGACACTCGGTACCGTGACCTGCACCGCCGCCGGCAACCCCTTCCCGGGCGGGATTACCTATTCGACCCCGCCGGTCGATCCTGCCGACGACCCTGCCCTCGACCCGACGGCGCCGGTCTACGACCTGACCGTGAATCTCGGCGATGGCGTGGCTATCGACAGCGGCGCCAATACAGGCGTGGCGATCTTCGGCTTCAACGATGGCGCGGCGACGCTCAACTCGTTCGGCAACACCAGCATTTCCGTAACCGGAGTCGGCGCGACAGGGGTGATCGGAAACACCAATTATGGTGACCTGACGATCAATACCGATAGCATCGTGACGGACGGTCGCGCGTCGCAGGGAATCAACGCGGTCAGCAATACGGGCGACATCACGATCGATGCCACCTCAATCGTGACCAACGGCAACAGCTCGCTCGGCATCAGCGTCAATGCTTATGCTGGCGACATCGGCATCACTGCCGGTTCGGTCGCGGCCAATGGCTATTATGTCGGCGGTATCTACGCTTATGCCGGCAACGGCAACGTCACGATTGACGCAGGCACTGTCACGACGGCGGGCGGCAGCGTCGCCGGTATCGGTTCGGACGCGATCAGCGTTCGCGCGATCGGCGGTTCGATCGACATCAACGCGGACACCGTTTCGACAGAGGCTGATTATTCGACCGGCATTCGCGCCGTTTCGTTCGGTACCGATGCACCGGTTACTGTCACGGCCGGTGATATCACGACCAATGGCTATGCTTCGAACGGCGCAGTGGTCCAGGGCGACACCGCCTCGCTGACGGTTGATAACATCACGACATCGGGCGATTACAGCTACGGCGCGGTGATGTTCAGCACCGGCGCGGGCGGCGCGACGTTCGTCTCGACCGGCACAATCTCGACCAGCGGCGTCGACGCGAATGGCGTTTTCGTAAAATCCTATGGCGGCGGCGATGCGAATATTACCGTCAACGACGTCGCGACCACCGGCGATTCGTCGCCGGCGGTTTATGCTTATGGCTATAACGCCTCGGTCACGGTCAATGGCGATGTATCGACCGAAGGCACCGCTTCGCGCGGCGTCGATGTTTTTGCCTATGGTGGCGTTGCGACAGTGACCAACAATGGCAGCGTCAGCACATCGGGCGACGGCAGCATCGGCATCAACGCTACCGGCATTTATGGGGCGGTCGTGAACGGCGCAGGATCGGTAACGACCAGCGGCGCGAACTCCATCGGCGTTCTGGCGCGCGCGGTCTATGGCGATGTGGACGTGACCGTGGGTGATGTGACCACCACCGGCGACAACTCGCGCGGCGTCGTTGCGATCAGCTATTATGGCAACGCGTCGGCGACCTCGACCGGCACTGTTTCGACCGCCGGCGCGAATTCTACCGGCGTCTATGCCGGATCGTTCTTCGGCGTTGGCGACGCGAGCGCGACGGTCAACAATGTGTCGACGACGGGCGACAATTCGGCCGGCGTCGCGGTTTATGGCTATAATGCCGCGGCAACGGTCAATGGCGATGTGGCCACCGCCGGCGCCAATTCGACCGGTGTCTCGGTCTTCGCGATCGGCGGAACCGTCGACGTTGCAAACAACGGTTCGATCACGACCACCGGCGCCGGCAGCGGCGGCATCAGTGCGATCGGGTATGGCGACGTCACGATTACCGGCGCGGGATCGGTCTCATCGACCAGCACGGGCATCGACGCCTATAGCCTGATCGGCAATATCGACATCACGCAGGGCGATATCGCGACCAGCGAAGCGGGTGCCGATGGCGTTCATGCAGAAACCGCCAACGCCCTTTACACGGCCGGTGACATCACCGTGAACGTCGGCGCGGTCGACACCGCCGGCGATTTCGCCGACGGCATCGACGCTTCCGCGATGAACGGCGGCAATATCGCGATAACGCATGGCGCGATCACGACGGCCGGGGAGCAGTCCTTCGGTGTATCGGCGGTCGGCCTTGACGATGTCAGCGTCACCGGCACCTCGGTCGCCACGACCGGCTATAATGCGGCCGGCGTCTATGCCGTCAGCATCTTCGGCGACGTGAATGTCGATGAAGGCACGGTCAGCACGGTGGGCGATTATTCGCCCGGCATCGTCGGCGCGTCCTATTTCGGCAATGTCTCGATCACGGCCGACAACGTTTCCACATCGGGCTATTCTTCGGACGGCGTATTCGGCATCGCATTCTACGCTGGCAATACCGACATCACCGTTGGCAATGTCACGACGACCGGCGACAATTCGATCGGCGTTCGCGCCCAGGCCTATTATGATGCCTCGGTCGCGGTTACCGGCACGGTACGCACCAGCGGCTACGCATCGGATGGCGTCAACGTCTATGCACTGGGCGCGGGTTCGGTGAACAATACCGGCGCGATCATCACCAGCGGTGAGGATTCGAACGGCATCGACATCCAGACCATCTATGGCGACGTCACGGTGACCGGCAGCGGATCGGTGGCGACCTCGGGCGATTTCTCGACCGGCATTCTCGCGCGGACCTATTATGGCGAGATCGACATCGCCGCAGGCACCGTCACAACTTCGGGCCAGGGCAGCGGCGGCATCGATGCCTATGCGTCGGCCGGCGTCACGGTGAATGCCGGAACGGTCCGCACGACCGGTGCCAATTCCACGGCGATCAGCGCCGGCGGCTTCTACAGCGTCGGTGTGACCGTCGGCACCGTGTCGACCACGGGCGCGAACTCGAACGGCATCAACGCCGCCAGCTTTGGCGGTGATGTCATCGTCAATGCGGGATCGGTCCAGGTGTCGGGCACCGGATCGACCGCGATCAGGGCGTTCGGCTTTGGTGGTGGCGCCAATATCAACGTCACGGGAGCCGTTCGTTCGACCAGCGGCACCGCGATCAACATCATCGCCGGTGGCGCCGGGGGCGGCGGCGGTGCCGCTGTGGGTGATCCCGCGCTCGATGGTATCGCGCGCCTGACGGTCGGCTCGGCAGGGTCGGTGCAGGGCGGCAACAATGCGGTGACCGTCTCCTCACTGAACGGTACCTTGATCACCAACAATGGCTCGATCACCGGTGGGACCGGCTATGCCATCCAGGCATCGGGTGGTGCCGCGACGGTCAACAACAATGGCAATCTGACTGGCCGTTTGCTGCTGACCGGCAATGCCGACCGATTGACCAATGCCGGCACCTTCACGCTGATCGGCGACAGCGACTTCGGCGCGGGCAGCGATACGCTGACCAATAGCGGTACGGTGCGCCTCGGCACCGCGGCGGCCACGCAAGCGGTGTCGTTGCTCGGACTGGAAAGCTTCACCAACTCCGGCCTGGTCGACCTGCGTAACGGGCGTGCCGGCGATACGTTGACGATCGCCAATTATGCGGGTTCCGGTGCCGCAACGCTTGGACTGGATATCGCCTTCGGCACGACGACGGCAACGGTGGATCGCCTGAACCTGACGACCGCGACCGGCAGCACCTCCGTCGTGCTCGCGCCGCTCAACTCGCCGGCGATCCTGATCCCGGCAACCACGATCGTCCAGGCGACCACGGCATCCTCGCCGACTGCTTTCACGATCGGCGCGGGGTCGCAGACCATCGGCCTGATCCAGTTCGGTGTGGTCTACAACCCGACCGCCCTCGCCTATCAGTTGATCAGCGCACCCAGCGCCACAGTCTATCGCCAAGCGAAGCTGGGTGAAGGTCTGGCCTCCGTCTGGAACCGTTCCGGTGACGCGGTGACTGCCCATATGGCGGCCGGCCGCGACGCCGGCTGGGGCACGCCGACCTCGGATTCGACCGGGCGGGTGTGGCTGCAGATGTTCGGTGAGGTCAATACGCGTGATGAAACGGGGAGCTTCTCCTTCAACGGCCTGGCGCAGAACAATGTCGATCTCGGCTACAAGCAGGATGCTTTCGGCGGACAGATCGGCGTCGATATGCTGGGATCGGCCAGCGACGATGGCGGCTTCAGCATCGGTGTCGCGGGCGGTTATCTGAGCTCGACGATGAACTTCCGCGGCTATGGCGATCGCTTCGATATCGAAGCCGTCAACGGCACGGTCTACGGCGCCTATCAGGCTGGTGGGTTCTTCATCAACGGCCTCGCCAAATACGACCATGCGTGGATCAACACGCGCGGCAATTTTGCCGGCTTCAAACTCGACACTTCGGCCAATACCTGGGGCGGCAAGCTCGAAACCGGCTTCCGGCTGGGTTCGGACAGCTTCTTCTTCGAGCCGGCAATCAGTGCCGCCTATACCAGCAGCGACATCAAGGATTACGGCACGCTTGGCGGCAGCTTCGACTTCGACAATTTCACCGGGTTCCGCGGCAAGGCCGGTGCGCGGATCGGTGGTTCCACCGGTCTGAGCGAAACCTCCAAGCTGGTATTCTATGCCGGCGCCGCGGCGGTGCACGAGTTCAAGGGTGACGATCAGGTACGCTTCACCAGCGGTGCGCAGACGATCGCCTTCTCCAACAATCGCCTTGGCACCTATGGCCAGGGCACGCTCGGCATCAACATCGTGACAGCCGGCGGCGTCACTGGCTTCCTCGAAGCGCATGGCGAATATGGTGACGATTATAAGGGCGGCGGTGGTCGCGCCGGTATCCGCATCAAGTTCTGATAATTTGGATATGTAGGGCTCACCCCCTAGTGAATGGGCTCGCGGCTTCCACGTCGCGGGCCCATTTTTTACAGGTCCATTTTTGTATAGATAGCGGCCAATGAACTGGAACCCGTCATGAGCAAGAAGCCCATCGCCAGCGCGACCGAGAATATGCCGCCACCCTCTGGGCCGGCAGGCGGCGCGGCCAAAGCCAAGACAGCCGCGGCACCGGCGTCGAAGCAGCCCAATACGAATATCTCGGTATCGCGTGGTTTTGCCGACTGGCTGCGTGCGAACAAGTTGAGCTTCGCTTTCACCTCGTATCAGACCGGCCAGCTGTTCCTGGTCGGTGTGACGCCGGCCGGTACTGTCTCATTCAATCAGCAGAATTTCACGCGCGCGATGGGCGTCTGTTATCAGCCAGGCCGGCTTTATCTCGGCGCGCTGCATCAGGTCTGGCGCCTGGAGAATGTGCTCCGGCCCGGGGAGCTTGGCAACAAGAGCTTCGACATGGTGCTGGTGCCGCGCAATGCGCAAACCACCGGCGATGTCGATGTGCATGAAGTCGGCACCGACTCTGCCGGACGAGTTATCTTCGTCAACACAAAATATAGCTGCCTGGCGACGCTCGACCTCAACCATAGTTTCCGCCCGATCTGGAAACCCAAATTCATCTCCAAGCTCGCGCCCGAAGATCGCTGTCATCTGAACGGCATGGCGATGGACAATGGCAAACCTCGCTATGTCACCGCCGTCAGCCGCAGCGACATCCTGACCGGGTGGCGTGAGCGACGCCACGAGGGCGGTGTTCTGATCGAGGTCGAGACCGATCGCGTGGTGACCGATCAGCTGTCGATGCCGCACAGCCCACGGGTTTACGGCGACAGCGTCCTCGCGCTCGATTCGGGGCGGGGGCAGATCATCCGCATCGATCCAAAGACCGGAGATCGTACCGACATCGCCTTCTGCCCGGGTTTCCTGCGCGGCATGTCGATCCATAATGGCCATGCCCTGGTCACCGTGTCGAAGCCGCGCAACGGCACCTTTGCCGGCCTTGCGCTGGACGATGCGATGAAGGAGCGTGACGCGGAACCATGGTGCGGCGTTCTGGTCGTCAATCTCGCTACCGGCGATATCGTCGAATGGGTGAAGCTTGAGGGTTTCATCACGGAATTGTTCGATGTGGCCGCGATGCCAAGTGTGGTCTGCCCGATGTCGATCGGCCCGGACACGCTGGAAATTCGCTCGACCATCACGTTCGATCCGGTGATTACCAAGGCCTGACAACCGCGGCGACCAGCGCCGCGCACGATCGCCATCAGTTTCGGATTCGATTTGAGTGGCATTAGCGACTCGCCGGGAATCCGTGCTTTTGGAATAGACGGATTCCTCTACCTGCTATAACTTCGCGGTAACCATAATGGTCACCACGAATATGTCGAACGAGCCCTGGTTCATCTTTGCCATCGTCTGCAGTCTTGCGGGCTATGGCGTCTATCTGACCGGGATCAGGCGTCAGCTGGTGCAGCCGAACCGCGCGTCCTGGCTGGTCTGGAGCGCGGCGACGGCGGTCGAGGCGGGCACCTATGCCGCGGTCAATCCCGGTGCGCCACAGGCATGGATCTTCGGCATTTCGGCAGTCGCCTGCATCGCGATCACGCTCGGCATATGGCGGCGGTCGAGTTGGGAAGCGCCGTCGCAAAGCGAAGTTTTCTGCATGGCGGCGTGCCTCGCCTCGCTGATCCTGTGGCTCGCGTTCCAGAACGCCTTCTGGGCGCATATGCTGGTGGTGGTCGCAGTGCCGATCAGCTTCTGGCCGACCTGGCAGAGCGTGTGGCAGGACCGCAATCGCGAACGATCGCCGGCCTGGGGGCTATGGACGCTGGGCGACCTCGCCACCTTGCTCGTCGCGACGCGCGCGGAAGGGCAGATCGTCGGCGAGTACGCCTATATCTTCGTCGAACTGCTATGCCATGCAAGCATCTGGTTCATGGTCGGGCTGGCGACGATCAATCCGCTACGCTCGCTTGGTTATCGCAACGGCCGCTTTTATGTGCTCGACGCTTATCGTCCCGCCGCAAACCTGTTCGCGGTCGGCGAGACGCATCTCGGCAAGGCGGTCTATGCCGCCGAAGGTTTTGCCGAGGGCGACACGATCATCCGTTTCACCGGCCGCCGCATCCGCGCCGACAAGGTGCCGAGCCTGATGCGCGGATCGAGAGACCGTTTCGTGCAGGTCACGCCGCAGCATTATATGGGCCCGTCGGGGCGGATCGACGATTTGATCAATCATAGCTGCAGCCCCAATGCGGGCCTGCGTTTCACCGCCGATGGCGTGTTCCTGGTCGCGGTCCGAACCATCGCCCCGGGCGAGGAAATCGCCTGGGATTATTCGACCACCTTGAGGGAATCGAACTGGCACATGATCTGCCAGTGCCGCAGCGACGATTGCCGCCGCGTGATCGGCAATTTCGAGACGCTGAGCGAGGAACGTCAGGAGTGGTTCCGCGCCCGCAACCTGGTCGCGCCCTATCTGCGGCGCAAGGACGATGTCGTGCCGAAGCGCGAGCGGGCTGCCTAGAGCGGGCTGCGTTTCTACGGAAACGCAGCCCGCTCTAGATTCCTTGTGGTCGCGTGCTTGATTGCGAATAGCCGGATTCCACCTATTCGCAGCATGCTCTCGCCCCTAGCCTATCTGCGGCAGGCGGGCGCGGTGCGCGTCGCCGTCTGGTCGACCACGATGCGCGACGCGCCCTTGGGGGTTTGCCCGGACATCGTCATGCGCGCGGTAAAACCCGCCGCGCTATAGCTGCCCTGCCGCACGACGCGGAACGTGCCGCCTTCCTTTTGCGGACACACCATCACTTGCGCGATTCTGCCATCGGCGATGTGTGAGCTTTCGACCCGGCATTTGGACTTCGGATCGGGGGCGAGCAGAGCGGATATCCCGGCCCTTGCCTGATCCGGCGCGACGCATTTGTGCTCGGTCTTCGACTTGCCCTTCATCATGCGCAGCAGGAAACCGGCAGTGCCCGGAACGACCAGATCGACCGCGGTCGATTTCACGTCCCAATTGCCGGGCTGGATGGCCTGCGCCGTAGCCAGGCCGGGATAGAGAAGGATTAGCGGAGCGAGAAAACGGATCATGTCCGCGCCATGCCCGGCTCGCGGCCTTCGCACAATCCCGCACGGTGGACGATCGCATTCGATCGCCCACCGCGTAGAGAGTCAGCCGGTGCCGGTTCAGAAGTTGAACCGGATCCCGCCATTGACGGTGAAGGCACGCAGGCCCGAACCGTCGTCGATATTGCCGACCACAAAGGCCGACAGGCGTCCGCCCCGGGCATGGGCCATGACGCCCGCCGAGTAACGCATCGCATCATCCCAGGTGCGCGTGTTGAGCGAGAAGCTCGTCGCCGGCGTACCGAAGGTGAAGGTGCCGTTGTCGCCACGCGACCAGTTCTTCATCCCCGCAGCGCTGGCGAACGGCTCGACCACGACCTTGTCCGCGTCGCCCGCGCGATACGACACGCGCAGCCCGGCCTGGCCGACCTTGGTCTTGTCGCCGCCCGGCGAGTAGAAGCTGTCCGCGTCGATCGTCATATTGTCGATCCGGCTGTCGGCATAGTTGAAGCCGACGAACGGCGTTGCCGCGAAGCCACTGCTGCCGCCAACGCGGTAGGAAGCGTGGATCGACCCGGCGGTCGCCCGGCCGTCGACGTCCTTCTTGGTGTTGCCGAACAAGGTCGGCAGAACCACGTCGTATTTGCGCCATTCGCGACGGAGCTGGCCGTCGATGGTGAGCGCGCCGTTGCTGATCGCGACATAACCACCGACAAAGCCCGTATCGACCGCCAGCCTTTCGCTCGCGGACGGATGAGCAACGCCGTCGTACCAGCCGCCGGTGACACCCAGATGCGCGACCCAGTTGCCGCCGAAGTAAAGGCCCAAATCGGCGCCCATCTGGATCGCCTCATGGTTGGTGCGCAACCGGTTGACCGAGTTAAACGTGACCCCGCCGCCGCTGATCGACGATGCGATGGTCTGTTTGGTATGCCCGCCCGAACCGCGCATCCACAGGCTGAACCTCTTGTCGCCCGCCGCCGCGTCGGTCCGTGGCGTGATATAGGGGCTGATCGGCGCGTCGAGCAGCATCGAGGCGGATTCGGCGACATAGGTCAGGCCGCCCAGCGCCGTCGAGGACGGGTTGATCTGCTGGATCAGGCCGAACTGGGTATTGCTCGCCGGGTTGCGCCCGAAGCTTTCGAGGATGAACCCGGTGTTCGGGAAGATCGTGTTCGAGGTGAAGGTACCGACCGCGGCGCCCGGCGTCACCGTCACCACCGGCAGGAAGCCGCCGGCGACAAAGCTGCGTGCGCCGACGCGGTTCATCGTCACATTGGTATTGCCCGAGGCTGCGCCACCAATGTTCAGGCGATCCGCGGTCGCGGTGACGGTGCTGTAATCGGCGAAGAACTGCCCGCCGCCGACATAGGCGCCGCCGACCGTGACGACGTTGCTGGTCAAATTGTTCCGCGCGTTGATGATCCCGGTGTTGGTCATCGCCCCGTTGGTGGTGAAGGTGCCCGCCCCGGCGAAGTTGATCCGGTTCGAGTTGTTGGTGTTGCCGAGGAACAGGATCGTTCCGCCGGCACCGATATTGGCGGTGCCCGCATTGACGAAGCTGCCCGAGACGCTGGATGCGCCCGACCCGAAGTTCGCGATTCCGCCGGCCGCATTGGTTACGGTCGAGGTCGCGACAGCCGAACCGGTCACATTGAGCGCGCCGTTCATCGTGCCGGTGTTAGTCAGCGTGAAGCTGCCGCCGTTCAGCGTCGCCAGCACCGCGCCGCCGGTGCCGGTCAGCGTACCGCCGTTGACGACGCTGGCATTGCCGGTCCCGGTTGCGGTCATCCTGATACCCGCCGTGCCCGAGATCGACCCGGCATTGTTGACCGCAAGCGCAGCGTCGACACCGGCAAGATCGATGCCGATGATGCCGGCGATCGTGCCACTGCTGACCTGGTTGACGGTGAGCGCACCGACTGCGCCGGCACCGGTCGAGGTCAACCGCACGCCGATATTATCGCCTTCCACCAGACCGGCATTGTTGACGGTGATCGCACCAGAGACAGTCGACTGGTCGATGCCGATCAACGGATCGATCACGCCGGTTGCGCTGATATTGGTGACAATGTCGCCAACGGTCGAGATGCTGGCGACACCCGCCGCCGCGGCATTGATCGTGCCGTCCACATTGATGGTCGTGGTGCCCGAGGACTGACCGCTATCGGTGAAGATGCCGTAGGCGCCCACCGCGTTGGCGGTCACGGTATGGCCGGCGGTCAGCGTGACGTCGATCGTACCGGTATTGGCCGCCGCAGCCGTGTTGAGTGCGACGATCGCCGTCGTACCGGTCGAGCTCACATCGCCCGCCATTACGACGATGTTGCCGCCATTCGCTTGCGCCAGGATGCCGTTGCCGGTGGTTGCGGTGACGGGGCCAAGTGCCGCCACCGTGGTCGAGCCGGTGCCGCGATTGGTCGCGATGATGCCGGTCGTGCCGGAGGTGGCACCGGCGGTCACGTTGACCGCGCCAGTTCCGGCGGCCGAGCTTTGCTCGGCAATAATCGCCGCATTGCCGGTCGATGTCACCGCACCGGTATTGACGGTGACAGCGCCGCCGGTCGAGAGCGCGTAGACGCCAATGCCGGTGGTCACATTGACCGCGCCGACCGTGGTCACTCGGGTCGCGCCGGTGCCGAAATTCTCGGCATCGATGCCGAACCGGGCATTGACCGCGCCGTTGGTGGTTACGTCGATGTTACCAGTCGCAGCGGCCGGGAAGACCGCAGCGACAACGGCCGCATTGCCCGCCCCGATATTGCCATTGGCGACCACGGTGACATCGGCGCTGGTCGACTGGGTCCGGATGTCGATGCCGTTCTGGCCTGCCGCCAGCGCGCTGACCGCACCGGTGGTGACGCTGATGTCGCCGCCGAGCGCAGTATCGCCCACCACAATGCCGTTGCCGGCAGTGGAACTGCTCGCACCCGAGATATCGACCGTGACCGTTCCCGCACCATTGTTGAGGATGTTCGCCGCATCGCCGGTCCCGCCGACAAAGCCGCCAGCGCCAGTGACCGAGATGTTGCCCGCGCCGCCGGTTCCGCCGATCAAGGTCAGGCCGCGCGTCGCGCCGGTCACCGTATTGGCCACCGCTACGGTCACCGCGGCGTTGCCGTTTGCCAGGATGCCCTCGGCGGCAGTGCCGGTCACCGTACCGTTGGCGGTCACGTTGATTGCGCCAGTGCCGGCATTGAGCGCGAAGATACCCGTCGTACCCGAGACATTGCCGGCGGTCACATCGATCACGCCCGCGCCAGCGGCCGAAGTCTGCTGAGCGACGATCGCCCCCGCGCCGGTCGATGTGACGTCGCCCGCATTGACCGTGACGTTGCCGCCGGTGGTCAGCGCGAAGATGCCATTGCCAGTGGTCGTGTTGACCGGGCCGACCGTGGTCACGCTGGTCGAACCGGTGCCGAAATTCTCCGCATCGATGCCGAACCGGGCATTGACCGCGCCGTTGGTGGTCACGTCGATGTTGCCAGTCGCAGCGGCCGGGAAGACCGCAGCGACGATAGCGGCATTGCCCGCCCCGACGTCGCCATTGGCGACCACGGTGATATCGGCGCTGGTCGACAGGGTCCGAACGTCGATGCCGTTCTGCCCTCCCGCCAACGCGCTGACCGCACCGGTGGTCACGCTGATGTCGCCGCCGAGCGCGGTATCGAGCACGACGATGCCGTTGCCGGCGGTGGAGCTGCTCGCGCCCGAGATATCGACCGTGACCGTGCCAGCGCCGTTGTTGAGGATGTTCGCCGCATCGCCGGTCCCGCCGACAAAGCCGCCAGCGCCAGTGACCGATATGTTGCCCGTGCCGCCAGTGCCGCCGATCAAGGTCAGGCCGCGCGTCGCGCCGGTCACCGTGTCGGCGACGCTCACGCTCACCGCGGCGTTGCCGCTGACGTTGATGCCCTCCGCGCCGGTGCCGGTGACCGTGCCGTTGGCGGTCACGCTGACCGCCCCGGTGCCGGCATTGTTCGCAAAGATACCGGTCGTGCCAGAGACATTGCCCGCGGTCACATCGACAACGCCCGCACCAGCGGCCGAGTTTTGCTGGGCAACGATTGCTGCGGCGCCGGTGGATGTGACGTCACCGGCATTGACCGTGACATTGCCGCCATTGGTCTGTGCGTAGATGCCGTTGCCGGTCGTCGTGTTGATCGGGCCGACCGTGGTCACGCTGGTCGAACCGGTGCCGAAATTCTCCGCATCGATGCCGAACCGCGCATTGACCGCGCCATTGGTGGTTACGTCGATGTTGCCAGTCGCAGCGGCCGGGAAGACCGCAGCGACGATAGCGGCATTGCCCGCCCCGACGTCGCCATTGGCGACCACGGTGATATCGGCGCTGGTCGACAGGGTTCGAACGTCGATGCCGTTCTGCCCTCCCGCCAACGCGCTGACCGCACCGGTGGTGACGCTGATGTCGCCGCCGAGCGCGGTATCGAGCACGACGATGCCGTTGCCGGCGGTGGAGCTGCTCGCGCCCGAGATATCGACCGTGACCGTGCCCGCGCCATTGTTGAGGATGTTCGCCGCATCGCCGGTTCCGCCGACAAAGCCGCCAGCGCCAGTGACCGATATGTTGCCCGTGCCGCCAGTGCCGCCGATCAAGGTCAGGCCGCGCGTCGCGCCGGTCACCGTGTCGGCGACGTTTACCGTTACCGCGCCGTTGCCATTGGCGTTGATGCCCTCTGCGCCGGTGCCAGTGACCGTGCCGTTGGCGGTCACGGTGATCGCGCCGGTGCCGGAGTTGGTGGCTTCGATGCCGGTCGTGCCCGAGACATTGCCCGCGGTCACGTCGATCGCTCCCGCTCCGGCTGCCGAGGTCTGCCGTGCGATGATCGCGGTATTGGCAGTAGCCGTCACATCACCCGCATTGACGGTGATGTTGCCGCCAAGCGTGCGCGCGAAGATGCCGTTGCCGGTGGTCGCATTGACCGGACCAACCGTGGTGACGCTGGTCGAGCCGGTGCCGAAGTTTTCAGCATCGATACCGAACCGCGCATCGATCGCGCCGTTGGCGGTCACGTTGACATTGCCCGTCGCGCCACCCTGGAGGATCGCGCCGACGATGCCGGCATTGCCTGCCCCGATATCGCCATTGGCGACCACCGTGACGTCGCCGGTCAGCGACTGAGTCTGGATGTCGATCCCGTCCTGGCCACCCGCCAGCGCGGTCACTGCGCCGGTGGTCACGCTGATGTCGCCGCCGATTGCGGTGTCACGCACCACGATGCCCTCGCCGCTGGTCGAACCGCTTGCACCGGAGATGTTGACCGTGACCGTGCCAGCACCATTGTTCTGAATGTTCGCCCCGTTACCGGTGCCACCGACGAACCCGCCGGTGCCGGTGACCGATATGTCGCCCGTGCCGCCAGTGCCGCCGACCAGGTTGAGGCCGCGCGTCGCGCCAGTCACCGTATCGGCGACGTTCACCGTTACCGCGCCATTGCCATTGGCGTTGATACCTTCGGCAAGTGTGCCGGTGACCGTGCCGTTGGCGGTCACGGTGATCGCGCCGGTGCCGCTGTTGGTGGCTTCAATACCGGTCGCGCCCGAGACATTGCCCGCCGTCACATCGATCGTGCCCGCGCCAGCGGCCGAAGTCTGGCGCGCGACGATCGCGGTCTCGTCGATTGAGCTCACATCACCCGCGTTGACCGTGACGTTGCCGCCACCCGTTCGTGCGAAGATGCCATTGCCGCTGGTCGCGGTGACCGGCCCGACCGTGGTGACACTGGTCGAACCACTGCCGAAGTTCTCGGCATCGATCCCGAAGCGTCCCGTGATCGCACCATTGGCGGTCACATCGACATTGCCCGTCGCGCCACCCTGGAGGATCGCGCCGACGATGCCGGCATTGCCCGCATTGATGTCACCATTGGCGACGATCGTCACATTACCGGTCAGCGATTGCGTCTGAACATCGATACCGTCACGGCCCGCCGACAGCGCGGTGACCGCGCCGGTGGTGACATCGACATTGCCGCCCGCGACGGTGTCACGAACGACGATACCTTCGCCGCCCGCCGAACTGCTCGCGCCCGAGATATCGACCAGGACATTGCCCGAGCCGTTATTCTGGATGTTCGCCGCATTACCGGTGCCGCCGACAAAGCCGCCGGTGCCGGTGACCGATATATCGCCCGTGCCGCCAGTGCCGCCGACCAGGTTGAGGCCGCGCGTCGCGCCAGTCACCGTATCGGCGATGTTCACCGTTACCGCGCCGTTGCCGTTCGCATTGATACCTTCGGCAAGTGTGCCGGTGACCGTGCCGTTGGCGGTCACGGTGATCGCGCCGGTGCCGGCGTTGGTGGCTTCAATACCGGTCGCGCCCGAGACATTGCCCGCCGTCACATCGATCGTGCCCGCGCCAGCGGCCGAAGTCTGGCGCGCGACGATCGCGGTCTCGTCGATTGAGCTCACATCACCCGCATTGACCGTGACGTTGCCGCCACCCGTTCGTGCGAAGATGCCATTGCCGCTGGTCGCGGTGACCGGCCCGACCGTGGTGACACTGGTCGAACCACTGCCGAAGTTCTCGGCATCGATCCCGAAGCGTCCCGTGATCGCACCATTGGCGGTCACATCGACATTGCCCGTCGCGCCACCCTGGAGGATCGCGCCGACGATGCCGGCATTGCCCGCATTGATGTCACCATTGGCGACGATCGTCACATTACCGGTCAGCGATTGCGTCTGGACATCGATACCGTCACGGCCCGCCGACAGCGCGGTGACCGCGCCGGTGGTGACATCGACATTGCCGCCCGCGACGGTGTCACGAACGACGATACCTTCGCCGCCCGCCGAACTGCTCGCGCCCGAGATATCGACCAGGACATTGCCCGAGCCGTTATTCTGGATGTTCGCCGCATTACCGGTGCCGCCGACAAAGCCGCCGGTGCCGGTGACCGATATATCGCCCGTGCCGCCAGTGCCGCCGACCAGGTTGAGGCCGCGCGTCGCGCCAGTCACCGTATCGGCGACGTTCACCGTTACCGCGCCATTGCCATTGGCGTTGATACCTTCGGCAAGTGTGCCGGTGACCGTGCCGTTGGCGGTCACGGTGATCGCGCCGGTGCCGCTGTTGGTGGCTTCAATACCGGTCGTGCCCGAGACATTGCCCGCCGTCACATCGATCGCGCCCGCTCCGGCCGCCGAAGTCTGGCGCGCGATGATCGCGGTATTGCCGGTTGAGCCCACATCACCCGCGTTGACCGTGACGTTGCCCCCAGCCGTTCGTGCGAAGATGCCGTTGCCGCTGGTCGCGGTGACCGGACCAACCGTGGTCACACTGGTCGAGCCAGTGCCGAAATTCTCCGCATCGACGCCGAATCGTGCGTCGATCGCACCATTGGCGGTCACGTCGATATTGCCGGTTCCCGCAGCCGGGAAGATCGCGCCCACAATGCCGGCATTACCCGCCTGGATATTGCCATTGGCAACGATCGTGACATCGCCGGTCAGCGACAGGCTCTGCGCGTCGATGCCGTCGCGACCACCGCTCAGCGCAGTGACATCGTTGGTCGTCACCGAAATGCCGGTGCTGGTCGCCACGTCGCGGACGGTGATGCCTTCGCCGGTCGCCGCGGTGACATTGCCGGTGATGTTGATATTGACCGAACCGGCACCGCCGGTCTGCACCGCGTCGAAGCCGTTGCCGGTGCCGTTGTTGGTGATGCTGCCGCCTGTATAGGCGATCGTGCCGCCAGCCGTCGAAAGCGACAGCGC
Source organism: Sphingomonas sp. So64.6b (assembly GCF_014171475.1). Lineage (NCBI taxonomy): Bacteria > Pseudomonadati > Pseudomonadota > Alphaproteobacteria > Sphingomonadales > Sphingomonadaceae > Sphingomonas > Sphingomonas sp. So64.6b. The sequence continues at coordinate 2,508,754 of NZ_CP048817.1, forward strand.
AGCAGTGCCGCCGGCCGTCGGCGTGTTGCCGGCATCGACGCTGATCGAGCCATTATTGGTCACGGTGACGCCGCCGCCAGCGGTGTTGACGAGCGAAAGGCCGTTGCCGCTGACCGCTGCGCCCGCATCGACGTTGAGGATGATCGGCGTGGCGATCGGGCCGGTATATCCGCGATCGGTGGGTGGGCTGGCGGGAAAAGTCGTGTCGGTGGTGACGGTGGTGTCGCACGTCACGGTGACGCCGCCGACGAGGCAATCCGCCCAGGCCTGTCCGGGAGCCAGCAGGCTCACGCCCGCAAGGGCGGCCATGCCGATGGTCGACCGAAGTGCAAGCCGACTTGCCTGCGACCGCAGGTTCCTGCGGAGTGCCGATTTCGTGGAAGTCCGTGCGGGAATCGCGGTCGAACGACCGGCGGAATTGAAAAAGCACACCATGAACCTGCCCCTTTTAGTGCAGCGAATTGGTGCGACCCCCCGGATTATCCCGGGTTTTTTAATTGGCGCCTCTATGTCCCGGGCCTTGGTGGGAGTCAACCGGTGCCGTTTCCAGCAGATGTGCAGGAACAATACGGATCGGAAGCGACGTTCAAGCCGGCCCTAGGCGGCGATGCCCACAGTGCCGGCTTCCATGGAGGCCGCCTTCAGCGTCAGGATCGCATTCGCGCCCCTGCCCTGACCTTCGCTTTCCAGCCGCAGCGCACCCTCCATCGCGTTCATCGAATTGGCGCACCAATGCAGGCCAAGTCCGCCCGATTTGTGCCCGCGCGTCGAATAGCCGCGCTGGAACAGGGTCGCGCCGGCCTGCGGTTCGAAGCCCTCGCCATCGTCGCGAATCGCGACTCGGGTCTGACCGTTCGCTTCGTCGATCGTCACCGTCACGGCACCGCTATTGGTGCCCTTGGCCGCGACCGCCTCCGCCGCGTTGGCGAAGAGGTTACCGATCACCTGGCTCAGGATCAGGCGGTTGGCCATGACGTGATGCGGCTGTGCGGGGAAGTTGAACATGATCGACACCTCGCCCGAATAACGCGCGATCGTCGCGTTCTGGGCGACGATGTCGGTCACGTTGCACGGTTCGAGCACCGGGCGTTCGTGCGCGGCATGCTGCTGCGCGCCGATGATCTCGAGCACCTGGCTCATCGCCTCGCGCCCGTCGTTGAGCTGCGCGCGGCGTTCATCGCGGTCGCGCGCTTCCGCCTCGACCGCGGCGGCGACGAATGCGACGAGCTTTTCGCGGCGCGGCTGCGGCAAATCGCTCCGCGCCAGTTCGGCGACGGCCCGGTCGAGCGTCGCGCGGTCGATCGGTGGCGGCTGAGCGATGCCCTTCGAGATGATCGTGCTGATCGGGTTGAGCGCGTTGCGGACGTTGTGCATCACCGCGACCGCACTTTCGTTGCGGCCTAGCGCAAAGCTCTGCACTTCGAGCCGCTCGCGCAAATCCTTCAGCTGGCGCAACATCGAATTGAAGCTGGTGCCAAGCGAGCCGATTTCGTCGCGCCGCCCCTCATCATCGAGCAGGCCGAGCGAGCCCGACTGACGCACGATCTGCATATGGCTTTCGACGCGGTGCAACGGGCGCAGCACGAGCCGGGTGAATATGCGCCGCAACACGACCAGCAGGATGACCAGCAACATGGTCGACCCGCCGATCGCCAGCATCAGCATGTGCTGGCCAAGGATCGAGATTTCCCGCGGCACGCTGAACACGGTATTGGCGACCGCATGGCCGTTCACGCCACGCACCGGCACGGCGATCTTCATCGAACTGGGCGTGGTCGAGATTGTCTCCGCATCCGACGCATCGGCAAGGTCGAGCCGGGCGGGCAGCTGCAGCAATTCGGAAATCTGGCCCGAGCTGATCTGGCGCGCCATCAGGACATAACCGCGCGGTGCGCCGGTGCCGTCGCTGCGACGGACCTGCGCGACGCCGACCGCCGCGACGCTCGACCCGAGCCGCGTGTAGAAGCTCGCCGAATTATTCCTGCCCACCGCACGAGCGAGGTCGATGTCCCGGATTGCCGCGATCAGCCGGGCACGCATGCCGGACTGATCGGCGCCCGTCTTCGGATCGAGCCAGCGTGCGATGACGATGCGGCCGTCCTCGGCGACATAGGCCATGCCGTTGACGTCGAGATTGGTCATCGCCAGCGGCGAAAAGGATTCCTGTTCGAATTTGGCCGATGGGGCGGCCATGTAATCATAGCTCGAAGTCCAGTCACCATAGTCGCGTACCGCGCTTTCGACCTTGGAAGCATATTCACCCAAAGCCGCGCGCGTGCGTTCGACATGCTGGTCGATCGATTTATTCTCGAGCTGATTGAAGCTTGGCGTGATGACGCTGGCCAGCAACAGGGTGAGCGCGACCGAGCCGGCCAGGCCGACCGCGGTCAGGATCAGGACCAGCTTTGCGCCCAGCGACGCCGGGCTGCGCAACGCACCGATCCGGCCGATCGCGGCGCGAAAGGACGCCATTAGCCGTGCGTCCCGTTGCCCAACAGCGGTTCCGCATCATCCTCGACCGCATCGGTTTCGGGTTCGGCCATGAAGCGGCGATGCGCGATTTCGGTGGCGATCTCGAGATCGACCGGGCGCGAGAAGAAATAGCCCTGGAGATGCGAACAACCCGCGACGCGCAGCGCCTGGACCTGCGCTTCGGTCTCGACCCCTTCGGCGATCACGCCGAGACCGAGCGAGCGGCCGAGATGGACGATCGACTGGACGATCGCCGCGCTTTCACGCTCGCGGCCCATGCCGTCGATGAAGCTGCGGTCGATCTTCAGGCAATCGAGCGCGAATTTGCGGATATTGTAGAGCGACGAATAGCCCGTGCCGAAATCGTCGAGCGCGATGCGGAAGCCCATCTGGCGCAATTTGTAGAGCGTCTCGGCCGCGCGATCGGCATCATCGAAGATCGCGGTTTCGGTGATCTCGATCTGCACGCGATTGGGCTCGATCCCGGCGCGCTGCACGCTTTCCATGATGCGGCCGACGAAATTGTGGCGGCGGAACTGACGCGGCGAGAAATTGACCGAGACATATTGCCCTGGCCATTCACCGAGCACGGCGAGCGATTCCGCGAGCACCCAGTCGCCCAGTTCGTGGATGAGATTACTTTCCTCCGCGATCGGGATGAACACTGCGGGTGAAATCGGGCCGTGATCATCGGTATTCCAGCGCAGCAGCGCTTCGAACCCGACCACTTCCAGGCCTTCGCGCGCGACGATCGGCTGATAGACCAGCTTGAGTTCGCCCTTCTCGATCGACCTGGACAGGCCGCCTTCGATCCGGCGGCGCAGCTTGATATTCTCGTCCATGCTTTCATCGAACACGCGGACGATGCCGCGCCCTTCGCGCTTGGCATCGTTGAGTGCGAGATCGGCGCGACGCATCAGGTCGGTCGGGTCGCGCAATTCGGTCGGCGCGGAGGCGATCACGCCGATCGACGCGCCGCCCTGAACCGAATGGCCGAGCACCTTGAAGGTGCCGCAACAGCCGCGCAGGATGCGTTCGCACTCCATTGCCGCAGCTTCGGCGCCGGGTGAATCGAAGATGATGCCGAATTCGTCGCCACCGAGACGCGCGACCATGCCGCCCGCCGGCACCGAGTCCTGAAGATGCGTGCAGATGATGCGGATCAGCTCATCGCCGGCAAGATGACCGAGCGTGTCGTTGACCAGCTTGAACCGGTCGAGATCGACCATCGCCACCGCAAAGGTCGCGTCGCTGCGCGCGCGATCGGTCAGGGCGCGGCGGAAGGCGAGACGATTGGGCGCCTCGGTCAGCGGATCGTGATTGGCGATATGGATCGCGCGGCTTTCGTTGGCGGCGAGTTCGTGGCTCTGTTCCTTGAGCGTGACAATCTGCGCGGCGAGCGCTTCACGCGCGGCGGCGAGTTCCAGATCGACTTGCCAGCGATGCGCCAGCGCGGTCGCGGTCTGCGTCACTTCGGCGACTTCGAACGGCTTGGCGATGTAGAAGATCTTGTCCGCCGGGCCGGCCGCGCGGCTGATTTCGAGCGGCGAGAAATCGGAATAGCCGGTAACGATGACCAGGTTGATGTCGGGATCGAGTGCGCGGATGCGCTTTGCGGTTTCCTTGCCGTCGATGCCGGGCGGCATGCGCACGTCGATGAACGCGACGGCGTATTTCTCGCCCCTGGCGATCGATGCCTCGACCGCGGTGACGCCTTCGATCCCCTGCATCGCATGCGTGAGGGTGAAAGCCATGGCCGGCGCGGCGTCGGCATCCCCGTCATCATTGTCGCCGAACAGTTCGACCGCCATCGCGTCGAGCGCGCCGGCATGACCAGCGGCCGGCGCAAAACTGCGCCGGTAGCTGTCGTGCATCCCTGGTTCGTCGTCGATGATCAGAATGCGCATGGAGCACCGCCATTCGTTTCCGGCGACAGTGCTGATGCCGGAATGGAAAATAAAAGGTTCAATTTGTTGGTGACCGGGCCCTTGGGGATATTTGAGTCGATCGCTGGCCGGGGACGCCAGCGGGGAACGCAGGGTAAAGGTGCGCCGCCCAACGGGCTGGCGAGCAGTATCGCGTCATAATGTGCCGGGCGTGCCATACGCCGTTCCCCTTCACCGAAATCACGGTTGATCCGGCGTAAGCAGACAGGGTTAAGGCGCCGTAAACGCTATTTCGAAGCGGCGGCGTCCAGTGCGTGATGGCCGAGCACGATTGCGCCCAGCGGCCCGGCATTATTGCCCAGTTGCGGCGCGACGATAAATGCATCCAGATCGGACAATTCGGCCAATGCGGCATAGCCGCCAAGGCTGCCCGCGAGCAGCGTCCGGATCCGCGGGAAGAGATGTGGCACACCGGTCATCACCCCGCCGCCCATGACGATGCGGCGCGGCACACCGGTCAGCACCAGGGTGTGGAGCAATTGCGCGAGCGTGTGTGCGACGCTGTCCCAGGCCGGATGATCGGCAGGCAGATCGGCTGCGGGCCGCCCCGCGCGCGCGGCGATCGCCGGACCCGAGGCAAGGCCCTCGACGCAATCGCCGTGGAACACGCAAATGCCCGGCCAGGCATCGCCCGCCATGCGCACCGGGCGGACATGGCCGAGTTCGCCCGCGATCGGCAGGCCATCGGCGACCAGGCCGATGCCGACGCCAGTGCCGACGGTGATATAGGCATAATCCGACAGCCCGCGCGCGGCGCCCCAGTGCCCCTCCCCCAAGGCTGCGCCGACGACATCGGTCTGGAACGCCATCGGCACGCCGGTGTGGCGGGCGAGGCGCAGGCCGACATCGGTGTCGGACCAGCCGGGCTTGGTCGTCGCGGTGATGAAGCCGTAATTGGCCGCCGACCGGTCAAGCGAGACCGGACCAAAGCTGGCGATGCCCAATGCTTCGAAGCCCGTCCAGCGCGCCAGCACCGCCTCGATCGCGGCGAGCGTCTCTTCCGGCGTGGTGGTCGGCACGCGCACCGTTTCGCGGATATCGTCGGGGCCGGTGGCGAGGATGCAATTGCACTTCGTCCCGCCCAGTTCGACGCCGGCGATGAGGGGCGTGGACGTCATGCGAGATCCTTCAGCGGCGTCGCGGCGTCGGCGATGCGCGCGGCGTCGGGCGCTGCGCCGGCAAGCACGAGCGCACGTCCCTGGACATAGTCGCGCGTCGCGTTGACGCAATCGAGCGCGATGACCTTGCCGCCCTTCAGATAGACCAAGGAGAAGCTGCGCGCAGCCGGGTCGCCGCGCAGTACCACCGCGTCATAACCGACCGACAGGCCGACGGTCTGCAGCTTCAAATCATATTGGTTCGACCAGAACCACGGGATCGCCTGATAAGGCCGATCATCGCCCATGATCCCCTTGGCGACGAGCGTCGCCATGTCATTGGCGTTCTGCACGGATTCGACGCGCATCACGGTGCCCGCGGCAAAGCCGTTGGCGTGCAGCGCGCAATCGCCGACCGCGAAGATATCGGCCAGGCTGGTGCGGCAGCGATCGTCGACCGCGACGCCATTTCCGCCCTCGGCGCCGGCCGCGATCAGCGGGGCGACTTCGGGGATGATGCCGATGCCGACAATGACCATGTCGGCGGGCACGACTTCTCCGTCGGCGAGTTGCACGCCGGTGACGCGGTCCTGCCCGAGGATGCAATCGACCGTCTCGTTCAGGCGCACGACCACGCCGTGGGCGCGGTGTTCCGCTTCGTAGAAGCGCGACAAGGGTTCGCCCGCGACGCGCGCGAGGACGCGGTCGAGCGCTTCGAGCACGGTGACATGCTTGCCGAGCTTGGTCAGCACCGCCGCCGCCTCCAGCCCGATATACCCGCCGCCGATCACCACGACGTGTGCCGTACTGTCGAGTTCGGTCATCAGCCGGTCGACATCGGCGCGGGTGCGCACGGCATGGACTCCGGTATAGTCGTGCCCGCTGCAGCTCAGCCGGCGCGGGGTGCCGCCGGCGGCCCAGATCAGCTTGCCATAGCCGGTCGAGTTGGAGCCGATCGTGCCCGCCCCGGTCGTCACATTGTGCGCGGCCGGGTCGATTGCCGTCACGCGCTGTCCAAGCAGCATCGTGACGTTGCGTTCCTGCCAGAAGGCGGGCGGGCGGATCAGCAGCCGTTCGAAGGCTTTCTCGCCGGCGAGATAATCCTTCGACAGCGGCGGGCGTTCATAGGGTAGTTCGGGCTCTTCGCCGATCACCGCGATGGTCCCGTCGAACTTCGCCTGGCGCAGCGCGATCGCGGCCTGTGCGCCGGCATGTCCCGCGCCGACGATGACGATGTCGTAGCGGTCGATCACCCCACCCGCTTCCATCAAACGAGCCTTTCCGCGTGCCAGCGGACATGATCCGCCATGAAAGTGGAGATGAAATAATAGCTGTGGTCGTAGCCCGGCTGCATGCGCAAGTTCAGGTCGATCCCGGCGGCGTCGCACGCCGCGCGCAGCAAGTCGGGTTTCAATTGTTCGGCCAGGAATTGATCGGCGTCGCCCTGATCGACCAGCAGATCGGGCACGCGCGCGCCGTCCGCGATCAGCGCGCAGGCGTCATAGGTGCGCCATTCACTGCGATCGTTTCCGAGGTAACCGCCCAGCGCCTTTTCACCCCAGGGGCAATCGAGCGGCGACACGATCGGCGCGAAGGCCGAGATGCTCTTGAAGCGGCCGGCGTTGCGCAAGCCGATGGTCAGCGCGCCATGCCCGCCCATCGAATGGCCGGTGATCCCCTGACGCATCATATCGACGGGGAATTCCGCCGCGATCAGCGCGGGCAGTTCATCCTCGATATAGGAGCGCATGCGGAAATGCGGCGCCCAGGGTTCCTCGGTCGCATCGACATAGAAGCCCGCGCCCTGACCGAAATCATAGGCGTCGTCATCGGCCACGCCCTCTCCGCGCGGCGAGGTGTCGGGCGCGATGAAGATGATCCCCGCATCGGCACAGGCGCGGTGATAGTCGCCCTTGTCGGTGACATTGGCATGAGTGCAGGTCAGGCCGGAAAGATACCAGAGCACGGGCAAGGTCGCGCCCGTTTCATGCTCCGGCACGAAGACCGAGAAGGTCATCGGCGTGCCGGTGGCTTCGGACTGATGGCGATAGACGCCCTGGACGCCACCGAATGCCTTGTTGGTCGATACCGTCTGAAGTTCTGACATGCTTCACTCACCCCGGCCGCGTTCGGCTTTTGCGATATCCGAACCGTGACTGCCCTGACACTTTCGGCGGGTTGAGTGCAAGGTCAACGGACGGCGGGTGGCGCGAAAGTTGGGGTGTCCGGCAGTGTCCCGGATTGGTGCGTGAAAGCGTGTGGACCATCAGCGTGAATTACAGCGTCCGGGAGCAATGTGAATCGACGCGATCAATAGGCGATTATTCGGGTTCGGCGGGGCGGTCGGTTGCGCGATAGAGGAGATATGGGACACCCATTGTGTTGTATCTTCGGGCTTGCCCGGGGATGGTGAGGGACGATCCGATCGGGGACATTTCCGGACGGCCGGGCAGGATGGGCGGGGGAGATATGGGACACCCTTAGTTGTATATCTTTGGAGCCGGGCCGGCGCGCCAGAGTGAGATATATCACTTATTTATCAATTAGATATGTAATATATCTCGCGAACCATCGCATGCGACATCGTGTTTTTTTGGAACCGAGTCGCTTGAATCGAACTAAGCTTGAGATTGACGGCCAGAGCGTTGCGTTGAGACCGGTTCTTCAGGCACCCAACTGCACGATCGCCGTCATTCCATCGATTGTTCAAAATCGACAACGACGATCTCATTTCCAGTCACGGCCGCGAAGCGGCGGGCGGTTGGGTGCGCCGCAAACAATGGACAATCATGCTTTATGCCCGTTCGTGACTCCGCGTCTGGCGCGGCGGCGACCGCGATCTCCGGCCACGCCAGCGCCGTATCCAACCCCGGTGCCCACCAATGCGGATGCCCGTGTTCGACATAGGCCACGCCGCCGGCACAGGGAAACAACGTCGCTTGCGGGTTCCAGTCGCTGGTCCGGCTGATCCACCGCCCGTCGCGCGCAGACCAGATGCCGGATTGCGGCGGCCCGTCGGATGGGTCGCCGTCGTCCTCATCTGCCGTGACGACTACCCGATCGGCATCCAGCCAACATGCCGCATGAACCTCGCACCCGGGTGCCGCCCCTTCCAGGGCGCCGTAATGTGCCTCCTCCCGATCCAGCGATGCCGGATCGCGCAACGCGTGCTCGACGTCGAAAGCGCAAAAGACGTTAAATGGATGCCATATCCAACCGGCCGATAACAGAAAGCGCCCGTCGGGGCTGAAACTCAGGCGGGAATGAAAGACATCCTGCGCTTCGCCTTTCCTGCTGGTGAGCCGCTCGCCCTCGGCCAGCGTCTCTATCTCGATAACATTGTAGGCGTCGGGGCAATGCGCGAGCACCTCGCGCCCGTCGGGCAACCGACCGAGCGCGATCGGATAGGCATATTTGCTGGCCTGATAATAACTGCGGCCGATTTCCCGGATGAGCCGACCTTGATCGAGAATGATGCCCTTCGTCTGCCGTTCGCAGAACAGGACGGAAAACCGCCCCGATGGCGAAACGAGCGCGCGGTCGAAACCATAGGCGTAGTGTGTGTCGCCCGCGACCTCGGTGCCATCGGCCAGCCATTGCCAGCCGCCGACCCCATCCACCAATGCCCCGTCCTGCCACGCAAGCGATTGCGGCGGATTAGAGAAGGGGAATCGGGTGATGTGGGATTTGAACATGCTCCATGATCTACGATGCCGATTCGCGAAGCGCACCACTTATCCGCTCACCGAGCGGCGCCGTGATTGCAGTTATCGTCGTTTGTCACCCACGAAACACACGCCGTCACCGCCTTGTGCCTTCTTCTCGGCCATCCACGCAAAGACGGCTTGCTCGGCGATCACTTAGCCAAGTACGTCATGCTGAACTCGTTTCAGCATCCATGCACGGTCATCCGCCCCTCGGGTGTCGTATTTTTTGCCCACTGACCGCGCCTGGATGCTGAAACAAGTTCAGCATGACGGCGGTACTTGGCTCAACGACATAGCGGCCGACTACGCTCAGTCAGCCCTTACGCCGCGCCGATCCGCTGCAACTTGGCCAGCAGCATCTTCTGGTCGAACGGCTTGGTGACATATTCGTCGGCGCCGGCGCCGATGCCCTGGTAAATGTCGATGCTCTCTGCCTTGGAGGTGCAGAACACCACTTTCGGGGTCACGCCGCCGTCGATCCGGCGCAGCGCGGCGACGAATTCGACGCCGGTCATCACCGGCATTTCCCAGTCGAGCAGGATCAGGTCGGGCATCGCCACCTTGCAGCGGGCGAGCGCCTCCTCGCCATTCTCGGCCTCGATCACCTGGTAACCGAGATCGGCAATGATGCGATGGGCGACCCGGCGCATGACGCGCGAATCGTCGACCAGCAGGCAGCGCCGCTGGCGTGGCGGCGCGGCGGCCACCGGCGCGGGGATGGTCACCGGTGCGGGGGCGCGTACGGGCGCCGGGGCGACAGCCATGGGTGCGGGCGCAGCCATTGGTGCGGGGGCGGCCGGCTGCGGGGGTCCGCGGGGAGGCTCCGCAGGCGCTTGATCAGGCCCTTAATGACTGCGGCTCCTTGTGGCTCAGGACCTGGCTGGTCGCGGCGACGACGGCCTGGTCCGCATCGGTCATGCGGACATGGATGAACGGCACCCAGATGTCGCCGAATTCGGCCTTTTGATACCAGACGTCGATGATGTCGTACGAGGCCCAGAAGCCGTCCGGCTCACGCAGCCGCAGCCCCTCCCCGATCCGCGGCACCGCGGCGAAGCGCAGCCCGACCTGTGTCTGATGCGTTTCGTTCTGGACTTCGATTTCGATCAAGGACGGTCCTCCGGCGTACGGGGACACCTTAGCCGGGTAATTCTTGCTGAAATGCGAATGGCGGGGTGAGCGGGATGTGGCGCGAGAGGAAAAGCGTTTTTTCCACACGCGCCGTCCGACATGATCGCCGATGCGGCGACTACGTGGCCGATATTTTACGGGCCGTTAGCATCCATCGTTTAGGCCTGAGAGGCGTCAAGGAAAATACCATGCAGTTGGGATGTCAGGGTTGCCGGTCCGAGGGTCATGCATTTGATATTGCGATGGCTTTCCAGCCCATCGTCGACGTCGAGACAGGACGCACCTTCGCGTTCGAGGCGCTGGTGCGCGGCAGTAACGGCGAGGGCGCAGGGGAAGTCCTTGCCCGCGTCACGCCGGAGAATCGCTATGCGTTCGATCAGCAATGCCGAGTGGCCGCAATCGAGGGGGCCGTTGCGGCGGGCATTCTGGAAACCGACGCCCGGCTCTCGATCAATTTCCTCCCCAATGCAGTCTATTCGCCGGTTGCCTGCATTCAACTGACGTTGAAGACGGCGCGTGCGACCGGCTTTCCTTCTGATCGGCTGATCTTCGAATTCACCGAGAATGAGCAGATCGCCGACACCGATCATGTCGAGAATATCATCAACACCTATCGACAGATGGGCTTCGCAACGGCGATCGATGACTTTGGTGCAGGGCACGCCGGGCTAGGGCTTCTGGCCAAGTTTCAAACCGACTTCATCAAGCTGGATATGGAACTGGTCCGCGGGATCGATGCGAGCCTGCCCCGCCGGATGATCGTCGCGGGGGTCATTCGCATCGCGGAATCGCTGGGTATCACGGTCATTGCCGAAGGCATCGAGACTTGCGCGGAGTTCGATGCGCTGCGTGATATCGGCGTTCGCTACATCCAGGGGTATCTGCTTGCCCGTCCGGGTTTCAAAAGCCTGCCCGGTATTACGTTGCCCAATGAGCGCTACACGGCAGTTGCTTGAGATATAAGTTACTTGGCACGGCGCTAATTGCGAAAGAGCCTTTTGGTCCAGCCTGCCGAGGTTACCCGCTGATAGTTTGGGGGTTATTGCACGTGGCACCGTAATTCCGAGTGAAGCGCTGTGACCAAGGCCTCCTCTATTTCGGCATCCCGCTAAGCCCGCTCGCCTTGCGCAGCGCGCTCCCATCCAGCCGGTACCCATCGAGGAACACCGTTTCGACATGGCGCAGATTGGTGATGTCCTGCGAGACATCGCCATCGACCAGGATGATGTCCGCGGTTTTGCCCTCCGCGATCGATCCAGTGCGGCCGTCCATGCCGGTCATGCGCGCGGGCACGATGGTTGCGGTCTGCAGCGCCTCCGCATTGGTCAGGCCCGCTTCCTGATAGAGTTCAAGTTCGCGGACCAGTTCAAGCCCATAGCCGTCGGTGCCGGCGACGATGCGCACGCCCGCCTTGTGCAGCCGGCCGACCAGGCCGACCATCTTGGCGAAGCTTTTGCGGAAATCGTCGCGGGTCAGGCCGCCGAACAAGGGATAGCCGCCGATCCGCCACCCGCGCACGACCGAGGGCGGTGCGACATCGGCGAAGGGCGCATATTCGGGCGACAGCGCGGTGCCGTCAGACGTCATCAGCGGCTCCCACACGGTCAGAGTCGGGTCGATGATGGTCTTGCGCTTTGCCAGTTCCGCATAGAAGGTCTTCATCGCGGGGGAGTCGAGATCGACATCCTTGCCGTATTTCGCCGGCCCTTCGAGCCGCGCGGCGGTGTTGGCCTTGTCGACCACATCCTGAGGCATTGCCTGCATCATGATGAAATTGATGTGCGTGACTTCATCATAGCCGGCGCGGACGGCGTCGATCGGGCGCATGCCGGCGGGGATATGGCCGTGGACGTGCAGGCCGAGCTTGTGCGCCTCGGCCGCGCCCGGCGCGATCCAGGCGGGAGTCATCGAGGTGTAGAATTTGACGCCCCACAGGCCCGCCGCCTTGATCTTGTGCACCGCGGCAATCGTTTCCGCCGCCGATGAAACGGTGAGCGCGCCCTGTGCGGCGAGCGGGTCCTTGCGGTCGATGATCACGGAAATCTTGCCGTCGGGCGCAAGCAGGTCGCCGGCGGCGCGACGCTTGTAAATGCTCAGCGCTTCGTCGATCATCGTGCCGGGGCTGCGATAATTGGTCATGCCGGTGGCGAGATTCTGCAGCAGGTTCCAGTCGTCGCCGACATGCTGATGCGCATCCCACAGGCCAGGCAGCAGCGTCTTGCCGCGCCCGTCGATGACGGTAGCGTTCAGCGGCGTCTTGATCGATCCGGCGGCGCCGACCGCGGCGACCTTGCCGCCCGCGATCAACACCGCGCGGTTGGGGAGATAACGGCCGGCGACCGAATCGAACATCAGTACATTGTCGACCAAAGTCGCCGTGCGGTTGGCGGGCGTCAGGAAGCGGTGCGCGACATCGCGGACCATGTCCGCAGTCGCCTTGTCCTGAATGTCCTTCAGCCGGGGCCCTTCAGCCTCATAGCCCGCCGGGAGCAGCGAGATTCCGCCGGCATTGCCGAAGAAACGATTGTCGCCATCGAGCCAGACCGGCGACGGGGCGAAGCCATAACCCGTGATGAAGGCAAGCTTGACGGCCTTCTTGCCTTGCGGGCCAGCGATCTCCACCGGCCGGCCAATGGCGATGCTGGCATGGCCGGTCGGCAGCAGATCGATGCCCTTGGCACCCGCGGCGACGAGCGCAGCGACATCCATTTCGCCGGCAAGCCAGGGACCGCCATAGGTGTTGTAGCGCTTGGTCCCGAACGGGGCCGAGCCGGAATCGACCACCGTCTTCCAATGCGCGAGGCCGCCGGTGTCGACGGTGAAGTCCTCAGTCGCCTCGCCTGAATCTGTATAGCCGCGGATGGCGATCGCGGAGGGGCGCTGGTCGGGGCCAACCGTCACCAGCTCATCGGTTTCGGTGACCCAGCCGCGCAGCGACATCGACATGCGATAGGCGACCCGGCCGTCCGGCATCTTCCACGACCAAATGTCGCCATGTTTTCCGGCGGTCGAGCTGATCGTGTAATGCCGCGCGTCCGCGGGCGGCTTCATCAGCTGCTCTTTCGGGGTCGATGCACTGGCGATTGATATGGGGGCGATCGACGCGGTGGCGGCAAGCAGTGACGCTAATATCGTTCGGTACATGGTGATCGCTCCCCGCGGGGTAGGAATTGGTGCGAGATTGGCGGGGCGGGTGCGGTGATGCAACTGGGGATTGTGTGGTGCGGGTGTTGGGGGGGCGATTGCACGTGGCGCCGTAATTCCGAGTCCTTTAAGGAGGGGCTCGGAAGACCGGTGGAGCACAAGCCGATGGAGAAGACGGAGTGAGCTTTCCAAGCGGTCTGTGGGTCGATGTACACATTTTCGTTGGCGGGGTTTTGGGCGCAATAATTTGGCTGCTGCAAAGACCCGCCCCAGATCCAACTTGGTTCATGGTTGGCGGTGTGGTTTCTGGATTAGCGATGGCGCATGCTACTCACCAATTTCGGATTTATCGCGCCAAATCCAGGTCGGGTTTGTAGGCTATACAGTCGCGCCAATTAACTAAGGTATTGTGTCCCAAAAATTAGATCGGGGATTAAGTAACTGTCACCGTAATAGCCTCAATTACGGCGGCTAGTGCAATTGATATAGCGGCAGCGCGTGTTTTGGAATTAAGTAAAGTGTCGCGGTAATGCCAGTTCGTTACAAGTTATTCGCAGACTCAAAGTGGTAGATCGCCACTGCAAAAAAATGCAATAAAAGCGCCTCTTCGGTAATTACGTCCAGACTGGATCAAAAAAATATTACCCCTTGGTGCATTTTAAATGACAAGAATATGATATAATTCTCGGAACACTTAATTGGGGATGGGCATAATGATAGGTAGACTGGCGCTTTGTATCGCATTCTCAACCCCATTGACAGGCTGCATCAATCCTTCGATGCCGAAGCCCTCGGACGGCAAGGCTGTAGCCAATGGAGAGAAACAGGTATTCGAAACCATCGACGCACTCTCTAGGCAGCAAGCACAAGACGTTGTTTTCCGCATGGGGTGGATCGACGATGGCAATAAGCCTTACGATGACTACGATGTGAAAGTATACTACGGAGGGCCGGTGCTCGGCTCACTTATAGAAGGTCAGCTTGGCAACCTGATCAACAGTACGGCATGTAAGCCAGCCGCCGTTGAAGAAACTGCAATCAACGCGTTCAGCTCATATGAAGTTACCGGCCAGTTGGCCCTTCAGCTTGGCTTACCCATTCCGAATTTTCCATTGGGAATGAAGGCCGGCAGGGAGCTCACCTCTTCCTATTCCCTCGAAGGTGCACATCTCAAGCTGCTAACGCGTGACGAACTTGACAATGTTCTCGCTAACCCCGCCTGCCAGAAGCGCGTCGCGCAAGCAAAAGGGCGCGTCTGGATCGTACGAGGTTTAATTACTGCCAAGCGATCGTACAGTTTCTACACGAAAAATAGTGCGAGTTTGACGCTATCTATACCTAACTCGAATAACAGCCTGAGCAACGATTCATCTGTGAAAGGCGCCGGACAGGACAGCGAGGCTCGCGTCTATTTCATGGTCCTCAAGCCGGTACGACTTGAGACACAAACTTCTCTAGTCGATACGAACCCGCTTAACATCTGCATGGGCTACTCTGGTAATAAAATTTATCTCCAGAGAGACGCGGCCGATGCCACGACTGCCGGCGTCAACGTGCGAGACGCGCTCGACTCGAAATTCAACGTCGTACGCCAGATTCAGGCAATCGATCACGACCGCATGCCCTCGATTTCTCAGGTCCGGTATTTTTCTGCAGCGGATAAGGCCGCCGCTGAATGCGCTGTCTCGGTCTTGAAGTCAAATGGCCATAAAAACTCAAGGGCAGTTATGCTCAATTTGGCCTCACCGCCAAAGCAGCTTGAGATCTGGCTTACAAAAATAAACTGACTTCTTAATTTCGGCAGCAATTCATTCAGTTTTCGTGCATTGTTAATCATTCTTTGCTCTGAAATAATACAATTTTACGATAGTTTGAACCGGAAATGGATAATGAAAGACTTAACCTCCTGGCTTGAGGCACATGACAAGCTTGCTGGATGGGCTCAGTTTTTAGGAGCGATGCTGGCTCTAGTGGTAATATATTTCACAGCATTCACACCGATTTGGCACCGTAAGCGCCAACTTCGAAAGGCGGCGGTTCGTCTACTCGCCAACGGATATGAGGTGCTGGAAAACTATCATCGAACCACTCCTAACTTCTTACCCGTGTCGCTGACGCTACGAGGGGCGGCCCTTTCGGTGGGAGGAGTAATCGAAGAGATCGGTCGTTTTCCAATCTATGAACTCGATGATCAGGGTAGCAGGTCTGTTGCGCGCCACCTTATTGCGCTCAATGGGAATTTGGCAGCGACGCGTCTAATTTTGGAGGACACCGCCGCAAATATCGAGGGTCGAGCAGCAACGGAGGGTGAAAGGGATACATTAGTCGAATTTCTTGGAGAGCGCTTGGAGTTTGTGCGAAATATGATAGCTGGTGGGGAAATGATCCGGCCCGAATGGCAGAATCTGTAGTTTATCCATAGAAGATTAAGAAATTTCTCCATTTTTTTACCCAGAAAGGCGTATTTGAAAGTTGGCTAGCACCGAACAAATAGCAGCCATTAAGCGTATTTTTACTTGTCATCTTATGCGGACTCTACTCGAAACAAGCGACAGTGCGCACCAGCTCATGATAATTCTGTAAAAGATAGTAAGATTTCTTACCGTTCCTAAATCCGTAGTCGACGACGATCCTCGCCCCGAAATCCCCATTATTTAGGGCGTCGGACAGTTGCCGATCATCCATATGCGCCGCTGAGTGAATGCTTCGAATTGCTTCAGAAACTGAAAGCGTTTGCCATTCTCGGCCGAAGTGGTCGGTCGCGCGAGCAATTTGCCACATTGGAATGTTCGTTGGTTCGAGCGGGCTATCGCTACCTAGGTGATGAGCGATAAGTAGCGGCATGAGATAGCCCAACTGAAGACGCGCCCCCTTGGTCAATGCCAGTGCAGTTTGCAGCGACTCCATAACAGCGAAAGCATCACGCGCCGACAGCCCGTACATGCGAATATAGTCCGCGATGAGCGACGCGGGATCGAGCGACACTGGATTGTGGCCATCCTCCCGCTGGACGCTATGATGATCCAGCCTCGCAGTATCCACAGCCAACAGAGATATCAGATGCTGAACGATCGGCAGCAGCGACGCCTTCCGCAAGTTGTATCGGCGATTGAAGAATCTACGAAGATAGGCAGCGCTATCAAAATTGACGCCATAAGCTGCATTGATCGAATGCGTCAATTGAGCGCCATGCAGGCCGAGGACAAATGCTACTCCGGCCACGTCGAAAAGGTGCTTGATCTCCTCAAGCAATTTAACAGCATAGGTTGGACGGCATCGATCCAACTCGTCGATCACGATAACGATCGGCGTCTTAATCTGAAGGTCAGCCAAGCTAGCTACCACATCCGCCAAGCCGGCCTTCATCTGCTCGATTGCTTTTTGACCCTCACGAAAGCTCGTTATACGTTTTGCCATGCTGGGAGTGGCGACGTTGGCTATCGTCGCTGACGCATCATCTACAATAGCTTGGCCCACGGTCTTTGCCGCATCCTGATTGACATCCTTGACCGTCTCAGTACCAATTTCCAGAACGTTGCCAATCGCTGCCACAGCCCCTTGTGTGATTAGCAATCCAAGACCGCGTTTAGCCACACCAGCGGCTACGATAGCGCTTACCTTGCCGGCGCGACGCGTGAATTCCGTAACCCGCTCGCGTACTTTGACGTGTTTTTGCGTGTAAGGCTCTAACGCGAGTTCAAGCGTCGCTGCAAGAGCAACGAGTGGTTCGTTTTCTAGGTCGTCCACCCATGCATCGACGAACGCAACCGGGTGATCGGATGCCGCCATGTGTCGCACGAAACGCCGAAGGAAGTAGGTCTTGCCCTCCCCATAGCGGGCATCGACTGCGAGCACATGGGCTCGGCCGTCTTCTCTCACTACCGGTCTGGCTGCGATACTCTCTAGATAGCCAAGCAGGTCTTCCGCCTCTAGCCGACGATCTAAGAGATCATCCTTCCAGATTTCATCCAAGCTCTCCATTTCTGTACCCTATAAACACCGCCTATAACCAAAGCAGCTAGCCGTAATCCAATAGATCACAAACTCTTGTCGACGCTCTCCCCGCCCGTCCTATCACTCCACCGTAACCGACTTCGCCAAGTTCCGCGGCTGATCCACATCGGTGCCCTTGAACACCGCCACATGGTACGCCAGCAACTGCACCGGCACCGCATACACCAAAGGCGCGATCAGCGGGTGGACCTTGGGCATCTCGATCGTCGCGATGGTGTTCTCGCCGGCCTGGGCGATGCCGTCGGCGTCGGAGATCAGCACGACCTGCGCGCCGCGCGCCTGCGCCTCCTGCATGTTGCTGACCGTCTTGTCGAACAGCGGGCCTGAGGGCGCGAGCACGATCAGCGGTACGCTGTCGTCGATCAGCGCGATCGGGCCGTGCTTCATTTCGCCCGAGGCATAACCCTCGGCGTGGATATAGCTGATTTCCTTGAGCTTCAGCGCGCCTTCCAGGGCGAGCGGGTAATCCGGGCCGCGGCCGAGATAGAGTACGTCGCGGGCCGCGGCGATCTTCGGCGCCATCGCCTCGATCTCTCCGTCATGGGCGAGCGCGTTGCTCATCGCCTGCGGTACTTCCTGCAAGTGATGGACGATGTCGCGCTCTTCCTCCGGTGTGAGCTTACCCTTGGCGCGGGCGAGGTTGACCGCGAGCGCGGCCATCACCGCGAGCTGGCAGGTGAAGGCCTTGGTCGAGGCGACGCCGATCTCCGGCCCGGCATGCGTCGGCAGCAGCAGGTCGACTTCGCGCGCCATCGAGCTGGTCGGCACGTTGATGATGCCCGCGGTGGTCAGGCCGGCCGCCTTCATGTGGCGGAGCGCTGCGAGCGTGTCGGCGGTCTCGCCGCTTTGCGAGATGACGATGCCGAGCATGTTCGGGGTGAGGACGGGGTCGCGGTAGCGGAACTCGCTGGCGACATCGACCTCTACCTGGACGCGGGCGAGCTGTTCGATCCAGTATTTGCCGATCATGCCGACATAGGATGCGGTGCCGCACGCGACGATCGCGACGCGTTCGACCGAGCCCAAGTCGAATTCCATATCGGGCAGCGCGACCTGTTCCTCCAGCGGGCGGAGGTACGAGCGCAGCGTCTGCGCGACGACCACCGGCTGTTCGTAGATCTCCTTCTGCATGAAGTGGCGGTGATTGCCCTTGTCCATCAACTGGCCGGAGGCGCCGGAATTGACGATCGGGCGCGTGACGGGTTCGTTGTCGCGGTCATAGACCTGTACGCCGGCGCGGGTGATGACCGCCCAATCGCCTTCCTCGAGATAGGCGATACGCTGCGTCATCGGCGCGAGCGCGAGCGCGTCGGAGCCGAGATAATTCTCGCCGTCGCCATAGCCGACCGTCAGCGGCGCGCCGAGCCGGGCGCCGATCAGCAGGTCGGGTTCGGATTTGAACATCACGCCCAATGCGAAGGCGCCGTGCAGTTTGGGCAGGACGTTGGCGACCGCCTCGCGCGGTTTGAAGCCGCGGGCGAGTTCGCGGTCGATCAAATGCGCGACGACTTCGGTATCGGTCTGGCTCTGGAACTGGCGGCCTTCGGCGATCAATTCGTCGCGCAGCGGTTTGAAATTCTCGATGATGCCGTTGTGGACCAGCACGACGTCGCCGACGATGTGCGGATGGGCATTGTCGACGGTCGGCGCGCCGTGCGTCGCCCAGCGCGTGTGGGCGATGCCGCTGGTGCCGGGCAAAGGGTGCGCGGCGAGCTCGGCGGCGAGGTTGACCAGCTTGCCCGGCGCGCGGCGGCGGTCGAATTCGCCGTCATGCACGGTGCAGATGCCGGCCGAGTCATAGCCGCGATATTCGAGCCGTTTGAGGCCGTCGAGCAGGCGGTCTGCGACTGGGCCCTGGCCGAGAATTCCTACGATACCGCACATCTTGCTGTCTCCCCCCTCCCTGTAAGGGAGGGGCTAGGGGGTGGGTCAGCGGCTACTGGGCTCGATGCCCCGTCGTCGCTTTAGTGGTGAGGGCGGAGGAGCTCGCTGTGCTCGCTACCCACCCCCTGCCCCCTCCCTTGCAGGGAGGGGAGTGGTTATTTTTTCTTCGCCGTCATTGCGTCTCGAAAGCGTTTCGCCCAGCCGGGTCGGGTGTCCTGTTTGACGCGAGTCAGGGCGAGCGCGTCGGGCTCGACATCGGCGGTGATCACTGAACCCGCGCCGATGATCGCGCCGGCGCCGATATTAACCGGTGCGACCAGCGCGCTGTTCGACCCGATGAATGCGCCCGCGCCGATCACCGTCTTTGCCTTGAAGAAGCCGTCATAATTGCACGTGATGGTGCCCGCGCCGATATTCGCGCCCGCGCCGATCTCCGCATCGCCGAGATAGGTCAAATGATTGGCCTTGGCGCCGGGGCCGAGCACCGCCTTTTTCATCTCGACGAAATTGCCGATCTTCGATTTCTCGCCGAGGATCGCGCCGGGGCGCAAGCGGGCGAACGGGCCGACCTCCGCCCGCGCGCCGATCGTCGCGCCCTCGATATGGGAGAAGGCGTGGATCACCGCGCCGTCGCCGATCGTCACGCCGGGGCCGAAGAAGACGTTGGGTTCGATCACCACGTCGCGGCCGAGTCTGGTGTCGTGCGCGAACCACACGGTGTCGGGCGCGATCAGGCTGACGCCGTCGGCCATTGCCTGGTCGCGACGCTTCGCCTGCCAGCGGGCCTCGGCATAAGCGAGTTCGGCGCGGCTGTTGATGCCGATCACTTCATCGGCGTCGGTTTCGATCACGATCGCGCGGTCGCCATCGGCCAGCGCGAGCATGACGATGTCAGGCAAATAATATTCGCCCGCCGCATTGTCGTTGCCGACGCGTTCAAGCAGCGGCCAGAGATCGGCGGCGCGGATCGCGGTGACCCCCGAATTGCACAGGTCGACCGCGCGTTCGGCTTGCGTCGCGTCCTTATATTCGACCATCTTGGCGATCGATCCGTCGGCACGCGCGATGATCCGGCCATAGGCCTTGGGATCGTCGGGGCGGAAGCCGAGCACGACGACGCGCGGGGCGTCGGGCGCATCGAGCCGCGTGGCGAGCCGCGCGATCGTCGCGGTGTCGAGAAAGGGCGTGTCGCCGAAACAGACGATCGCGGTGCCGTCGAACCCGGCCAGCGCGTGCTTTGCCTGCAAAGCGGCGTGTGCGGTGCCGAGTTGTTCGGCCTGCACCGCCAGCGTCACGGGGTGACCGGCCACCGCGGCCTCGAGCTGTTCGCGGCCCGCGCCCGCCACCACGACGCTGCGCGTCGCGCCGGCGCGCTCGAAGCTGTCGATCAGTTGCAGCAGCATCGGCCGCCCCGCGATCGGGTGCAGCACCTTGTGCAGGTCGGATTTCATGCGTGTACCCTTGCCCGCGGCAAGGATGATCGCGGCGATCGGCTGGGTCATGCCCCCTGCCCTGCCACGACAATATTGCCATTTCCATAGCGATGCTGTCTGGCACGCCATTCATGACGAAGATTTCATTCGATATCGTCGGTTTCGACCTCGACGGGACCTTTCTCGACACCAGCGGCGACCTGACCGCGTGCGTCAACCATGCGCTTGGCCTGGCGGGCCGGCCGTTGCTCAGCGTCGAGCAGGTCAAGCCGATGATCGGCGGCGGGGCGAAGCATATGCTGACGCAAGGGCTGGACGCGACCGGCGGGTGCGAACCGGAGGAACTGCACCGGCTCTACAAGCTGATGCTGGGTTATTATGAGGCGCATATCTCGGTCCATACGGCGCCGTTTCCGGGCGCGATCAAGGCGCTCGACCAGCTTGATGCGCTGGGCGTTAAGAGCGCGATTGTAACCAACAAGTTCGAGAGTTTCGCGCGCAAGCTGCTGAGCGAGCTTGGCCTGATCGATCGCTTCGCCACGGTGATCGGCGGGGATACGATGGGTCCGGGCCTGTCCAAACCACATCGCGCACCGATCGACGAAATGATCCGCCGCTGCGGTGGCGGCCGCGCGGCGTTTGTCGGCGATTCGATCTATGACATCATGGCGGCGAAGAATGCCGGTATTGCGAACATCGCGGTCAGTTTCGGGTTCCTGATGCAGCCGATCGGGGAACTGGAGGCCGACGCGGTGATCGACGGGTATGACGAACTGATTCCGACGCTAAGCCGACTTGGCTGAGATCGGGAAGCGCGAACAGGAGATCGATTATGAGTCCCAACAATTTGAAATGGTTCATCCTGACGATCATCGCCGCGATCGTCGGCGTGTTGTTCGGTCCGGTGCTTTTTCGAAGCATGGGAAGCATGGGCGGAATCGTGGGGATCGCGATCTTCGTCGCGATTATCGGGTACATCGTCTATCTGCTGGCCGCCAATAAGGTCGGCAAGGCGGCCGATCCGGCAATGGTGAAGGACGCCCGATCGCTTGTCCCGGCACCAGGCACGGCGCGCATCTATGTCGTACGGCGCGGATTCATGGGCGGCATGGCGGGCATGAAAGTCGACATTGCCGGCGTGGCATCGGGGCAGATCCGCATGAACCAGTTCGTGATGGCCGAGGTATCGCCCGGAACCTATATCGTCGAGACGGCGATGGCCCGTAACGGCATGAAGCCGTCCAATTCCGAGTCCAGCCTGACCCTGGACGAGGGAGAGACCGTGGTGTTGAAGGCGACGCTCGAAGTTCGCGCGACTCACGCGATCACCGTGCAGAAGCGGCTCTCGCCAGGCGAAGCGCGCTCTGAGATCGCGAGTGCGAAGATGGTGCAATGGACCAGCTGATCAACGGCGCCCACATTGATCAGGCGATCGGCCGACCCGTCTAATTATAGATGAGTGCGTTCGAATTAACGTGATAGCCGGCCAACTTCGCCTTGCCGTCATCGGTCCGGTAGTAGAATTGCTCGTCGGCGGTGCCGCGGGTGTAGGTGGCGCTATAGCCGACGGTCATGAAATGACCGGCCGGGGAATAATTATTGTTCCACCCACCCGTTTTGCCGGTCTTGAACGGCCCCAGTTTGCGATGGACGACGTCCAGCAGTTTGATGAAATCGGCCTTGCTGCTCACCCCCTTCAAGTCGGCGGCTGAGCCTTCATAGATTTGCTCGAAATGGCCGGCATCGATCATCTGGTGGAACTGATCGATCGCCTTGTTGGTCGCCGGCAGATCATCGGCCATCGAACACGCCATCAACGTCAGCGGCATCACCATCGCAAGACACTGATAACGCATATGACGTCCCTCCAGAGACAAAATGGTCGCACAGGAGTCCGACGAAGTCGAGCCATCGCAAGGACGCCGGCACGCGCGCACAAAAAAAGGCCCCACTGTCCAGGAGGGGCCTTTCGAGTCGCATCGAGGGATGGCGTTATTTTTCGCCGTTGTCCTTCACGCCGACAGTCGGCACGTCGATGGTTTCGGTCTCGGTCTTGACCTTGGGCACTTCGACCTCGGTCTTCTTGGTGCCGACGACGACTTCCTTGGAGTCCAGATCGACCTGGGGCAGCGCACCGCCCTCGACCGCGACCTTGGGCAGCTCGCCTTCCTTGGTCACGTCGGCGCTCCAGAAGCCGGTCGCGAACAGCAGCCCGACAATCGCGACAATCGCAACCAGAATGATTGCGATGGTCGTTCCGCCACTACGGCGCCTGACGACGGTTTCCGTCTCGTTTCGATAATCGCTCATGTCACATCCTCCCGTTTTGAACGGTTCTGTAACCGGAACGTCGATTTATTGTTCCGTGATAATCGATCGATAAGTTTCCGGCGACTCTCACGCCATCACATCTTCGGTCGCCGCGAGTCGCAAACGCTCTCGCTTGAAGCTTCTCGGCGTGGTCAAACCCAGCATTTGCATGCGCGCGCGCGTCGCTTCCTGCGATCGACCGATCGCGCCGGCGATCACCGGCACGGAGTCACCGCGCGCGACACGTGCGCGTAGATCGACGACATCCTCTTCGGACCAGCGTTTGTTGGGCATTGTTCGACCTTCCTACAAATGAAGAAATGAATTCGCGGATTGCCGTATGGATTAAATCGTCTTTCGACGTGCTGAACCCATCTGTCAGCTTAGATAAATCTTTCTATTCGTTCATCTTGTGCGATTCGATCGCGATATCTTGACTATATGTACAGGAGTGAATTCAGGCCGGCGTATGCCCATGACGCCATTTGATCCACAGGTGTCGCGCGAGCATCATCGGTGGCATGCGCAGCAAGTGCGAACGGATATAGAAACCAAGCCGAGTGAACGGCCGGATCGGCCAGCCCCAGCCATCGCGCGCGGTCAGGCGGCGAAGATAGAGACGGTCGGCGGCTGAGAGTGTCGCACCATCGCCAAAGAGCGCCGCGGCGAGGCGCAGGGCGCGGCCGACTTCACGTTTCAGGCCGTGATGCGCCGCGCGCTGAACCAGCCCATCGGTCCCGAATTCACCGACCAGGCAATGCACATCCCACAGGTTGCGCATGCCACCGGCCAGATCGCCATCGGCAAACAGATGCGCCGCCGCATGGACCAGCATGTCGTTGGGCGACAGCACGCGCATATCGGTTGCGAGTTCGATACTCGCCTCGAGCAATGCCTGCGCGTCCGGCGTAATACGCGCGGTCAGCGGCAGGATGGTGTGGTGCACGTCGATCATGCGATCGCGATCGCGGTGGATCAGCGGTGGCAGTTCGTGCATCCAGCGCCGATAATAGGCGTCGTCATAGGGATCGGGCTTGACCCATTCCCAGCCGCCGGCGAGCAGCGCCGCCTCCACCACATCGATCCGGTCACGGGCGACGAGAATGTCGAGATCGCCGATCGAGCGTCCCTGTCCGGCCGCCAGCCCGGCCGCGACGAACGCGGTGCCCTTGAGCAGCACCACCGCCACGCCGAGCGGCGTCAGCACACGCCGCGCCATCTCGGCTTCCCACAACGCGGCGATACGTCCTTGCTCCGCCGAGGCACGCGCGTCCCCGAGGATGCGCTGCACCGCGTTCGGGACAGCCAGCCCCTCCAGCCGATGCGCCAGCGTGCCGATCAACTGTTCGGCGCGCGCAATCGCCAGCAAATCGGTCCAGCCCGCGCCATTGAGCGCGAGCGTGGTTTCGGGCGTGCGCAGCGCACGCGCGAGCAGCCACCCGTCGTTCATGACGCCGCCTCGAGAGCGAGATCGGACCAGGCGGCTTCGACCTGCGCCAGTGCGCTGTCGGTATCGGGATAGTCGATCGCCAGGGCGGGGATCGCCTTGACCAGCGAGGTCAGCGCGGTGAAGCCGCGTTCGCCCATCGCGGTGTAATTGGTCGAAGCCTGAGTGAGGCGCACGAACACTTCGCTGTGCGGCACCGCGCGTGACGCGGCTGCATAACCGAAACTGGGAAACAGCAGCAGCGCCGGCCTGGCGGGTGTCTCCATCGCCGCAATCGCATCCGCGCCCGGCACGAGATGGCGGATATCGCCCTTGGGCGTGCCCGCGAGAAGCGGGCCGAAGCGTCCCTCCGGCACCGCCTGTTCGATCACCCCGATCGCCTGATTCTTCAGGCTGACCAGCCGGGGAAAGGCGTGGACCAGCCCGGTCGCCGGATCGAGCAGGGCGAACTCGTCACCCATCAAGCGCCAGCCTCTCGCGCCGAGCAAAGCCGCCAGCGTCGATTTGCCCGAACCCGACACGCCGGTCATCAGCAACGCGCGCCCGTCGCGTTCGACCACCGAGGCATGGAGCAGCAGATAGCGCCGCTGCCCCAGCGCCATTTGCAGGTTCATGCCCATTTCGGCGGCGAGCAGCCCTTGCGCGAGCGGCAGGGGTGCTGCTTCAGGCAACACGAAATCGCCGCCGATCATTACCGACGGGCGCACGACACGCCGCCACGGCCGTGCTGCGAACAACCGGACATTATAGTCCGGCACGCCATCCTGTGGTGCTGGATAGTGTGAATAGAGCTCGGCCAATTGTTCGATCGGCGCGCGCCAGTCGGAACCGATGCGAAAACCGATCGGCCCGATGCGTACGGAGAAGACGTGCCTCATGCCGCTTCGACCAGCCCGGCGGCCACAAGTTCGTCGAGCCGCGCCGACAAGGCGCCTGCATCGCCATCGGGCATGTCGAAATCGGCGAAGAGACGCTCGGTCAGCGCGGGCAATGTCATGCCTGCCTCACCCAGCGCCACGAGAATCTCGGGCGCGGGTGCGGTCAGCAAATGGGTGATGCCGGACGAGCGATGGTAGAGCAGCGTGAAATCGTCGAGCCAGTCGATACACAGCGTCTCGACGCGCGCGGCGCGAAACAGCGTATCCAAAATCAGCCGCGCGGCATCTGCAACGATGCGAAACAGGTGAAACCGCTGGTGCCCGACTGCAAGCGACGGATGTAATTGGTATAGGCACGGTTGGTTTCGTAATCGGTGCCAGGCAAGCGCCCGCCCGACAATGCCGTTTTCACGTCCTGTCCCTTGAACGGCCTACCGGCGGGCGCGAAGGCGCCGGGTGTTCCGGCCGGGACCAGCGTACCGTCGGCGGCGATATAGCTGCCCGCGCGGCCGGGATCGGGCACGGGGATCTCACAGGTCAGGATCGAGGCCTGGGTCTGTGCCAGCGCGGGACGGATCGAAATGATCGCCGACGCACCGACCGCGCCAAGCATCAGCGCGCGCCGGCGGGTGGTACCCTCCGGTGGCAGTTCGCCTGGCAGTTCGGCTTCTGGAATATCGTCGCTCATCGCCCACCTTTACCGATCCAGCCCTTTCATATTCGTGAAACACTGGCAAGCAGGCCTATCCCGGTTAAGCATGATTGCGCTACACGACGGCCGATGTTTACTGGTTTTGGTCCCCGCACATTCACCGCGATCGGCATCGTCCTTGTGGCGACGGCGGCCGTTTACTTCATTGGGCACAGCGCACAGGCGGCGCTGGTGACGCTGATCGCCGGCGTCGCCGCGGTGCTCGCCGCGGCCGGCACCGGCGAAGTCGCCCATGAACCCGCACCGCCGCCGCCTGCCGAACGCAAGGCCATTGCCGTGCCTGACCTGGGCGAAGTGATGGAAGCGATCGTCGAACCGGTGCTGATCGTCACCGATGGCCGGGTCAGCCATGCCAACAGCGCCGCACGCGCGTTGCTCGGCGGACATATCATCGGCGAAGATGTGCGACTGGCGATCCGCCACCCCGCCGCCGCCGAACGGCTGTCCAACCCGCTCGCGGGTCATTCGTCGCGGCCGATCGACCTGGTCGGGCTGGGCACGATGGATCAGCGTTGGGAAATGCGCATCGGGCGCGCATCGGGCGGGCAGCGCATCGTTCACCTAATCGACCAGACCGGCAATTACGCGGCGGAAAAGATGCGCGTCGATTTCGTCGCCAATGCGAGCCACGAACTGCGCACGCCGCTCGCGTCGATCCTTGGATATATCGAGACGCTGGGCGACGAGAAGGCGGGCGAAGACGCGCAAGTGCGCAACCGCTTCCTCAAGATCATGTTCGATGAAGCACGCCGCATGCAGCGGCTGGTCGAGGACCTCATCTCGCTGAGCCGGATCGAGGCGGAGAAATACCGCCTGCCCGATCGCGCGGTCGATCTTGCCGCGCTGATCGGCGAGGTTCGCACCGAATTCCATGATGGACAGGACGGCCGCGGCGACATTATCGCCGAGATCGAAGCGGATGTACCGCCGGTCGCGGGCGATCAGGCACAGTTGAGCCAGGTGCTGCACAATCTGATCGGCAATGCGAAAAAATATGGCCGCGCCGGCGCGCCCGTTTCGGTCCGGCTGTGGCGCGATCAGACCAACATGGTGCGAATCAGCGTCGCGGATCAGGGCGACGGCATCGCGCCCGAACATATCCCGCGCCTGACCGAGCGATTCTACCGCGTCGATCCGGGCCGCAGCCGCGCCGCGGGCGGCACCGGGCTTGGCCTTGCGATCGTCAAGCATATCGTCGAGCGGCATCGTGGGCGGCTGGATATCGCCAGCACGCTCGGCAAGGGCACGACAGTGACGATTTTGTTACCCGCACATCAGGCGCAGGCCGGAGCCGCTGTCACAAAAGCGTAACCGTATTGTCACACAGGCGCCTCCATCACGGTGCTAGCGCGATCCGGCGAGTCGATCCGACCTCGCTCTGCCTGAGGGGTTCCATGTTCAAGAACATCGCGCTTATCGCCGTTTCCGCGCTCGCGCTCGCGGCCTGCCAGGATCAGGCCAATGGCGGTGGCGCCGGATCGCGCGACCAGATCAAGGCGGTCGGGTCGTCGACGGTCTATCCGTTCACGACGATCGTTGCCGAACAGTTCGTCAACAAGAACCCGGGCATGAAGGCGCCGGTGATCGAATCGACCGGTACGGGCGCCGGCATGAAGCTTTTCTGCGCCGGTGTCGGCGCCGCGCATCCGGATATCGAAGCCGCGTCGCGCCGCATGAAGGCGTCGGAATATGCCAGCTGCAAAGCGCACGGCGTCAGCGACATCATCGAAATCCAGGTCGGACTGGACGGCATCGCTTTTGCCGAGGCGAAGAACGGGCCGAAGCTGCAGCTGAGCCCTGCCGATCTCTACAAGGCGCTCGCCGCCAAGCCCGAAGGCAAGACCAACGCGTACAAGACGTGGAAGGACGTCAACCCGGCACTGCCGGCGATTCCGATCCAGGTTTACGGCCCGCCCTCGACCAGCGGCACGCGCGATGCGCTGACCGAACTGATCCTCGACAAGGGTTGCGCCGAGGTGACGCCGAGCGTCAAGGCGCTGAAGGATAGCGACAAGGATGCTTATGCCGCCGCTTGCAACCGCATCCGCGAAGACGGCGCCTATATCGACGCCGGCGAGAACGACAATCTGATCGTCCAGAAGCTGCAATCGAACCCCAATGCGGTCGGCATCTTCGGTTATTCCTATCTTGAGGAGAATATCGACAACCTCAACGGCGTGCCGTTGAACGGGGTCGCGCCGACCTATGAGACGATCGCGCAGAACCAGTATCCCGGTTCGCGGCCGCTCTATATCTACGTCAAGAAGGCGCATCTGGCGGCGATCCCTGGCTTGCAGAAATTCCTCGATGAATATGTCGCGGCGTGGAACCCGGGCGGTCCGTTGACCGCCAAGGGCCTGATCGCCTCGCCACAGGATGTGCGGACCAGTTCGGCCGCGATCGTCAAGGCGGCGACGCTGCTCGATCCAACCGTACTGAAATAATGATATCGGGCTCCGATCCAATGACCGGAGCGCATCCTCCGACACGAGACTTTTCGCGTTGTCCACGCTTGCCCTTCTATTCCTGATTGCCGGACTTGGCCTGATCGCCTGGTTGTCCGCGCGCGTCCGCGCGGTCAGTTTCCGCCGCGACAGCAGCGCCCGGTTCAGCTCGCTGCCGTCACATCACGGCACCTATGTCGCGCTGTGGACGCTGCTGCCCGCCGCGCTGTTCATCGCGGTCTGGTCGTCGGTCTCGCCTGCGCTGGTCACCGATACAGTGCTGACTTCGCCTGCTGCCGCGCAACTGCCGCCGCCGGGCTTCGAGCGCGCCGCGGTGCTGTCGGAGGCGCGCAACATCGCCAATGGCCGCACTTTCGGATCATTCAATCCGATCGCGCAGCAACTCGCCCCGGCCTATGGCGCTGCGCAATCGCGCTATGACTGGATCGGCACGGCCGCCGCGCTGCTGCTCGCCTTTGCCGCGGGCGCCTGGGCCTATCTGCGCATCAAGCCCGACTTCCGCGCACGCACGAGGGTCGAGCGGGTGGTGATGCTGTTGCTGCTTGGCGCGTCGCTGATCGCGATCCTGACCACGGTCGGCATCGTCGCCTCTTTGTTGTTCGAATCCTGGCGTTTCTTCCAGATCGTGCCGATCGGCGATTTCCTGTTCGGCACGCATTGGAGCCCGCAGGTCATTCCGGCGAACGACCCGGGCAGTGCGCTTGGCGCGGTGCCGTTGTTCTGGGGTACTTTCTTCATCGGCGCGGTGATCGCGATGATTGTCGCAATCCCGTTCGGCCTGATGAGCGCGATCTATCTGACGCAATATGCGGCGCCGCGCGTGCGCCGCTGGATGAAGCCGATCCTCGAGATGCTCGCCGGCGTGCCGACCGTGGTTTATGGATATTTCGCCGCTTTGACCGTTGCCCCCGCGGTACGCGATCTCGCCGTGTCGCTCGGCGTGACCTGGGCCAGTTCGGAAAGCGCGCTCGCCGCCGGACTGGTGATGGGCGTGATGATCATCCCGTTCGTGTCGTCGATGGCGGATGATTCGATCGCCGCCGTGCCCTCGTCGATGCGCGACGGCAGCCTGGCGATGGGCGCGACGCCATCGGAGACGATCCGAAAAGTGCTGCTGCCCGCCGCGCTGCCGGGTGTGGTCGGCGGCGTGCTGCTGGCGATCTCCAGGGCGATCGGCGAAACGATGATCGTGGTGATGGCCGCGTCGGGCGTCGCCACATTGTCGCTCAATCCATTCGCCAGCGCGACCACCGTAACCAAGCAGATCGTCGATTTGCTGACCGGCGAGGCCGAGTTCGACAGCGCCAAGACGCTTGCCGCCTTTGCGCTGGGGCTGACCTTGTTCGTCGTCACCCTGCTGCTCAACATCATCGCGCTGACCGTCGTCAAACGGTACCGGGAAGCATATGAATAGCGTGTCCTCCACCCTTGCCGGCGGCGCATCGGATCGCGTGCCGGACCGCGCACCGACCGACTGGCGGACCGACGCGATGCAGCGCCGCATCCGCCGTCGTTACGGTGCCGAGCGTCGCTTCAAGCTGCTTGGGCTGTGCGCGGTGCTGGTCTCGGCGGGATTCCTCGCTTTCCTGCTGGTGACGATGTTCCTCAACGGCGCAAGCGGTTTTACGCAAAGCGAAATCAAGCTGCCGATCGATTTTCCGCGATCGAGCGTGATGCTCGATCCGGCGCTGCTCACCGGCAAGGATGCCGATGCCGCGCTGGCCGCAGCGGGCCTGGAAAAAGCCACCGACGACGCGGCGGTCGCCGCGTTCGGCCCCGGCGGCGACAAGCTGTTATCAGACGGCGCGTGGTTGCGTGTGCGTGACTCGGTGAAGGCCGATCCCACATTGCTGGCCACGCGAGCGGTCATCTCCGTTCCTGCCTCCGCCGCGATCGATATCGCAGTAAAAGGCGAAGGCGGGGCCGACGCGGAAAAGCTCGCCGCACGGCTTCAGGCGCGCGGGCTGATGACGACCGGCTTCAATCCGTGGTTCCTGACCAATTCGGATTCGACCGACCCGACCATGGTCGGCATCTGGGGCGCGCTGAAAGGCTCCTTGTTCACGATGCTCGTGACCTTGTTGCTCGCCTTCCCGATCGGCGTGCTGTCGGCACTCTATCTCGAGGAATATGCGCCGAGGAATCGCTGGACCGACCTGATCGAAGTGTCGATCAACAACCTCGCCGCGGTGCCGTCGATCATCTTCGGCTTGCTTGGCCTCGCCGTGTTTCTCGGCACGTTCAACCTGCCGCGTTCGGCGGCGTTGGTCGGCGGGCTGACACTCGCGCTGATGACCATGCCGGTGATCGTCATCGCCGGCAGGAACGCGATCAAGTCGGTGCCGCCATCGATCCGCGACGCAGCACTCGCGGTCGGCGCGAGCCCGATCCAGGTCGTATTCCACCACGTTCTGCCGCTTGCCCTGCCCGGCATCCTGACCGGCACGATCATCGGCATGGCGCGTGCGCTGGGCGAGACCGCGCCGCTGCTGATGATCGGCATGCGCGCCTTCATGGTATCGCCGCCCGAACGACTGACCGACCCGTCGACCGTATTGCCGGTGCAGATCTTCCTGTGGTCCGACCAGGTCAATCGCGGCTTTGTCGAAAAGACCAGCGCGGCGATCATCGTCCTGCTGGTGTTCCTGCTCGCGATGAACGGGCTTGCCATCTACCTCCGCAACAAATTCGAGACCCGCTGGTGATGACCGAACAACATCTTAAGATCACCGCCCGCAACGTGAACGTCTTCTATGGCGCGAAACAGGCGATCACCGACGTTTCGATCGATGTCGATCAGGACAATGTAACCGCCTTTATCGGCCCGTCGGGCTGCGGCAAATCGACCTTTCTGCGCACGCTCAATCGGATGAACGACACCGTCGCCAGCGCACGGGTCGAGGGTGATATCCGGCTCGACGGCGAGGACATCTATGCATCCTCGATGGACGTGGTGCAGTTGCGCGCTCGCGTGGGTATGGTGTTCCAGAAGCCCAATCCATTCCCCAAGTCGATCTACGAGAATGTCGCCTATGGCCCGCGCATCCACGGGCTGGCCGGGAGCAAGACCAATCTCGACGGGATCGTCGAACAGTCGCTGAAGCGTGCCGGCCTGTGGGATGAGGTCAAGGACCGCCTGACCGAAAGCGGCACCGCGCTATCGGGCGGCCAGCAGCAACGGCTGTGCATCGCGCGCGCGATCGCGGTCGACCCGGAAGTGATCCTGATGGACGAGCCCTGTTCGGCGCTCGACCCGATCGCGACGGCGAAGATCGAGGAACTGATCCACGAACTGCGCGGCCGTTATGCGATCGTCATTGTCACGCACAACATGCAGCAGGCCGCGCGCGTCTCGCAAAAGACCGCCTTCTTCCATCTTGGCACGCTGGTCGAATATGGTGCGACCTCGGACATCTTCACCAATCCGCGCCAGGAGCGGACCAAGGACTATATCACCGGCCGATACGGCTGATCATGGGACCAATGTTGTGAGTGACCATACGGTAAAGGCTTTCGACGAAGATATCGGCGAACTGCGCGGGTTGATCGCGCAGATGGGCGGATTGGCCGAACAGGCGATCGGCGCCGCGATCGACGCGCTGCAACGCCATGATCTCGCCGCCGCGGCCAAGGTCGTCGCCGGCGACAAGCAGATCGACGCGATCGAAATGCAGGTCGAACAGCTCGCGGTGCGCATCATCGCGCTGCGCGCGCCGATGGCTGACGATCTGCGCGAGGTCGTCGCCGCGCTGAAGATCGCCAGCGTGGTCGAACGCATCGGTGATTACGCCAAGAACATCGCCAAGCGCGTGCCCGAGATCGACGCCCATAGCGAGATCGAGCCGCTATCGATCCTGCCCGCCATGGCCAATCTGGCCAAGGCGATGGTCCATGACGTGCTCGACGCGTTCGCCGCGCGCGACGCCCAGGCCGCCGTGGAAGTGTGCGAACGCGACCGCGCAGTCGACGATTTCTACAACAGCCTGTTCCGGGTGTTCGTCACGCACATGATGGAGAACCCCAAGACGATCGGTCAGGTCGCGCAATTGTTGTTCATCGCCAAAAATCTCGAACGGGTCGGCGATCACGCCACCAATGTTGCCGAGATGGTTTATTATGCCGCGACGGGCGAACATATGGCCGAACGGGACCGTAGTTCGCTGATCACGAACGAGGAGGTTTAAGTCATGGCACGAGCCAGGATGTTGCTGGTCGAAGACGATGCCGCTCTTGCCGAGCTGCTCGTCTGGCATTTCAAGCGCGAAGATTTCGAGATCACGCACACCCCCGATGGCGAGGAAGCGTTGCTGCTCGCCAAGGAGGCGACTCCCGATATCGTGCTGCTCGACTGGATGGTCGAGGGACTCTCCGGAATCGAAGTGTGCCGCCGCCTGCGTCGCATGCCCGAAACGCAGAACGTGCCGATCATCATGCTCACCGCGCGCGGTGAGGAAGAGGATCGCGTGCGCGGCCTGGAAACCGGTGCGGACGACTACGTCACCAAACCCTTCTCGCCGCGCGAACTGGTTGCGCGGGTCGGTGCGGTGCTGCGTCGCGTGCGGCCGGCGCTGGCCGGTGAGCAGCTGACATATGCCGATATCGAAATGGATACGGTCGGCCACAAGGTACGGCGATCGGGCGACTTCATTCCGCTGGGACCGACCGAATTCCGCCTGCTCAAGCATTTCCTCGAGCATCCCGGCTGGGTGTTTTCGCGCGAACGCTTGCTCGATGCGGTGTGGGGGCATGACTCCGACATCGAATCACGCACCGTCGACGTGCATATCCGGCGACTGCGCAAGGCGATCAACGAAGGCGGCCGCGCCGACATCATCCGCACCGTGCGATCGGCCGGTTACGCGCTGGATTCGGCGGCCTGATGGCAGGCGCTGCGTCGTGACGGGCCGAGGGGGCGTGTGCGATCACGAACGAATGTGTCCCGGGTCCTCTGCCATTACGGCGACAATGAGCGATATGCCGTTCAGGGGGTGGTGCTAAGGTCTGGATCGGTTGAATCCGTAGATCATACAGTTCGTTAACCAGCGGCGCGTACCTTGGTGGCACGAGGTGCGTGCCAGTGTTCCGATCTGCAATCGCTATCCCTGAGGGGACCTATGTCGAACTCGTCCAGAGCCTGTTCAGGACGCTCCTGACCACGTCCATCATCGCGATTTCGTTCATCGCCGTGGCATTTATCGTGTCTTCTCAGACACCCGATCCCGCCCTGACCCTGCTTACAATCCTCGGATCGATATCGGTCGTCGCCCGGCTCGTCATCTTGCTGCTCTTCCGGGGGCAGGCTGCAGACGCCGGACTGGGCGTGGCCAGGGCATGCCAACTTGAGCGCTTGTTTGCCGTGAGTTACCTGAGCTTCGCCGCGATCTTCGGCATATTCAGCGCGCGGGCCTTCGTTGTTGCGACGCCAGACGCGCATGTTCTCGTCATCGGACTGCTGGTGGGATACGCGGCGGGAGTTGCGGCGGGGATAGCGTTACGCCCCTGGATTAGCGTGAGCGCCGTGGTCCTCGGCGTGGTGCCGACGATCCCGGTTGCTCTGGCGAGCGGCAACCCCATTTACTGGGCGCTCGGAGCGCTTCTGACGATCTTTCTTGCCGGGGGCATCCACAGCATCCTTTCCAACTACCGGCTCTCCTCCGGCGGGATCACGTTGAAGCGGCTTTTCGCCGACATGGCGCGGAGCGATGTCCTGACCGGCTTGCCGAACCGCTTCGGCCTTGGGGAGCGGTTCAATGAGGTGACGATGTTGGGACGCGACAGCGGTGATGTTGCTGTCCATTGCCTTGATCTGGACCGTTTCAAGCCGGTCAACGACCGTTACGGGCATCCCGTTGGCGATCTGCTGTTAAAGGCAGTGGCGGATCGCTTGTCTCGCACACTTCGCGGTGGTGATTTTGCCGCGCGCGTCGGCGGCGACGAATTCGTGATCGTCCAGAGCGGTGTCAGGGACGCCACGGAAGCTGAGTTGCTTGCCCGGCGCGTCGTGCGCGTGATCTCCGAACCCTATAATATTGGCGATCTCACAATTACCATCGGCACGAGCATCGGATTCGTTCTCGTGTCGGGACATGGGCACGGGCTCGACAAGCTCATCGAGTCTGCGGACGAGGCACTGTTAAGGGCAAAGGGCGCCGGCGGTGGCTGCGCCAGCCATGCGATCGGCCTGCGACGCACGGCCTGATCTCCGTAGCGGCGCGCCCAGCTTTATCTGGCAAGAGATCGTCGCGACTCGCCCGACCTGGCTGCCGCACCGGCAGCAACCCCATTGGCTTGATTACTCACCAACCGTCACACCGGATACCTCAGCGGCTCCCGCGCCAGATCTTGAGCCTGGCGTGCCCGGCCAGGCCACCGCTGCCGGCCTTGCAACGTTCGTAGCGATAACGCTTGTCGAGGCACAGCCAGACCTCGTCGAGCCACCCTTTGGTTCCGGTGACGCGGATCGCCTTGGCCGGCAATCCTGGATTGGCCGCCGCAAGCGCGGAGGCGAAACGCGCGACGGTCAGCGGCCGGCGCGACAGCCCGTCCATGTCGGGATAGCGTAAGCTGCCGAACATCCGCGTCGAGCGCGCGAAATAATCGACCGGCGTCGTGGCCATGCAAGTGCCGTGCTTGGCCCATTCATGCTGGATCAGCTGAGCCGAGGGCGTCGAGCAGAGCGCGCCGCGGATCACGGCACGCGGGACGATCGCTGTGGATTTGCAATATTGCGGCCATTGCTTGCCGACGCCGTCGGGCCACAGGCCGTGCAGTGTGAAGCCGAAGCGATTGCCCGATCCGCACTGGAACCGCGCCGAAGGTTCGCGGCCCTTGTCGCGGCAATATTGCGGCGCCCAGGTGATCGCCAGCGTATAGCTGCCGATCGGCAGTACGCGCTGCGGCTCGCTGGCCGAGGGCAGATCGGGGCGCGGGTCGGGCACCATGCCCGGCACGGCGCATTTATAGGCCTGTGCCTGCGCGGCCACCGGCGTGCCGATCAATGCACAACCCAGAAGCAATGTCCCGATACGCATTTTCATACGCTCGCCTCGCCGAACCAGACTTTAGTGTCCGGCCGGAACAGGAACCAGATCGACACCAATTGAAGCGCGGTGCTGAGGAGTCCAAGAATGCCGCTAAGGCCGGACCGGTAGGTGCCTCCCGCAAGAGCAAGGAGCATGAAAACAGCCGCGGCCGCCACCAATATGGTCAAGATCCATTTCGCGACAACAGCGCCGCGGCGCGCAATGAAATACCAGAGGAGCATAGTGATGCAGAACCCGATCACGGTAGTTACCGGCACGAGCCAGCTTATGATCTCTGCGGCCTCCGGAACCTGCGCGGTCTGCGTAGCAATGAGCGCTTGGGTCGACGACCAGGACATTATGGTGTTGATTACGCCAATGGCGAACCCTCCCAGATAGAGGCGCTCGAAAGTGACGATCGATGCTGGCCGGTCCATGCCCCATTCCCCTTTTGTTCGACTCGACACGTTAGTTCGCCCGCGGCGCGGCGCAACCGGAATTTGTGTCTTAATCGAGCGAAGCGAAATCGAGACCGATATCGGCGGCGGGCGCCGACTGGGTCAGGCGGCCGACACTGACATAAGTGACGCCGGTTTCGGCGATCGCGCGGATCGTATCGAGCCGCACGCCGCCCGATGCCTCGGTCGGCACGCGCCCGCCGACCAGGGTGACCGCGCCGCGCAGCATTGGCGGCGCCATGTTATCGAGCAGCAAATGCGTCGCACCGGCCGCCAGCGCGGGTTCGATCTGGTCGGTCGAATCGACCTCGACGATGATGCGTTCGATGCCTGCCGCCTTGGCGCGGCGCACTGCCTCGGCCACACCGCCGGCGACTGCGACGTGATTGTCCTTGATCATCGCTGCATCCCACAGGCCCATGCGGTGATTGGTCGCGCCACCCATGCGCGTCGCATATTTCTCCAGCACGCGCAGGCCCGGGATGGTCTTGCGGGTGTCGAGCAGGATCGCGCCGGTGCCGAGTATCTTGTCGACATAGGTCCTTGTCATCGTCGCGATGCCCGACAAATGCTGCACGGTGTTGAGCGCCGATCGTTCGGCGGTGAGCATCGCCCGGCCGTTTCCCTCGAGCCGCATCAGGTCGGTCCCCGCCGCAACTTTCTGTCCGTCCTCGACCAGCCGCTCGATCTTCACTTGCGGGTCAAGCGCGCGGAAGAACGCTTCCGCGATCGGCAAGCCGGCAACGACGATCGCGTCGCGACTGTCCATCACCCCAGTGAAGCGCGCATCGGCGGGGATCACGGCGGACGATGTGATGTCGCCAGCATCACCGAGATCTTCGGCGAGCGTCGCCGATAGGAACGCAGCGAGGTCGAAACCGTCAAGGGTGAAGGTCAAGGCTATCTCCGGAAGACTCGGTCATCACGTCGCCCGTCCCTGTCGCACGGGCGAACGCGCTTTAAAACAACTCGCTGGTCATTGCGCCAAAGCTTCTGCGTAGGGTTTGCGCGAATGCGATGTCCGGCTAGGCTGAGCGCATAACATAATCGCCCAAGAGGATTCCAATGCGCCGCACCTTTGCCCTGTTGCTTGCCGCTGCCACGTTGCCCACGCTGCCGCTTGCCGCCGCCCCGGTCGCGGCCGCGCCGCAAACGGCCGCCGAACGCGCCTTTGCCGCTTTGTCGAACCGCTATGTACAGGGCATCGCTTTATTCTCCCCCGTCTATGGCACGCCGCTCGGCGATCATCGCTTTGACGACCGGATCGGCGATGTGTCGGCCGCGGCCCGTGCACGCCGGGTAACGCATGACAATGCACTGCTCGCCGAGCTCGGCCGGGTCGACCGCGCGAAGCTGAGTCGCGAAAGCCAGGTCGATGCAGCCCTGCTCGACAATGCGCTGCGCTACGATCTGTGGGACTTGCAGGTCCTGAAGAGCTGGCAGTGGGACGCGCAGATTTACAACGACATCGCCGGCACCGCGCTTTACGGCCTGGCCGCGCGCGATTTCGCGCCCTGGCCGCAGCGGCTCAAATCGGCAACCGCGCGGATGGAGGCGATGCCGGCTTTCTATGCCCAGGCGCGAGCGCAGCTGATCCCGGCGCGCGTGCCGGAAATCTATGCAACGACCGTGGCGAAGCAGAATAACGGCGTGGTCGACATCGCGGAGAACATGCTCGCGCCGCATGCGGGCGAGCTGAACGCGGCCGATCGCAAGCGCTTCGATGCCGCTTTGGTTACATTGAAAGCGGCCGTCGCGGAGCACCAGAAATGGCTCGACACGGTGCTGGTGCCGCAGGCCAAGGGTGATTTCCGGCTCGGTGCCGCACTGTATGACCAGAAGATGAAATATGCGCTGGTCTCGACGCTCACGCGACAGGAGATCAAGGCGCGCGCAACCAAGGCGGCGACCGATACCCGTACCGAGATGTATGCACTGGCGCGGCAAGTCCTGACCGGCAAGCCAGGCGCCCCCGCCCTGCCCGACCAGCCCAGCGCGGAGCAGCAACAGGTGGCGATCGAAGCGGCGCTGGCGCGCAGCTATGCGCAACGGCCCGCACGGGACGGCGTGATGGACAAGGCCAGGGCGACCCTTGTCCAGGCGACGGATTTCGTGCGCGCCAAAGGGCTGGTCACGATGCCCGACTCCCCGGTGAAGATCATCACCATGCCCAAATTCCAGCAAGGCGTCGCGGTCGCCTATTGCGACAGTCCGGGCGCGCTCGAGCAGCAACTCGACACATTCTACGCGATCTCACCGATCCCCGACGACTGGACCGATGCGCAGGCGACCAGCTTCCTGTCCGAATATAACGACTATATGATTCAGGAGCTGAGCATCCATGAAGCGATGCCCGGCCACTATCTGCAGATCGCCCACGCCAACCGGAACAAGTCGGTGCTGCGCGCGGTGCTGTCGTCCGGGCCGTTCGTCGAAGGCTGGGCAGTCTATGCCGAGGGCATGATGGCCGATGCCAATTATATGGACGGCGATCCGCTGTTCAAACTGACCGTACTCAAGATGCGGCTGCGCTCGATCACCAACTCGTTGCTCGATATCGGTATCCAGACCGAAGGCATGACCCGCGACCAGGCGATGACCCTGATGACCAAGGGCGCGTTCCAGCAGGAGCGCGAGGCGGCGGGCAAATGGACGCGGGCGAGCCTCGGATCGACCCAACTGCTGAGCTATTTCACCGGCTATAGCGAACATATGGCGATGCGCGAGGAGGCCAAGCAGCGGCTCGGCGCGAAGTTCGACCTGAAGACCTATAACGACGCGGTGCTGGCGCACGGGTCGCCGCCGGCACGCTTCGTACGGCAATTGATGTTCGACCTGCCGATCGGGTGAGCGATCTTTCAAATAGCCGATACTTGGGGATGATCTGCCCCTAGTCCGGAACGCGAGTGAGCTGCGTGTAACTGATCTGCCAGCGATCCCCCTGTTTCACCCAGAAATGGACGATGCGCAGTCGGCGGTCATGGCGGCCGCCCTGCTGGGTCCAATTCAGCCGGAAAACTCCGCCGGTCAGGGCGGTGTCGCCCCGCACCTTGTAGACCGGTTGTTCGACCACATACGGATCGAGTTTGAAGCCCGGCACCGCGAAATCGGCGAGATAGGAAGCCTTGTCTTGTACGCTCGCGTCCGAGTTCACGAGCATATAATCGTCGGTCACGATGGCAGCGAGCCCGGCGATATCGCTGCCGATCGTTGCCCGGTTATAGGCATCGAGCGCACCTGCGAGATCGGCGGGAAGCTGACGCGATTCCGGCGTCGCAGCCGAAGCTACGACCGGCAGGGCGAGTGCCATCGCCGCAGCAATGGCGGCAAGAACGATCGGCGGTCGGCGAATAGGCCGGTCGTGAGTCCGCAGTCGCATCTTTTGCTCCCTGTGCCCTGCCTCGCAATACTCGCGATCAAAAAAAAGAATCGCCCGACAAGGTGGCCGGCACCATAGCCTGGGTCAGTCCCCCGTCACCTTGACCGGCCCGAGATCGCCCAGCCCGACCGTCCCGCTCGCCATGGCGAGCATCGCGTCGAGGCTCTTCTTGGCCTGCAGCCTGAGCCCTTCCTCGATCTCGACCCGCGGCTCCAGGTCGCGCAGCGCGAGGTAGAGCTTTTCCATCGTGTTGAGCGCCATGTACGGGCAGATGTTGCAGTTGCAGTTGCCGTCCGCGCCGGGTGCGCCGATGAAATTCTTGAGCGGCTCGGCCTTTTCCATCTGGTGGATGATATGCGGCTCGGTCGCGACGATCAGCGTGTCGCCCGGCATGTCGCGCGCATAAGCGAGGATGCCGCTCGTCGATCCGACATAATCGGCATGGTCGAGAATATAGGGCGGGCATTCAGGGTGTGCGGCGACCGGGGCACCGGGATGCAGCCCCTGCAGCTTGAGCAGCTCGGTCTCGCTGAACGCCTCATGCACGATGCACACGCCGGGCCAGAGCAGCATCTCGCGCCCGGTCTTGCGCGCGAGATAGCCGCCGAGATTCTTGTCCGGGCCGAAGATGATCTTCTGGTCGAGCGGGATCTGGCTGAGGATCTTTTCCGCCGAGGAACTGGTGACGATCACGTCGCTCAGCGCCTTCACCTCGGTCGAGCAGTTGATATAGGTCAGCGCGATATGATCGGGATGCGCCTCGCGAAAGGCCTTGAACTGATCGGGTGGGCAGCTGTCTTCCAGGCTGCAGCCGGCATTCATGTCGGGCAGTATGACGATCTTGTCGGGGCTCAGGATCTTCGCCGTCTCGGCCATGAAGCGCACGCCGCAAAAGGCGATGACATCGGCATCGGTCGCGGCGGCCTTTTTCGACAAATCGAGGCTGTCACCGACGAAATCGGCGAGATCCTGAATCTCGGGCTTTTGGTAGTAATGCGCGAGGATCACCGCGTTGCGCTCCTTGCGCAGCCGGTCGATCTCGGCCCGGAGGTCAAGGCTGCGGTCGAGCCCGGTCAGGCCGCCGCCCCCCCGACCATTAGATACGCGTGCGTCCATCTACCCATACTCCCGCGGATTACGGGTCTCATGTGGACGGTGCGCGCCCGGTGATCAAGGGACCGGTCGGTGGTAACGGATAATCGAGTGGCGCGACCGATGCGCCGGGCGCGCCGGCGGTCGCCGTGCGATAGAGCGCGGCGCCGGCGGATGAATAGGGCAGAGTCTCTATCACCAGTTGCAGGCCGATGATCGTGCCGATGGCCCATAGCCAGGCCGGATGAATGCGACCGGTGCGTCGCAGATCGGCGACGACACCGATCAGCGGGAACAGCATGACTCCGATGAAGGTCGCTTCGTGCGCGTAAGGGATGAGCAGCGGCAGCGGCAGCAATCGGCCAAAAGCGGGGCCGAGCAGCAGCGCCATGCCGGTATAATGCAGCCGCCGGTGCCATTCGGTCTTGCGCCGCAGCACGATCGCCGCGGTGGTCAGGCCGGCAAAGGTCAATATGCTCAGCGGATTGAAGATCAGGAACTGCGCCGGCAGGAAGAAGAATGGCGCCTGCCCGCGCCGTACCATGAGCACCGTGACAATGGTGCCGAGCACGACCATTGCCACCATCCAGGCCGCGCCGATCCAGCCAAGTCGCCGATGCAGTGCCATCGATCCGTTTGCGGCAAAGACGTTCTGCAGCGCGTAAAGCACGACCCAGCCCATGAACACGACCGCATGGACATGCACCACCAGTGGCGAGGCGAAGCTCGACCGGCCCATCGCGAGTTGCAGCGAGAAACCGGCCACGATGATGCCGGCCATAACGAACGCCATGATCAGGAAGAACCGGCTCTCACGTGCCGTGGCTCGCTCCGGCTCTGTCGCAGATTGCGCTAATGTGGCCATAAATCACCCCCGCGATTCGACTTTCCCACGCAGGTTCTACCACGTGGGGCCCGGCAGTTCCAATCTGGCCAGCCCGGGCTTCCGTCCTCAGCGCTGGTTGCCCAGTACTTCCCGCAGCGAACGCGAACGATCCATTTGTTCGCTCGGCCCGCGACGGTCGAACGGGAAGCTCACCACCACGCGCACATCGTCCATACCGGTCGCTTTCAGCGGTCCTGCGGCGATGGCCGTCAGCGCGCGGCGGGCATTCTCGCGTGCAACCATGAGATGCTCGGGCTTGACACCCTCCTTCTGCGCGACGGTCTTCGCGTTGAGTGTCGCTCGGCGCATCAGCTGGTCGGCGGCGTCGCGCGTGACGAACAGACCGCGCGTGCGATCCGCGGTCTGCGCTGACCAATCGATGTTGGGCGCGGCCGGCACGACATCAGGCGCGCGGATGGTCAGCGTGCGCCGCGCCGCATCCCATTCATAGGCATCCGCCGACAGCCGCGACATGTCGACGAAATAGTCGATCGAGAACGGCGCCTTGATCACCTTGTCGGAGGTCAGCATGCCGAAGCCGCGCGTGTCCGATGCCGATGCCTGCACCGTGCCGGACAGCGCCCCGACCTTGATCGCGCTGGCGCCGGAGAATTTGGCGCTGACGATCTTGGTGATCGCCGTGCCATCCTCTTCCCGGCTGATGGCGTATCGCTCGGTATAGCGGTCCCACGCCATCCACCCGCCGACCAGCGCTGCGATGATCACCGCGATGGCGAGCGCGACCTGCACGATGCGCTTGTTATCCATCACTCAGCGCTCGACTTCGACCAGGCATCGCCGGTCGCGCTCACCAGGCCACGGTCGCGCAAGTCGATCAGATGGGCGAGCACCGACCGCTCGGCGGCGGGAAACAGGCGGCGGTCGATCCCGACATACATGCGCTCGACCATCGCCGGGATGGTGCGCGCTTCTTTGCGCAACAGGCGCAGGATCTGACCCTCGCGTTGCTTGCGATGCCCCATCATGCCGCGCACCAGGCGCTGCGGATTGTCCACCGGGTCGCCATGCGCGGGATAATAGATCCGGTCATCGCGCGGCAGCAGTTTTTCGAGGCTCGCCATATAGGCGGCCATATCGCCATCGGGCGGCGAAACGATGCTGGTCGACCAGCCCATCACATGGTCGCCGCTAAACAAGGCCCTGGTCTCCGGCAAGGCGAAGCACAGGTGGTTCGACGTGTGGCCCGGCGTGGCCAGCGCAGTCAGTGTCCAGCCCTGCCCCGTCACCGACTCGCCCTCGGCAAGCACGCGGTCTGGCGCATAGTCATGGTCAAACGACGCATCGGCACCCACACCGACTCTGGGTCCGCTATCGGCGAGCGCGAGCGGCGCGCAACCGATGATCGGCGCACCCGTCGCCGCCTGGAGCGGCCGCGATCCGGGACTATGGTCGCGGTGGGTATGGGTGATGACGATCGCGGTGACCGGCCGCCCGGCGATCGCCGCGATCAGCGCGTCGATATGCTCTGGCGTATCGGGCCCGGGATCGATCACGGCGAGATCGGTCGTGCCGACCAGATGCACCTGGGTACCGGTATTGGTGAAAGCCGACGGGTTGGGCGCGAGCACACGCGACACGAGCGGTTCCAGCATCTGCGCCACGCCGGTTTGTTGCTCGCTCATGCCGTTGAAATGGCCGCTGGCGCGCCGGAGCGCAAGAGCGCCGGCCCCGCTAGTGCGGTGACCGGCGCGAGCGCTCCTCCCCTGAAGAGCCCGATTTCAACTTCAATCCACCTTGGCCATGTCTTGTTCGACTTCACGGATCGCTTCGTCCATCGCCTTGAGCGCTTCGGCGCGATGGATGCCGCTCAGTTCGACATTGCGCGTCATATTCTCGCGCGCGCTTCGCAGTCCGCTCAGCGCGGATTGATAGGCGTTGCGCTCAATGTCACGGCTGTTCATCGCGACTGCCGCGCCTTCCCTGGCGACGCGCTCGATGCGGTTGCGGCAAATGATGATCTTGTGCTTTTCGCCATCCTTTTTGTTGATGACCATTTCACGCTGATCGCCACCTTCGCCACAATTGATCGACGACACTTCAGGCATGTTCTTCAACGCCTCCATGCCTTCGAACTCCTCGCTGTGAATCTTGCCGTCGCTGCCGCGCTTGACGATCTTGATGCGCTTGATCTTCTTGCCGTCCATGTCGGTGGTCGTCGTGGTCACAGCGCGACTGTCGTCGTCGTTCCATTCAGGAGCAGCGGGCGGTGCCGGCGGAGCCGGTGCTGGCTCGGCCTGCATCGACACGGGCGGCACGGGCGCGGCGGGCGGCGCCGGCGGTGCGATATTCAGGTCCGCCAGATTGACGCCGGTTGCGATCTCGACATTGTCGCGCATCGCGGCGGCCGCCTTGGTACCTGAGGCAGTGAAGCCGAGGCCGGCGACGGTCAGCATGGCAACCGCGGCGACCCCGCTCACCAAGCGAGTACGCGATGTCTTGTTGGTGGTCAGCATCTTAAGTCTCCCTTTCAGATCGTTTATGGTGTGCAGGTGACAGGCGGCGGACACCGCCCCGCCATGCGCGGATTTGACGATGGCGCAGGCATAGGTATGGCGCGCGATCGGGCTCAGCCCGGCAAGCACGCCGGCATCGTTGGCGATTTCCTGATCGGCGCGAAACGCGCGGAAAGCACGCCAGGCGACGGGATTGAACCAGTGCAGCGCAAGGATGAACAGCGCCGCCCAATTGGCGATCAGGTCGCCGCGCGCATGGTGGCCAAGCTCATGCGCCAGCGCGAGATCGCGTTCCTCGCGGTCGTAGCGCTCGGTGAAATCACGCGGAAAGGCGACATATTTACGCAGGACGCCGAACGCGAGCGGCCCGGTCGCCGCATCGGTTTCGATCAGATGGATGCCACCGTCGATCTGCGAACCGCGCACCTGGCGGTCGAGGA
This sequence comes from Sphingomonas sp. So64.6b, assembly GCF_014171475.1. Lineage (NCBI taxonomy): Bacteria > Pseudomonadati > Pseudomonadota > Alphaproteobacteria > Sphingomonadales > Sphingomonadaceae > Sphingomonas > Sphingomonas sp. So64.6b. The sequence goes on from NZ_CP048817.1 coordinate 2,553,145, forward strand.
TGTTGCGGCAGAAGCGGAGGTGAGACAGCGCATGCCAGCCGAGAAATACCGCCGCGCCCGCCACCCAGAGCGTGACCAGTATAAGGCCAAGCGAAGGGTATTGGGTGGCTGGTGCGGCGGATCCCCCACCGAGCGGCTCGATCACATAGATCGTGATCGTCTCGCTCGCGCGGATCACTGGCGCGACTGCGATCTCGCGCCAGGATTCGGGTATCGGTGGCAATAACAGTCGCAGTGCGGGCAGCGCCCACAAGGCATAGGCGACGTCGGGCCCGAAGGCGCGGCGGACCGGTCCACGCAGCGCAAGCACCGCGACCATCAGGATGGTCGATGCGATCAGCGCCTCGAGCGCCCAGCCGGCGATCCCCGCTGGATTCAGGGAGGCGCTCATGCCTTCAACCCCTTCAGCAGCGCCTCGATCTCGGCGATGTCGGTCGCGGTCAGCTCGTCGCGTTCGGCGAGGTGCGCGACCAGCGGGGTCAGCTTGCCCCCGAACAGCCGATCCATCAGCTTGCGTGATTCACCGGCAACATAATCGTCACGCGCGACCAGCGGGCGGTAAAGGTAACGCCGGCCATCCTCTTCATGCCCGATGATGTTTTTGGCGAGCAGCCGGCCGAGCAGGGTCTTGACCGTGTTGGCCGACCAGTCGCGGCCGGCGGGAATGCGTTCGGACACGTCCTGCGCGGTCAGCGGAGCCTCCTCCCAGAGCACTTCCATCACCGCGTGTTCAGCATCGCTTATCCGTTCGGCCATATCGAATCGCTCCCGTACTGACTACGCCTGTAATCGTCTCGATTACATCTGTAGTCAATTGGCTGAACGGCGGGTGAATGGAAGGGAGTCGAAGACCCGATTTCACGCGGGGTTGTGGCGCGGCAAACCCTGGTCGAAACTGTCGAAAAATCAGGAGAGGTTCGAATGACCGAGTTCACCACCATCGCCACTGGCCTGCGCTTCCCCGAGGGGCCGGTCGCGATGCCTGACGGCAGCGTCATTCTGGTTGAGATCGCCGCGGGCCGGATCACGCGGGTAAGGGCCGACGGGACAGCCGAAACGGTCGCCGAACCCGGCGGCGGCCCCAACGGACTGGCACTTGGCCCGGACGGCAAGCTCTATTGCTGCAACAACGGCGGCTTCAATTATATCGAGCACCCAGGGGGTCTGCTGATTCCGCACGGCCAGGCCGATGATTATTCGGGCGGGCGGATCGAGCGCATCGACCTTGCCACCGGCGTGGTGGAGGTTCTCTATCAGAACGGCGATTTCGGCTGCGTATTACGGGGGCCGAACGACATCGTGTTCGACGCGCATGGCGGCTTCTGGTTCACCGATCACGGCAAGAATCGCCCACGCGAACGCGACATCACCGGCATCTTCTATGCAAAGGCCGATGGCAGCCATTTGGAGGAAGTGATCTTCCCGAGCGAAAATCCCAACGGCATCGGCCTCTCGCCCGACGGCAACACGCTCTACGCCGCGGAAACCTATACCTGCCGCCTGATGGCGTTCCGCGTGACCGCGCCGGGCAAGGTCGATCAGACAGGCGGTCTGGGCGGCGCGGGCATCCCGCTTTACCGGCCCGCCGGCTATAAATTCTTCGACTCGCTCGGCGTGGAGGAAAACGGCAATATTTGCGTCGCAACGATCGGCGAAAGCGGCATCTCGGTCATCTCACCGGCAGGCGAACTGGTCGAGTTCGTCGCCACCCAGGACCCTTTCACCACCAATATCTGCTGGGGCGCGCCGGACCTGCGCACGGCGTACATCACATTATCGGGGAGCGGACGGCTGGTATCCATGCCATGGCCAAGACCGGGGCTTGCCCTCAACCATTAAGGCAACGCACATGCGATCACATCGCGAAGGCCATCTCGTCAAGAATATCGGCTGGCTGCGCGCGGCGGTGCTCGGCGCGAATGACGGAATCGTCTCGACCGCCAGCCTGATCGTCGGCGTGGCGGCGGCGCAGACGTCGCAGTCGTCGATCCTGCTGACCGGCGTCGCGGGCCTGGTCGCGGGCGCGATGTCGATGGCAGCGGGTGAATATGTTTCGGTAAGCTCGCAATCCGACACCGAAAATGCCGACCGTGCGCGCGAGCAATCCGAGTTAACCGAAGAGCCCGAGGCCGAACGGCGCGAACTGGCCGCGATCTACCGGCATCGCGGGCTCGACGCCGCGCTGGCGTTGCAGGTCGCGGATCAACTGATGGCGAAGGATGCGCTCGGCGCGCATGTGCGCGACGAATTGGGCATCACGGACGATCTCGCCGCGCGCCCGGTACAAGCGGCGCTCGCCTCGGCGGCGAGTTTCGCTGCGGGCGCGATCCTGCCGGTGCTGATGGTGTTGCTGTTCAGCGGCGACGCTCTGATCGAGGCGGTGGTCGCCGCTTCCTTGGTCCTGCTCGCCGCGCTGGGAGCGGTCGGCGCGCGGGTCGGCGGCGCGAACCAATGGCGCGGCGCGTTTCGCGTGACCTTTTGGGGAGCCCTGGCAATGGCGGCGACCGCGGGGATTGGCGCGCTGTTCGGTGCGAATGTCTGAAACGGTCGCGCCGAAGTTCGCCGCGCTCATTGTCGTCGACGACGTGCGGCAGCGTCGGGGACGGTCAACTCATCGCGCCGACCGGCATTCTCCCCGGCGTTGACCAGCGCCAGCCTGCGCGCCTATGCGCTCCGCATCCACAGCCCCGGAGATTGCCCGTGAAGAAGCTCTACCCCGACGCCGCCGCCGCGCTCGAAGGATTGCTTCATGACGGCATGACGATCTGCGCCGGCGGGTTCGGCCTGTGCGGCATCCCCGAGCGGTTGATCGATGCGATCCAGGCGGCGGGCACCAGGGACCTGACCATCGCCAGCAACAATGCCGGGATCGATGGCGAGGGCCTGGGCAAGTTGCTCCGCACGCGCCAGGTCAAGAAGATGATCTCCTCCTATGTCGGTGAGAACAAGGAGTTCGAGCGGCAATATCTGAGCGGCGAGCTTGAGGTCGAATTCTGCCCGCAGGGTACGCTCGCCGAACGCTGCCGCGCGGGCGGCGCGGGCATTCCCGGCTTCTACACCAAGACCGGCGTCGGCACGTTGGTCGCCGAGGGCAAGGAAGTGAAGAATTTCGACGGTGAGGATTATATCCTCGAACGCGGCATTCGTGCCGACCTGGCGATCATCAAGGGCTGGAAGGCCGATGAGAGCGGCAATTTGATTTTCCGCAAGACCGCACGCAATTTCAACGCGCCGATGGCGACCGCTGGCAAGATTTGCGTGGCGGAAGTCGAGGAAGTGGTACCGGTCGGCAGCCTCGATCCCGACACGATCCATTTGCCCGGCATCTATGTGAACCGGATGATTATCGGCGCGCCGTACGACAAGAAGATCGAGTTCCGCACGGTACGCGAGCGGGCGACCGCGTGATCGACAGATGTTCTTCTCCCCTCCCGCAAGCGGGAGGGCCCGGGGGTGGGCTCGCGCTCACCTCCAGCGGTGGGTTTTCCGAGAGCGCGAGCCCACCCCTAACCCCTCCCGTAAATGGGAGGGGAATGATCCTGGCCGTCGCCTTCCTGCTTTCTGCGTGTGCAAGCACTGAGACACCAGCGCTGCTCACGCCCGTGGCAGCGCCCCCTGCCCTGACCGTCCCGGCGACGATGCAATATCTCTACGGCTCCGGCGAAGGTGCCGCGATCAGCACACAGGCCTGGCGCGCGCTGATCCAATATGTCGGATCGAAGGCCGGCGGCGCGCCCGTCGACTCTGTGGTGCTCGCCCCCGACGCCACGCTGGCCGTGCCGAAATGGCTGCCCTGCGGGATAAGACCTAAGGCGGCTGTGTTCGACGTGGATGAGACCGTCCTGCTCAACCTCGGCTTCGAATATAACGACGCCGCTCACCCCGCCCCTTATGACGAGGCGCGCTGGCAGGCATGGGAGAAGACCGGGACGAGCCAGGTCGCTGCGGTTCCCGGCGCGGTCGAGGCGCTGAACGATCTGCGCAAGATGGGCGTGACGGTGGTGTTCAATTCCAATCGGTCGGCCGGCAATGCCGCGCAGACCGCTGCCGCGATCACCGGCGCCGGGCTTGGCCCGGCGGTGCATGGTGAGACATTGTTCCTCGCCGGCGACGATGCGACGGGCAGCAGGAAGGACGGCCGCCGCGCGACGATCGCCGCGAAATATTGCGTCGTCGCGATGGGCGGCGACCAACTCGGCGATTTCAGCGACCTGTTCAACGCCGGGCTTTCGCCATCGGTGCGCCGCACTGCGGTGCAGGCGGCGGCGCTATCCGCAAAATGGGGTGCGGGCTGGTTCGTCTTGCCCAACCCGGTTTACGGCAGCAGCCTGAAGGGCGGCTTCGACGATGTATTCCCGCAGGACAAGCGCTGGGCGCCCCCTGCCGCACCGGGAGAGACAAAATGACCGGCAAACCCGTTCCGATCGATCTCGTTCCCTATGCCGAATTGCTTGAGGGATCGCGTGAATTCCTGCGCGTCTGGGCCAGCGAAAATGGGCCGGTGACCTGCTTCATCAATCCGGTGCCGATCGGCGCCGATCCGGCCGCGTTCGGCATCGCACTGGTCGATTGCGTGCGGCATGGCGCGATCACCTATGCGCGTGCGATCGGGATCAGCGAGAGCGAAGCGCTTGAGCGTATCTGGCTCGGCTTCGATGCCGAGCGTGCCAATCCAACCGATGTCGCGACCCCCGTGCCGGGCGCCAACAAGGAGCTGAACTGATGGCCGTGGACACCAAGGGCTGGACTCGCGACGATATGGCAGCGCGCGCAGCGCGCGAGTTGCGGGACGGTTATTATGTCAATCTCGGCATTGGCATCCCGACCCTGGTCGCGAACCATATTCCAGACGGCGTGACCGTCACGCTGCAGTCGGAAAACGGCATGCTCGGCATTGGCCCCTTCCCTTTCGCGGGCGAAGAAGACGCCGATCTGATCAACGCCGGCAAGCAGACGATCAGCGAATTGCCGCAAAGCGCCTATTTCAGCTCGTCGGACAGCTTCGCGATGATCCGCGGCGGGCATATCGACCTGACCGTGCTCGGTGCGATGGAAGTCGCGGAGAATGGCGACATCGCCAATTGGATGATCCCGGGCAAGATGATCAAGGGCATGGGCGGCGCGATGGATCTGGTCGCCGGCGTCAAGAAGATCATCGTCGTGATGGAGCACAACTCCAAGGCCGGCGACCCGAAGTTCATCCCGGCCTGCACTCTGCCGCTAACCGGCAAGAACGTCGTCGACATGATCATCACTGACCTGGCGGTGTTTCAGCGGCCCGACCATGACAGCCCGTTCAGGCTGATCGAAATCGCGCCGGGCGTGAGCGCGGACGAGGTCGCGGCCAAGACGACGGCACATTATCTGACTTGAGGGCCCCCATGGCACTGATTCTGGTTACCGCGAATCGCAATTATTCGAGCTGGTCGCTGCGGCCCTGGGTGCTGATGAAGGCACTGGGAATCGCGTTCGAAGACCGGATCGAGCCGTTCACCGCGAACGACAATTACAGTGCGTTTCGCTCCTTCTCGCCGACTGGCCAGGTGCCGGTGCTGATCGACGGCGACCGGACAATATGGGATTCGCTCGGCATCGCGCTGTATCTGGCGGATCGTTTCGACGGCGTCTGGCCGGCTGATGAAGTCGCGCGGGCCTGGGCGATGTGCGCCGCCGCCGAAATGCACGGCGGGTTCGGCGCGGTGCGGAGCGATTGTACGATGAATGTTGGCGTCCGCGTCTCGCCGAAGCCGGCCTCACCAGCACTGGCACGGCAAATCACGCGGCTTGGCGAGCTATGGGCGGAGGGGCTCGACCGCTTCGGCGGCCCGTGGCTCGCCGGTCCCGCGTTCACCGCCGTCGACGCCTTCTATGCGCCGATCGCGTTTCGCGCGCGCACCTATGGGCTGGATGTCGGCGCGGCGGGCCAGGCCTGGGTGACGCGCACCCTCGACCATCCCGCGATGCGGCAATGGGAAGCCGAAGCGCTCGCCGAGAACTGGCGCGAGGTGGATCATGAGGCCGAACTGGCGGCGACCGGTACGATCATCGCGGATTACAGGACAAGCTGATGCGCGTGCTGTTGACCGGATCGTCGGGCTGGCTCGGTCGTTTCCTGGCACCTCGACTGCGCGCGGCGGGGCACGAAGTGACGGGGCTGGACGTCGCCGCCGGCATTGACACCGATGTGATCGGCACGGTTGCCGATCGGCCGTTGATCGATCGCCTGTTCGCCGAGCGCGGGATCGAAGCGGTGATCCATGGCGGTGCGCTGCACAAACCCGACATCGTGCGCTATCCGAACCAGGCATTCATCGACGTCAATGTCAGCGGCACGCTCAACCTGCTGGAGGCCGCCGTTGCCGCCAAAGCGAGCCGGTTCGTCTTCACCTCGACCACGTCGCTGATGATCTCCTCCGCGATCCGCGAAGGACAGGCGAGCGCAGCGGTGTGGATCGACGAGAGCCTCGCGCCGCTCGAGCCGCGCAATATCTATGGCGTGACCAAGCTGGCCGCCGAGCAGATCTGCCGACTGATCCAGGTCGAGCATGGTCTGCCGGTCCTGATCCTGCGCACTGGGCGTTTCTTTCCCGAGGAGGACGATACGCACCTAGCGCTGTCGGGTGAGAACATGAAGGCGAACGAGCTGCTCCACCGCCGGCTGACGGTCGAAGACGCGGCCGAAGCGCATCTCGTCGCGCTCGATCGCGCACCGGAGCTTGGTTTCGGAACCTTCATCCTGTCCGCGCCGACGCCGTTCGTGCCCGGCGATGTCGAGGAGCTTAAGGCCGACGCACCGACCGTCATCGCACGGTATTTTCCCGACGCAGCCGATCTTTACGCCCGGCGTGGCTGGTCGCTGCCTGGCTCGATCGACCGGGTTTACGATGCGGGTCATGCCGAACGCGTGCTGGGCTTCCGATGCCGCACCGGCTTTGCCGAGATGCTGGCCGCTCTCCGCCAGAATGCCCCCTTGCCGGTCGCACACGATCCCGCCTACATTTCCCCCAAGGAATAATCGGGGGATTTTCCATGAAGTGGCTGCGCCGTATCGCGACCGTGCTGGTCGCGCTGATCGTTGTCGTCGTCGCCATCGTCTATGGCGGCTCCGAATATATTCTGCGACGCGGCCATGACGTGCCTAAAGTCGATATCGCGGCGGCGACCGGCGCTGCGGCGATTGCGGAAGGCGGCCGCATAGCACGGGTCACGGGGTGCCGCGCCTGCCACGGCGCCAATGGCCAGGGTACCATATTGGTCGACAGCCCCGTCTTCGGACGCGCCGCGCCGCCGGCGCTGGCGCGAGTCGCGGCGCGCAGCAGCGATGCCGAGCTCGCGCGCGCGATCCGTCACGGCGTCGCGCAGAACGGCAGCGCGCTCTACATCATGCCGACGGACGCGCTTGCGCATCTCGCGGACGAGGATGTCGCGCGCATCATCGCCTGGATCCGCACGCTGAAGCCGGGCGCGTCGGACACCATCGCAACGACCAGCTTCGGGCCGCTCGGCCGCGCGCTCGTGCTGACCGGCGCGCTGCCATCGAGCGTCCATACCCTGCCCTTCGCGGGCAAAAGCCGGCCGGCCGATATCGGCCGGTACATGGTCTCGATATCCTGCGCGGGCTGTCATGACCTGCACAAGGAACGCCCGTCGGACGACGGCAAACAGATCGTGCCCGCGCTCGCCACCGTCGGCGCCAGCTACGATCCCGCCGCTTTCCGGCGGTTATTGCGCACTGGTATCGGCATGACGCCACGCGATCTCGGCATGATGCGCGAGGCGGCTGTGGGCGGGTTGCGCGTGCTGACCGACAGCGAGATCGTCGCGATCCAGGCCTATCTGCGCGCCGAGGCGGAAAAGGCGCCGTCGCAATAAACGACAAGCCGCGCTTTGCCTAGGCGCAGCTTTCGACTAGAGCGCCCGGATGGCTTCCCGTCCGCTCACCTTGTACGAAAAAATCTGGGCCGCGCATGTCGTCGAACGACGCGACGACGGCACCTGCCTGATCTATATCGATCGCCACCTCGTTCATGAGGTCACCAGCCCGCAGGCGTTCGAGGGCCTTCGCGTGGCCGGACGCAAGGTACGCCGCCCCGATTTGACGCTGGCGGTGCCCGACCATAATTTGCCGACCACCGCGCGTGTCGATGCGCTTGGGGTCATGCTGCCGATCGCCGACCGCGAGAGCGCGCAGCAGCTCGACGCGCTGCGCCGGAACACGGCCGAGTTCGGGATCGATTATATCGACGCCATCTCGCCCGATCAGGGCATCGTCCATGTCGTCGGACCGGAACAGGGCTTCACCTTGCCCGGCACCACCCTGGTATGTGGCGACAGCCATACCTCGGCGCATGGTGCGATGGGCGCTCTGGCGTTCGGCATCGGCACCAGTGAGGTCGAGCATGTCCTCGCCACCCAGACATTGCTGCTGACGCCGTCGAAGACGATGGAAGTGCGCGTCGACGGCACGCTCGGCTACGGCGTCTCGGCCAAGGACGTGATCCTGTCGATCATCGGCAAGATCGGCGCGGCCGGCGGCACCGGCCATGTCATCGAATTCACTGGCGAGGTCATCCGCGCCTTGTCGATCGAAGGACGGCTGACGATCGCGAACATGTCGATCGAGGGCGGCGCGCGTGCCGGCCTGATCGCGCCCGACGAGACGACCTTCGCCTATCTCAAGGGTCGCCCGATGGCGCCCAAGGGGGCGGATTGGGACAGCGCGGTGGCATGGTGGCGCACCTTGCCGAGCGATCCGGGTGCGCGCTACGATACGATTGTGCGGCTCGATGCGACCGATATCGCGCCCGCGCTGACCTGGGGCACCAGCCCCGAGGACGTCGTGCCGATCACTGGCCATGTACCCGACCCCGACAGCTTCGCCGATCCGGCCAAGCGCGACGCGGCGCGCAAATCGCTCGCCTATATGGGCCTGACGCCGGGCACCGCGATGCAGGATATCGCGATCGGCCATGTCTTTATCGGTAGTTGCACCAACAGCCGGATCGAGGATCTGCGCGCCGCCGCCGCCGTCGCCAATGGCCGCAGCGTCGCGAACGGCGTGCGTGCGCTGGTCGTGCCGGGATCGGGGCTGGTCAAGCGTCAGGCCGAGGCTGAGGGGCTCGACCGGATCTTCATCGATGCCGGCTTCGAATGGCGCGAACCCGGTTGCTCGATGTGCCTGGCGATGAACCCGGATAAAGTGCCGCCGGGCGAACGATGTGCTTCCACTTCCAACAGAAATTTCGTAGGACGGCAGGGACCCGGTGCGCGGACTCATCTGGTGTCACCCGCAATGGCGGCTGCTGCGGCCGTCACCGGTCGGCTGAGCGATGTCCGCGACCTGATGGGGGACACGAAATGAAACGCGCACTGGTATTGCTGGTCCTCGGCACCGTCCTGAGCGGCATCGCCGCCTATGCCGCCACCGCGCGCACGACGACCGATGAGCCCGCTCGCCAGACCAAGTAAGCAAGACAAGGCTGCCCCCGCGCGTTAGATGGCGCGATCCAAGGGGAGGAATCGCCATGAAGACCATTTTCAAGACCGGGTTGTTTGCCGCTGTCGCCGCCGTCGCGCTGATGGGCCAGGCCGCCCCGCCCCCACCCCCGCAAAAAGCCGCTGTCCCGGCTCCGATCAAATTATGGCGACTTGATTGCGGCACCGTTTCGGTCGGTGACCTCAACGCCTTTTCCGACACCATGGCCTATACCGGCCAGACCAGCGAACTGGTCGGGAGCTGCTATCTTATCAAACATGGCGACACCTATCTGTTATGGGACGCCGGCCTGCCCGCATCGATGAAAGGCAAGGCGCTCGACCGCAAGGCGGCGATGGATGCGACGGTCACGAAGACGATCCCCGAACAGCTCGCCCAACTGGGGCTGAAGCCGGCGGACATCGCGATGGTCGGCGTCAGCCATTACCATTTCGACCATATCGGCCAGCTGGACAGTTTCCCGGGCGCGACGCTGCTGATCGGCAAGGGCGATCTCGACGCCGCCAAGGCCGGCGCGCCCGGCGTGAACCCGGCGCCGTTCGCGCCATGGATCAAAGGAGCGGCGAAGTCCGAGGGCGTGACCGGCGACAAGGACATCTTCGGCGACGGCAGCGTGACGATGATCGACCTGCCCGGCCATACGCCCGGGCATCACGCATTGCTGGTGCGGTTGAAGGGTCGCGCTTTCCTGCTCTCCGGCGACACCGCGCATTTCCAGGCGAATTACGACACGAACGGCGTGCCGACCTTCAATTATAACCGCGCCGACACGCTCGCCTCGCTCGACCGATTCAAGAATCTGGCAAAGAATCTGAAAGCGACCGTGATCATCCAGCACGAGCCCGCCGACGTCACCAAACTGTCCGCATTTCCGAAAGCCGCCGAATAATGAATCCCGTCACGCAAGTCTCCGGCCGTGCTTATCCCTGGGGCGCGAAGAATATCGACACCGATGTGATTATCCCGGCGCATTGGCTGAAGACGGTGACGCGGACCGGCCTTGGCAAGGGCGCGTTCGAGACTGTGCGTGCGCAGGAAGGCAATATATTCGACGACCCGCGCTATGCCGGGGCCCCGGTGCTGATCGCAGGCGATAATTTCGGCTGCGGGTCGAGCCGCGAGCATGCCGCCTGGGCGCTTGCCGATATGGGCATCGCCGCGGTGATCGCGCCGAGCTTCTCCGATATCTTTTCCGGCAACGCGTTCAAGAACGGCATCGTACCCGTCGTCCTGCCGCAGGACGCGGTCGACCGGCTGATCGAAGTCGCGAAAACGGATACCGTCACCGTCGACCTGGAAACGATGACCGTCACCACACCGTTCCAGGACCGCTTCCCCTTTCATCTCGACGCATTCCGTCGCCAATGCCTGATGGAGGGACTGGACGAAGTCGGCCTGACACTGGCAAGGGATACCGAGATTTCGAAATATGAAGCCGGGGTGGACGAACACCGGCCCTGGATGAGCGGAGAACGGAGACATGCGGGCATTGTTGTCGAAAGCGCCGGGCGGACCTGAAACACTAACCATCGACGAACTACCCGATCCGGTCGCCGCAAAGGGCCAGGTCGTCGTCGCGGTCAAGGCGTGCTCGATCAACTATCCCGACGTGCTGATCATCGAGGACAAATATCAGTTCAAGCCACCCCGTCCGTTCGCGCCGGGCAGCGAGATTTCCGGCGTGATCGAAAGCATCGGCGAGGGCGTGTCCGACTGGGCGGTCGGTGACCGCGTGATCGCCACCACCGGCTCGGGCGGGCTGGTCGAGAAGGCCGCGATCAACGCGACAAGCCTGTTCCGCCTGCCCGAAGGACGCAGTTTCGAGGAAGGCGCGTCGTTGCTGCTGACCTATGCCACGACGATCCATGCACTGCTCGATCGCGGGCATCTCGGCGAGGGGCAGACCCTGCTGGTGCTCGGCGCAGCGGGCGGCGTGGGCCTTGCGGCAATCGAACTGGGCAAGGCGTTCGGTGCGCGGGTCGTCGCGGCCGTATCCTCGGAGGAGAAAGCGGCGGCAGCCAAGCAAGCCGGCGCGGACGTCACGCTCGTCTATCCGCGCGCGCCGTTCGACAAGGACCAGTCCAAGGCGCTTGCCGATCAATTCAAGGCGGCGCTCGGCGCGGGTGGCGCGGACGTGATCTATGATCCGGTCGGCGGCGATTATGCCGAACCGGCGCTGCGCTCGATCGCCTGGGAAGGCCGCTATCTGGTCGTCGGCTTCCCCGCCGGTATCCCGCGGCTGCCGCTCAACCTCACACTGCTCAAGAGCTGCGACGTGTGCGGCGTATTCTGGGGCGCCTTCGCGGCGCGCGACCCCAAGGCCAATACCGCGCATATCGAGCGCCTGTTCCGCCTGTGGAAGGACGGCCAGATCGCCCCACGCGTGACCGAGGTCTTCGCGTTCGAGGACGGCGGCAAGGCGATCGCCAAGATGGCTGCCCGCGACGCGATCGGCAAACTGGTGGTGAAGGTCGCCGAATAACGGCGGTAGCGAGTTGACCCGCCCCTTCCTTCACGGGAAAGGGTCGCTCATTCAGACAGCGTGGCGATCCGCGCTCGCGATGCGTGTGCAATTAAGGGGATGACATGCCGGGTGGACTCGTAGCGCTGCTGGACGATGTGGCGGCTCTCGCCAAACTGGCGGCAGCCTCGGTCGACGATGTCGCCGGCGCCGCCGGGCGCGCCGGCTTCAAGGCGGCTGGCGTCGTGATCGACGATACGGCGGTCACCCCGCGTTATGTCGTCGGCCTGCCGCCCAGTCGCGAATTGCCGATCATCTGGAAGATCGCGCTAGGCTCGCTGCGCAACAAACTATTGTTCATCCTGCCCGCCGCGCTGGCACTCAGCGTGTTCGCTCCCTGGGCGGTCACGCCGATATTGATGATCGGCGGCAGTTATCTCTGCTTCGAAGCCAGCGAAAAGATCTTCGAGGCGCTCAGCGGCACGCATCATGCAGCGGAGGTCGCCACGATCGACGACCCCGCCGAGCTTGAGGCGCGTCAGGTAAGCGGCGCGGTGCGCACCGACTTCATCCTGTCGGCCGAAATCATGGCCATCGCACTTGGCGACTTGCCTGATCTATCCTTGGGGGTCCGCGCCGCCGCGCTCGGTGCGGTGGCCATCGCGATTACCGTCGGTGTCTATGGCGTGGTCGCACTGATCGTGAAGATGGACGATATCGGCCTTCATCTCAGCGGCCGTTCCTCGCCTGCGCTGCGCACAATCGGTCGCGGCCTGGTGGCCGCAATGCCTGTGCTGCTCCAGGCTTTATCCCATCTCGGCGTCGCGGCGATGGTCTGGGTCGGCGGCGGCATCCTGCTCCACGGGCTGGAGGAATTCGGTCTGGGCGCGATCCCGCAGGCGGTTCACCATCTCGCCGAGGCCGCGGCCCACGCCTCGCCTGTCGCGCAAGGAGTGATCGAATGGCTGGTCGGCGCGCTGGGCGCGGCAGTGGCGGGGCTGATCGTCGGTGGCGTAATCGTCGGCATCATGCACATCCTGCCAAGAAAACGACCAGTGTCCGCCGAGGAACATGCCTGAGGAGCAGCTTCTGTTGTTCTCGTGCCTTCGCTCAGCCCCTTCCCTTCGCCCGTCCCCTTCCCTATCTCCCAAGGTGAGACATTAAAGGCCCAAGGGGACGAACCGGATGACGACCTTCGACGACCGCGAGCGCGCGTTCGAGACCAAATATGCGCGTGACGAGGAGATGCAGTTCCGTGTCACCGCGCGGCGTAACCGGCTGCTCGGCCATTGGGCCGCGGTCCAGATGAAGCTCACCGCGGAAGAGGCCGATGCCTATGCCAAGGCGGTCGTACAGGCGGATTTCGAGGAAGCCGGCGACGAGGATGTGATCCGCAAGCTGGTCAGCGACCTGACCGCCGCGAATATCGAGATCGACGAAGCCGTCGTGCGCCGCGCGATCGAGGAACACACGATCGAGGCGCGCCGCCAGCTGATGCAGGCGGAATAGCGCAGATGGCGATGGCGGCAACCGATATCGAGGCATTGATCGTCGCGGGAATCCCCGATGCGACGGTCGAGATCACCGATCTGGCCGGCGATGGCGACCATTATGCCGCGCGCGTCGTCGCCGAGAGCTTTCGTGGCGTTTCGCGCGTCGAACGCACCCGTCTGGTCTATGCCTCGCTCGGCGGGCGGATGGGCGGCGAGCTCCACGCGCTGCAGCTGACCACGGCGGTTCCGGAACCCCGTACTGAATTGGGATGATGACGATGAACGACGATTCTCAAGCCCGCATCGCCGACCTGGTCGGCAAGAGCGACGTGCTGCTGTTCATGAAGGGCAGCCCGCTATTCCCGCAATGCGGCTTTTCGAGCCGCGCGATCGCGATCCTGCAGCATCTGAACGTCGAATTCGACAGCGTCGACGTGCTGCAGGACCAGGGTATCCGCCAGGGCATCAAGGCTTTTTCGGATTGGCCGACCATTCCCCAGCTCTATGTGAAGGGCGAATTCGTCGGCGGATCGGACATCATGATGGAGATGTACGAATCCGGCGAGCTCGCACAGCTGTTCGAGGAACAGGGCGTCGCGAACGCCGAGTGATCGCTCGCGGAACGACGGTGATCATATGATATTGTGAGAAGGCCGGGGCGGGCGGACCCAAGCGAGATCGGAGGAGCTCGGGTCCGCCCTGCTGAAGCGTGAAAACGCTCGGCGTACTCCTATCGTAGCAGGCGGTGTGCCAGTTTTCGTGAACCACGCAAAATCGCGGCAGACGATAGTTAACGCGCTATCCGCAGCCTTCGACCGTGTAAGCTTTACCGACAGTTTCAGCACTCTACCCAAGTCTCGCGACGCTCGCTAAACCGCCGCGATGACGAATTCACGCACCGGCGGCCGCGTCCTGGTCGATCAGCTTGTCGCACAGGGTTGCGACCGTATCTTCACCGTACCCGGCGAGAGTTTCCTCGCCGTACTCGACGCGTTGCACGACACGCCCGAGATCGACGTCGTCGTGTGCCGTCAGGAGGGCGGGGTCGGGTTCATGGCGTGCGCCGATGGCGCGATGACCGGACAGCCGGGCATCGCTTTCGTCACGCGCGGTCCGGGTGCGACCAATGCGTCGATCGGCGTGCATGTCGCGATGCAGGATTCGCAGCCGATGGTCCTGTTCATCGGCGACGTCGATCGCGGCACCAAGGATCGCGAGGCGTTTCAGGAGATCGATTTCACGGCGATGTTCTCTCCGATCGCCAAATGGGCGGCGAAGATCGACGATGCCGCACGGATCCCGGAATATATCGCGCGCGCCTATGCCATAGCGATGAACGGGCGGCCCGGGCCGGTCGTGCTGGCGCTGCCCGAGGACATGTTACTGGACGCGGTCGCGGCGGTCGATCGGCCACGCGTCGATCGCGCCGTGCAAGCGTGCGATCCGATCCAGATGCGCAATCTCGGTGGATTGATCGGCAGTGCCGAGCGACCGCTGGCCATCATCGGTGGCGCTGGTTGGGACGAGTCGGCCGCGCGCAACTTTGCGCAATGGGCCGAACGGAGCGGCATCCCCGTCGCCGCCGCATTCCGCCGCCAGGATGCCATTGCCAACGATTGCGCCGTCTGGGCCGGCAATCTTGGCTATGGCCCCAACCCGAAGCTGGTGGAGCGCGTCAAGGCTGCCGATCTGTTGCTTGTCGTCGGGCCGAGACTCGGCGAGGCGACGACAGACGGCTATACGCTGATCACCCCCGACCATCCGGGCCAGACTCTCGTCCATATCCATCCTGATCCGAACGAGCTCGGCCAGACCTATCGCGCCGATTTCGCGATCTGCGCTGGCATGGCCGAATTCGCCGACGCGGTGCTGGCGATCGATAACGAACCGCTGGCGGCGGGCGCGGAGGCGCATGCGGAGTGGCTTGCCTGGTCGACCCCCGCCCCGCGCGATCTGAAAATGGACCTTGGCCCGTGCGTCGCGACGATGCGCGATTTGCTCCCTGCAGATACGATCATCTGCAATGGCGCGGGCAATTATTCCGGCTGGTGGCATCGCTATTGGCGTTATGCGGGCCCAACCAGCCAGCTGGCGCCGACCGCCGGCGCGATGGGTTATGGCGTGCCGGCCGCAACGGCGGCGGCGCTGCGCCATCCCGACCGGATGGTCGTCGCGCTGGCCGGCGATGGCTGCTTCCTGATGAATGGCCAGGAACTGGCCACCGCGGTCGCGCATGGTGCGAACATGCTGGTGCTGGTGATCGACAACAGCACCTATGGCACGATCCGTATGCATCAGGAGCGGGAATATCCCGGCCGGATTTCCGCCACGCGGCTGCAGAACCCCGACTTTGCCGCGCTTGGCCGGGCTTATGGCTGCTGGGCGGAGACGGTTGAGACGACGGCGGCGTTCGCACCGGCGTTGGAGCGTGCCATGGCGCAGACCGGCGTGCGGCTGCTTCATATCAAGACGGATATCGAGGCGATCACCGCAGGGACGACGATCACGGCGCTGCACGGGGGGTGAGACGCGCGGGCGACCCGCGCGCCGCTTATACGTCACCCCAGCGCAGGCTGGGGTCTCCCTCTAGTGACACACGAAGTGCCCAACGTCTGAGCTGCCAGCCTGCGCCGGCATGACGGCTAATAAAGAAAACGCCGCCCCGGTTGTCCGGAGCGGCGTCTTTAAATCGGTAGGTCAGCGATCAGATATCGTCGCCGAGCGCGCCCTTGACCTTGCCGGCGAGTTGCTGCGCCTTGCCTTTGACTTCCTGGCCCGCGCCTTCGTCGCGCGTGTTCGGATTGTCGCTCTGCTGCTTGGCCTTGCCGATCGCTTCGTTCACATTGCCTTTTATCTTGTCGACGAGTTCACCCATGGTAACCTCCTGAAATACAGCCCGTTGACGCCGGGGGTCGGCGGCTTTGGGACTTGGGGGAAGAACGGATGAGCATGGGGGCGGTTCCCGGCGACCGGGCCGGAGGCGACGGGATGTGCCGTGCCTGACGCACATCGCAGGCTCTTCGCCGCGCAATCATGGCTCGACCGTTTCACCGCCGCCTTGCCCAGAGGCGGCGCCATTCTCGATTTGGGCTGTGGCGGTGGCGAGCCGATTGCGCGCTACCTGATCGATCACGGATTCCGCCTTACCGGTGTCGACAGCGATGTGGTGGCGATCGACCTCGCCCGTACCCGGTTTCCGCGCGATACCTGGATCCACGCCGATATGCGCATAGCCGCGATCGACGGACAATTTGACGGAATCATCGCCTGGGACAGCCTGACCGGCCTGTCCCGCGCCGATCAGGCGATGATGGCCGACCGCGTCGGGATATGGCTGAAACCGGGCGGACGCCTGTTGTTCAACGCCAGGGACGATGACGGCGACCTCGGCCCGATCGAATACAGCGCCGCGATCGCACGCCGCGGCCTGATCGAGATGGCCCATGTCGTCCAGGACCCGGCCTGGGGCGGCGCGGACGTCTGGCTCGCCCGCAAACCCTAGCCCGTCACGCTCTTCAGAAAAGCGAGCACAGCGGTCCAGTTCGCCTCGGCGCCCTTCGGATTGCGCTTCTCGATCAGCGTCGAGGAGCCATGCACGCCGCCCTCTTTCGGCTGGTAAAACACTTTACCGGCCCCCGGCACCGCGTCGAAGATCGGCTTGGCGCGGGCGACCTCTTCCGCGTCCCCAGCCGATGTGACAAACACCGGCACCGCCAGTTTCGCCGCCGCTTTACTGATCAGACTCTTGTCATCGAAATATTCGCCCGGCGAGAAGGACAGCACCGCCTTGACCACCCCCGGATTGGCCGCCGCCAGCGGAAAGACCAGCGAGGAGGAATAGCTGCTGCCCCAGATAATCACCGGCAGCTTCTGCGTTTTGGCCCAATCGACCGCCGCCTGCAGGTCCGGCTGCGCGGCGAGGTAACCCGGGTCCTTGCCGACCAACAGCGCCGTTTCATTCTCGCCGAACATCTCGCCACCGGATCGCTGGTCGATCGCCAGCGCGTCGTAACCGGCGGCGTTCAGCCGCGGCGCGATCGTCGCATATTCACCCTTGCCTGACCCCGCCTGATGAAACAGCAGGATCAGTGCCTTTGGCTTGTCGGTCTTGTAGTGGCGCGCGAACACGGTGATGCCGTCGCGCGCCTTGACCGTGACCGGCGCCGCGGTCGAGGCATTGCTCACGCCGGGACCACAGGCGATCAGCGCCAGCGACAGGCCCAAACCCAATAAAGCGCGCATCAATTCTCTCCCTTTTTAGATCAATCCGGCAAGCGGGCTCGACGGATCGGCATAACGACGCTTGCCCATCCGGCCCGCCAGATAAGCCATGCGGCCCGCCTCTACTCCCGCCTTCATCGCCGCAGCCATCAGGATCGGATCCTTGGCCTCGGCAATCGCGGTGTTCATCAACACGCCGTCACAGCCAAGCTCCATCGCCGCCGCCGCATCGGATGCAGTGCCGACCCCGGCATCGACCAGCACCGGCACGCTCGCTCCCTCGACGATCAGGCGGATCGTCACCTGATTCTGGATACCGAGCCCCGATCCGATCGGCGCGCCCAGCGGCATGATCGCCACCGCGCCGACATTTTCCAGGCGCTTCGCCGCGATCGGATCATCGACGCAATAGACCATCGGCTTGAAGCCCTCGTTCGCGAGAATCTCACAAGCGCGCAGCGTCTCGACCATATCGGGATAGAGTGTCTTCGCCTCGCCCAGCACTTCGAGCTTGACCAGTTCCCAACCGCCCGCCTCGCGCGCCAGCCGCAAGGTACGGATCGCGGATTCGGCGTCGAAACAGCCCGCCGTGTTGGGCAGATAGGTGATCTTTTTCGGATCGATGAAATCGGTAAGCATCGGCGCATTGGGGTCCGACACGTTCACGCGGCGCACCGCGACGGTCACGATCTCCGCGCCCGAGGCTTCGACTGCCGCCGCGTTCTGCGCGAAATCGCGATATTTGCCGGTGCCGACGATCAGGCGCGAACGGAAGGTCTTGCCCGCGACGGTCCATGTGTCCGCCGTGCCATCGGTCTTGATCGGCGTCTGGATGGTCATGATGTGCGATGCTCCACGATATTGGCAAGGCCGCCCGCCGTGTCGCGGACGAAGAAGCGGCGAACGCCCCACGGCTCGTCGGTCAGCGGATAGGCGATGTCCAGCCCCTGCGCGACCGCCCGGTCATGGCATTGATCGACATTGTCGACACCGACCGAATAATCCGGCTTCAGGCCCGATGGATCGGCGGTGATGACGCTGATCTGCGCATTGTCATGCCCCGGCGCACGATAGGTCGAGATGAAATCCAGCTCCATCGCGAGATCGAGCCCGAGCACATCGGTGAAGAATGCCCGCCCCGCCACGCCGTCATCGGCATAAAGATTCGGCACGATCCGTGACGCGCCCATCCCCCCGCCGACAAAATGCACGATTTCCAGCTCGTCGCCATCCTCGACCATGACCTCGCCCAGCGTCGATCGCGGCACGATCTCCAGATTGCGCTCCACCGCGACCTTTTCAGGCACCAGGCCGAGGTCGGCGGCGAGTTCGGCGATAGTCAGCCCGGCCGCGACACGGCGATGCTCGCCATTGACGCGGATCGAGACGGTGCCGTCAGTATGTGTCATTGCTACTCCGGAACGACGCGTCATTTGATCGCCCGCCCGCGCGCATATAGGAAGCGCTGGCCTACACTCGCAACCGCCAAAACCCGAAACAGAAAGTCCTGATCTTGGCCGACACGATTTACGTCCTCAACGGTCCGAACCTCAATCTGCTTGGTCTGCGCGAGCCGGAGATCTACGGCACCGACACGCTCGACGATATCGCGGGCGAGCTCGAGGACCGCGCGCGCGACCTCGACCTGAAGATCGACATGCGCCAGTCAAACCATGAAGGTCATCTGGTCGATTGGCTGCACGAGGCGCAGGCGGAGGGCGCCAAGGCGGTGATTCTCAATGCCGGCGCCTTCACCCACACTTCGGTGGCACTGCGCGATGCGATCAAGGCGATCGTTACGCCGGTGATCGAAGTGCATCTGTCCAACCCGCACGCGCGCGAATCTTTCCGTCATCGCAGCCATATCGCGCCGGTCGCGAAGGGAACCATCGCCGGCTTCGGCGCGCTTTCCTACATGCTGGCGCTTGAAGCCGCCGCCCGTCTCTGACAGGACGCGTGCCCAATAAGGGAGCATAAGGGTCGCATGGCCGAAAACGAACAATCCGCCGCCCAGAATGACTCGATGCGAATCGATGTCGACCTGGTCCGCCAACTCGCACAATTGCTGGATGACACCAGCCTGACCGAAATCGAAGTCGAGGATGGGGGTCGCAAGATACGCATCGCGCGCAAGGCCGCGGCTGCCGCGCCCGTGCATTACAGCGCGGCGTCGGCGCCCGCCGCTGCGCCTGCGACGTTCCTGCCTTCCGCGCCTGCCGACACATTCGCCGCCACGCCTGTCGCCGCGGTCAATGCGGTCAAGTCGCCGATGGTCGGCACGGTCTATCTCTCGTCCGATCCCGATTCGAAGCCGTTCGTTTCCGTCGGCGAACAGGTCGCGGCGGGCGACACGCTGCTCATCGTCGAGGCGATGAAGGTGATGAACCCGATCCTCGCGCCGAGCGCCGGCACGGTAAAGGCCGTGCTGGTCGAAAATGGCCAGCCGGTCGAATTCGACCAGCCACTCGTGGTTGTCGAATAACCCCATGAAGCAGATCAAGAAGCTGCTGATCGCCAATCGCGGCGAGATCGCGCTGCGCATCCACCGCGCCTGCCATGAAATGGGCATTCAGACGGTCGCCGTGCATTCGACCGCCGATACCGACGCGATGCATGTACGGCTCGCCGATCAGGCGATCTGCATCGGCCCGCCGCCCGCGATCGACAGCTATCTCAACATCCCGAACATCATTTCGGCCGCCGAAATCTCCGGCGCCGACGCGATCCATCCGGGCTATGGCTTCCTCAGCGAAAACGCCAAGTTCGCCGAGATCGTCGAGGCGCACGACATCGTCTTTGTCGGGCCGAAACCCGAACATATCCGCACCATGGGCGACAAGGTCGAGGCAAAGCGCACCGCCGGCGCGCTTGGCTTGCCGCTTGTCCCCGGCTCGGACGGCGCGATCAGCGATATCGCCGAAGCGAAGAAGATCGCCGCCAGGGTCGGTTATCCGGTGATCATCAAGGCCGCGTCGGGCGGCGGCGGTCGCGGCATGAAGGTGGTCAACGACCCCGAAAGCCTCGAAACCCAGATGCTCCAGGCCGGCACCGAAGCCAAGGCGGCGTTCGGCGACGCGACCGTCTATATGGAGAAATATCTCGGCAACCCGCGCCATATCGAATTCCAGGTGTTCGGCGATGGCGAAGGCAACGCGATCCATCTCGGCGAGCGCGATTGCTCGCTGCAGCGCCGCCACCAGAAAGTGCTCGAAGAAGCGCCCTCGCCCGTACTCGGCCAGGAAGACCGTGAGCGCATGGGCAATATCTGCGCCAAAGCGATGGCCGATATGGGCTATCGCGGCGCGGGCACGATCGAATTCCTGTGGGAAGACGGTGAATTCTACTTCATCGAAATGAACACCCGGCTGCAGGTCGAACATCCGGTGACCGAAGCGATCACCGGGCTCGACCTGGTGCGCGAGCAGATCCGCATCGCAGAAGGCCATCCGCTGACCTTACGCCAGCAGGACGTCATCTTCCGCGGCCATGCGATCGAATGCCGCATCAATGCCGAGGACCCGCGCACCTTCGCCCCCTCGCCCGGGCTGGTGAAGCAGTTCCACGCCCCCGGCGGCATGAATGTGCGCGTCGATAGCGGGCTCTATGCCGGCTATAAGGTGCCGCCGTATTACGACAGCATGATCGCCAAGCTGATCGTCTATGGCACCACCCGCCAGGGCGCGCTGCGCCGGCTGCGCCGCGCGCTCGAGGAGTTCGTGATCGAGGGGATGAAAACCACCATCCCGCTGCATCAGGCTTTGCTCGATGATCCCGATTTCCAAAACGGCGACTACACGATCAAGTGGCTGGAGGAATGGCTGGCGAGGCAAGACGCCTGATCATGGGCGGGTGGCCCAGTATTTGGTGAGGTGACCAGCAAGGGGAGGAAAACGCATGACGCCGGGATCATTTCGGAAGTCGCTCCTGGTTGCAGGAGCAGTGCTTTTTCTGCTCGGACTTCTTCAGGGAGTCGCTGTTCATTCCTTTCTGAATCCCAGAATGGCTCTTTCGGCTCACCTCACGGCGGTTCAAAGCGGCATGGCGATCATGATTGCCGGCCTGGTTTGGCCCACAATCACGCTCGCGCAAGTTCTCAAGGGCACAGCACACTGGACGCTTATCTTCGGAATGTACGGCCTGTGGATCGCTTTGACGCTGTCAGCCGCGACTGGAGCCAGTAATGCCTTGCCAATTGCCGGTGCCGGCTATTCGGCTGCGCCCTCCATTGAGCAGGTGGTTTCGGCGCTGATCATAATCAGCAGTGCCTCGATGGTCTTGGGCTGGGGCCTGCTCGCGATGGGCTTGCTTCGTTCGAAACAAGCATGATCGGTCACCACGACGGCTGCCGACGTCAACGAAGAATGGTAACATCGCGTCGTTGAACCGATCACCGCGCGACACTTTATGCAGAAGCTTGTAATATTACCATTCAAGCTATTGAATATTAATCGATATATTACAGATCCGGCGCACCGGTCGGGCGCTGGATTTATGCGACAACAGGGTGTCCCATATCTCGCCCGGTCGCCCAGCTTGACTGCACAGCTCCAGCTCCTCCACGGCTCTCCGGCAGATCGTTCACATCGCGCCCGGAGGTGGCCGGCGCGCCAGCAAGACCTGAGCGCTACCCTATAGAAGCAACCTGCCGGCGGATCGGACGAACTCTCCCGATCCGCCGGCTGGGTCCTAGAAGCCGTAGCTCAGACGGAGATAACCGAACTGGCCCGGCGCGTCATAGGTGGTCGGATCGTAATTGTTCAGGCTGCAGCTACCGCAACCCGGCGGATCCTGGTTGAACACATTGTTCACCCCGGCCGTCAGCTTGAAGCGGTGATCCATGAAGGACGGTGAGAAGCCGAGCTGGATGTCGCCATAGAAGCGCGAATCCATCCGACTGAGCACTCCTTCGGGGGTGATCTCCGTCACCGCCGCCACATAGCGTCCGGTAAACGCGGCAGAGAAGCCGCCGATCGACCAGTCGAGCGTCGCATTACCCTTGAACTTGGGAAATGCCTGGTCCGGGCTGCCGCGCTCGGTACCGGCACGCTGGATGACCACGAAACCATTCGAAGCGGCGAGCGTGTATTTCAGCAACCGCGTTGCATTCACCGCCAGACCGAATGTGCCGAACGAGGTGGACGGCGCGCGATAGGCGAGTGTGAAATCGAGGCCGTGCGTGTTGATGGCATCGAGATTTTCCAGCGTGGCGTCGATCTCGTTGATGAAGCCGTTCTGGGTGCGGACAATCTGTGCGCAGCTGGCCGCGTCGCCTCGCAGCGCGCAATTCTGCAGCTTGAGGTTGGCATCGACCGCCGAGATCGCGTTGGTCACGCGGATGTCGTAATAATTGACCTCCGCGCTCAAGCTGCCGCCACCGCTGCGTGCCCATTGCGGCGAATAAACCGCGCCGAACAACATGCTGCGCGACTTCTCCGGCTTCAGATTCACATTGCCCTTGGTCAGCACGGGCAACTGGCCGCCCTGATCTTCCGCATAGCTGCCATTGGCGGGAACGCCGTTGGCGATGCAATTCGCCCGTACGGTGGCGTTGCCCTGGAACAGGCCGCCTGCGGCGCTGGTGCACGGATCGTTCGCCGGCAGATCGAAGCGCGAGCGCGCGCCGAACAATTCGCCGAGGCTTGGGGCGCGGAAGCCCGTCGCATAGGATCCGCGGAACAGCACGTCGCTGACCGGTTTCCACAATCCGGTCGCGGTATAGGTCGTGCTGCCGCCGGTGATCGTATAACTGGCGTGACGCACCGCCCCGTCGACCTCAAGCAACTGGAAGAATGGCTTGTCCTTGAGAAGCGGTACGCGCAACTCGCCATAGATTTCGTCCGAATTGTAACGCCCTCGCGCCGGTAATGCGGGAATGTCGGCGCTGAGCCCAGCGGCAACGATCGGATCGGGATCGAAGCTTGCCGCCTGGACGCGATGTTCATAGCCGACCGCGAAGGCGAGTGGGCCGGCCGGCAGGTCGAACAGCTCGCCACTCAAATTGGCAGTATAGTCGTACAGCTGCTGCGAACTGCGATCGCGCTGCGTGAAGGCTATAAAGGCGAGCTGATCAGGCGTGATCGAGCCCGCGCCGCCGAACAGGTTGAGCGGAACGCAAGCTCCCGTGCACTGCGAGATCGGCCCGACCGCCTGGGCTACGCGAGCGGCGTTGACGTTACCGGTGAAGCTCTGTTTCGCGTCGTTGAACCCGATGACCGTGTTGACGTCCCAATACCAGCGATGGTCGCCGACCTGGAACGAGCCGTCGAGCGTGGCGGACGCCACCATCGTATCGACACGCTGGTTGAAGGTGCGCTGCCCCGCCTCGACCAGGCGACGGGCAATGAAGCTGTAATTCTGTGGTGCCTCACCCGGCCCGCCCGCGGACAGGGTGTAGCCGAAGGGATTATAAGGATTGGTGGCGTCGATCGAGAGCCGATCGAACAGGCTGCCGGCACCGTTGCCGGCATCCGGGCCGATGAACAGCGGTTCGAACGCCGCCTGATTCTCCGAGTTACGGCGATTATATTGCATCTTCACGCGCAGGTTCACATTCGACGACACTTCCTGCTTGAAGCTGAGCCACCCGCCATAACGCTCGGATGGTGTCATGATGTAGTTGAACGGCGCGAAGTTGAAGCGGTCGGCGGCGGTAAAAGGCCGCAAATTGGCGAGCGTCGGATTATTGTTGGGCGGATTGGCGATCGTCAGGTTACCAAAATCGCCCAGGAAACGTCCGTTGACTGCGGCACTGGAACAGCCGCCGATCGGCTGAGTGCAGGACGTCTGGCCGGGGTTCGGAAATTGCGAGATCGAGCGATCGCTTGACCGCACCGCCTCCTGCTTCACATAACTCGCGCCGACGACAAGGTTGGTTGCCTCGCCCTTGACGCCATAGCTGACTTGATAATCCTGGGTGTGCCCGTCGCCCTGGCGATAGGTGCCGAACTGCGCCGACGCGCGCAGGCCCTCCTGCTCCGCCACAGTGATGATATTGACGACCCCGGCGATCGCGTCCGAACCGTAGAGCGGCGACGCGCCCGACTGGAGCACCTCGATCCGCGCAATCATGTTGGTCGGAATGGTGTTGAGGTCGATCGTCGACGGCATGCCGCTACCGGCGGTGCCGGGCACGAAGCGCATCCCGTCGACCAGCACCAGCGTGCGCTTGGCACTGAGATAACGCAGGTCGATCTCGGACGAGCCGGCGCCGACGCCGCCGCCATCGGGCGGGTTGCCGAGATTCCCCGAATTGTTGAACTTGGTGTTGAGGCCGCCGGCCGCGCTCGGCAGCCGTTGGAGGACGTCGGCAATCGAGGTCAAGCCGGTCTTCGCCAGCGCATCCTGATCGACGGTGATGACGGGTGAGGCCTGGTCGAGCGGATCGCGGCGGATGCGCGAGCCAGTAACGACGATGTCCTCGCCCGTTGCGGCATCGGTGGCGGCTGTCTCTTCGGGCGCGGCCTGCGCGAAAGCGGGCGGGCTGCACAACGCCGTACTGAGCGCTAACGTCGCAATACCGGCATGCATCAATGTCTTGATCTGTCGCATGATGTTTCCCCTGTCAGGTGACACTTTTTGCTGTCTCGTGACCGAAGTGTGTCAAACTGTCTCACATCAGATCAAGCATCATTGCTCGCGCAACGGCTTGGCGACGCAGATAGCGCAACCATCGTGACCCGTCGGCCACATGACAGCGCTGGACAGATGAGATAAGCGGAGTGCGATCGTTGGGAGGCGGGGGAAAGTCCGGCACATAGCTTGAATGCGCCGCGCCTGGCGACCGCTTGCGACAGAATGGCCGGACTGGGGACCCCAGGCGGAAATAATGCTGGTGTGGCAATACAGACCGCACCGCTATAGGTGCGCTACGCAAGTTCAGGCATTCAGATCGACATATGGCCCGCAAGCATTCAAAACATGATCCCTATGGAGACTTGCATCGCGGGGAGGAGGCTCCGGCGACGGTGCCACTCTGCTGGCTCTGTGGCCGGCCGACTGGCAAGACCATTGTCTGGCACCATCCCGTGCCCAAAAGTCGGGGCGGGCGTGACGTCGTGCCCATGCACCCCATTTGCCAGCAGACGCTAATCGCCAATTTTACCAATTCCGAACTGCAGCGTCATGGGATGGATGTGGAGGGCCTGCTGGCCAATCCCAACATACGCAAATTTGTCGATTGGGTGGCTAAAAAGGACCCCGACTTCACAGCGACCACGACCAAAAAGCAACGCTGATCGGGCTGCGCCCTTGGCTTTGGACCCGAATTCGTTATCGGCGGCGCTTCCCAAGATATGCGGCGGGGACGCCCTCCTCTGCCGCCAGTTGGCGCCAGCGATTGAAACGCTCCGAGGTCAGCGTGCCCTCCGCAATCGCTGCTTGAACGGCGCAGCCGGGCTCGCTGTCATGCGCGCAGTCGGAGAAGCGACAGCGCTGCGCCACCAGGAGAAAGTCATCGAAAATCTCCGCTACGCCGGCAGCGGCGTCCGCCAGTTGCAATTCGCGCATGCCGGGAGTGTCGAGCAACCAGCCACCCCGATCGAGTCGATGCATTTCGCGCACGGTGGTCGTGTGGCGCCCCGTATCGTCACGTGCGCGAATTGCCTGGGTCGCGATGCTGTCCGAACCGCGCAATGTATTGACCAGCGTCGATTTGCCGACGCCTGATGAACCGAGAAGCGCCACGGTTTTGCCTTTGCCGCACCAGGCAGCCAGACGAGCCACGCTGGCGGAATCGCGGCCGTTGACGGTTTCGACCCGCAATCCAGGTTCGATCGCACGTGCCGCCGCCGCGAATACGTCCGGGGTTTCCGTCAGGTCGGTCTTGGTGAGAACCACGACCGGAGTCACGCCCACGTCACGCGCCAGCACCAGATAGCGCTCCAGCCGCGCGACGCTGAAATCCTGGTTGCAGGAGGCGACAATGAACAGCGTGTCGATGTTGGCGGCGATCATCTGCTCTTTGCGCGGATCGCCCGGTGCGCGCCGTTTGAACAGGTTCGTCCGGCGGAGGACGCGTGTCGGTTGCAGCGTGGCACGGTCGACCAGCAGCCAGTCGCCGACCGTTGGATGATCGTCTGAGGGCAAGGCACCGGGAATATAGGGCGTAACCGAATGCTGTCCCCCCGCGCCCGCGACCGCGATCTTGCCGCGATGAACGGCCATGACGCGGACGGGAAAGCATTGCTGCGCCTCCTCGACCGAAACCTGCTCGCTGAAAAAATCATTCCAGCCGAGCTCTTCCAAAGACTCATCGGTCGATTTCATATGGCCACAACAATGTCTTTCTTTCTGACCCGACAAGCGGTTCCCTCGGCTCGGGCATATGCCGGCTCCGCTAACATGGTCCATCGCGAGATCCTATCAAGCCGCGTCGGCTTCTGATGCAGTAGCGGCCGGTCCGCTTTCAGGGGTGCGTACTCACTTGAACCGATAAACCAGCCGCTCATCGCAATTGCCGCGCAGGCCGGATGCGCCTAGCTGCGCCTGAAGCAGCGAGGGTGAGATGATCGATTTTTCCGGGCTCCAGGCCACCAGTGCAATCACGGACGAGTGGAAATATCCTGCGGCCGATCCAAACCGGAGCGGGCTGTTGCAGGTCGATACCGCCCCCGATCACAAGCTCTACTGGGAGGAATATGGCAACCCGGCCGGGGAGCCCGTCATGGTCCTGCACGGCGGACCGGGCGGCGCTTGTGCGCCGGTCATGGCGCGGTTCTTCGATCCCGCTCGCTATCGCATCATCCTGTTCGACCAGCGCGGATGCGGCAAGAGCGAGCCGACCGTCGCCAAGGCAGGCCCGGCCCTCGCGCTCATTCGCAACACGACCGACTATCTGGTGGAGGACATCAACGCACTGCGGGCGGCACTCGGCATTGCCGGCAAGATGCATGTTTTCGGCGGAAGCTGGGGCAGCACGCTCGCGCTTGTCTATGCGATCCGGCACCCGCGGCATGTTGCGTCGCTGATCCTGCGCGGCATCTTTATCGGCGCGCGCGAAGACCTGCACTATATGTATCAGGGCAATGCCGCGACCTTTGCCGAGGCGCCTTTTGCGCTCACCGAGCCGGGTAGCTACGTCACCTATCCCGACGAATGGCAGGCGTTCGTCGAGCTTATCCCCGCCAGCCAGCGCGGCGACATGATGCGCGCGTACAAGGCGATCTTCGACATGGCCCCTGCAGATGACGCCGACCGCGCGCTTCAATTGCGCGCCGCGCTGGCCTGGTCAGTGTGGGAGGGGACGATCTCCAACCTGATCCCCAAGGACGACGATGCGGGCAAGTTCGGCGATGCCGAGTTCGCACTGTCGTTCGCACAGATCGAAGCCCATTTCTTCGCCAACCATCTGTTCCTGGAGCCGGATTACATTCTCGGGAATGTCGACCGGATTGCCGACATTCCGATGCATATCGTGCATGGCCGCTTCGATCAGGTGTGCCCATTGACTCAGGCATCGCGCCTGATCGATGCCCTGGCCGCTATCGGTGCCGCGCCGGTTAGTTATGTTCGGACCAATGCCGGCCATAGTGCGATGGAGTTGCAGACGGCGCTCGCGCTGAGCGCGATCATGGATGGGCTGGCGCCGATCCGCTAGGCGGCCATGGGTGGACGTGATTGACCGCATCCCAGCCCTGATTCCCCCGGCCCTGATTCAATCGTCTCTCGGGCGCCGTCATAGCGGCTCTACGGCGCGAGCGCGTTCTCGCGTTGCGAGTCAACGTCCATCCGCCGAAGTTTTTGACATCAAGCGATCCGGAATCGAGCAAACCATGCCCCCAGCCGCGACATTTCCCGTTATTCCCGCAAGCACCCCGAAAAACTCCCGTGCGGATCCGTCAAACTTCCCGCAGCTTTTCCCGCAGACTCCCGCAGAACCCACAAAAAAGCATTCTCCCGCAGCAACTCGCGCAGTTGCGGGAAAATGGGACCATCGCAGTATCCGTGCCGGATATACGGCAGTGTCGAACGACATGGCCCCGATTCAACCTTGCCTGTCCGGTGCCGGCACGCCCCTTTCCCCTACCCCGCCGCTCTGCCAGATTACGGCATCACAGGGGAGAATCGACGTGCGCCATCTGTTTGCCGCCACTGCCATCAGCGCCTTCGCCATCGCCGCGAGCCCGCTCGCTGCGCAGGTCAAGACACCCGACCGGCCGGTCACCAATCCGAAAAGCGTCGCCTCTCCCGTCAATCCCGATGCCCGCGCCGTACCGGTCGAAGATATCGGCACCTCGCGAACGCTCGGTAGCACGGCGTGGAGCGCGGACGGCAAGCAGATCTTCGTCGCGACCAACCTGACCGGCCGCACCAATATCTGGCGCACCGATACGGCGGGCAGCTGGCCGGTGCAGATCACTCAGTCGGACGATTCGCAGACCGGGCTGGTCACTTCGGCCGATGGAAAATACGTCTATTTCCAGCAGGATGTCGGCGGCAACGAATATACCGATATCTACCGCGTGCCGGTCGATGGCGGCACGGTCGAGAATCTGACCAACACGCCCGATCGCCAGGAAAGCAGCATGCTGGTCGGTCCGAAAGACGGGCTGATCGCGCTATCGGTCAAGCTCAAGTCGCAGGGCCAGTCGAACATCGCGGTGATGGACGGCGACGGCAAGGTCCGCGTGCTGACCAGCGAAGCCGACGCGCAATTCGGCTGGTCTCCAGTGGCGTGGATCGACGGCGGCGCGGCGCTCATCGTCGGGCGCAACCGGGTCGATTCGCGCGTTGCGGAAGTGTGGCGGATCGACGTCGCCAGTGGTGCCGCGGCCAGGCTGCTGGGCAAGGCGGACACCGTCTATCAAGCCGCCGATGCAACCGCCGACGGCAAATGGATCGCGGTCAGCACCGATGAGGGTACCGGCCAGCTTCACGCCGGCCTTTACGACACCGGCGCCAAAAGCTGGCGCTGGCTCAAGCCGACGCCGTGGGAGCAGGAGGCGAGCAACTTCACCCGCGACGGCAAGTCGCTGATCTTCGGCACCAATGCCGATACCCGCAGCACGCTTTACCGGCTCGACCTCGCGACCGGGACCGAAACCGCGATCGCCATCCCGCCGGGGGTCAATTATCTCGCCGGGGCGGACCCACGATCGCCCGACGGCAAGACCTTGCTGGTCAATCATTCGGGCGCGGATTCGCCCGCCAATCTCTACCTCTACGATCTCGCCAGCGGAGAATCGCGCCCAGCGACTCAGCTCGCCATCGCCAGCCTGACCCCGGCCGTCCTGCCCAAGTCGCAGGTGGTCACCTATAAGAGCTTCGACGGCACATTAGTCAGCGCGATCGTGACGATGCCGGCAAACCTCAAGCGCGACGGCGGCAATCCGGCGATCGTGCTGCCGCATGGCGGGCCGACCGGGCAATCGCAGGACGGGTACAGCCGCTATGCAACCGCCTTTGCCAGCCGCGGCTATGTCGTGATCCAGCCTAATTTCCGTGGCTCGACCGGTTATGGCAAGGCGTTCCAGGAAGCGAACTTCAAGGATCTGGGCGGCGGCGACCTGAAGGACACGGTCGCGGCCAAGACTTTCCTGATCCAGACCGGCTATGTCGATGCCAAGCGCGTCGGCATCTTCGGCGGCTCTTACGGCGGGTTCATGACCCTGATGGCGATCGGCCGCGCGCCCGACGAATTCGCCGCCGCGGTGCAATGGTACGGCATCATCAACTGGCGCACCATGTACCGCGATCAGGACGAGCGGCTAAAGGCCTATCAGCGCGGTCTGCTCGGCACGCCCGAGTCCGACCCCAAAGTCTATGACGCCGCCTCGCCACTGACTTATATCCGCGCCGCCAAGGCACCCTTGCTGACGATTCAGGGCGAGAACGACATCCGCGTGCCGCGCGGCCAGGCGCAGGAGGTCAACGATATCCTGAAAGCCAAGGGCAATGTGGTCGAGACGATCTTCTACCCGGCCGAAGGTCATGGCTTCCAGAAGCGCGAGAACCAGCTCGATTCGCTGAAGCGCACCGTGGCGTGGTTCGACAAATATCTGAAACCGGCAGGAGCGGCGGCGAAGTGAAGGCGACGATCTGGCATAACCCGCGCTGTTCCAAATCGCGCGAGGCACTTGCAATCCTGAAAGAAACGCCCGGCGTCGAGGTCGAGGTGATCGAGTATCTCAAGACGCCGCCGACCCGCGCCAGGCTCGCCGCGCTGTATGCGCGCGCGGGCATGACGCCGCGCGAGGGTTTGCGCAAAGCCGAGGACGGCGCGAAGGCGCTGCTCGGCGCAAACGACGACACAATCCTCGACGCTATGGTCGCCGATCCGATCCTGATCGAACGCGCATTGGTCGAAACCGACAAGGGCGTTCGGCTGGGCCGTCCGCCCGAGCGCATCCGCGAAATCCTGTGAGCGGGCTCGAACCCGGCCGCAATTGCTGGCGGATCGAACGCGTCGACAAGGCGACGGTGTTGATCGACGCGGATCGTTATTTCCGCGCGGCACGCTCCGCGATGCTCAAGGCAAAGCAGCAGATCCTGCTGATCGGCTGGGATTTCGACGCGCGCATCGACCTCGTGCCTGGCGAACATGTCGAGGATGGCGCGCCGCACAATGTCGGCGACTTCATCTCCTGGCTGGTCGATCGCAATGCCGATCTCAATGTCTATCTGCTGCGCTGGGATGTCGGCGCGGTGAAGTCCTTGCTGCACGGCAAGACCATCTTCACCGTGATCAAATGGATGCGCCACCCGCGCATCCACACCAAGCTCGACAGCTTCCACCCGGTCGCCGCGTCGCATCACCAGAAGATCGTGGTGATCGACGATTGCCTCGCCTTTTGCGGCGGGATCGATATGACCTCGGAACGCTGGGACACGCGCGAGCATCTCGATGATCAGCCGAGCCGGATGCTGAACGGCAAACCCTATAAACCCTGGCACGACGCGACCACCGCGTTGCAGGGCCCCGTCGCCGGAGCGCTGGGCGAACTATGCCGCGACCGCTGGGCACTGGCGGGCGGCGACCCGATCGACGCGCCGGACGTATCGACCGATTGCTGGCCCGACGGGCTCGATGTCGATTTCAATGATATCGAGGTGGCGATATCGCGGTCGCAGCCCGAAATGCCGGGCGTCGAGGCGGCGTATGAGATCGAAGCGCTCTATCTCGACCTGATCGCACGCGCGACGCGGCACATCTATGCCGAGAGTCAGTATTTCGCCTCGCGCGTTATCGCCGAGGCGATCGCCAGTCGGCTGGACGAAGCGGACGGGCCGGAAGTGGTGATCGTCAACCCGGTCACCGCCGAGGGCTGGCTGGAACCGGTCGCGATGGACACCGCACGGGCGCGGTTGTTCGAGGCGCTGAAGCACCGCGACACGCATGACCGGCTGCGCATGTATCACCCGCATACCGCCGGCGGTGCGCCGATCTATGTCCATGCCAAGATCCTGATCATCGACGACCGCGTGCTGCGCGTCGGATCGTCCAATTTCAACAACCGCTCGATGCGGCTCGACACCGAATGCGATGTGACGATCGACGCCGATCGCGGTGCCGACCCGGCGTGCGTCCGGGCGATCCGTGACGGCCTGATCGCCGAACATCTCGGGCTGGAGATCGATGAAGTCATGGCGGCGATCGACCAGACCGGTTCGTTGATCGAGGCGATCGAGCGACTTCGCGGACCGGGCAAGACGCTGCTGCCGTACGAGGTGCCCGACCTTGGCGAGGTCGAGAAATGGTTGGCCGACAATGAAGTGTTCGATCCCGAAGGCCCGAGTGAAATGTTCGAGGTCAGCGCCAAGCGCGGCTTGTTTCGGCGATTGAGGTTCTGGAAGCGCCGTAAGGGGTGACGAATCTCCCCGCTGTCGTTAGAGCCGCCGCATGAGCGAGATCACACCGCAAATCGTTGCCGAGCACGGCCTGTCGCCCGAAGAATATGAGCGTGTCCTGCACGCCATGGGGCGCGAGCCGAACATCACCGAGCTGGGCATTTTTTCGGTCATGTGGTCGGAGCATTGCTCCTATAAATCCAGCCGTATCCATCTGAAAAAGCTGCCGACCACAGGCCCGCAGGTAATTTGCGGACCCGGCGAGAATGCCGGCGTGATCGATATCGGCGACGGCCAGGCGGCGATCTTCAAGATGGAGAGCCACAACCACCCGTCCTATATCGAGCCCTATCAGGGTGCGGCGACCGGAGTCGGCGGCATCCTGCGCGATGTGTTCACCATGGGCGCGCGGCCAATGGCGAATCTCAACGCGTTGCGTTTCGGCCGGCCCGATCATCCCAAGATGCGCCACCTGATCGCCGGCGTCGTCCATGGCATTGGCGGTTACGGCAATTGCGTCGGCGTGCCGACGGTCGGCGGTGAGGTGAATTTCCACCGCGCCTATGACGGCAACATCCTGGTCAATGCGATGACCGTCGGCGTCGCTGAGACCGACAAGATCTTCTATTCCGCCGCCAGCGGCATCGGCAATTCGATCGTCTATGTCGGATCCAAGACCGGTCGCGACGGTATCCATGGCGCGACCATGGCCTCGGCCGATTTCTCCGAGGATTCGGAGGAGAAGCGCCCCACCGTGCAGGTCGGCGATCCGTTCACCGAAAAGCTGCTGATCGAGGCCTGCCTCGAACTGATGGCCTCGGATGCGATCGTCGCCATCCAGGATATGGGTGCGGCCGGTCTGACCTCCTCGAGCGTCGAGATGGCCTCCAAGGGCGGGGTCGGCATCGAACTGAACATGGATGCCGTACCCTGCCGAGAGACTGGCATGACGCCCTATGAGATGATGCTGAGCGAAAGCCAGGAGCGCATGCTCATGGTGCTCAAGCCGGGCCGCGAGGATTTTGCGGAAGGTATCTTCAAGAAGTGGGAGCTCGATTTCGCGGTAATCGGTCACGTCACCGACACCGGCCGCATGGTGCTGACCTTCAAGGGTGAGACGGTGTGCGACATTCCGCTCGGCCCCCTTGCCGACGAGGCGCCTGCCTATGACCGCCCCTGGGTCAAGACCCCGCCGCCCGCACCACTGACCAATGTGCCCGCGACGACCGACATCGCAGCTGACCTGTTGACCCTGATGGCATCACCCGACATCGCCAGCCGGCGCTGGATCTGGGAACAATATGATCACATGGTTGGCGGCGACACGGTGCAGCGCCCCGGGGGCGATGCCGCTGTCGTTCGCGTCCATGGCACAAACAAGGGCCTGGCGATCACCACCGATTGCACGCCGCGCTATTGCTATGCCGACCCCTATGAAGGCGGCAAACAGGCGATTGCCGAGGCTTATCGCAATCTCAGCGCGGTCGGCGCCAAGCCGCTTGCCACGACCGATTGCATGAATTTCGGCAACCCGCAGCGGCCCGAGATCATGGGCCAGTTCGTCGGCTGCATCGAGGGAATGGCGGAGGCGTGCAAGGCGCTCGACTTCCCGATCGTGAGCGGCAACGTCTCGCTCTACAATGAAACCAAGAATGACGACGGCACCGGATCGGCGATCCTGCCGACGCCCGCGATCGGCGGCGTCGGCTTGCTCGCCGACTGGTCGAAATCGGCGACCATCGCCTTCAAGGCGACCGGCGACGTGATCGTGCTGATCGGTACCCGTCAGGGCCATCTCGGCCAGTCGCTATGGCTGCGCGAAGTGCATGGCCGCGAGGAAGGCCCGCCGCCGCCGGTCGATCTCGATGCCGAGCGCCGCAATGGCGAATTCGTACGCCGCGCCATCGCGGCGGGAGCGCTGACCGCGGTCCATGACGTGTCGGACGGCGGCGTCGCGGTCGCCATCGCGGAGATGGCGCTGGCCGGAAATATCGGCGCGATGCTTCACACGCCCCTGCCCTGCGGCGTCGCCTGTTCGCTGTTCGGCGAGGATCAGGGGCTCTATATCGCGACGGTCGCCGATCATGCGCTGCTCGACACGCTCTCCGCCGCGCATGCCGCAGGCGTCGAGATGGAGCGGATCGGCCGGACGATCGCCGACCGGCTGATCTTCGAACTGACCGACGACGATCATGTCGTGACGCTGGCGCAGCTGCGTACCGCACATGAAGGCTTCTTCCCGGCCTTGATGGGTGAAAACATCATCGTCTGAGGGTGACGGTCGCGATTGACCGATGCCCAAGGCCCGTCCCTTTATCGGTGATCCGTTTTGGAACCGCCGACCCGCGTGGCTGTTGCGCTGCGCGATAGACCCGCCGCGCCGTAACCTGTACTTTCCTCCGTGATAATCGGGGGAATATCATGCCGACCTATTCAACCGCGTCGATCTGGCGCGCGATCGCCATTGCCACGACGATCGCCGGCACGCTCGACCTTCTCGCCGCTTTCATCCTGGCAATCATCACCGGCGGCAGCCCGGCCGGCGTGCTGCGGGGGATCGGCAGCGCGGTGATCGATGCCGGCGCCTTTGATAGTGTCGCGGTTCCCGCTCTTGTCGGCCTGGTGCTGCATTTTGCGATCATGCTGGTCATGGCATCGGTCTATATCGTTGCGGCATCGCGCGCCGTGATGATCGATCGTCGTCCGCTACTCAGCGGGATCGGTTATGGCATTCTGACATGGCTGGTGATGTACTGGCTCGTCCTGCCGGCGCGCTGGCCGACCAGGTTTCCGATTCTCGCCCCGACAGAGATCGCGACTCAGCTGTTTTGCCATATCTTGCTGGTCGGAATTCCAATCGCATTGGTATCCCGACAAGCACGTCGCTGGATTTGAATCTCCCTCCTTCGCCAGCTTTTGCGAATCAACCGCAAATTCGCTTGCGAGTAGTTCGCATTAGCCCTACTTAAGGGACGAAGCGGTGGAGCATCCAATGGTCGTCTGCGTTTGTAATGCGATTCGGGAACGTGATGTGCGTGAAGCGGCGCGTCAGGGCGCGACCAGCGCCTGCCAGGCTTATCGCGCGCTTGGCCGCCGGCCGAAATGCGGCCAGTGCGTCCCGTTCGCGCGATCCATTATCGATTCTGAACGTGCTGCTGCGTAGCGTTCTCAGCCCCAAAAAACCGCAGAATTCCGCCATTTTTTGACTGTTCGTGTCCGGCTCGTTGCGCTATTATCAGCGTAACGAATGGAGATACGTGCCATGAAGGGCGACGCGAAAGTCATCGATTATCTGAACGAGGCGCTCAAGAACGAGCTGACCGCGATCAACCAATATTGGCTGCATTATCGGCTGCTCGATCATTGGGGCGTGAAGAAGCTCGCCGATTTCGAGCGGCACGAATCGATCGACGAGATGAAGCATGCCGACTGGTTGTCGGAACGCATCCTGTTCCTCGACGGCCTGCCCAATTTCCAGCTGCTCGGACGCCTGCGTATCGGCGAATCGGTCGAGGAAGTACTCAAGGCGGATCTTGCGCTCGAGATGGAGGCGCTGCCGCTGCTCCGCGACGCGATCGAGCATAGCGAAAGCGTGCGCGACTATGTCAGCCGCGACCTGTTCCGCCGCATTCTCGACAGCGAGGAAGAACATGTCGACACGCTTGAGCGCCAGTTCGAGATGATCGAGCGGATGGGACTGGAGAATTACATCCAGCTCAATTCAAAAGCCGAAGAGGGCGAATAAAACCGGCCGATATCGACTGGCGGAAACATGCCTGCTCAGTCGGCCAGCGGTCGCCGTCCAAAGGCGGCCGGGCGGCGTTCGACCAGCGGGTTGGCCTCGCGCTCGAGCAAGGTGAGCGTGTCTTCGAACAACGAACGCAGCTTGACGACGTGCTGCAGCGCCTGTTCGGGCGTGTCATGACTTTCCACACAGTCGCGCGCGATGGTTTCGATTTGCTCGGCGAGTTCGCCCAGCGGTTCCGCGCCGAACTGCCGCGCTTCGCCCTTCAGCGTATGTGACGGGATGATCAGCGCGGCGGCATTCTGGGCACGCATCGCCGCCTCGATCGCCGCGACCGACTTCACGCCATCTTCGCGGAAATAGCCCAGGATACGCACGAATCCCGCCCCGAGTTCGCTGCGCGAACGCGAGAAGGCGGTCCAATCGACCAATGTGCTACCCTCAAATGACACTGTCGTCTCCTCCCCTTTGGCCATGAATGCCCCAGAGGTTTCACGCTATCTCTACGCGACGTCCGTAAAGGATGGATTGACAGAAGGGCCGTAGCGGGCCCTATTCTCACCCTGCAGGCCTGCTATTCAGCTCGTTATTGTGGCTCGATCGGTAAATATTATCGGCCGATGCATCCAATCTGGATGGACCAAGGCTTATCGGTCGAACGGATTCTTCGGCGCGCGCAGGGTCAGCCGCACTGGCACAGCACCGAAGCCCAGGTCACGGCGGATGCCGTTGATCAGATAGCGTTGGTAACTCATCGGCAACTGATCGACACGCGTGCCAAACAGGACGAAGCCCGGCGGGCGCGTCTTGGCCTGGGTGAGATAACGCAGCTTGATGCGCTTGCCGCCAGGCGCAGGCGGTGGATTGGCTTCGATCGCCTTTTCGAACCAGCGATTGAGCTCACCGGTTCCGACACGCTTCGACCAGGCCTCGCGCGTTTCGAACGCGACCTTCATCAGCATATCGATGCCCTTGCCGGTCGCTGCCGATACGGTCATCAGCGGCACGCCCCTGACTTGGCTCAACCCCTCCTCCAGCGCCGCTTTGACGCCATTGAACAGGCTGGAGGCATTTTCCGCCACATCCCATTTGTTGAGCGCGACGACCAGTGCGCGCCCTTCCTGCAGCGCGCTGTCGGCGATGCGCAGATCCTGTGCCTCGAGACCACGCGTGGCATCCAGCAGCAGCACGATGACTTCGGCGAAATCGATCGCATGAAGCGCGTCGGCAACGGAAAGCTTTTCGAGCTTGTCCTGCACATTGGCGCGCTTGCGCATGCCCGCCGTGTCGATCAGTCGGACCGCGCGTTCGCCCCGGTCGGGGTCGTTCCACAGCCATTCGATCGCGATCGAATCACGCGTGATGCCAGCTTCCGGGCCGGTGATCAGACGTTCCTGCCCGAGCATCTTGTTGATCAGCGTCGATTTGCCTGCATTGGGCCGTCCGACGATCGCCAACTTGAGCGGCGCATCCGGGTTCTCGGGATCCTCTTCTTCCTCCTCCTCCTCCTCGATATCGTCATGCTCGATATGCGGGAGAAGCGCGTCGAACAGATCGCCCATGCCCTCGCCATGCTCGGCGGAGAGCTGGACCGGGTCGCCAAAGCCGAGCGAGAGCGATTCTAGAATGCCGGCTTCGCCCGCCTTGCCTTCCGCCTTGTTCGCGACAAGCACGACCGGCGTGTTCGATCCACGCAGCCAGCGCGCGATTTCCTCGTCGAGCGGCACCAGACCAACCCGCGAATCGATCATGAACAGCGCGACATCGGCCTGCGCAACGGCCTCTTCGGTCTGTGCGCGCATCCGGCCGGGAAGCGAGGCGGCGTCCTGATCCTCGTAACCGGCGGTGTCGATAATGCGGAATTCCATGCCGACAAGCGTGGCATCGCCTTCGCGACGATCGCGCGTCACGCCGGGCCGGTCATCGACCAGCGCGAGCTTCTTGCCGACGAGGCGGTTGAACAGGGTCGATTTGCCGACATTGGGCCGGCCGACAATCGCGACCTTGGGAAGTTTGGACATGAGCGTGCCTTTACGCTGCTCCGCAGCAAACGTCACCCCAGCGCTCAACCCGATGCGAACAAGGGCTCCTTCCGCAGGAAAGAGCCCCTTACAGGATCAACGATAGGCGGTGATGCGGCCCTTCATGTCGAGCACATAGAGCGTGTTGTTCGCGACGATCGGCGGAAGGCTGATCGATGCGCCGCCCTTGATCGTCGACTGGACTTCGCCATTGCTGACCGATGCGGAGACGATCTCGCCTTCCGAATTGGTCAGAACCAGACGATTGCCGGCGAGCAACGGACCGAACCATGTGATCGGATGCTTGCGCTTCTTGACGTTCTTATAGGCCGGCAACTGGCTGATCCAGCGCACCAGTCCGGTCGAGCGCGTCAGGCAGACGAGCCGCGCATCGTCAGTGATGAGGAACAGCCATTCGCCCGCGATCCACGGCGTGGAGATACCGGCGAAATTCTGCGCCCAGACACGCTGGCCGGTCGCGAGATCGATCGCCACTGTACGACCGCCCTGCCCAACCGCATAGACGCGGCCCTGATCGATCACCGGCGCGGCATCGATATCCGCCAGCGACGACACCGAGGTCGAGATGGCCGAACGCGACAATGCGTCCTGCCACAACGCCCGGCCATTTTCGTAACGATAGGCGTTGAGTTCGCCCGACGAGAAACCGGCCACGACCGACCCTTGCGCCGCGGCGGGTGCGGCAACGCCGAACACCCCCTGCGATTCGAGCGAGCCCGACTGAGTCCAGCCGACCGTGCCATCGGCGAGTGCGATAGCGAAAAGCTGATTATCCTGGCTCAGGACATAGAGATTGCCATTGGCGATGGTCGGCGCACCGCGCAGCGGGCCGCCCGGCTTCGCGCGCCATAGCTCCGTCCCGTCGGCGGCGTTCAAGGCGACGACATCGCCGACGCCGTCGGTCGCATAAAGTTTGCCGTCTTCGAAACTGACACCACCACCGAAACGCGCGGCCTTGTTGGTGTTTTCCTTGGCGATCGTCTTCGACCAGATTTTCGCGCCGGTATCAGCGGCAAAGGCCGAGACCGTCGCATCGACATCCATCGCGTATAGGCGGCCGCCGGCCACGACCGGGGGCGCCGCCAGGCGCTGACGATTCGACCCGCCATTGACGCTCGCGCTCCATGCGCGCGACAGCGATTCACCGAGCGCGAGCTGGCCCATCGACTTGGCCGAATTGCCGCCCGGTTGCGCCCAGGAATCATTGACCGCCGGCGGCGGCAACAGCACCTGGACCGCCGCGATCGTCTTGTCCGGCTCGCTTGCGCTTTCCGACAACAGGATCGGCACACGATCCCCCAGCACCGGCGTCTTTTTCTGACCGCCCTTGAATATGCCGCAAGCGCTGAGCGCCAGGAGAGCCGCGATCGCGAGCGGCACCCTCTTCCCTGTCATCATGGTGCTTTCTTTTCCTCAGGTGTGTCGACGGCGTCGATACCCAGTACGCCAGCCATCTGAACCGCACGTTGACGGAGCGTGGCTGGAACGGTCTCTTCGCGGGCGATCTGGCCGAACAAGGGGCCTGCCAGATCGGGCCGGTTCATTCGCAGATAGGCGGCCGCGACCAGCTCGCCCGCGCTTCCGAACCAGGGATTGCCCTTGACCGCAAGCGGTCGCAGGCGGTTGACGATAACATCGGGCTTCAACGTGTCGTATTCGGCCGAGGTCTGACGGATCAGCGCGAGATCGCGGAACGGCTGCGCCAGCGAAGCGTCTGCGGCGATCTCACCAAATTTGGCGGCTGAGCCCTTCAAATCCCGCTTGTCGAGCAACGCGTCCGCCTGAGCAAACCGGGCGATGGCCTGGTAACCATCGACATTCGATGTGGCGAGTTCCTGAAGCACCTTGGGGTCGGCGGGCTTGGTGCCGGCGTTATCGACCAACGCCTGAAGCTGTTCGCCCTGTTTGCCGGCGACTTCGGCACTGTGATGCTTCCAATAGAGAAAGCCGCCGAATGCCGCGAGGCCGACGATGATCACCACGATCAGCCAGCGGCCATACCGTGTCCAATAGCTGGCCAGCTGGTCGCGACGGAGTTCTTCATCGACCTCACGCAGGAATGCTTCGTCGGTGTTCGGCGGGACGGCCAAGGCAGGCTCCAGATACGGTGTCAGGACGGGAAGGGCCGGACCTTAGCGGCGGCGGCGGGCAAACGGAAGTGACTCAATCTTCAGGTCAATCGGTGCCGGGCGATCCGCCGCGGTTCAATCGGTCTTGGGTTGATAGGTCTGATCCGGCCCGGGAAATGCCCGTGACCGTACATCGGTTGCATAGGTTTCGACCGCGGCGGAAATACGGCCGGCAAGATCGTCAAATTTCTTCACGAAGCGCGGCGTGCGTTCGAACATGCCGAGCATGTCCTCTGTCACCAGCACCTGCCCGTCACAATCGGCCGAGGCGCCGATGCCGATCACCGGGCAGGACACTTCGGCGGTGATGGTCCGCGCGAGCGGCTCGACAATGCCTTCCGCGACGATCGCGAAGGCGCCGGCATCGGCGATCGCGCGCGCATCGGCGACGATCTTGGCGTGTTCGGCGTTGGTCCGTCCACGTGCGCCATAGCCGCCAAGCGCATTCACCGCCTGTGGCGTCAGGCCGATATGCCCCATGACCGGAATGCCGCGTGCAGACAGGAATGCAACGGTCGGCGCCATCGCCTCACCACCCTCCATCTTGATCGCCGCGGCGCCGGTTTCCGACATAACCCGCGACGCCGAGGCGAAAGCCTGTTCGGGACTTCCCTCATAGCTGCCGAACGGCATGTCGATCACGACCAGCGAATGATAGCTGCCACGTACCACCGCAGCGCCATGCGCGCACATCATATCGAGCGTTACCTGAAGCGTCGACGGGAAGCCGTAGATAACTTGCCCCAGGCTGTCGCCGACCAGCAATATGTCGCAATGCGGGTCGAGTAGTTGCGCCATCCGCACGGTGTATGCGGTGAGCATCACCAGCGGCTCCTTGCCCTTGCGGTTGAGGATCGCCGGAACCGTCAGGCGTTTCATCGGCGCCGGCATCGGATTGGCGCGGCTGGTCGACGTATCGATCGTATAGGTCGTGGACATGACCTGCGAACTAGCGGATCGGACGCGCCGATGCCAGCGCGACAATAATCCCATCGGGCATCCGATCAGGCGATCCAGCCTCGCTTCCGCGCGACATCGGCGAACCACACTTGCAGCACGGCGACGATCACGATGAAGATCGGGAAAGCGCAAGCCGCGACGAAGCCCTTGATCGCGATCAGGTCGGTGACCGCGAAAATCCACCCGAATTGCAGGATCACGCCGATCAGCGACACAATGAAGAACAGCCGCGCATAGGCCGAGCGTGCAAGCAGCGCGATGCCCCCGAGCAGGCCGCTGATCGTCGCCACCGCATATAGCCAGACGAACCAGGAGGGCCGGCTGGCCAGCAAGGTCCGGTCATAATCGCTCAACTGCGCCTTGGCGGCGTCGCTCATCGCGACATCCATGTAGAATGCCGCCACACCCAGCGCGCCCCATAGCGTGATGACGATCGCAGCGATCCAGAACCAGACCGGCGGTTTTCCCCCAAAACTTGCCATTATACCCTCCCCGTTTGAGGATCAGCATGACTCTTCGGCGGCAGAAATGCAATCGGGCCCGATTCGGCCCGATTGCCGAAGATCAGGAGTCCAATTCCGCCGCGGCATAGGCATCCGGCTTGAACCCAACCAGGATCGTAGCGCCGGTATCGAGGACCGGACGTTTGATTATCGACGGGCCGGCGATCATCAACGCGATCGCCTTGTCTTCGTCGATATCGGCCTTGTCAGCATCGGGCAACGCGCGGAAGGTCGTGCCGGCGCGATTGAGCAGCACTTCCCAGCCAACAACCGCCGCCCAGCGCCGCAGCGTTGCCGCATCGATCCCGGCAGATTTATAGTCATGAAAATCATAGGCGATTTGATGATCGGCAAGCCAGGTTCGCGCCTTTTTGATCGTGTCGCAATTCTTGATGCCGTACATCACCGTCATTGATCGTCCTTCAGAAATCGCCCGAGCGTCACGACCTTTTGCGGCTCAAGCCCGAGCGTCGCGTAGAAGCCAAGCGCCGCCTCATTATCGTCGCGCACCATGAGCTGCAATTTCTGCGCGCCCAAATCGCGCAACCAGCGCTCGGCGGCCGCCATCATCGCCCGCCCATGTCCGCTGCGCCGCGCATCGGGCGCGACCGCGAGATAATAGATCCAGCCACGATGCCCATCGAACCCGACCATCACACTCGCGACGATCCGGCCCCCTTCACGTGCGATGAGGATGGTGCTCGCGGCCGTGTTCAGCGCGAGAGTGTAATCGGCAAGCGGATCATTCCATG
Source organism: Sphingomonas sp. So64.6b (assembly GCF_014171475.1). NCBI lineage: Bacteria > Pseudomonadati > Pseudomonadota > Alphaproteobacteria > Sphingomonadales > Sphingomonadaceae > Sphingomonas > Sphingomonas sp. So64.6b. The sequence continues at coordinate 2,595,731 of NZ_CP048817.1, forward strand.
GCCGCGTCAGCCCGCACACCTCCCACAAGGCGACAATTGCCGGTGCGTCGGCCGGCTCTGCAATCGCGATTTCAAACATTCAGCTGTTCCGGTCTTTGTCTCTGCTGTCAGCCCGGTCGCGGCAACGACACCCATACGGTAAAACCGGCATCGGGCCAGTCAAAGCCGATCTCGCCGCCATGGCCACGTATAATATCACGGCTGATCGCGAGACCCAGGCCGGACCCGCCGGTCTCGCGACTACGCGATGTTTCGAGCCGCTCGAACGGCTCGAACGCGCGCGCCGCCTGATCCGGCGGAATGCCCGCGCCTTCGTCATGCACCTCGACCGCGAACGTGGCCGGGCCGACGCGCAATACAACGTCCACCGCGCCGCCATATTTGCAGCCATTGGCGATCAGGTTCGAGAAAGCGCGTTTGAGCGCGACCGGGCGGCACGGCAGGTCCGCATGGTCCGGGCCGCTATACGATACCCGCTCCCCGGCATCGCAATAATCGTCGGTCAGGCTGATCAGCAGTGCCGCCACATCGACCGTCTCGATCGGCTCGCGCCGTGCCTCCGCCCCCATAAAGGCAAGCGCGTCGCTGACCATCGTCTCCATCTCGCTGACATTGAGCAGGAGCTGGTCGCGCTGTGCCGGATCGCTGACATATTCGGCCATCAGGCGTAGCCTGGTCAGTGGCGTGCGCAGATCATGCGAGATCGCCGCCAGCATGGCCATGCGTTCGTCGATGAAGCGCTTCAAGCGCAGCTGCATCGTGTTGAACGTGTCCGAAATCGCGACATATTCGGGCAGCCGCATACCGGTGATCAATGTCGGTTCGCGATTGCGCCCGAGCTGTTCCGCCGCCGCTGCGAGCCTGGAGAGCGGCACGACGATGCTGCGCGCCATCCACACCGAGAAGACGATGATGATCAGCAGATACCCCGTAACGCCGATGAAATAGCGCGCATAATGCCGCCATGGGCCGGAGACATTGCGCGGCGTGACCGTCATCCAGGCGCCGCCGTCGAGCCGCACCGAGATCGCGAAATCGCCGAGCACGCTGCTCTTGGTGTTGGCCAGCGACTCCGCGGTCAGCAGCGCCGGCAGTTCCGGAATGATCACCACCGCCGTGCGGACCGTGCGCTCCAGATTATTCTGGTCATAGGGCTCCATCGCGACCCGCACCCGCTCGACGGGGCAATGAAGATTCTGCGCGACGGATCGCCGCAGAACCTCGCCGATCAGCGCGCCGCCGCCGGTATCAGGATCGGGCACTTTCGTGCTGACGTTGAAATCCAGGTAGCGGGACGCAGCCACTTGCAGTGGCACGTCGTCGTGCGCCGGGTTCGACAGGACCGGAGCCCGGCGCGCACCGTCGGCAATGGCGTCGATCAGCCAGTTCCTTTGCACCACCAGGAACGGCGGCGGCGGAATCATCGCGCGAAGCGCCTGATTGAGCAGAAAGGTGGCGCAAATGGTCAGGAAGATCGCGAATGCAATCCGCGGCGCAAGCTTCAGGCGATTGAATGCCCAGATCCGGTCAGCCACCATGGAAATGCCCATGGCTGACATCGGCGGTGAACAGATAGCCGCCATTGCGCACCGTCCTGATCAACACCGGGTCCTGTGGATCCTCCTCGATCTTGCGCCGCAGCCGGCTGACCTGAACGTCGATGCTGCGATCGATGTTGAGGCTGCTACGGCCATGAACGAGATCGAGTAGCTGATCGCGGCTCAACACAATCTGGGGATGCTGCACCAGCGCCGCGAGCAGGTCGAATTCGCCGGTAGTCAGGTCGAGCCGCGTCCCGCGTGGCGAGATCAGCGTCCGTTTGGCAACATCCAGCGCCCAGTCGGCGAACCGGAACAGGCTCGGCGGCGGGCTCGCGGCCTGTTCGCTGACCATGCCTGCCCGCCTCACGGTCGCCCGTACCCGGGCGAGCAGCTCGCGCGGATTGAACGGCTTCGCGATATAGTCGTCCGCGCCGAGCTCCAGCCCGACCACCCGATCGGTTTCCGTATCTCGGGCAGTGAGCAGGATGATCGGCACCGTGCTGCGCGCGCGCAGCCGCTGGCACAGCGTGAAGCCGTCATCACCGGGCATCATCACGTCGAGGATGATCACGTCAAAGCGATGGCCTTCCTGCAACGCCATCATCTGCCGGCCGTCCTCGGCCATGGTGACGCGCAAGCCATGGTCGCCAAGATAGCGCGCCAGCATCGTGCGGATCTGCCGGTCGTCGTCCACGACGAGAATATGGGGAATCCGTGAACTCGACATGATGCGGATTTAACCACCGCTGGCGGCCAAGTCTGCCCCCGACACAGATTGAAACAAATCGACACCGCCCGGTTATCGAAAAGCCCTTCGCCAACCGTAGACCCGGCGCCGCAACGGGAAAGCGCTGGAGCCATCATGAACGACCATTTCAAATCGCCGCTGAAGCCGAAACCCTTGAGCCGACCCAGCCTGAAGCGATTTTTTCTGATTGTCGCGTCGAGCGCGATCGTCACCGGCGCGCTAATCTTGTCGACGTCGAGCGCCCATGCCCAGGATGGTGTGGACGAAGATCACGACTGGCAAGTGACGATCGGTGCGGGCGCGATCTACATGCCAGATTATGAGGGTTCAAAAGACCATCAGGTCCTGCCCTTTCCGTTCGTGTCGGTCGGCTACAAGGACCTCGCCTATATCCGCGGGCCCGAGATCGGCATCAATTTGCTTCGCTTCACGCCGGCCGAAAATGTAAAGATCAAGCTTGGGCCGATCGCGCGCTATCGCCGCGACCGTTCGGAGGACCGCAATACCGCGCTGACCGGGCTCGGCGATGTCGATGCCGCGATCGAACTGGGCGGTGCCGCGCGGGTCGAAATGGGCCGTGGCTGGGTCCAGCTCGCGGTGACGAAAGACGTCGCGGGCGCGCATGACGGGGTCGTCGCGCAGGGCGAAGCGGGCATGGATTTCGACCTTGCCGACCGGCTGACCCTGTCGGTGAGCGGCACGGCGAGCTGGGTCGATCGCAACTATATGCAGACCTATTTCAGCATCACGCCTGGTCAATCGGCGCGGAGCGGACTTCCGGTATTCGACGCCGGTAAGGGCTTCAAGGACGCGGGCGCGGCGCTCAACCTGTCCTATCGGCTCGGCGATCACTGGATCATCGCGACCACCGCCAGCTATTCGCGATTGCTCAACGATGCCGAGCATGCGCCGCTGGTCAGCCGCCGCGGATCGGCCAACCAATGGCAGGGCGGCGCTTACCTTGCCTATCACTTCTAGGAGACGATGATATGCGGCGTATCGCCATCGCTGGTGTGGCGATCGCCACGTCGCATATCGCGTTCGCCGTCGCCCGGTGGATCATTCGCAGCGACGGCAGCAACGATGACGGGCGCCGCTTGCCGACGGTTGATGCCGGCGAGCAATCCCCGCTTTACGCGACGCGGATCGAACTCGCCGACCTTCGCGAACGGATCCGCAGGCTTGAAAGGATCGCCGCCGGTATCGATTGCTGATCCGGTTTGCAGGATTCGGGTATCGATGACCTGGTAGGTCATGGTTTTGCGGATCGTGGAACGTTAGGGTTGAATATGACATCATCGGGCGCATTATCGGGCGCATTGCGGAATCGTGAGGCACATCCGCCGATCGGCATATTGCTGCGCGAATGGCGCGCCGCGCGCCGCATGAGCCAGCTCGACCTTGCGCTCGAAGCCGACATGTCTGCCCGGCATCTGAGCTGCGTCGAAACGGGCAAGGCGCAAGCCAGCCGCGAGACCATCGCCCGGCTCGCCGATGCGCTCGGCATGCCGCTGCGCGGGCGAAACGCGCTGTTGCTCGCCGGCGGCTATGCGCCGCGATATGCGGAGAATGATCTTGCCACACCCGCGCTCGATCGGATGCGGCAGGCGATCGAACTGATCATCGCTCAGCAGGAACCCTATCCGGCCTTTGTGCTCGATCGGCACTGGAACGTGCTGATGGTCAATGAGGCGGCGATCCGGGTCAATCACTTCCTGATGAAGGGCCGCGAAAGCCCGCATGGCAATATCCTGCACCAGGTGTTCGACCCGGACGATTTCCGCTCGGTCATCGCCAACTGGTCGGAAGTGGCGGCCAAGTTCATCCGCTTGCTGCACGAGGAGATCGCCGCCGTCCCGTCCGACCACAAGGCGCAGCAATTGCTGCACGACGTGCTGCAATATCCCGACGTGCCGGCGCGCTGGCGCTTCCGCGACATGGAGAACGAACCGTCGCCGGTGCTCACGCTGGTGTTCAACAGCGATGCGGGCGAGCTGCGTTTTTTCGAAACGATCACCACTTTCGCGACTCCGCGCGACGTCACGCTCGACGAATTGCGGATCGAATGCGCCTTTCCGGCCGACGAACACACTGCGGCAATATGCGCAGAACTCGCGCGGTCGGCTCAGACCGGCGCCTCGGTATCCGCTACTGCCTGACAATCCCGGCAGCGCGAAGTCATCTTAGGCTTTTGGCGAAAGAATTCGAACCGCCCGCTGACGTCGATCGGCGCCTGTTATCACATTGAAACTTGCGCGTCCTGTTGCGCATTCTGATTGGCAGCGCGCTTCTCGCAAGCCTGATCGGCTGCGGTCGTCGCCGGCAGAAGCGGCATCTTGCCCGATTGATGATGACGCGCGACGGTTACGCAATCAGTCTGCGCGAGCGGGCGGAACATCTTCACGGTCTTGCCAGACGGCATCGGCACCAGCGTGTGCGTGTCGAAGATCGTTTCGGCGAATGCGGGGGCGGGCAGCAAAAGGGCAATCGGCAGCAGAGCGCGAATGATCACGTAATATTCCTTCGGATTATGGTCGATGGGCTGCAGATAGGCGCGTGGCGTTGCCGGTCTTTCGCCTGCGGGTAACGAATCATTGCCCCCATCTGGCCGGGGCGTTGCCCGATTGTGAGCAATCATTGCTGACGCTGCGGCGCACAATATTCGTGACCCGCAGGCGGTTGACCCTCTAACCATCCGTTCCTAAGTCCCACGCCATGACCGCATTGACCGTGACGACCCGCGTAACCGCATGAGCGCCCCATCGATAATCCTGGTCGAAGACGACCCTGCGCTGCGCACGCTCACATCGCGCGCGCTGCAGGAAAATGGCTATCTGGTCAGGCCGGCATCGTCGGCGCCGGAGATGTGGATCGCGTTCGAAGCGGGCCCGGTCGATATGGTCCTGCTCGACATCATGTTGCCCGGCACCAACGGGATCGACCTGTGTCGCCAGATCAGGAAGCAGAGCGACGTTCCGATCATCTTCATCAGCGCGAAGGGGTCCGAAGCGGATCGTGTCGTCGGGCTGGAGATCGGCGCCGACGATTATCTTGCCAAGCCGTTTGGCACGCGCGAACTGATCGCGCGCGTCCGTGCCGTGCTGCGCCGCGGCGGAATGGAACGGCAGGAGGGCGAAAGCCGCGACAAGGAAGCGCATTTCGATGGCTGGGTGGTCAATTTCCCGCGTCGTGAAATACGCTCGCCAACCGGCGCGCTGGTTGAGCTGACCGGTGCCGAGTTCGACTTGCTGGCAAGCTTTCTCGGCCAGCCGCAGCGCGTCATCGCGCGCGAGCGACTGATCGAATTGTCGCGCACGCGGCTCGGCGATTCGTCCGACCGCAGCGTCGATGTGCTGGTCAGCCGGCTGCGCCGCAAGCTCTCCGTTCCGGGCAAGACGGCGCCGATCATCACGGTCCGCGGCATCGGGTACATGCTGAACGTCGAGGTCAGCCGCAGCTGATGCGCCGCGTGCGCGGTTCGCTCGGGCTGCTCGGCCGGATCTTCGCCATCCTGTTGTTGACGGTGGTCGTGGAATTCGGCGCCAGCACCATGCTCTACGAACGCGCCGGCAGCTTTTCGGTGCGCGAGGACGAAGCCCGGCGCCTGGCCGAACATCTGGTGATCACGCGCAAACTGCTTGCCGAGCGTGAGACATCCGCGCGGCCGGCGATGGCCAACGAACTGACCACCGATCGCTATTCGATTCATTGGGCGAAGGGCCTGCCCGCACCGCCGCCGCTGACCGCCGATCTGGTCGAGATGCGCGGCCAGATCGTCACCTGGGAACCGCAGCTGGCGCAGTCCGACCTGCGGCTCGGTCTCGCGGGCGCGCGGCGCGGGTCGATCGTGACCGGCGGCTTGAAACTGCCCGACGGCAGCTGGGTCTATTTCTCCGCGCGTGGCATTGTTCGGGAATGGACGCTCGCGCTTGGCCATATCGCGCTGGCGCTGATTCCCGCCCTTGCCTTGCTGATCGTCGGCGGCTTGCTGATCCGGCGCACGCTGCAGCCGATCCAGCGGCTGGCCGAGGCCACCGCGCATCTCGGTTCGGGCACGCATGTCGCGATCGCCGAAAGCGGTACGGTCGAGGTTCGCAACCTGATTCACGCTTTCAATGAGATGCAGTTGCGCATCCACCGGCTGATCAAGGATCGTACTCAAGCGCTCGCCGCGGTCGGCCATGATATCCGCACGCCCTTGTCGCGCATTCAGCTGCGCCTCGATGGCGTGGCCGAGCCGCAAGTGCGTGATGCGATTGGCGCCGACGTCGCCGAGATGAACGCGATGGTCGCGTCATTGCTCGCCTTTCTCAATGGCGAGGACGATCCGGAACAACCGGCAATGGTCGACATCGCCGTGCTCGCCGCGACGATCGTCGACGAAGTATCGGATCGTGGCGAGACGGCGGATTATGCCGGGCCGGAGCATCTCGAGGTCAAGGTCAGGCAGATCGCGATCCGCCGCGCACTCGGCAACCTGGTCGAGAACGCGATCCATTATGGCGGCGCGGCACAGGTCAGAATCGAAAAGAAAGCCGATCGCATTATCCTCGCCGTCGAGGACAATGGTCCGGGCATTCCCGAAGATCGGCTGGACGATGTGCTGACGCCTTTCATGCGGCTCGACGATGCGCGGGCGCGTAACACCCAGGGCCTGGGCCTCGGCCTGGCGATCGTCGCACGCGCCGTGGAGCGCGAAGGCGGCACGCTCAATCTGTCCAATCGGACGACGGGCGGATTGCGCGCGGAAATTTCCTTGCCGAAAGCCTGACAGCAACGATTTCTTACGCAACCGCTGCGGTGCAGCAAAGCATGCTCCCTAATTCACGCTCCTACCCCGCCCGGCTTTGGGCCAGAGGAGTGAATGGTGTGAACGAGCTAATCGGTCGAGTATTCAGTTTCGAGAAGCAGGTCTTCCCCAACCAGAGCGCGCTTTACGGCAAGCTCGCCTCGGACGGACAATTCCCCAAGGCACTGATGATTTCCTGTGCGGATTCGCGCGTCGTGCCCGAACAGATCATGCAGGCCGAACCCGGCGACCTGTTCGTATGCCGCAACGCGGGCAATATCGTCCCGCCCTATAGCAATGCGAATGGCGGCGTATCCTCGACCGTCGAATATGCGATCGTCGCACTCGGCGTGCGCGACATTATCGTCTGCGGTCATTCGGACTGCGGCGCGATGAAAGCGCTGGCCGAGCCGGGGCTGCTCGCAGCGATGCCCAATGTCGCCGCCTGGCTACGCCATGGCCATGCCGCGCAGCAAGTCGTCGCCGACGGTTATCCGGAGCTTACCAATGGCGAGCGCGTCCGCGCTGTGTCGCTAGAAAATGTCGTGACCCAACTCGCCCATTTGCGCACCCATCCTTCGGTTGCGTCGGGTATCGCGCGCGGCGAGATCGCGCTGCACGGCTGGTTCGTGGATATTCATGCCGGTCAGGTACTCGGCCTCGATGGAGAGACGGGCCGCTTCGTGACCCTGCGTGAGGATCTTCCGCTGCCGGTCGCGCTGCCGCATCAGCAGCGCTTCGCTTCGGACATCGGCTTTCTGCAGGCAGCCGAATAATGGGAGCGCTTACCTCGAAGATCCTGGCGCGCGATTTCACCGCCTCGATCGTCGTCTTCCTGGTCGCGATGCCGCTGTGCATGGGCATCGCGATCGCATCGGGCGTGCCGCCCGAAAAGGGCCTGATCACCGGTATCATCGGCGGGCTCGTCGTCGGCGCGTTTGCCGGTTCGCCGCTTCAGGTCAGCGGCCCCGCCGCCGGCCTGGCGGTGATCGTATTCGAACTGGTGCGTGAACATGGCATATCCGCGCTCGGCCCGATCCTCGTGCTGGCGGGTGCTTTGCAGGTTGTCTCCGGCATCTTCAAACTTGGCGGCTGGTTCCGCGCGATTTCGCCGGCGGTGGTGCATGGCATGCTCGCCGGCATCGGCGCGCTGATCGTGATCGGCCAGTTCCAGGTGCTGTTCGATGAAAAGCCCATGTCGAGCGGACTGGAGAATCTCGCGCTCATGCCGGTTCGTCTGTTCGGCCTTTCGGCGACTGACATGCAGGCGACCGAAATCGCGTTTATCGTCGGTCTGGTCACGATCGGCGCAATGCTCGCCTGGGAAAAGTTCCGCCCCGCCGCGCTCCGGCTTGTCCCCGGCGCACTGGTCGGCGTTCTTGTGGCCACGCTCACCGCGATCCTGTTTGGCCTCGGCGTCAACCGGGTCGATGTGCCCGCCTCGATCTTCGCTGCGGTCGATGTGCCCGGCGCTGGTTTCTTCTCGATCCTCGGTAGCCCGGCGATCATCGCCACCGCCCTCGCCATCGCCTTCATCGCCAGCGCCGAGACATTGCTGTCGGCGGCGGCGGTCGATCGCATGCATGACGGCGTACGCACCGATTACGACAAGGAATTGCGTGCACAGGGCATCGGCAATCTGCTGTGCGGCTTTGCCGGCGCTCTGCCGATGACCGGGGTGATCGTGCGCAGTTCCGCCAACGTCCAGGCCGGCGCGACGACGCGGCTGTCGACGATCCTGCATGGCGCATGGATCCTGGGTTTTGTCGCGTTGCTCCCCTGGCTGTTGCGCGAGATCCCGATGGCGGCGCTTGGCGGCATCCTGGTCGTCACCGGCTGGCGTCTGGTCAGCCTCAGCCATGTCCGCCATTTGTTCAAATCCTATGGCATACTGCCGGCGTTGATCTGGGCAGCGACCTTCGTGATGGTCGTGGCGACCGATCTGCTTACCGGCGTGCTCGTCGGTTTGGCATTGTCGCTGGTCGAATTGGTACCCCATGGGCGTCGCCTGCGCCTGCGTGTGGACGAAGCGCATGATGACACGACCAGCCGGATCAGCCTCGACGGTGCCGCGACCTTCGTCGCATTGCCAAAGCTGAGCCGCGTGCTCGACGCGCTGCCGCATGATCGTCCGCTGCTCCTGAACCTCGGCAAGCTCGACGCGATCGACCACACCATGGCGGAGATGCTGAGCGACTGGCTGCAGCGGCGGCGCGATCGCGGCATGGCGATCGAACTGGAAGGTGGCTCGGGCGCGCTGCGCGCAAAGCTCGCCTGAGCGGTCGACGGACATGTTTTGTCACGATCGGGATGCATCCGGGAAATAGCCGGTCAGTAGAAAAAAGGTCCCGAAAGCCAAGCCGCACCACCCCATCCTCCCCCAAAGGAGGGGGCGAGATGCAGCAGCTGGCGGGCGCAGGAGGGATATTCACGCCTTTAAGAAGGGGAATATTCCATGATCAATCGTATCCTTGCCGCGGCGGCGCTGACCGTCGCGGCCCCTGCCTTCGCGCAGGAAGAGGCACCACCCAAAGCGGTTACCGTCACCGGTAGCGTCGGCCTTGTCTCCGACTATCGCTTTCGCGGCGTGTCGCAGACCGACAAGGAAATGGCGCTGCAGGGCGGCGCCACCGTCACGCACAAAAGCGGCCTTTATGCCGGCGTATGGGGTTCCAACCTTGCTGGCTGGGGCACTTTCGGCGGCGCCAATATGGAGCTCGACATTTACGGCGGTTACAAACTGCCGGTCGGTGGCGGCACGCTTGATGTCGGGTTGACCTGGTACATGTATCCGGGCGGTTTCTCGAACACCGACTTCGCCGAGCCTTATGTGAAACTGTCCGGCACGGTCGGGCCGGTCACCTTGCTCGCCGGCGTCGCCTATGCGCCCTCACAGGAAGCGCTGGGTCGCTGGTTCTATAGCGGTGCGGACAGCGCGCTCGGCGTACCCAATGCGCCGGGCGACAAGGAAGATAATCTCTATGTCTGGGCCGACGCCAGCGCCGGAATCCCCAAAACGCCAGTGACGCTGAAAGCGCATCTCGGTTATTCGGACGGCAATGCCGGCCTGGGCCCGAACGGCACCAGCCTCGCCCCGACCGGCAAATATTGGGACTGGATGGTCGGCACCGACGTAGTGGTCGGCCCGGTGACGCTGGGCGTTGCTTATGTCGATACCGATATCGGCCGCGCGGAATCCGCCTATCTGCTGCCGAACTTCTCTTCGACCAAGGATGGGTCGCAGATTGCCGGTGCGCAGGTCGTGTTCTCGGCGACTGCCGCATTCTGACTGCAGACGGCGCCGGCCTGCATGGGTCGGCGCCGCTAATCGACCCATGACGACAAGAAATACTTGGCGACCGCGATTTCGACCATAGATGGGATATCGCCACACGGGAGATATCGATGTCGAAACAGCATCCGTTCGAATCCAGGATCATCTGGACCGGCAACCGCGGCGACGGCACGAAGAGCTATCGCGGTTATGACCGCAACTGGGAAATCCGCACACCGGGCAAACCGGTGATCGCTTGTTCTAACGACCCGTTGCTCGGCGGGGACCCGGCCCTGCCCAACCCCGAGGATCTGCTCCTCTCCGCCTTATCGGCATGCCATATGCTCTGGTACCTGCACCTCGCCAGTCAGGCGGGGATCGTCGTCACCAGCTATGAGGACGATCCGATCGGCATCGGGGAATCGAGCCCGAACGGTGCAGGCCGATATGTCAGCGCCACGCTGCGCCCGACCATCCGCGTCAAAGCCGGGGCGGACCTGCAGCGTGCCGATTCCATCCACGAGGAAATCCACGCCTATTGCTTCATCGCGCGATCGGTGAATTTCCCGGTCGCATATGATGCGACCTATCACGAGGATTGATTGCCCTGCGATCAGCCCGCGAAAGGCTAATTTCGGGCGACCATAGTCAGGATCGTTTCGAAGAGTTCCTCTTGCGCATCGCCGGCGCTGATCTCGCCGGTCGCGGCAGCATGTGACAGGGCTTCCGCGGCACCCAGCATCGCCCATAGGCCGGGCGATGCAATGGTGCCGGTCGTCGCAAAAGGTGCGAGGACAGTCCGGCATTTTTCGATGAACACGATCTCATAGTCGCGCTTGATCTTTTCGAGCTCGGGCGAGCCGGCCAGCGCCGCGATCACCCCCGGTATCTCGCGGCCCTGCAAGAGCACGCAATCGACATAGGATGAGGCGATCACCGTCGCACGCCCTGCAAGCGTCGGCTCGCTCTCGCGAAGTGCCGCATCCATCAACGCGGCCTGACGCTCGTCGAAATCCCGATAGAGCGCCACCAGCAGCGCGGACCGTATGCCAAAATGATCATAGACGACCGGTTTCGTGACGCCCGCCCGTTCCGCAAGACGCCCGAGCGTCAGTGCTTCGGTACCTTCGTCGCTGACCAGCTGCCATGCGACATCCAGCAGCTGGCGATACCGGTCGCCCCTGGCCAGGCGGCGACGGGGCTGCGGATCAATACTCTCTTCAACCGGCACAACGCTTGACATGCTTATATACCAAAGGTAACTTACCATAAGTATATAGCCGGTTCGATCAGACCGCAATCGGTCAGCAGGAGTTTACGCCATGCATGCGCTTATCGCCGTCGCGCATCCCGAACCCGGATCGCTGAGCCACAGCATCGCCGAGCAGATCGCGCTGGGCGTGTCCGAGTCCGCCAGCGTCGAAATCGCAGACCTCGCGGCCGAAGGCTTCGACCCACGTTTTACCGCCGCCGACCTGGCCGTCCATCGGCGGCGAGCGCCGCCTCCGGCCGACGTCGCTGCGGAACAGGCACGGATCGATCGCGCCGACGCGCTTGTGCTGGTCTATCCGGTCTATTGGTGGTCGATGCCCGCCCTGCTCAAAGGCTGGATCGATCGCGTGTTCGCCAATGGCTGGGCGTTCGATTTCAGTCCCGATGCCGGGCTGGAGAAGCAGCTTCGCCACTTGCGGGTACATCTTGTCGCGGTCGCCGGCGCCGATGCGTCGACCTATGCGCGGCACGGCTATTTGGGCGCCATGAAGACGCAGATCGACCATGGCATCTTCGATTACTGCGGCGCCCGCGTCCTCACGTCCCAATTGTTGCTCGATTCGGAAACACAGGACCCGGCCTCCCATCTGAGTGCCGCTCGCGCGATCGGCCGCACCCTCGTCGCCGCCCCCTGCCGATGCGACGACAAAGCGGCAGGCTGAGAGGCTGATCCGAAATTAAGTTGGGCAGCATCAACGTGTAGCTTGAGGCTGCGCCTGTCATTAATTCATGGGTTTCGCGAAAAAAAGTGGCCTGATACCACCGGCGCCCCATACCCGAGCCGGGGCTGGCGTTGCATGCGATTTGACCGACGACGAATGGGCGGTTCTGGAGGCGTTCTTCCGCCGCCTTCGCCTGTCGGCCGCCCGCGCAAATGGACGATGCGCCGGATTCGTGATCCAAAACCATCCGCACCGCGCGCTCGCAGACATCGGGCGCATACTTGTTGCCTTGCCTATCATCGCTCCATCGTTTCAGGAGTTGGAGCCTAGACAAGCTCGGCGCGGTTCAGATCATCACTCAACCCGTTCGTACTTGTTGCTAATGCTCCCAGTCACGCCAGCTGATCTGACGGTCAAGGGAGTGACCCGGTCGCCAAGCGAGCACGAGAGCGGTGGACACTGACGCGCGCGTGGAGACGGGGACCGATGTCTTCCGCTGCGTGCTCTATAATGACCTTCGCGCCGGTCTCTCGGACGATTGTTTCGATCCGGTCCATCGATGCGAGGGTATCCGCTCTGCTGACGTTGAACACCGGCAGACGCCGGTGACGCCGGTTCGCGTGGGTGTGAAATAGATCGCCCGAAATGAGCAGCGGACCGCCATGAGCGGGCCGGACGAGAAGTACCTGATGGCCGGGTGTATGTCCGGGAGCGAAGAGGATGCGCACGGATCCATCGCCAAATACGTCGTAATCCCCATCGATCAGGCGGGTTTGCCCCGTCGGCCGCGCCGCGATGAGGCGAGGATCGACGCGCCCTGGTGTCGGCGTGCCGTTGATCCACTGGAGCTCACGGGTATTGACCAGCCAGATGGCTGACTTGAGCCGATTAGCGTTACCCAGATGGTCGGCGTGGCCATGCGAGAAAGCGAAGAAGTCGATGTCGTCATACCTCAGGCCGAGATCGGCTAGCTGAACCTTGAGGGTGTGGCGCACGACCGCACGGTAGTTCGCGCGCTGCACTCCGGCAGGCGCCTCGGCGACTTCGTCGCCAAGCCCGGCCTCCCACAGCAGGTTTCCATTCGGATGACGTATAAGGAAGCAGGACGCCTGCAACACGCCGGGTCGACCGTCATATTCGCCGGTGTCGGAGAAGGGCCCAAGGTCAGTGAAGTGCAACTGTCCGCAATCGAACGTCACAACCTCCACCTGCGGCTTTGTAGGAGTTGAGGTCGGATCCGCTGATACAAGCGCAAGCGCAGCAGACAGCAGTGAGGCAACGATTGACATGGAAGGGAGTCCCGTTCGTGAGGAAAGGAGGTGCGGCGGCCAGCGGCGTGGGGGACTCAAGCCAGCCCTTGCGCTGCGATCAACTCGTGACGTGCCAGGATGTAGCGCTCTTCCTGAGTACGTCCGCCGAACCCATAGCTGTCCGCGTACACCTCTTCGACGTAGACATAGCTCTCGTCGTGCAGGTCGCCGAGGCAATCCGCCATCCGCTTGAACACGGCCGCGACGAAAAGTGCTTTTTCGTCCTTCGTGTTCGTTCCCTGGACCACCTTGATGCTGAGCCAAAAGCTGCTTTTGCCAAGCGTCTCGAGCGACTGCCCTGCGACATACCACGCGTTTGCCGGCACCCGCTCGACCACAACGGCGGTCAGACTAGGGTTTTTCTTCAGCAAGCTTGAGGAAAGCTCGGCGACTTCCGACGCGATAGCTGCCTCAAAATCGCCCGTGTGACGTGGCGTCGCGAATTTCACGGTGATAATCGGCATGATGAGGGCTCCAGATGCTGTGCAGGTCCTACCTAGGTATCTCCGCAGGATCACAGTAGAGGATCGGAGACGTCAGTATGATCACGGATGGTGATAGATGAAGAACCTCGACCTCGCCCAGCTTCGGGCTTTTGCAACGATCGTTGATCTCCGTGGATTCACCGCGGCCGCTGAGGCCCTGGGTACGACCCAGTCGGCGATCAGCATGCGCGTGAATCGTCTTGAGGCTGTTGTGGGGGCACGTCTCCTCGTTCGTACGTCGCGATCGGTGGGCCTGACGGCGGCTGGGCAAGCTCTGTTGCCGCATGCAAGGGGCCTCGTTACGATGAATGATGCCGCCGTTGCTGAACTTGCCGGGCCGCCGCCGCGGATGCGGGTTCGGCTCGCGGTAAGTGAGCACGCGGTGGGGCCGGCGCTTGGCCGGACGATGATGCGCCTTCGTTCGAGGTGGCCTGAACACCAGTTCGATGTGGAGATCGGGCTGTCTGCGGAAGTCCGTACGTCATTCGATAGCGGTGAGGCCGACGCAGCGATTCTACGGCGCGATGCGCAAAGGCGGGATGGGGCCCCACTCTTCATGCAGACGCTGACCTGGCTTGCTGCCGACCCCGCGATCGCCGAGCAACGTCCTGTTCCCCTTGCCGTCGTGCGCGGCCCATGCGCCGTGCGGGCAGCGATGATTGATGCCCTGCAAGCCCGGTCGATTCAGTACCGGATCTGTTTTCAGGCAAATTCATTGGCTGCGGTCATCACAGCGGTTCGCGAAAAGATTGGCGTCAGCGCGGTTGGCCATGCCGAGCAATATCCGGACCTTCAGCCCGTCGCGCTACCCGCGTTGCCCACAGGCGAAGTGGTACTGTACGCGCGCTTGCCAGGCGAATTAAGACGCTCGCTCGAGCAAGTCTTTGGAGAGGCGCTGGAATTATGAAGGCCCGCGCCAGTGACCGTGAGCGCATGTTCGGAATGTGATGCTGTATCTGCGCACACACGATCAATCACCCTCAGCGCTTCGCAACGGCCCGTGCATGCGCGGATACCACAAAGGGCTTCGAGCAGGCCTTCGCCTCGGCCTCGACATGACTCGATCTCGCTTCGATCCGCCTCTTCCACCCGACCTATCGCGTGGCACTCACATCAAACAGGATAATTTCGAACCAGACTCAGAACTCGCGGCGAAGAATTTCACACCGTCACGACGATCTTGCCAAACTGCTCGTTCGATTCCAGGAACCGATGCGCCGCCACGATCTGCTCGAACGGGAAGGTCCGGGCAATCACCGGCTTGAGTGCACCCGATGTCAGGCCGTCAAGCACAAATGCCTTGGCCGCCTCCAACCGCACCGGATCGCCGACAACCTCGTGGATGAGATAACCGCGCAGGGTCAAGCTCTTGGTCAGCACGGCGAACAATGGGAAGGGCGTCGGCTCGGGGCTCAGGGCGCCATATTCGATCAGGATGCCGCCGCGCGACATCGCGGCGGTCAGCGGTTCGAACGCGGGGCCGCCGACCGGATCGAATACGACGCGCACCCCATCCACGCCGGCAATTTCGGTCAGCCGCTCGCCCAGATCTTCTTCCGCCAAAGCCACGACATACGCAGCGCCGGCCTCAAGCAGCGCCTGCTTCTTGGCGGACGTCCGGGTGACCGCGATCGGCGTCGCGCCGACCATGTTGGCGATCTGGATCGCGGCAAGCCCGACGCTGCTGGATGCTGCGGTGATAACGACGAAATCTCCGCGACGCAGCCCGGCGATATCGATCAACGCGCCATAGGCCGTGACATACTGCATCCAGACGGCGGCCGCCGCCTCCCAGCTCAGCGATGATGGATGCTTGACGACAAGGTGCGCTGGGAAAGTCGCCACTTCGCCATATGCAGGCCAGCGGACCATCGACGGCGGCGGCACGACGCTGACGGCATCGCCCAGTGCGAACCCGTCCACGCCTTCGCCGATCGCCGCGACAACGCCCGCGGCCTCGAGCCCAAGACCCGACGGCAATGGCGCCGTCTCGATGTAATTGCCCGTTCGCAGCATCGCCTCGGCGCGGTTGAGGCCAAGGGCCTTGACGCGAATCTGGACCTCGCCCGGTGCGGGCGCTGGGACGTCTACCTGTTCGATACGCAACACGTCGGGACCGCCAAGTTCATGAAAACGTACAACGCGTGCCATTAGCAAACTCCAAATCAAATGAGCTGAATGACCTATGACAATCGCGATAATGCCGATAAATGGCAGATCGAGAACAACAGTAGAAACCACAGGTATTTAATATGGATCGCCTTGCGAGCATGGCCGTGTTCGTCAAAGCCGTCGATCTGGGGTCGTTTGCCGCTGCGGCGACCGCGCTCGATCTGTCCGGACCGATGGTCGGCAAGCATGTCCGATCGCTCGAGGAACGGCTCGGCGTGCGCCTCCTCAACCGGACGACCCGCCGTCAGAGTCTGACGGATTTCGGGCGCGCTTATTATGAGCGCTGCCGTGTGGTGCTCGCCGAAGCCGATGCGGCCGATGCGCTGGCCGCCGACCAATTGTCCGAACCGCGCGGCAGGCTCCGCGTAACCATGCCGGTGTTGTTCGGCCGGCACTGCGTAACACCGATTCTGCTGGATCTGGCGCGGCGCCATCCCACGCTGGAACTCGATCTGACGTTTGGCGACCGTCTCGCCGGCCTGGCGGAGGATGGCTTTGACCTCGCCATCCGCACCGGGACGCTGGAGGACAAGGGCGGACTGATCGCGCGCCGCGTCGCGCGGCAGCGCATGATCGTCTGTGCATCGCCGGCCTATCTCGATCTGCACGGGCGGCCGGCAACGCTTGAAGAAATCGCCGGGCATCACGGCATCATCTACCGGCGATCGGGCCGCATTCCGCCCTGGCTTTTCCCGCGCGATGGCCAGTCCCCGCTCGAAATCATACCGGTCAACCGGCTGCGGCTCGACGATCTCGACGCGATCGCGGATGCAGCGGTCGCGGGGATGGGCCTGGCCTGGCTCCCATCATGGCTGGTTCGTGAGCGGCTTGGAACGGGTGCGCTGATCCGGCTATTTCCGGATCAGCCGGAATTCCTCTATGACAGCCACGCGCTGTGGCTGCCGACGCCGCATCTGCCGCTCAGAGTACGCCTCGCCATCGATGCGCTGGCGGCTTCATTGCCCCGGTTCATGGCTTAGGTTGAAGGGGGCGGCAGGCGCCCCCAACCCCAATTTCGCCTGACGCTCAAGCGGCGACGGGAATGTTCTGCGCATAGGCCGCCAGTTGACTATTCAGTGCCCTCTGGAATGCCGGCCGTGCTTCACATCGCCTGAGATAGGCATCGACCACCGGAAATTCGGCGACGATATCGGTATGCCGAATGAGCCTGAGCACGGTCGCCATCAGCACGTCGGCCGCGCTAAACCGGTCGAGCAGATAGTCGCGCCCGTCGAGCCAGCCGGCCAGCACGGTCAACCGCGTTTTCACCGCATCCACGGCACCGGGGCGGCGCAGCTTGACCCATGGTTCGTGATTCTGCTGCAAGTCCATCACCGACAGGTTCTGGATCGGCGGTTCGACCGTGTTGAGCGCGGCGAACATCCAGGCGAGTGTGTCGGCACGGCCGGCCGGATCAGGCGGCATCAGCGCCTCCGACTCCATTGCGATCTGGTGCACGATGGCGCCGGATTCGAACAGCTGCCGACCATCCGCCTCGAACGCAGGCACCAGTCCGAAGGGCTGTTGCCGACGATATTCGGGTGAATCCTTTTGCCCCAACTCGATCGACTGAGCCTCATAGCGGAGCCCGGCCTCTTCCAGCGCCCAGCGCACGCGAAGATCGCGAACAAGGCCCTGGGCAAAGAGCGGGACCCAGCGGAATCCTGTGACGGTGATCTTATCCATTGGTATTTTCCACTTCGGCAACGTCGTTCTCGCCCGTGATGGCGTCGATTTGTTGGAGAACCTTCGGCCAGCCTTCGCTCATGTGCTTGAATGCGAAATCATTGTTCGGCGTGACGAAACCCGAATGCACCAGGCGAAGGCGGGTGCCGCCATCGACCCGGGTCAGCGTCCAGCTGACCATGGTCTCAAGACGAGAACCATAGCCTTGATTGTCGTCATGTCCGCCACACCACGAATGGGTCAGCCGCTGGTTCGGTATCGCGTCCAGCACCTCGCACCGGATGACTCCATCCCATGCCCCGGCCGGGGTTGTCTGGAAGGTGAAATGATTGCCATTCACCGGCTCGAAGCCGGTCGGCCGCATCAACCAGCGGCTCATCAGTTCGGCCGTGGTCAAGGTTTTCCACATTGTTTCGGGGGTGTGGGGAAACACCTCGTCGACGATGATTTCCTGGCTGTCGGCCATGATCGCTGTGTCACTCATGGGTCAATCTCCTTCAAAAGGTTTCTGAGATCGGCGAACCGGTCGCGCCAGAACACCGCGTAATGATCCATCCATTCCACCAGCGGCGCGAGCCCTTCGGGATTGGCACGATAATAGACGTTCCGGCCCTGGGGCCGCTCGGCAACCAGCCCCGCCCGCCGCAGCGACTTGAGGTGCTGGGAAATGGCGCCCTGCGTCACCCCGCTCCCGCGCGTCAGTTCGACCACGGTGATCTCGTCCGATCTGGCGATCCGTTCGAACACAGCGCGCCGGGTGGGGTCGGCGAGCGTGCGCATCACGGCGTCGATGGTTGCAATTTCAGTCATGCGAATCGATTAGCCATCTCTAATTGATTAGTCAATGCTAATGTATAGAATTTGGATAACCTGACGATTCAGGGTCGCCAATTGGAGATGAGTCTGAACCAGGGTGCCGAATGAAAGGCGCTCATCAATAGATACATTGCGGCCATGCCACTGAGCGGCGAGTCGCCACGGACCGCCGCGCAGAGCATGTCCGCTGGACCGCTGCCCAGAACGGCGATGGACAGCGCCATGGCGGCAAAAGTCGGGGCCGCCGCCAGGGATAACCAGTCTGCCGCGCCGAGTGCGGTTGTATCGCTGCGTTCACGGCGATTGGCTTCGCTCACGATTTTTCTCCGGCAATGATGCGCGCTGGTTGATGTCGATAAGCTGAGTTAGACCCCCGGCAGCGAGAAGCGGGAGTGACAAGTGTGTCGGGATTGCAATGGACTCGCTGATCACCGCGGCCGCCCAAGCACTCGCGGCAGGCGATCCGCTCGGCGCGTTGAAGCGAGTCGCGTTGCGCGACGATGCGCCCGCGCTCGCGCTTCGCGGTACGGCGATGGCGCAGCTCGGCGAGCTCGTCCGGGCAAAGGCGCTCTTGCGGCAAGCCGCGCGCGCCTTCGGCCCGAAAGAACCGGTGGCCCGCGCGCGATGCATCGTCGCCGAGACGGAGATCGCGCTCGCCTCTCGCGATTTGGGCTGGTCCGCCAGGACGCTCGATGCGGCGCGGGCGACGCTCGAAGGGCATGGCGACCGGACAAACGCCGCACATGCGCGGTATATCGAGATCCGGCGCCTGCTCCTGATCGGTCGCCTCGACGCGGCCGAACGGATGCTCTCCGAACTCAACCCAGCGCCCTTCCCACCTGCGCTGAATGCGGCCCATCAGCTGATCCTTGCCGGAATCGCGCTGCGCCGCCTTCGCACACAGGATGCCCGCACCGCGCTTGTCCGGGCGGATCGCGCTGCGCGTGCCGCCGGCATCCCCGCACTGATGGCGGAGGTCGAAAGCGCGTTTCTTTTGCTCGACACACCTGCAGCGCGCCTGATCGCGCATGGTCAACAACGGCCCCTCCTGCTTGAGGAGGTCGAAGCCTTGAAGATGTCCTCGGCGCTCGTGATCGACGCCTGCAGGAACACGGTACGCGACCCCGACGCCATGGTCTCGCTCGCCCGGCGTCCGGTCCTGTTCGCGCTCGCACGCGCGTTGGGCGAGGCCTGGCCGGGGGACATGTCGCGGGACATGCTTGTCGCCCGCGCATTCGGAGCGAAGACTGCCGATGAATCGCATCGCGCGCGGTTGCGGGTCGAGATCGGGCGGCTCCGTGCGACGTTGCGGACAATGGCCCGGGTGACTGCCACAAAGCGTGGATTCGTGCTGGTGCCGCGCGGCGCACACGACGTCGTCGTGCTGGCGCGCCCCGTCGAGGAAAAGCATGCCGCGGTGCTCGCCTTCCTTGCCGATGGGGAAGCATGGTCGAGCTCAGCACTCGCCCTTGCGCTCGACGCCAGCCAGCGCACGGTGCAACGGGCGCTCGACTCACTGGCGCTGGACGGCAAGGTCCAGTCGTTCGGTCAAGGGCGCGCGCGCCGCTGGACGACGCCGCCCATGCCCGGATTCACGACGACCTTGTTACTCCCCGCGCCGCTCTCGGGCGCTTAGGAGGGAAGCATGAAAAGATCAGCAGCAGAAATCATCCGCGAATATGGCCCCTTTCCGGGGGTCGATGCCGTGCACGGCGTTACCTTTGACGGCCACTATATCTGGCTGGCATCCGGGGAAAAGCTCACCGCCGTCGATCCGGCCAATGGAGAGCCGGCCCGCTCGATCGATATCGCCGCGCATGCCGGCACGGCATTCGATGGCGAGCATCTGTTCCAGATCGCCGAGGACCGTATCCACAAGATCGACCCGAAAACCGGCGATGTGCTCGCCTCGATTCCAGCACCCGGCGACGGCGGCGATTCCGGCCTTGCCTGGGCCGAAGGCACGCTCTGGGTGGGGCAGTTTCGGGACCGAAAGATTCATCAGGTCGATCCAGAAACGGGCGAAATTCTGCGCACCATCGAATCCAACCGCTTCGTGACCGGCGTCACCTGGGTCGATGGCAAGCTCTGGCACGCCACATGGGAAAACGACGAGAGCGAGTTGCGGCAGATCGACCCGACCACGGGAGAAGTTCTGGAGCGGCTCGATATGCCCTCCGGTATTGGCGTGTCAGGTCTGGAGTCGGACGGCGGTCGCCGGTTCTTCTGTGGGGGCGGCGAGACCGGTAAGCTCAGGGCGGTCCGCCATCCTGGCTGAATTGCCACGACGCCCAATATGGTCAGCTCCAGGACAAAACGGATGCCACGAAGAGGAGAAGAGCGCCGACCATAAATATGCCTTGGCCTTTTTCGACGATCTTTGAATGTTATCTTTCGCATGACCCCCGCCACGATGAGGGCAGTCAGTCCTTGTCGGCGATCCGGTGCCGGTTCCACATAGAAGGATCACACACGGTGGATCAAAGTACCGACATCGCATGCGCTTGTGGATTGACCCGCCTTGAGGTGTCAGGACCGCCAATCCTGGTCACCGAATGCGTGTGCGACAGTTGCAGAACGGCCGCGGTTCGTCTTGCGACGTTGCCCGGCGCGAAGACCATGCTTACGTCTTACGGGGCAACCGCTTGCGCCGAGTATCGCAAGGACCGCGTACGGATTGCCTCTGGAGGAGAGCGGCTGGCAGAATTTCGCCTCTCGGCCGATGCGCGGATCGCGCCGCATGGTGGCCGTCTGCTGTAACACGCCGATCTTCCTGGAACTAAAAGGCGCGCATTGGTTGAGCGTCTATCTACACCTATGGCCCGACGCAGTGCGGCCAAAGCCCGATGTACGGACAATGGTCCACGACCATCCCGATCCGTCGGCGTTGCCCACCGACATCCCGAATTTACAGCGCCAGTCGATGTCGTTCTACGCGAAACTGCTATGGGCGTGGATCGCCATGGGCTTTCGCAATCCGACGATTGCTATCGCAAAGAGCGTCGAGGCCTAACGAGCATCTAAATCGGCCCCTGACATCGAGAGATCCACCTCACGCGGCAATCATGCGGCAATATCCGCGGGCGGTCTGCGGAAGTTGACATCCGCCTCAGGCACCGGCAATACTTCACTACATGGTGAAGTATCAGGCAGCCCAGATCGACCGTACCTTCTCCGCGCTCGCCGATCCGACGCGGCGAGAAGTGCTGATGCGATTGAAGGACGAACCGGGGCTTTCGGTCAGCGAGCTCGCCCGGCCGCTGTCGCTGAAATTGCCAGGGATGATGAAGCATCTCGACGTCCTGTCCGACGCCGGGCTGATCACCCGGACCAAGACCGGCCGGACTGTGGCGGTAACCCTGTCGGTGGGACCGATGCAGGAAGCAATGGCGTGGCTCCAACGCTATGAGCGCTTTTGGACGGCGAGCATCGACCGGCTTGTCGCTTTTGTCGAAGAGGATGATGCGTGATGAGTCGCAGCCTTCCCAGCGTGACCATCGTTCGCAAGATCAAGGCTTCGCCCGGCAAGGTGTGGGCGGCGATCACCCGGCCCGAACAGATGCTGCAATGGTGGGGCCCTGATGCCGGGCCGACGCTCAAGGCCGAGGCCGATGTGCGCCCCGGCGGCCGGTTCAGCATCATATTCGGGCTGCTGAACGGCGACGAGCACAACCCCACCGGCGTGTATCGGGAAGTGCTTCCAGAGCAGAAGCTGGTCTTTACTTGGGAATGGGCCGGCATGCCCGAACGGGAATCGCTGGTGACGTTCCTGCTGAGGCCGCTCGACAGTGGCACCGAGCTGACCCTGATCCATGAGCATCTGCCCGACGAAGAAGCGCGAGAGAGCCATGAGCAAGGCTGGAACGGCCTGCTCGACAAACTGCCGATTTTTCTTGGAGAGAAAGAATGAGCGACCTGACCCTCACCACCTATGACTGGGTTCCCGAAGCGCCGCGTGGCTTTGTACGCGACATCAGGCTGCGCTGGGCGCTGGAGGAAGCCGGGCTGCCTTATCGCGTCGAGAGCGTACCATTCGCCGACCGCAACGCCGAGCATTTCGCCCACCAACCCTTCGGCCAGGTGCCATGGCTGACCGATGGCGACATCTCGATCTTCGAGAGCGGCGCGGGGCTGCTGCATATCGCCCGAAAAAGCGAAAAACTCATGCCGCGCGATCCTGCCGGAGAAGCCCATACGCTGCAATGGACGATCGCCGCGCTCAACTCGGTCGAGATGGTTTCAGTCCCCTGGTGGTACCTGGAAGTGACCGGCGCCAAGGACAACCAGCTGACCGGCTGGTTGGAAGGCCGCCTCGACCACATGGAGGGCATCCTGAAGGATCGGGAATGGCTGGTTGCCGACCGCTTCACTGTCGCGGACCTGCTGATGGCCGATGTTCTTCGCGTGGCAAAGGTTCGTTCGTTCGGAAATCGAACGGCGACGGAATCCTATGTGACGCGGATCACGGAGCGTCCGTCATTCAAGAAGGCCCATGCCGACCAGATGGCGCATTTTGCCAAGGGGGAGCCGCCCGCCGTCGCTACTTAGAGACTGTCGAGATGCAATAACCCCCTGCCCTTTCGGGACAAGGGGGCAACTACGACTATGGCGACGTCGTCACTCCCACTCGATCGTGCCGGGCGGCTTCGACGTATAGTCGTAGGTGACGCGGTTGATGCCCTTCACCTCATTGACGATCCGCGTCGCCACGCGGGGCAGGAAATCGCCGGGGAATTGATAGGCTGCGGCGGTCATGCCGTCGGTCGACGTCACGGCGCGCAACGCCAGGACGAAGTCATATGTCCGCCCGTCGCCCATCACACCGACCGTGCGCACCGGCAGCAGCACCGCAAAGGCCTGCCAGATCGCATCATACAGCCCGGCATTGCGAATCTCCTCAAGGTAGATCGCGTCGGCCTTGCGCAATATGTCGCAACGCTCGCGCGTCACCTCGCCGGGAATGCGGATCGCGAGGCCCGGCCCGGGGAAAGGATGCCGCCCGACAAACGCGTCGGTCAGGCCAAGCTCGCGGCCAAGCACACGGACCTCGTCCTTGAACAGCTCGCGCAGCGGCTCGACCAGTTGCATGTTCATGCGTTCGGGCAGGCCGCCGACATTGTGGTGGCTCTTGATCGTTACCGACGGGCCGCCGGTGAAGCTGACGCTCTCGATCACGTCCGGGTACAGCGTACCCTGGGCGAGGAACGCCGCGCCGCCGATCTTCTTCGCCTCCGCCTCGAACACGTCGATAAAGGTCGCGCCGATGAACTTGCGCTTGGCTTCGGGATCGGTGACGCCGGCCAGGCCATTCATGAACAGCGCCTCGGCGTTCACATGGACCAGCGGAATATTATAGTGATTGCGGAACAGGCCGACGACCTGATCGGCCTCTCCCGCGCGGAGCAGGCCATGGTCGACGAATACGCACGTCAGCTGATCACCGATCGCTTCATGGATCAACACTGCGGCGACCGATGAATCGACTCCGCCGGACAGTCCGCAGATCACCCGGCCGGTACCGACCTGCTTGCGGATTTCCTCGATCTTGGCGGCGCGGAAGCCCGCCATCGTCCAGTCGCCATTCAAGCCGCAGACATGACGCACGAAATTGCAGATCAGCTTGGCGCCATCGGGGGTGTGCACCACCTCTGGGTGGAACTGCATCGCATAAAAGCGCCGATCGTCATCGGCGATCACCGCAAAGGGCGCACCGGGGCTTGCCGCGACCGGACGGAAACCGGGGGCGAGCGCGGTCACCTTGTCGCCGTGGCTCATCCAGACCTGATGGCTTTCACCCTCCGCCCACAGACCATCGAACAACGAACAGCGATCGCTCACCTCGATCACCGCATGGCCGAACTCGCCGCTGTCGCCCAGGGTGACGATGCCGCCCAGCTGTGCCATCAATACTTGCTGGCCGTAACAGATGCCAAGGATCGGCAGGCCGCTGTCGAGTATCACTTGCGGCACGCGTGGGCTGTCCGCGTCGAGCACTGAAGCCGGGCTGCCCGACAGGATGATGCCCTTGGGCTGCATCCGCTCGAAAGCCGCTTCGGCGGACTGGAACGGCGCGATCTCGCTATAGACCCCCGCTTCGCGCACACGGCGGGCGATGAGCTGGGTCACCTGGCTGCCGAAATCGACGATGAGGATCGAGTCGGGCGAAATGGAGTCGAGGGCCTGTGTCATGGCGAGCCGATAGCAGATGGGCCGGCGGAGTGAACCCCCTCTCCCCACCGGCCGGCCGGCTATCGGGTCAGTTTATGATGATGAGCGCATCGTCAAGGACGACATCCGCCACGCCCTGCGCATCGGCCCGGCAGCGAAAACCATATTCTTCGCGACTGAGATGGCGATAACTGCTGCGCAAGATCAGCGTACCGCGGATATCCCATCCTCTGCCGGATCGCCTGACCGTATCGACCTTATGAATCTCCGCGACACGCGCAAACCGACGACCTTCGGCTTTCGCTTCCGCCACGCATGCGGTGATCGCATTGTCCTTGCCCCGGCCGACACCAGTTTTGGACGGCGCGTCTCCCGACAGGCCCTCCTCTTCCTCATTGATCGGCTCACGGTGTGACGGCCGTTCGTGCCCACGCCGCGTCTGCGCTGACGCCGCACCGATCGCCATCGCCGCCAGCCCCAGCGTCATGCCGATTTTGCTGAAATTGCGCATTGCCCGCTCCTTATGCCGCAAGCCATCACTGCACCGGCTTGACCGTCAACCCGGTCCATTTCGCGGCGAAGGCCCAATTGTCGGCCGCCTCTTCGATCACCTTGTCGGTCGGTTTGCCGCTGCCATGCCCGGCGCGCGTTTCGATACGCGCAAGGTGCGGCCGGTCGCCGATATCGGCCGCTTGCAGCGCGGCGGTGTATTTGAAGCTGTGCCCCGGCACCACGCGGTCGTCGGTGTCCGCGGTCGCGACCAGGACCGCCGGGTAAGGCTTGCCGCTCCTGATGTTGTGGTAGGGCGAATAGGCATAGAGCGTCTTGAAATCGGCCTCTTTCGACGGATAGCCATAATCATCGACCCAATACCGCCCCGCCGTCCAGCGATCGAATCGCAGCATGTCCATCACGCCGACCGCCGGCAGCGCCGCCGCGAACAGATCGGGCCGCTGATTGGTCACCGCACCAACAAGCAGGCCGCCGTTCGAGCCGCCCTGGATCGCCAGTCCGTCCTTCGACGTGATGCCTTGCGCCTTCAGATATTCGCCCGCCGCGATGAAATCGTCGAACACATTCTGTTTGTTAGCGAGGCGCCCGCCATCGTGCCATTCCTTGCCATACTCGCCGCCGCCACGGATGTTCGCCACCGCGAGCACGCCGCCCTGCTCCATCCAGGCAAGCCGCGTCGCTGAGAAGGATGGGTCGATCGACACGTTGAACCCGCCATAAGCGTACAGCAATGTCGGCGCGGGCCCCGTCACGTCCTTGCGCCTGACGACGAACATCGGGATCCTGGTGCCGTCCTTCGACGCATAGAAGCGTTGCGACACATCGTAGAGCGATGGGTCGAACGCCACCTTGGGTGCCGCCCAAGGCGTCGATTTCCCCGTCTTCACATCATAGCGATAGACCGTCGCTGGGGTCGCGAAGCTGGTGAACGAATAAAATGTTTCGGGGTCGTCGGCGTCACCGCCGAAACCGCCGGCCGCGCCGATTCCGGGCAACGGCACCACGCCGTCGGATTTGCCGTCGAGCGTGTAACGTCGGATTTCGGTCTTCACGTCGACGAGATAGGACGCGATCAGCTTGCCGCCGAGGATCGCGGCACCTTCGAGCACGGCCTTATCTTGGGGCACGACTTCATGGACCGGCGGCACGGCCGAGCGCGCGGCCAGATTGGTCGAGACGATGCGCATGCGCGGCGCATCCTTGTTGGTCACCCAGAAGAAGTTGAAACCCTGATTGCCGGCGAACGACCATTCATTCTCCAACCCCTTGAAGATCGTACGCGGCGCAGGCTTCGGCGCGGTCAGGTCGACGACGGTAATCTCGTAGCGATTGTCGGTACCTTCGGTCGTCGTGACAATCAACCATTTGCCGTCGTCCGTCACCTGCGCCTGGTGGTTGCGCTTGGGCGTCTCGGGCGTCGCATAGATCAGCGTGTCTGCGGTCTGCGCCGTGCCGAGCTTATGGAAATAGACCGCCTGATCCTCGTTCAGCGCCTGGAATTTCTGGTCGCCGGTCGCTGCGGGAAAGCGCGAATAATAGAAACCCGATCCATCTTTGGCCCAGGCGAGGTTGGAGAATTTGACCCATTCGACCGCATCGGCCGCAATAGTGCCGGTGGCGACGTCAAGTATCTTTACCGTGCGCCAGTCCGTGCCGCCGTCCTGGATCGAATAGAGGATTTTGCTGCCATCTTCGGAAGGCACCCATTCGCCGAGTGCGGTCGCGCCATCCTTCGACCATGTATTGGGGTCGATCAGCACGCGGCCTTCGCCGTTCAAACTGTCGCGGACGTAAAGTACCGCCTGGTTCTGCAGGCCGCTGTTGCGGCTGTAGAAATAATGGCCGCCCTTTTTCTGCGGCACGCCGAAGCGCTCATAATCGAGCAGCTGCTTGATCCGCGCCTTGAAGACGTCGCGGCCAGGCAATGTCGCGAGATAGGCGTTGGTGACCTTGTTCTCCGCCGCGACCCACGCCGCCACATCCTTGTCGGTGCGGACGTCGTTTTCCAGCCAGCGATAGGGATCGGCAACCTTGACCCCGAACTGTTCGTCGACCTGATCGACCCGGCGCGTCTCGGGGTAGCTGGGGGCGGCAGTCATGGTCGGGCTCTCCGCAGCGGCGGTCGCAAGGGGCACCAGCGTCGTCACGAGGCCAGTGGAAAGGGTCAGGACGATCAGCGGCAAAGCGCGCATGCAAGACTCCGAAAAACGAAAAAGGAGCCGCACCCTATCAGGCGCAACTCCTTTCTCAAATATCGGAGCAGGGCGCGCTCAGGCGGCCTGATCGTAATCCTCGTCGGTCATCACCGGACCCGAATCCTGGCCCTTGGCGCTGACGTCGCGATCGACGAATTCGATGATCGCGATGGGCGCTGCGTCCGACGCGCGAATGCCGGCCTTGATGATGCGGGTATAACCGCCGTTACGATCGGCGTAGCGCGACGCCAGAACGTCGAACAGCTTCTGCAGCTGCGCATCGTCGAGCAGGCGCGCATGTGCGAGGCGACGGTTGGACAGGCCACCCTTCTTCGCCAGCGTGATCAGTTTCTCGACATAGGGGCGAAGCTCCTTGGCTTTCGCGACCGTGGTCGTGATCTGCTCGTGCTTGATCAGCGCTGCCGACATGTTGCGGAACAGCGCGATGCGGTGGGCCGAAGTCCGCGAAAGTTTACGACCGCCAACACCATGACGCATGATTTCATCCTTCGTTCGTTAAGGGGCCGTTTCGTGCACCCATCAAAGTACTACTTTGATGGGACCCTGCCGGAACCCCAGACCAGGTGGAGACGGTAAGCCCACCCCAATTGCCGTCATCCCTGCACAAGCGGGGACCTCTATGAGAAGCGTCCGGCCCGAACCCGAGGGATCCGGGCCGAAGCCGCTTAACCCATAATTTCCTGTTCGAGCTTCTTGGCCATCTCTTCGATATTTTCAGGCGGCCAGCCGGGAATTTCCATACCCAGGCGGAGACCCATCGAGGAGAGAACTTCCTTGATCTCGTTGAGCGACTTGCGGCCGAAATTCGGCGTGCGCAGCATCTCCGCTTCGGTCTTCTGAACCAGATCGCCGATATAGATGATGTTGTCGTTCTTCAGGCAGTTGGCCGAACGCACCGACAGTTCGAGCTCGTCGACCTTCTTCAGCAGGTAACGGTTGATCTGCTGCGTGTCGCCTGCGGCATCGCCGGCTGCGGCGGGAGCCGCATGACCGATCGGCGCCGAATGAGTCATCGCCGAATCATCGAAGTGGACGAACAGCGCGAGCTGGTCCTGCAGAATGCGGCCGGCATAGGCCACCGCGTCCTCAGGGGTCACCGTACCGTCGGTCTCGATCGTCAGCGTCAGCTTGTCGTAATCGAGCTCCTGCCCAACGCGGGTGTTCTCGACCTTGTAGCTGACCTGCTTCACCGGCGAGTAGAGCGCGTCGACCGGGATCAGGCCGATCGGCGCATCCGCCGGACGGTTGGCGACCGCCGCGACATAGCCCTTACCGACATCTGCGGTCAGTTCCATGTTGAGCGTCGCGCCTTCGTCGAGATGGCAGATCAGCAAATCGGGGTTGAGCACTTCGATGTCGCCCGACACCGCAATGTCGCCGGCCTTCACGTCGGCCGGGCCGGTCGCGGAGAGCTGGAGACGCTTCGGGCCTTCACCCTGCATGCGAAGCGCGATCTGCTTCACGTTCAGGACGATGTCGGTCACGTCCTCACGGACACCCGCCAGCGACGAGAATTCGTGAAGGACATTCTCGATCTTGATCGAGGTCACCGCCGCGCCCTGCAGCGAGGACAGCAAAACGCGCCGCAGCGCGTTACCGAGCGTCAGGCCGAAACCACGCTCGAGCGGCTCAGCGACGAACGTCGCCTTGCGCTTCGAATCACCACCGGCCTTTTTCTCGAGACCGTTGGGCTTCTTGAGTTCCTGCCAATTTTTCGCATTGACGGACATGGGCTTCCCCTTGGTTTTGGACCGAAGCGGGGGAGCTTCGGCCATGAGAGAATCGGCCGCGCGGCGCGATCAACCGCGCGCGGTCGAGACGAAAATCAGACGCGGCGGCGCTTGGAAGGCCGGACGCCATTGTGCGGGATCGAGGTCACGTCGCGGATCGAAGTGATCTGGAAACCAACCGCCTGCAGCGCGCGAAGCGCTGACTCACGGCCCGAACCCGGACCCTTGACTTCCACTTCGAGCGTACGGACGCCGTGCTCGGCGGCCTTTTTGCCGGCATCTTCCGCTGCAACCTGCGCCGCATACGGAGTCGACTTGCGTGAGCCCTTGAAGCCCATCATGCCGGCCGACGACCACGAAATCGCGTTGCCCTGGGCATCCGTGATCGTGATCATGGTATTGTTGAAGCTCGCATTCACATGGGCGACGCCCGAAGTGATGTTCTTGCGCTCACGCCGCTTAATGCGCTGAGGTTCGCGTGCCATAGTCTCTTCCTAACCCTAAAGCTGACGCCGGTGGGGTTCCTTGCGGAACCCGGCTTCCGGCGGAGTAAATCACCCCCCGGATGATTTACTTCTTCTTGCCGGCGATCGGCTTGGCCTTGCCCTTACGGGTGCGCGCATTGGTATGCGTGCGCTGACCACGGACCGGGAGGCCCTTGCGATGGCGAAGACCGCGATAGCAGGCCAGATCCATCAGGCGCTTGATGTTCATCGCGACTTCACGACGGAGATCACCCTCGACGGTGTGATCGGCGTCGATCGTTTCGCGAATCTGCAGCACTTCCTGATCGGTCAGATCCTGGACGCGACGCTCGGAAGCGATGCCCAGCTTTGCGACGATTGCCTTGGCCTTGGTGTTGCCAATGCCGTGGATATAGGTGAGCGCGATAACAACGCGCTTGTTGGTC
Source organism: Sphingomonas sp. So64.6b (assembly GCF_014171475.1). Classification (NCBI taxonomy): domain Bacteria; kingdom Pseudomonadati; phylum Pseudomonadota; class Alphaproteobacteria; order Sphingomonadales; family Sphingomonadaceae; genus Sphingomonas; species Sphingomonas sp. So64.6b. The sequence continues at coordinate 2,626,023 of NZ_CP048817.1, forward strand.
GGGATGTTGACCCCGGCGATACGAGCCATGAACTAAATTCTCCTGCTCCACAGGGCGACATGGCAGTCACCCCATCTCATAGCGTTAACATTCCGAAACGCACGATAGCGGCGAGCGCAGACAAGCGCCGCCGGGACCCGGTGGTTCGGAATAATCGCCAGATAAGCGCGCGCAAACGCAGAGTCAACCAGCCGGTTCCCGCTTGGCGCGGATCGACCCCATTTTTTGAGCGCGACCGCGGCCCAGGCGATCTCGACCAGACTGAATAGCCAGGCCCCTTGCGGAATCGGCGCTGGTTGATGCTCAACGCGTATCATTGATTGCATCGACGTTTCAGCAAAAATGCTCATGGCGCACTGCGCCATACAAAGTCGGCATTTTCAGCTTAAGTATCTGATATATAATCTATTATATACTCGACTCGCCGGTAGTGAGCGGAAAAAGATATGCACCATAGGGTGTTGCATATCTCCTGCAGGCCTGTCCCATAGGTCTGCCGGTCGTCAGCCCGCCCACTGGCACGATTCAACCATCATACAAGTTCCGGCATATCGCTCATTCCGGACATTTGCCGGTGCGCTCTTTCTTATCGCTGGAAACTGGATGACCGAGGCTGGTCCAGCAACGGTCTCAGGCCGGCAGCACGATTGTCGCGATCAGGCCCGGCGCATTGTCGCCAAGCTCCAGCCGCCCGCCATGCAGCCGCGCGACCGCCTCGACCAGGGTCATGCCAAGGCCGGCGCCGGGCGTGGTGCGGGCGGTGTCGAGCCGCCCGAACCGGCGCAGCGCCTGGGCGCGATCGGCGGCGGCGATCCCGGGGCCGCGATCCTCGACCTGCAGTCGTACCTCATGCGCGTCGCCCGCCAGGCGAAGCGTAAGCGATCCGCCGTTCGCGCCATGGCGCAGCGCATTGTCGACCAGATTGGTGATCGCTTGTGACATCAACTCGCGGTGCAGCGGCAGGCCGGGCGGCCTGGCGTCGATCGCGACGACGAAGCGCAGCCCCGCATCCTCCACCACCGGCGCGTAGAGATCGGCGATCTCCTCGACCAGCGCGGCCGGATCGACCAGCGTGAAACGATCGCGCGAGATCGATTCGGACCGGCTGATCTCGATCAGCGTGGTCAGCATGCGCATCACCAGATCGGTCTCGACGATCAGCCCGCCAAGCGCGGCCTCGCGCTGCGCCGGATCGTCCATCAACAACGCGCCCTCGGTCTTGCTGCGCAATCGGGCGAGCGGCGAGCGCAGATCATGCGCTAGGCTGTCGGTGACGATGCGCAATTCGCCCATCAGCCGCCCGACCTTGTCGAGCATCGCGTTCAATCGGATGGCGAGCCGGTCGAACGCGTCGCCGCTGCCCGACAGCGTCACGACGCGGCGCGACAGGTCGCCATCCGCGACCCCCTCGATCACGCTGGCGATGCCGTTCAGACGCCGCCCGACATAACGTGCGATCACCAGCCCGCCGCCAATGCCCAACGCGAGCGACAGCAGCACGGCAAGCGCCAGCGCGGATTCGAGGTCGCGCTGCTCACGTTCCCAATCGTCGAGCAATCGTCCGCTGACCAGCCGGTTGGGACCGATCGCGCGCACCGCATATCCCGCATCCCGATCCGACCAGGGCGGCGCGGTTCCCGCCCGGCCGATCCTGAAAATCGTTGCATCGCCCTTGATCGTCACGCGATCCGGCCCCGTCCCGCCGATCCGTCGGCCCGACGCATCGATCACGGCGAGGATCAGTGAATCGTCACCCGGCGCGCGCGCATCCTCGATCGCCTCGTCGAGCGCCTTCATCCCGCCGTTTCGCCACACCGCGACCAATGCGTCGGATTGTTCGATCGTGTCGCGGCGCAGCGTGCCGACCGCATCGTCGTGAATTTGCTGCCAGACGAAACCGACCAGAGCGAGATTGGACACCAGCGCCAGCGCGATCGCCAGCAGCGCGATACGCGCGGTGACCGAGGGCCCCCTCACCCGTCGGCCGAGAGCCGGTATCCGGCGCCGCGCACCGTATGCAGGATCGGTGCGGCAAAACCCTCTTCGAGCTTACGCCGAAGCCGGCCGATATGGACATCGACAACATTCGATCCCGGATCGAAATGATAGTTCCAGATCTTTTCCAGCATCATCGTGCGGGTTACGACTTGCCCGGCATGGCGCGCAAGATATTCGAGCAGGTTGAACTCCCGCGCGCCGAGCAGGATCGGCCGGCCCTGCCGCGACACGCTACGCGCGAGCAGGTCGATCTCGAGATCGCCGACATTGAGCTTCACGACCTGCTGGTCGGACACGACCCGGTCGGTACGCCGCAATAGCGCCTCGATCCGCGCATGGAGCTCGGCGAAGGAATATGGTTTGACCAGATAATCGTCAGCACCGGCATGCAGCCCGTCGATCCGGTCATCGACAGTGGCAAGCGCGGACAGGATCAACGCCGGCGTGGCGATCCCCGCGGCGCGGATCGCGGAGAGCATAGCCAGGCCATCCAGGCCGGGCATCATGCGGTCGGCGACGATGACGTCGAAAATGCCCTCGCTGGCAAGGAACAGCCCATCGCGGCCATCATGACAGATCTCGACCGAATAACCGGCCTCGGCCAATCCCTTGGCGAGATAGCTCGCGGTCGCGTGATCGTCTTCGACGACAAGAATCTTGCGGGTCATTGGATCTGAATCATGGGCAAGCGTCCGATGGCTGGCTGACTTGGCTTGTACGAACGAACTGGGCCGACGGAAAGCCTCGCCTTCCGTCGGCCCCCGGCACCACCGGGAACATGGTGCCGGATCGAGGTATCGCCTTGCTCATGGCCGTTCAGGGGAGGACGGCAGCACCACAGCGACATTCGCCATAGTAAGCGGGATGGAGGCTTCATCCGATGACGCCGGCATGAAAAAAGCGTCATGCGGGATGATCGCTGCGCGTTATTTTTCCGGCTTTGCTTCGGGCTCGGGCGCGGCTTCGGCGGCGGATTTCAGGCCAAGCATCTGCACCGCCAGCACTTCATCGACCTTGGGCGCGAGCGTGTCCGCGCCGGCGCGGACATAACCGCCGACGACATAGGTCAGGGTGATGCGCGTCGCGTTCGATCCCTCAGGGTCGAGCCGGAAGGTCAGCGTCCCGGTCACTGCTTCGGCCTGGAGCGGACCGAGCGCACCGACCAGCCGGATCATCCGGCCCGGCGCGATATAGACGATCCGGGCGTGCTCGACGGATCCCTTGTCTTTCATCCGCTCGCAGAAACATCCCGTCGCCTGCGCATCGAGATAGAGATTGGCCGAATCGTCAGAATAGGTGTGCTCCTTGCTCCACCATTTCTGCGGCGCGCGCAGCGTTTCCCAGGCATGGGCGATCGGCACATCGACGGTAACGACCTGCTTGATCTCGAATCCGGCGGGCGTCGCCTGAACAACATCCGCGCCGGCCGGCGCAGCGAGCGGCAGCAGAGCCAGCGCAGTGAATAAGGCAAAGCGGTTCATGGTGCGGCCCCCGGTGGATCGCCGCATCATATGCGCCAGGGGGCGATGCGCAACCTTCGTCGTGGGCCTATTTCCCGCCGAGGATTGCCTCGATCGCTTCGCTCACATCGTCGATATCGGCCATGCCATCGACGCGCCGCACTAGGCCGCGCGCGTCATAGATCGGCAGGATCGGTGCGGTCTTGGCGCGGTATTCGGTCATGCGCGTGCGCACCGATTCCTCATTGTCGTCGGCACGGCGCTTGAACTCGGTCGACCCGCACACGTCGCACACACCGGGAACCTTGGTCTGCTTGAATGTGTCGTGATAACCGGTGCCACATTTGGCGCAGGTGAAACGGCCGGTGATGCGCTCGACCAGCGCGTCCTCATCGACCTCGAGTTCGATCACATGATCGAGCGTGCGGCCATGATTGGCGAGAATATCGTCAAGCGAATGCGCCTGCGCTGCGGTCCGCGGATAACCGTCGAAGATCGCGCCCTGCCCGGCCGGCATGGTCGAGAGCTTCTCGTCGATCAGCGCGGAGACGATATCGTCGGAAACGAGTTCGCCCGCTGCCATGATCGCGGCGACCTTCAGGCCGACCGGAGTGCCGGCATCACGCGCGGCACGCAACATGTCGCCGGTGGAAAGCTGCACCATGCCGCGATCCGTCATCAAACGGCTCGCTTGCGTGCCCTTCCCCGCCCCCGGGGGCCCGAGCAGGATAATATTCACGGCCGCACTCCCCTAGACTTCACTTTGCCCGTCTTAACGGAGGCGTCCACCCTTCAGCTTAGCCTTTTTGATCAGGTCGCCATATTGATGCGCAAGCAGATGGCTCTGAATCTGCGTCACCGTATCCATCGTCACATTGACCACGATCAGCAAGCTGGTCCCACCAAGATAGAATGGGATCGACAATGCCGACACGAGATATTCCGGCAACAGGCAGATGATCGTCAGATAGGCTGCACCGATCACGGTAATGCGCGTCAGCACATAATCGAAATAGGTCTCGGTGTTCTTGCCCGGACGGATGCCGGGAATGAAGCCGCCATACCGCTTCAGATTGTCCGCCGTCTCCTCGGGGTTGAACACCACCGCGGTGTAGAAGAACGAGAAGAAGATTATCCCTGCGCCGTACAACAGCATATAGACCGGGCTACCGTGCTGGAGATACTGGTTGAGCGAAATGACGATATCGCCCCAGGTACTCTCGCCCGCGACGCGCTGACCCGCGAACTGCGAGATCGTCAGCGGCATGAGCAGCAGCGACGAAGCGAAGATCGGCGGGATCACGCCAGCGGTATTGAGCTTGAGCGGCAAATGGCTGCGATCGGCTTGCATGCCGCGCTGCGTCTGCCGCTTGGGATATTGGATCAGGATGCGCCGCTGCGCCCGCTCCATGAAGCAGATGAACAGCACGAGCAGCACGACCGCGACGACGATGCCGATGAACTTGACCGGGTCGAGCGAACCCGAACGGCCGCCTTCAAACAGATTGACCAGCGTGCGCGGCAAGCTGGCGACGATGCCGGCCATGATGATCAGCGACATGCCGTTACCGATGCCGCGGCTGGTGATCTGCTCACCCAGCCACATCAGGAACATCGTGCCGCCAACCAGGCTGAGCACCGCGGCGACGCGGAACAGCATGCCCGGATCGACCACAACGCTCTGGCTCTCGAAGCCGACCGCGAGGAAATACCCCTGCACCGCGGTCAGGCCGACCGTGCCGTACCTGGTATATTGGTTGAGCCGCTTGCGACCGCTCTCGCCGTCCTTCTTGATCGCCGCCAACGTCGGCGACAGCGAGGTCGCGAGCTGCACCACGATCGAGGCGGTGATATAGGGCATCACGCCAAGCGCGATGATGCTGGCGCGTGACAGCGAGCCGCCGGAAAAGGCATTGAAGAAATCGAGCACGCCGCCGCTGGTCTTCTGCACCAGCAGGTTGAGCGCGGTCGGGTCGATCCCGGGCAGCGGCACATAGCTGAGCATCCGGAAAACGATCAGCACGCCGATCGTGAACCACAACCTTTTCTTGAGGTCGGTCGCCTGCGCGAACTTCGACAGGCTGAGGCCTTGGGCCATCTGATCGGCTGCGGATGCCATTATGATTATCGTCCCTGGAACTTAGGGGGGAAACAAAAGCGGCGGGAAACGTTTCACCGCCCCGCCGCTCATATAGTCACGCAAGCGGGCTTGCCTAGCGTCTTCCCCGACTCAACGCCGGGGAAGCCGGTAGATTACGCCTTGAACGAAGCCTTGTGAGCCTGACGCTCCTTGTACTTCACGCCCTTCTTGGCAGCGGCCTTTTCAGCGGCCGGTACGACGTGGATCACGTCAACCTTGCCGCCGGCCTTCTCAACCGCTTCGATCGCGCCCTTCGACGCGCCGTGGACCGAGAAGTTCAGCTTGGCCGAGAAATCGCCCTTGCCGAGCAACCGAACGCCGTCCTTGCCACCGCGCGCCAGGCCAGCGGCTTTTAGCGCAGCATGGTCGAGCGTCGCACCGGCTTCGATCTTGCCGGCGTCGAGCGCCTTCTGGATCGAACCGAGGTTCACTTCGGCATAATCCTTGGCGAAGATGTTGTTGAAGCCGCGCTTTGGCAGACGCATGTGCAGCGGCATCTGGCCGCCTTCGAAGCCGGCGATCGAGACGCCTTCACGGCTCGTCTGGCCCTTGATGCCGCGGCCCGAGGTCTTGCCCTTGCCGGAACCGATACCACGGCCGACCCGCATGCGGGATTTACGGGCGCCCTGATTGTCGCGGAGATCGTTCAATTTCATGTCGTGCACTCGCTTTCGCTTTTGTCGCGCTGGATATCTAAAGCCCTCTCCCTCTGGGGAGAGGGTTGGGAGAGGGGCAGTAGCGAACGCGAACGCCCGCGTCACTGCCCCTTCATCCCAGGTCGCTCAGCCCTCGACCGAGAGCATGTGAGCGACCTTGCGGATCATGCCACGAACTTCGGGCGTGTCCTGCAGCTCGCGGGTCTTGTGCATCTTGTTGAGGCCAAGACCGATCAGGGTCGCGCGCTGATCCTTCTCACGACGGATCGGCGAACCGGTCTGCGTGATCTTGATCGTGCCGCCTGCGGCAGCTTCTTTCTTCTTCGCCATCTGTCTTACTCCGCGATCGCTGCGGCTTCAGCCTCGGCGGCTTGCGAGCCACCACGGCCGAGCAGGTCGGCGATCTTCTTGCCGCGACGCTGCGCGACCGACTTGGGCGAAACCTGCGAGGTCAGTGCCTCGAAGGTCGCGCGGATCATGTTGTACGGGTTCGACGTGCCGATCGACTTGGTCACCACGTCCGCAACGCCGAGCGATTCGAACACGGCGCGCATCGGGCCGCCGGCGATGATGCCGGTACCCTGCGGCGCCGAACGCACCGTGACGAGGCCGGCACCGAAGTGACCCTTGCCGTCATGATGCAGCGTACGACCGTCACGCAGCGGGACGCGAACCATGGCCTTCTTCGCGGCCGCAGTGGCCTTGGAGATGGCTTCCGGCACTTCGCGTGCCTTGCCGTGACCGAAGCCGACGCGGCCCTTGCCGTCACCGACGACGACCAGCGCCGCGAAGCCGAAGCGCTTGCCGCCCTTGACCGTCTTCGAGACGCGGTTGATGTGAACCAGCTTCTCGATCAGCTCTTCGCCGCCATCGTCGCTGCCGGGACCGCCACGGCCGCGATTGTCGCGTCCGCCACGATTGTCACGACCGCCGCGGTTCTGACCGCCGCCGCCGGGACCGCCACGACCACGGCCGCCACGCGGACCACGACCAGGGGCTTCCTGCGGAACGGCTGCGCCATCGGGCGATGCAGCTGCTTCCGTCGGGATGATTTCGTCAGCCATTCTTAGAACTCCAATCCGGCTTCACGCGCGGCCTGCGCCAGCGCCTTGACACGACCGTGGAACAGGAAGCCTCCGCGATCGAACACGACCTTGGTCACGCCCGCTGCCTTGGCTGCTTCTGCTACCCGCGTGCCGACCGAGGTCGCCGCATCGATGTTCGCGCCGGTCGTGCCGCGCACGTCCTTTTCCAGCGTCGAAGCCGAAGCGAGCGTGGTGCCCGCCGCGTCGTCGATGATCTGGGCATAGATATGCTTGCCCGAACGATGCACCGACAAACGGGGACGGCCAGCGGCACGACCACGAAGGGCGGTACGGTTGCGAAGACGACGCTTCGCAAAAAGGGAGAGACCTTTGGTGCTCATTACTTCTTTTTCCCTTCCTTGCGGAAGATGAACTCGCCGTCGTACTTGATGCCCTTGCCCTTGTACGGCTCAGGCTTGCGCCACTGGCGAATTTCGGCGGCCAGCTGGCCGACCTTCTGCTTGTCCGACCCCGAGATCTCGATCGTCGTGTTGTCCGGCGTCTTGACCTCAATGCCTTCCGGCACGTTGATGTTGACGTCGTGGCTGTAGCCGAGCTTCAGGTTCAGCGTGCGACCCGAAGCCGCGGCGCGATAACCGACGCCGTTGATCAGCAGCTTCTTGGTGAAGCCGTCGGACACGCCGGTCACCAAATTCTGGACCAGCGTACGCTGCATGCCCCAGAAAGCGCGAGCGCGCTTGGTGTCGTTGGCCGGATTGACCGAAATGCCACCGTCTTCGAGGACGTAGCTGATCTCTTCGCGCAGCGGCATCGCGAGGGTGCCCTTGGGACCCTTCACGCTGAGCTGCTGACCCTCGATCGTCGCGGTGGTGCCGCTCGGGATCGTGATCGGCTTTTTACCGATGCGGCTCATCAGAATACCTCCGCAAGCACTTCGCCACCGACATTCTGTTCACGCGCTTCGGCGTCGGACAGAACGCCACGCGGCGTCGAGACGATGGTGATGCCCAGGCCGTTCATCACCCGGGGCAGATCCTGCGAACCCGAATAGACGCGACGGCCAGGCTTGGAGACGCGCGCAACGTGCTTGATCGCGGGCTGGCCCTCGAAATACTTAAGCTCGATGCGGATGCCCTTTGCGGGGCCCATCTCTTCTTCGGAATATCCGCGGATATAACCTTCGCGCTGAAGCACGTCGAGCACGCGAGCGCGCAGCTTCGACGCCGGCGAAAGGACAGAATCCTTGCGCGCGCGCTGGCCGTTACGGATGCGGGTGAGCATATCACCCAGGGGATCGGTCAATGCCATCTCGTGATCCTTACCAGCTCGACTTCGTAACGCCGGGGATGAGGCCCTTGTTGGCCAGATCGCGCAGCTGAATACGGCAGAGACGGAACTTGCGATAATAAGCGCGCGGGCGGCCGGTCGTTTCGCAACGATTGCGAACGCGGGTCGGATTACCGTTACGCGGAATCTGCGCCATCTTCAGGCGGGCGATGAGACGCTCACCATCGTCGAGCGACTTGTCGGCGGCGATCGCCTTCAGCTTCGCATAAGCGGGGGCGTATTTCTTCACCATCCGCTTGCGGCGCTCGTTCTTGTTTACAGAACTGACTTTAGCCATCTTATGCTGCCTTCTTTTCGTCGTCAGCGACTTCGCCAGTAGCTTCCGGCGGGAACGGGAAACCGAACAGGCGGAGCAGCTCGCGCGCTTCGTCGTCGGTCCGGGCGGTGGTGGTGACGATCACGTCCATGCCGCGCACCTTGTCGATCCGGTCATAATTGATTTCCGGGAACACCAGCTGCTCCTTCAGGCCGCAGGCATAATTGCCGCGTCCATCGAAGCTCTTGGGGTTCAGGCCACGGAAATCGCGAACGCGGGGAAGCGCGATCGTGATGAAGCGGTCGAGAAACTCATACATGCGCTCACGACGAAGAGTGACCTTCACGCCGATCGGCATGCCTTCACGCAACTTGAACTGCGCGATCGACTTCTTCGCCTTGGTGACGACTGGCTTCTGACCTGCGATCAGCTCCATTTCGCCAGCGGCCTGCTCGACCTTCTTCTTGTCCTGCGTCGCTTCGCCAACGCCCATGTTCAGGACGATCTTGTCGAGGCGCGGAACCTCCATTGCGTTCTTGTAACCGAACTTCTCGGTCATCGCCTTGATGATCTTGTCATCATACATCTGCCGCATGCGCGGCTTTGTGTTGGCGGCTTCAGCCACTGATCTTCTCCCCGGTCTTGACGGCCACGCGGACCTTCTTCCCGTCCTGGGTTTCGAACCGGACGCGCGTCGGCTTGCCGTCGGCGGTCACATGAGCGACCTTCGAGACGTGCATCGGCGCTTCCGAACGGACCAGACCACCCTGCGGGTCGCCCTGGCTCGGCTTGGTGTGACGGATCGCGACATTCACGCCCGACACGATAACCTTGCCGTCACGCGGCAGGGCCTGGGTCACTTCGCCGGTCTTGCCCTTGTCCTTGCCGGACAGGACGATGACGCGGTCACCCTTTTTGATCTTCGCTGTGGCCATTACAGAACCTCCGGCGCCAGGCTGATGATCTTCATGTGCTTCTTGCCGCGGAGCTCGCGCACCACTGGGCCAAAGATACGGGTGCCGATCGGCTCCTCGTTCTTGTTGACCAGCACGGCTGCGTTACCGTCGAAGCGGATCACCGAGCCATCGGCGCGGCGAATGTCCTTCGCCGTACGCACGATGACGGCACGGTGCACGTCGCCCTTCTTCACGCGGCCACGGGGGGCTGCTTCCTTGACGCTGACGACGATGATGTCGCCAACGCCTGCGGTGCGGCGCTTGGACCCGCCAAGCACCTTGATGCACTGCACCCGCTTCGCGCCGCTGTTGTCAGCGACCTCGAGATTGGACTGCATCTGGATCATCGATCCGGTTCCTTCTCACTCTGGGGCCGATTCCGACCGGACCCCGCCTCAATTCAGTTGACGCTTACGCGTCCCCCACACTTATGCGTCGACGTCGACCCGCTCCGGTGTCGCATGGGTGTTAACCCGATCGATCACCTTCCAGGTCTTCAGCTTGGAGATCGGTGCGGTCTCTTCGATCCGCACGGTTTCACCCTGCTTGAACTCGTTCGCCTCGTCATGGGCGTGGTACTTCTTCGAACGGCGGATGATCTTGCCGTAGAGCGCATGCTTGACCTTGCGCTCCACGTTCACGACCACCGTCTTGTCGCCCTTGTCCGAGACGATCAGTCCCGTCAGCACGCGCTTCGGCATGGTATCGTTCCTTACTTAGCCGCAGCGTCGCGCGAACGCGCGGTCTGCAGGGTCTTGATGCGAGCGATGTCGCGACGGACTTCACGAACCCGGCTCGGCTTTTCGAGCTGGTTGGTCGCGGCCTGGAAGCGGAGGTTGAATGCCTCGCGCTTCAGATTGCCGAGCTCTTCGCCCAGCTGGTCCTCGGTCTTCGCCTTCAAATCGTCGATGCGAGCCATCTTATGCAACTCCCAGGTGCGAGGTGTCGCCCAGACGGGCAACGACCTTTACCTTGATCGGCAGCTTCATCGCCGCGCGGCTGAACGCCACCGCTGCAATGTCGCCGGGAACTCCGTCCAGCTCGAACAGGATGCGGCCCGGCTTGACCCGTGCTGCCCAATATTCAGGCGAACCCTTGCCCTTGCCCATGCGGACTTCGGCCGGCTTCGACGTGACCGGCACGTCGGGGAAAATGCGAATCCACAAACGCCCCTGGCGCTTGATGTGACGCGTGATCGCGCGGCGAGCCGCCTCGATCTGGCGTGCGGTGATCCGGTCCGGCTCCATCGCCTTCAGGCCATAGGAGCCGAAGTTCAGCGTGGTGCCGCCCTTCGCATCGCCATGGATCCGGCCTTTGAACTGCTTGCGGAACTTGGTTTTCTTCGGTTGCAACATGTCAAATGTTCCTTAGCGCGCCGGGCGCACGCCGGAGGTTTGAGCCTCCATCATGATCCGGTCGGTCGCCATCGGGTCATGGCCGAGGATTTCGCCCTTGAAGATCCACACCTTCACGCCGCACACGCCATAAGCGGTGTGTGCGGTCGCTTCGGCATAATCGACATTCGCGCGCAGCGTGTGCAGCGGAACGCGACCTTCACGATACCATTCCGAGCGAGCGATTTCGGCGCCGCCGAGACGACCGCCGCAATTGATCCGGATGCCTTCGGCACCAAGACGCATCGCCGACTGAACCGCACGCTTCATGGCGCGGCGGAAAGCGATACGACGCTCGAGCTGATCTGCGATACCCTGTGCGACGAGCTTGGAATCGACTTCCGGCTTGCGGATTTCGACGATGTTCAGCGACACGTCCGAGCTGGTCATCTTGCCGAGCGTACGGCGCAGCTTTTCGATGTCCGCACCCTTCTTGCCGATGATCACGCCGGGGCGCGCAGCGAAGATGGACACGCGGCACAGCTTGGCCGGACGCTCGATCACCACCTTGGAAATCGCGGCCTGCGGCAGCGTCTTCATGATGTAAGCGCGCATCTTGAGGTCTTCGAGGAGGAGACGGCCGTAATCGGCGCCCTCCGCGTACCAGCGGCTGTCCCAGGTGCGGTTGATCTGAAGCCGAAGCCCGATCGGATTGCTTTTCTGACCCATTAGGCTTCTTCTTCTTGCTGTTCGCGAACGACGATGCGCAGGCGGCTGAAGGGCTTCAGGATGCGCGTCGATTTGCCGCGGCCGCGCGTGGCGAACCGCTTCATGACGATCGACTTGCCAACGCTCGCTTCCGATACGACCAGCGCATCGACGTCGAGGTTGTGGTTGTTCTCCGCGTTGGCGATCGCGGACGCGAGTACCTTGCGAGCATCAACCGCCATCGCGCGGGTCGAGAAAGCGAGGATGTTCATCGCATCGCCGACCGGCTTGTTGCGGATCAGCGCAGCGACGAGGCCGAGCTTCTGAGCCGAACCGCGAATCTGCGTTCCGACCGAGAGAGCTTCCTTCTCACCGACCTTGCGGGGGGATTTCGGCTTCGACATCAGCGCTTGCCCTTCTTGTCGGCGGCGTGGCCGGGGAAGTAACGCGTCGGCGCGAACTCGCCGAGCTTCATCCCAACCATGTCCTCGTTGACCGAGACCGGCACGAACTTGCGACCGTTATAAACGGTGAAGGTCAGGCCGACGAACTGCGGCAGGATCGTCGAGCGGCGCGACCAGGTCTTGATCGGCGCGCGCGCATTGGTTTCCTGTGCGGTCTCTGCCTTTTTGAGCAGGTGAAGGTCCACAAACGGACCCTTCCAGACTGAGCGAGCCATGTTAGCCCTTCCTCTTCGTCGAGTGACGCGAACGGATGATCATCTTATCCGTCGACTTGTTGTGACGGGTGCGCGCACCCTTGGTCGGCTTGCCCCATGGCGTAACCGGATGACGGCCACCCGAGGTCCGGCCTTCACCACCACCATGCGGATGGTCGACCGGGTTCTTGGCGACGCCGCGGGTCAGCGGGCGGATGCCCTTCCAACGGTTGCGGCCGGCCTTGGCGAGGTTGGTGTTGCCGTTGTCCGGGTTGGACACCGCACCGACGGTCGCCATGCAGTTCGAGTGGATATAGCGCTGCTCGCCCGAGTTGAGGCGAACCATCACCATGCCCTTGTCGCGACCAACGACCTGCACATAGGTGCCTGCCGAACGGGCGATCTGGCCACCCTTGCCTGGCTTCATCTCGACATTGTGGACGATCGTGCCGACCGGCATCTGGCCCAGTTCCATCGCGTTGCCGGGCTTCACGTCGGTCTTTTTCGCAGCGATGATCTTATCACCGACAGCGAGGCGCTGCGGCGCGATGATGTACGCGACGTTGGGCTTGCCCTCTTCCGTGTCACCATAATTGATCAGCGCGATGAACGCGGTGCGATTGGGATCATATTCGATCCGCTCGACCGTGCCTTCGACTTCCCACAAGCGGCGCTTGAAATCGATGATACGATAACGCTGCTTGTGACCGCCGGCGATACCGCGCGAGGTGACGTGACCCTTGTTGTTACGACCACCGGTCTTGCGCTTGCCTTCGGTCAGCGCCTTGACGGGGCCGCCCTTATGCAAGGCCGAACGATCGACCAGGATCAGACCACGCCGCGCTGGGCTGGTCGGATTATAATGCTTGAGTGCCATTACGCGCTGACCCCCTGGGTGACGTCAATCGACTGACCATCGGCCAGCGTGACGATCGCCTTCTTCACATCGGATTTGGTGTAGGGCACGCCCTTCCACTTCTTGGTCTTGCCCTTCTGGACGATCGTGTTGACCCCCAGAACCTTGACCGAGAAGAGCGCCTCGACGGCGGCCTTGATCTCGGGCTTGGTCGCGTCGTTGGCGACGCGGAACACGACGGCGTTATGCTCGCTGAGCAAGGTCGCCTTCTCGGTGATGTGCGGCGCAACGATCACGTCGTAATGACGCAGATCGATGTCGGCCTTTTGCTTCTTAGCCATTGAAGCGCGCCTCCAGCTTTTCGACGGCAGCGCGGGTCAGGACCAGCGTGTCGTGCTTCAGGATGTCGTAAACATTGGCGCCGGCGGCCGGCATCACGTTGATCGTGTGCAGGTTGCCCGCGGCGAGCGCGAAACTGTTGTCGACCATGTCGCCATCGATGACGAGGGCGGTCTTGCCGAGGCCGAGCTTGGCCCAATCCGCGATCAGCGTCTTGGTCTTGCTCTCCGCAACCGCCAGGCTTTCCATGACCACCAGCGACCCCGCCTGAGCGTGGGTCGACAGTGCCATCTTCAGGCCAAGTGCGCGGATCTTCTTGTTGAGCGATGGATTGAAGTCACGGACGCGAGCGCCGTGAGCCTTACCACCACCAACGAAGATCGGCGCGCGGCGATCGCCGTGACGAGCCGTACCGCCGCCCTTCTGGCGACCGAACTTCTTGCCCGTACGGGCGACATCGGCGCGCTCACGAGTACCGCGCGCGGTGGCGCGGCGCTTTTCGAGCTGCCAGGTGACGACGCGGTGCAGGATGTCGGCGCGCGGATCGAGGCCGAAGACCTCATCGTTGAGCTCGATGTCCGAAGCTTTCGCCTTGGCGTCGAAGGACTGAATCTTGACCTTCATGTTCAGCCCTCCTGGCCTTCGGTCGCTTCCACGGCCTGGACGTCCTCAGCGGGCGTCTCGGCGGGGGCGGTGTTGCTGTTCGCGGCGGCCTTCAGACCGGCGGGGTACGGCGCGTCAGCGTGACGCGCGACCTTGACCGAGTCCTTGACGAGCAACCAGCCACCCTTCGAGCCGGGCACCGAGCCCTTGACGAAGATCAGGCCGCGCTCGACGTCGGTCGACACGATTTCGAGATTTTGCTGGGTGCGATTCTTGTCACCCATGTGACCGGCCATCTTCTTGTTCTTGAAGACCTTGCCGGGATCCTGACGCTGACCGGTCGAACCGAGCGAACGGTGCGAAACGGAGACGCCGTGGGTGGCGCGCAGACCGCCGAAGCCCCAGCGCTTCATGCCGCCCTGGAAACCCTTACCCTGGGTCACGCCCTGGATGTCGACGATCTGGCCGGCGACATAATGGTCGGCCGAAATCTCGGCGCCCACTTCGAGCACGGCGTCATCGGACACACGGAATTCTGCAAGCTTCGCCTTGGGCTCGACCTCGGCCTTGCCGAAGTGGCCGCGCTGCGGCTTGGAAACATTTTTCGCTTTGGCAACGCCGGCGCCCAGCTGGACGGCAACATACCCATCACGATCGGCCTCGCGAACGGCCACAACCTGGTTGCCCTCGAGTGCAAGGACGGTGACGGGCACATGGCGCCCATCATCCTTGAACAAGCGGGTCATCCCCATTTTCTTCGCGATCACGCCTGTGCGCATGATCATGCTCCTTATTACAGAGGCACGCCGGAACGATTTCCGACGTGCGTGTCAGCCCAGCGATTTTTGTACGTGCCCCGTCCCGGGCTGGTGTTTCCGTTAGGAAACGTGACGGGGGACGCAGACCCGAGCAAGCTCGGCGGTATCCCTTATCAGGTGCCGCCGAAGCGGAACCGAATCTCGTGTGGAGCAGCGGCCTTTAGGCCAGCTTGATCTCCACGTCTACACCCGCGGCGAGATCGAGCTTCATCAGCGCGTCTACCGTTTGCGGGGTCGGCTGAACGATGTCCAGCATCCGCTTGTAGGTGCGGACCTCGAACTGCTCACGCGACTTCTTGTCGATGTGCGGTCCGCGGTTGACGGTGAACTTCTCGATACGCGTCGGCAAAGGGATTGGACCGCGAATAAGGGCGCCGGTGCGGCGCGCCGTGTCGGCGATGTCGCCGGTCGCCTGATCGAGCACACGATGATCGAATGCCTTCAGACGAATACGGATATTCTGCGTTTCCATTTAATCCCTACCGATGCGAAAGAGCGGGTCGCCTGATGGCAACTCTTTGGTTGTTCACGAAAATAGCAACAGCCCGACTCCCTGTCGCGAAGACAGGGAATCGGGCGGAGGCGCGTCTATATTACTTCGAGATGCCGCTGACAATACCCGAACCGACGGTCCGGCCACCTTCACGGATCGTGAAGCGCTGACCAACGTCCATCGCGATCGGCGCAATGAGCTTGACGCCCAGTGCGATGTTGTCGCCCGGCATGACCATCTCGGTGCCCTCAGGCAGTTCGACGGTGCCGGTCACGTCCGTCGTACGGAAGTAGAACTGCGGACGATAGTTGGCGAAGAATGGCGTGTGACGGCCACCCTCGTCCTTCGACAGCACGTACACTTCCGACTGGAAGTCGGTGTGAGGCTTGATCGAGCCCGGCTTGCAGAGAACCTGGCCACGCTCGACTTCGTCGCGTGCGACGCCACGGATCAGCGCGCCAACGTTGTCGCCAGCCTGGCCCTGATCGAGCAGCTTGCGGAACATTTCGACGCCGGTGACGACGGTCTTGCGGACTTCCGGGTGGATGCCGACGATCTCGACTTCCTCGCCGACCTTCACAATGCCGGTCTCGACGCGGCCGGTGACGACCGTACCGCGACCCGAGATCGAGAACACGTCTTCGATCGGCATCATGAACGGCTTGTCGAGCGGACGCTCTGGCTGCGGCAGATAGGTATCGACCGCTTCCATCAGCTTGAGCACGGCGTCATGGCCGATCTCGGGGGTCTTGTCTTCGAGCGCCGCAACAGCCGAGCCACGGATGACCGGGATGTTGTCGCCGTCGAAATCATACTTCGAGAGCAGCTCGCGGATTTCCATCTCGACCAGCTCGAGGATTTCCTCGTCGTCGACCAGATCGACCTTGTTCATGAACACGACCATCGTCGGCACGCCGACCTGACGGGCGAGCAGGATGTGCTCGCGAGTCTGCGGCATCGGGCCGTCGGTCGCCGACACGACCAGGATCGCGCCGTCCATCTGTGCGGCACCGGTGATCATGTTCTTCACATAATCGGCGTGGCCCGGGCAATCGACGTGCGCATAGTGACGTGCGGTCGTCTCATACTCGACGTGTGCGGTCGAGATGGTGATGCCGCGCTCGCGCTCTTCGGGAGCCTTGTCGATGTTTGCGTAGCTGGTGAACGTGGCACCGCCGGTTTCAGCGAGCACCTTGGTGATCGCAGCCGTCAGCGACGTCTTGCCGTGATCGACATGGCCGATCGTGCCGATGTTGAGATGCGGCTTGGTCCGCTCGAACTTTGCTTTCGCCATTTTTCCTACCTTCTAGAATCAGATTCGCGGCCTTCTGGGCGCCACGCGAACGCGGCCCCTTAACGACCTATTTCAAGTTACGCCAGCCCTAGCACGAAGTGCGTTAGGCCAATTTAGCCTTCACTTCTTCGGCAACATTCGCGGGCACTTCGTCATAATGCGAGAACTGCATCGTGTACTGCGCCCGGCCCTGACTGAACGAGCGGAGCTGGTTCACATAGCCGAACATGTTCGCCAATGGCACGATCGCCTCCACCGCAGTCGCGTTACCGCGGCTGTCGGTGCCCTGGATCTGGCCACGACGGCTGTTCAGATCGCCGATCACGTCGCCGAGATAATCCTCGGGCGTCACAACCTCGACCTTCATGATCGGCTCGAGCAGCTTGATGCCGGCCTTCTGGGCCGCTTCACGCATCGCGCCACGCGCGCAGATTTCGAATGCCAGCGCCGACGAATCGACGTCATGGTATTTACCGTCGATCAGCTGCACTTCGAAATCGATGATCGGGAAGCCGATCAGCGATCCGGTTTCAGCCGTTTCGCGCATACCCTTCTCGACCGAAGGAATATATTCCTTCGGGACGTTGCCGCCCTTGATCTGGTCGGAGAAGACGAAGCCCGAACCGCGCTCGCCGGGAATGACCTTGATCTTGATCTCGGCGAACTGACCCGAACCACCCGACTGCTTCTTGTGGGTGTAGGACATTTCGATCGGCTTCGCGAGATACTCGCGATACGCCACCTGCGGCGCGCCGACATTCGCCTCGACCTTGAACTCGCGCTTCATGCGATCGACCAGGATCTCGAGATGGAGCTCGCCCATGCCCTTGATGATGGTCTGGCCGCTCTCGATGTCCGAGGTCACGCGGAACGACGGATCTTCGCGAGCAAGACGATTAAGCGCGATGCCCATCTTTTCCTGGTCGGCCTTGGTCTTAGGCTCCACGGCGACCTCGATGACGGGGTCCGGGAATTCCATCCGCTCAAGGATGATCGGCGCGTTGATGGCGCACAGCGTGTCACCCGTCGTGGTGTCCTTCAGGCCCGCCAGAGCGACGATGTCGCCAGCATAGGCCACCTGGATGTCCTCGCGGTCATTGGCATGCATGAGCAGCATGCGGCCGACCTTTTCCTTCTTGTCCTTGACCGAATTCATCACCTGCGACGCGGTCTCGAGCTTGCCCGAATAAATGCGGGCGAAGGTCAGCGTGCCGACGAACGGATCGTTCATGATCTTGAACGCGAGCGCCGAGAACGGCGCATCGTCTTCCGGCGGGCGCGTTTCGGGGGTTACGCCGTCGAGTTTCAAACCTTCGACGTCCTTGATGTCCAGCGGCGACGGCAGATAGTCGACCACGCCGTCGAGCAAAGGCTGCACGCCCTTGTTCTTGAACGCGGAGCCGCACAGCACGGGCACGAACGAGAAGTTCAGCGTACCCTTGCGGATCAGCGCCTTGAGCTCAGCGGTGGTTGGCTCGGTGCCTTCCAGATACGCTTCCATCAGGTCGTCGTCCTGCTCGACGGCCATCTCGATCAGCTCCGAACGAGCGGTCGCGGCTTCGTCGGCCAGATCGGCGGGGATGTCGCGATATTCGAACTTCGCGCCAAGCGACTCTTCAAGCCAGATGATCGCGCGGTTCTCGACCAGGTCGACCAGGCCCTTGAAGTCGCCCTCGAGGCCGATCGGCAGGTACAGCACCGCCGGACGCGCGCCCAGACGATCCTTGATCATCTGTACGCACATGTTGAAGTTCGCACCGGTGCGGTCGAGCTTGTTGATGAAGCACATGCGCGGCACGTGATACTTCTCGGCCTGACGCCACACCGTCTCGGACTGCGGCTCAACGCCGGCAACGCCGTCGAAGCATGCGACAGCACCGTCGAGCACGCGCAGCGAACGCTCGACTTCGATCGTGAAGTCGACGTGCCCGGGGGTGTCGATGATGTTGATGCGGTGATCGTTCCAGAAACAGGTGGTCGCAGCCGACGTGATCGTAATCCCGCGCTCCTGCTCCTGCTCCATCCAATCCATCGTCGCGGTGCCTTCATGCACTTCGCCGATCTTGTAGGACTTGCCGGTGTAATAAAGGATGCGCTCGGTGGTCGTCGTCTTGCCGGCATCGATGTGAGCCATGATGCCGATATTGCGATACATCGAGAGCGGATGGCTGCGGGCCATGATCGGTTCCTTGGAATGTGGAGGAGCCGGGACTTACGCCCCGGCCCGCCCGATATAGGTAGTCGATGTTACCGGCAAAAGACCGGCAACAGAGGCTTTACCAGCGGTAGTGGCTGAATGCGCGGTTGGCTTCGGCCATGCGATGCGTGTCTTCACGCTTCTTGACCGCGTTGCCGCGATTGTTCGCCGCATCCATCAGCTCGCCCGACAGCCGTGCGGCCATCGTGTGCTCGCTGCGCGCGCGTGCCGCATTGATCAGCCAGCGGATCGCCAGTGCCTGGGCACGCTCGGGGCGCACTTCGACCGGGACCTGATAGGTCGCACCACCGACACGGCGGCTGCGGACTTCAATGCCCGGCTTCACATTGGCGAGCGCGTCGTGGAACACGCTGAGCGGGTCCTTCTTCGCGCGCTGCTCGACGGTTTCGAACGCACCGTAGACGATCAGCTCGGCGACGGACTTCTTGCCGTCCAGCATGACCGAATTCATGAACTTGGACAGAACCTCATCACCATATTTGGGATCAGGCAGGATGATACGCTTTTCTGGGCGACGACGACGTGCCATTTCAATTTCCTTCTAAACTTCAGCCTTGGTGATCGAATAAATCGACCGGCTTACTTCGGACGCTTTGCGCCGTACTTGGAACGCGACTGGCGGCGGTCCTTCACGCCCTGTGTGTCGAGCACACCGCGCAGCACATGGTAGCGAACGCCGGGAAGATCGCGAACACGACCGCCGCGGATCAGCACGACCGAGTGCTCCTGCAGGTTGTGGCCCTCACCCGGGATATAGCTGATGACTTCGCGCTGGTTGGTCAGGCGGACCTTGGCAACCTTGCGCAGAGCCGAGTTCGGCTTTTTCGGGGTGGTGGTGTAGACACGGGTGCAAACGCCGCGCTTCTGCGGGTTCTGCTCCATTGCAGGGACCTTGGACTTGGCCTTCTGCGGATCGCGGCCCTTGCGGACCAGCTGGTTAATCGTCGGCATTGAAGCCTTCACCTTTCAAATGGTTACTTTGCTGGAGCCGAAGCGCCTAAGAATACAAAAAGGACCATCGGAAAGCATATCGCCTCCCTTGGCCCTGGAATGCATCCAGCAATGTTCAAGCAGCCCAAGTGGAACGGGTCCTCCGGGGCAGCGGCGCCTATACAGGCCGACTCGGGGGTGGTCAATGGCGCGGCGGTACAGATTGTTCGCCCCACCGGATCCTAGCGAAGCGGATATCCCGCTTCTGCCGCTTCGCCATCGCCTCCCTTTCGACGGATAGCGGATCGCCCATTGTTATGACAGGATCGAACGGGCAGGTTTGCAGAATGCAAATCGTTCAACTGACAGCCATCACGAGCTTGCTCACCTTAACCGCATGCGGCCCACAGCCTCCTGCGGCTCCAGCAGTTGAAACAAACTCGACACTTGGCGCCAATGAGCTAGGCTGTGCCCTACCGACCAAGGGGTGGGTGAAAATATCCGGCGTCTCCCCACGCTCTACCGGCGTCGGCGAAAAGAACATTATAGAATTGGACATCGACAATCACCTGTCGTGGAACGAAGCGCCGATCAACCAATCGGCCTTTGAAACATATGTGCATGCGGTCGCAACGATAGAACCCCAGCCACTTACGGTGCTGCGGACGGATCGTCGCATAGGCTGCGACAAGCTGCGAAATGCGATCTCGGTCATCAATGCAGCGATAAGTGCAGCCCGGCCACCTGCCTACTCGAATTGACCTCGCTTGCACATGATCCGGAGCGGCCACCAGAAATGTATATTCAATAGATGTCCGCGCACTTATGAGCTCGACCTACGACCATTCTGGATACCGCCATGTGCGGTACGGCGCCGAATTTCCACGCAAGGAAGATGCGGTATCCCCGCTTTCACGGGGATGACGGGCACTTGGAGGCTCGCTACATGACAACGATGACATACGACCTCCTCATCATCGGCGGCGGCATTAATGGCTGCGCGATCGCGCGCGAAGCGTCGCTGCTCAATCTCAAGGTGCTGATGGTCGAACGCGACGATCTCGCCGCGCACACCTCGTCCGCTTCGACCAAGCTGATCCATGGCGGCTTGCGTTATCTCGAATATTACGACTTCAAGCTGGTCGCCGAAGCGCTTCGCGAGCGCGAGCGACTGGTCAAGGCCGCGCCGCACATCATCCGCCCGATGCGCTTCGTCCTGCCGCAGGAAAATTCTCTGCGGCCTTGGTGGCTGGTCCGGATCGGCCTGTATCTCTACGATTTCCTTGGCGGCAAGAAGTCCCTGCCCCGCTCGCGCGGCCTGCGCCGGGGCGACACCGCTTATGTCGCGCCACTGAAAGGTGGCGATCGGGGCTTCGTCTATTCTGACGCGTTCGTCGACGATTCGCGACTGACCATGCTCAACGCGATGGATGCAGCGAACAACGGCGCCGACATCGCTGTGGGGACGGCGCTGGAATCGGCGCGGCGCGAGGGCGATCTGTGGCATGCGACGCTATCCGACGGCCGCACCATCATGGCCCGCGCACTGATCAACGCGGCCGGTCCCTGGGTTCATCAGATGCTCGGCAAGCTCGGCGTCAATGCGAAGTCCGACGTGCGGCTGGTCAAGGGCAGCCATATCGTCGTGCCCCGTCTATATGACGGCGACCATGCCTATATGCTGCAGCAGCCGGACCGCCGCATCGTCTTCGCCATCCCCTATCAGGACGGTTTCACCGAGATCGGCACCACCGACATTCCCGTCGAACAGCCCGAAGACGCGGTGATCTCGACCGATGAGATCGCTTATCTGTGCGACGCGGTGAACCGCCATTTCATCGCCCAGATCGCCCCCGCCGACGTGACCTCGACCTGGTCGGGCGTTCGCCCGCTCT
Organism: Sphingomonas sp. So64.6b; assembly: GCF_014171475.1. Lineage (NCBI taxonomy): Bacteria > Pseudomonadati > Pseudomonadota > Alphaproteobacteria > Sphingomonadales > Sphingomonadaceae > Sphingomonas > Sphingomonas sp. So64.6b. Next base: position 2,648,028 of record NZ_CP048817.1, read on the forward strand.
ATGACGACGGCGCAAGCGAGGCCAAGGCGGTGACCCGCGACTATGTGCTTGAACTCGACACCAAAGGCCCGGCGCTGCTCTCGGTATTCGGCGGCAAGATCACCACTGCCCGGCACCTCGCCGAGGAAGCCCTGGAAAAGCTGGCCGACCCACTCGGCTTCGAACCACGCCATGTCACCCGCGACCGCCTGTTTCCCGGCGCCGGAGTGCAAGGCTGGGAGCCGCTTCTGGCAAGCGTCCGTAAGCGCTGGCCATTCCTCGGCGAGACGCGATCGGCGCGGATGAGCCATGCCTATGGCGAATTGCTCGGCGAGATGCTCGCCAGCATTGCCGACGAAACGGGCATGGGCGCCGATCTCGGCGCCGGCCTGACCGAAGTCGAGGCGCGCTGGATGTACGATCGCGAATGGGCACGCACGCCGCAGGACGCGCTGATGCGGCGGAGCAAGATCGGCCTGCGCCTGTCGCCTGATCAACGCGCCCGATTCGAACAATGGTGGACGGGCGCCTTCCCGGGCTAATGACGCGCAGATGATTCGTGTCGCCGCCCTTTACCGCTTTGCCCGCTTCGCCGATCCGGCGGCCTTGCGCGACCCCCTGCTCGCCGCCTGCATCGCCGGCGGTGTCCGCGGCACGTTGCTGCTCGCGCATGAGGGCATCAACGGCACCATCGCCGGTGCGGCGGAGGCGGTTGAAACAGTCCTCGCCCATATCCGCACCCTGCCCGGCTGCGCCGATCTCAAGGTCAAGGACAGCTGGGCCGAGGCCATGCCGTTCCATCGCACCAAGGTCCGCCTCAAGCGCGAGATCGTGACGATGGGGCAGCCCGACATCGACCCGCTCGAAAATGTCGGCCAATATGTGAAGCCGGCGGAGTGGAACGCACTGATCGACCGGCCCGACACGATCGTGATCGACACGCGCAACGATTATGAAGTCAGGGTCGGCAGCTTCGCCGGCGCAATCGATCCCAAGACGCACAGCTTCAGCGAATTCCCCGACTGGTTCCGCGCCAATCGCCAGGCACTGCTCGCAGGCTCGGAGAAACCAAAGGTCGCGATGTTCTGCACTGGCGGCATCCGCTGTGAAAAAGCCACCGCCTTTCTCAAGTCCGAGGGGCTCGATGAGGTCTATCACCTCGACGGCGGCATCCTGAAATATCTCGAGGAAGTGCCCGCCGCCGACAGTCGCTGGGAAGGCGAATGCTTCGTCTTCGACCAGCGCGTCGCGGTGATCCATGGGCTTGAAGTCGGCACGCACAGCCTGTGCCATGGCTGCCGCATGCCGGTCAGCCCCGAGGACCGGCTGTCACCGCTTTATATCGAAGGTGTCAGCTGTCCCGCCTGCCATAACACGCGCGACGCGGAGCAGCGCGCGGGTTATGCCGAGCGGCACAAGCAGGAGCTGCTCGCGGCGCGACGTGGTGAAGCGCATGTCGGCGCGCTGTTGCCGGACAGAGCGCATGGCGGGCAGGAAGGATTCTCCTAACGCGACGCAAGCCGTCTCAGATCGACCTCCGGCACGTCGCCACAGCGCTCCATCATCGCATCGATCATATGCACCAGCCGCGCCTTTGCCGCGGCAATGCCCGCCGGGCTCGATCCGAGATCGCGCGTCTCGAAGTTGATATAGCGCAGACCATGTTGCGCCGCGTAATTCGACAATGATCCGTCGCTCTTCACGACACGCTCGAACACCACATTGAAGTCGGCCTTGACCAGCCGGTCGCCGCACCACGCCGACTGCCCGCCGGCATCGGGCAGATAGGGGATCAGCGCGAGGTTATCGTCGTCATCGAACGGCCAGCGCCGCGACAGCGACGGACTGGGCTGGAAACGCGCATTGCACAAGCGGATCGAAATCTCCCCCGACCCACCGCCTGTCGCCTTGGCGCAGCCCGCCAGCGCAGCGTCGAACCCCGGCGCGTTGGTATGAAGCGCGACGATCAGGCGCGGCCTGGGTCCGAGATCCGCCAGCACATGGCTGGCATAGAGCGGCAGCGAGTCGCGGAAATTGCGGTTGGGGTCGATCGGTGGTGAGCCTGTGGTATCGCGATTGAACCGCGCGCGATAGCTGCCGTCGACCGGTCCGGTATCGACCACCATCGCCACCCCACCCCATGACCGAACCGCATCGAGCGCGGCGGAAAAGGTCGCATTCTCATTATCATGGGTGACGACCCAGAGTGGCCCGTCGGGCCGCGAGACATTGGCGATGCGCCATAACCGCCAGGTCGTCGCGCCTTCACTGAACATCACGCGGCTGACCGATAGGCCGGTCCACAGAGCGGGGTCGCGGTGGCGGGCGAAGTCATCGTCGATGACGGTCAATGGATCGACCGGCTCGAATGCCGACGAAGCGAACGAGAGCGCGACGCCGGCCAGCAGCGCAGCCATGCCGACCATGATCGCGACGACGCGACGCCATCCATTTGGCCTGAGGGCCCGATCGTCACGAAATCGCATTAACCATTTCTACGGCGAATCGGCCGACCGGCAATACGGAAATTCATCCGTTCAGTCGGCGTTTGCGCGACCGCTTAGTCCACCATCGGCCGGACTGAACAAAGCCTGGTTGGTGGGATCGCCCCGTGCCGCGCCGGCGAACGCGGTCGCGATCCAGCCGCGCTCGAAATCCTTCGCCATCGGCGTCGCGCAATGTTTGCACTGCGATACGAACACGTCGCCGTCGAAAACCGCAAGCCGTCCGTCACGCTCGTGCCTGCCGAGCAGGCATTTCGCCTTGTTCCAAAGCATGATCCGCGTCCCTTCAGTCAGGGGCTAGCAGCAAAGGCGATCAAATTATTGGAAGAAAGTGGACAACTTGCCAATTCATCTCTTATCCGAATCGGTTCAATAAGCGCGGCCAACCAATACCCGTTCAACCGCCGCGTCCCCGGTAAACACGCAGGCCCCGTCAGCCGCCGCCGCGTCGTTGGGCACGTTGCGCACGGTCAGCTTGAGCGCTTTCAACCGCTCGACCACCTTGTCCAGCGCCGCGCCGCTCGGCTTCGACCATTGCACCTCGACCCAGCCGGGATTCTTCACGCCCTCGGCAAAGGCGCGTTCGATACCGGCAAAATCGGTCACGTCCCGCGTGATGCCCGCCTCAAGCCGCGCACGGGCTTGCGCGTGAAGCGATGCCTGCACATCCTCCAGCGTGGCGACAGCGGAGGTGACGAAATCGCCGCGCGCGACAATCGCGCTGTCGAGCTTGCCGTCTTCGCGATAGAGTCGGTCGCGGCGGATCACCGAGACATTGCCGCCAGCGACATCACGTCCGCCGACTTCGAGAATGACCGGCGCACCCTTCTTGACCCAACCCCAGCGCTTGGTCGCCGCCTTGGCGGGCTTAAGGTCGAGCAGCGCACGCACCGGCTCGCCAAAGGCGGACAGTTTGGCGAGTTCACCCTGCAATTCCTTGCAATAGGTCACGATCGCCTCATCCTCGGGCTGGTCGCGCAGCATGGGCACGATCACCACCTGCCACGGCGCCACGCGCGGCGGCACGCGCAGCCCGTCATCATCGCCATGCACCATGATCAGGCCGCCGATCATGCGCGTCGACATGCCCCAGCTCGTGGTGTTGGCCAGTTCCAGCTCTCCGGCCGCGTTCTGGAACCTGATATTCTGCGCGTTCGAAAAATTGGTGCCAAGGAAATGGCTGGTGCCGGCCTGCAATGCTTTCCCGTCCTGCATCATCGCCTCGATCGAATAGGTCGCGACGGCGCCCGGAAAGCGCTCATGCTCCGGCTTTTCACCCGCAATGACTGGTAGAGCGACGCACTCCTCGGCGAAGCTGCGATAGACTTCGAGCATCTTCAGCGTCTCTTCGCGCGCTTCCTCGACGGTGGCGTGCGCGGTATGCCCTTCCTGCCAGAGGAATTCGCTGGTGCGCAGGAACATCCGCGTGCGCATTTCCCAGCGCACGACATTGGCCCATTGGTTGATCAGCACGGGCAGGTCGCGCCACGACTGCACCCAGCGCGCGAACGCCATGCCGATCACCGTCTCCGATGTCGGCCGCACGACGAGGGGCTCTTCCAGTTTGGCGGTGGGATCCGGCACCAGCCCGCCCTTGCCGTCCGAGATCAGTCGGTGATGCGTGACCACCGCCATTTCCTTGGCGAAGCCTTCGACATGCTCGGCCTCCTTCTCGAAATAGGACAGCGGGATGAACACCGGGAAATAGCAATTCTCATGACCGGTGGCCTTGATCCGGTCGTCGAGCAAACGCTGGATCCGTTCCCAGATGCCATAACCCCATGGCCGGATGACCATGCAGCCGCGCACGCCCGATTCCTCGGCGAGATCGGCTTCCGAAATGACGGACTGGTACCAGGCGGAAAAATCCGCCTCGCGGGTGACGGGGAGTGCGTGCTTGATCATGGGAAGGCCGGATAGCGGGATCGGGTCGCGCCGTCACCCCGGGCCTTGCGGGTTTTCGAGCCGGCACAATTCCCGTCGCTACGGGAATTGCTACGGGAACATGCATTTTTGGGCATTCTACGGGAATTTACGGGAAAAACTGCGGGAAAATCGGTGTGGCGGCACGGGAGTTTTTGCCGGTGCGCCACGGGAAAATCGGGAAGTGATCGGGTTGAGGTCATAGTTTGCTCGAGTCCGTATCTGCTCAATTCAAGTGGTTCCGTCGGGCAGGCTTTCACCATGACCCGCAAAACATGCCGGCGAGCAGGCATGGTGCCGTTCATGAGTGAGTTGAATCGCGCCGAGCAGGCAGAATGCGGGGTTGTTCGGCGGCGGCCGCTTCCTCATAGCCGCAGCGATCCGCGATGATGGAAAGGAGGAAGGATGGCCGAGACGAACGATCGCATCCTGCCCGCAATCGCGATGCGTCTCATGTCGGTCGCTTTGTTCGCCAGCATGAACGCGGTGATCAAGCTCGCCGAGGAGCGCGGCGCGACACTCGGCGAGATACTGTTCTTCCGGCAATTCGGCGCGGCGATCCTGCTGACCGCGATTCTTATCGCCGGCCCCGGCCTGAGGTCGGTCACGACCCAGCGGCTGCCGGCACATCTCGCGCGCGCCGCGCTCGGGCTCAGCGCGATGGCCTGCACCTTCACCACCGTCCTGGTACTGCCGCTCGCCGAATCGACCACGCTCGGTTTCACCATGCCGATCTTCGCCACTATCCTCGGCGCACTGATCCTGCGCGAACCGACCGGCTGGCACCGCTGGGCGGCGGTGGCGGCAGGCTTTGCCGGCGTGCTGATCGTCGCGCAGCCGGGCAGCGGGCATTTCCCCATCTGGGGCGCGGTCAGCGGGCTGGCCGCCGCGTTCCTCACCGCCAGCGTCTCGATCCTGTTGCGACAGATCTCGCGGACCGAGGGTACGATGACCACCGTGTTCTGGTTCTCCACCTTGTCGCTGGTGCCGCTTGGCATCGTCTATGCCTTTGTCGTGCAGCCGCATGCGCCGATCACCTGGATCCTGCTGATCGGCATCGGCCTGATCGGCGGCGTCGCGCAGCTCGCCATGACCTCGGCGCTGCGACTGGGTCCGGTCTCGGTTGTGGTGCCGATGGATTATTCGTCGCTGCTCTGGGCGACCGCTTATGGCTGGCTGATCTTCGGCGTGTTGCCAAGCACCTGGACCTGGATCGGTGCGCCGGTAATCATCGCCAGCGGCCTGTATATCGTCTGGCGTGAACATGTCCGCCGCACGCAATTGACCTTGGAAACCGTACCGCAAATCTAGGGCGAGGTTTCAGACCGCGGGACGCCTCGCCACACAGGCACCGCCCGGCCTCAAGCTTCTACTGTATACTGTTAGACCAAATACCTGCCATTTGGCCGGTGATTCGCCCGTTGCCGATATTGATCGGTGGCGGGCCCTTCCCATCCTTCCTGCATTTTTCCCGCCTTGAAGCCAGTAACAAACTGGCTTTGCGTCACATTTTTGACGCCAAGGGATAAGCATGAGTGTATATCGAATATCGTATAAGATAGTTGACGCTATGAGAGACTGGGGATAGTTGTCGACGGAGATAAAAAAGGGAGAATAGGCGTGGCAAAGGGCAAGTTTGCGGTAGCTTCTGCCGCCTTGGTGGCATCATTGTTGTCGACAAGTGCGATGGCTCAGGTCGCGCCAACGCCATCGGAGGATCCTGCGCCCGAAGCCAGTGAGCCCGGGGGTGATATCGTGGTCACCGGTACGCGCATCCGCCGCCCCGATCTTCAGAGCAACAGCCCGATGACCGTCATCGGAAGCCAGGAAATCCAGTATCAGGGCGCCACGACGGTCGAGGGCGTGCTGAATCGCATGCCGCAGTTCACCGCGGATTCGAACGAGAATGTGTCGAACGGCTCGGACGGCACAGCGAACATCAATTTGCGCAATCTCGGTTCAAATCGCGTGCTGGTCCTGCTCAACGGCCAGCGCCTCCTGCCGCAACAGGCAATCGACCTGAATTTCGTACCCAGCGCGCTGGTCGAGCGGATCGACGTCGTCTCGGGCGGTGCATCGGCGGTCTATGGTTCGGACGCACTGTCCGGGGTCGTCAACTTCATCCTGAAGGACAATCTCGACGGGTTCAGGGCCGATGCGCAAGTCGGCTTCGCGCAACATGACAACAACAATGAAGCGGTCCGTTCGATCATGCGCGCCCGCGGCTTCGACCTGGCGCCAGGAAAAGTTGTGGACGGCGGCAAGCAGGACCTGAATATCGCGTTCGGCAAGAATTTCGCCGAAGGCCGCGGCAACATCACCATGTATGCAGGCTATCGTCATTTCGACCCCGTGCTGCAGTCGAATCGCGACGTGTCCGCTTGCGCATTGCAGTCGATTGACGACCCTCGGACAGCGCTGACTTGCGGGGGGTCCAGCAACACGCCTTATGGCACATTCGCCCCGTTAGCCGGACCAAATCAGGGCATTACGCTCACCAATGCAAAGGATGGCAGCCCGAACTGGGTGCCGTATGACAATAGCTTCGCCTATAATTATGCGCCGACGAATTATTTCCAGCGTTCGGACAATCGCTACTCGGCCGGCGCGTTCGCGAAGTTCAAATTCAGCCCGGCCGCCGAGGTCTATGGCAGCTTCATGTTCATGCGGGATCACACTTTCTCGCAGGCCGCGCCATCGGCACTGTTCCTTGGCACTACATTCAACGTGCCGTGCAACAGCCCAATGCTGAGCAGCAGTCAGGCCAGTGCGCTATGCGGCGCCGATGCGGGGAGCGCTATCTTGCAGCCCACGCTGATCGGCTATCGCCTCGCGATCGCGCCGCGCCGCGACGATCTCCGGCATCAGGATTACCGCTGGACCGCCGGTGTTCGCGGCGAGATTGCAAACGGTTTGAGCTACGACCTCAACTATTTGCATTCACGAGTGAATTTCGACGAAACTTATCTCAACAATGTCGACAATGTGAAGGCGCAGCGGGCGCTGGACGTGGTCAATGTCGGCGGCGTTCCGACCTGCCGTTCGGTGGTGAACGGCACCGACAGTGCGTGCGTGCCGGTAAATGTATTCCAGGCCAATGGCGTGACCGCCGATCAGGCCGCCTATCTGTTCAGCCCAAGCAATACCGCCGGTCGTAACCGCCTGACGGTATTTTCGGGTACGATTACGGGCGATCTCGGCAATTATGGCCTGACCAGTCCTTGGGCCTCGCGCGGAATCTCGCTGGTACTTGGCGCTGAGCACAGGCTCGAGACGCTTAAATTCACCGCCGACGATGTCGCCAAGCAAGGCGGCACGACTGATGCCGATGGCAGCATCCGGGTGATCGAAGGTTATGGCGAACTCGAAGTGCCGCTTATCCAGGACAAACCGTTTTTCCGCGAACTCACACTCAACGGCGCAGCGCGCTATTCGGCATATAAGAATTCGCAAGGGTCAACCGGTTTCGGATCCAGCTACAACGTATGGACGTACAAGGGCGAACTGACCTGGCGCCCGATCGAGATGCTGCGTCTGCGCGCCAGCTACAACCATGCCATTCGCGCGCCTAATATCGGCGAATTGTTCGCATCGCAGCAGATCGGCAATGTATCGGCGGTGGATCCGTGTTCAGGCGCGACGCCATCTGTCAGCGCGGCGACGTGCGCGCTGACCGGCGTCACCCCTGCGCAATATGGTCATATTATCGACTGTCCGTCCGATGTCTGTTCGGCGCTCGGCGGCGGCAATTTGGCCCTAAAGCCGGAAATCGGCGATACCTATACGATCGGTCTGGTGCTGACGCCCCAACAGATCCGCAATTTCTCTCTCTCAGTCGATTATTACAACATCAAGGTGAAAAACTACATCAGTCCGATCGACCCCGCGCTGATCGTCGACCAGTGCACGGAAACGCAGGATCCATTTTATTGCGGCCTGTTTCACCGCGACCCCCGGAGCGGCGCAATCTTCGGAACGGACGGCTATATCGTCTCAACGACGCTCAACACCGGTTATCTCAAGACATCGGGGATCGACGTTGTCACCGATTACACATTGGGTCTGGGCGGTCTTGGCAAGCTCAACCTTAACCTGGTCGGCACTTATCTGATCAACCGGATTGCCGAGCCCCTGCCCGGCCTCGGCACTTATGACTGCAAAGGCCTCTATGGCCCGACTTGCGGCCAGCCTTTGCCGAAATGGCGCCACGTCTTGCGAACCACCTGGGCCCTGCCGCAGGATGCGACACTGTCACTGTCCTGGCGCTATATCGGCGCGACCAAGGTCAACGGCTCGTCGGTGGTGAACGACCGGATCGACGCCTATAGCTATTTCGATCTCGCCGGGACGATCGCGGTGGCCAAATCCTTCAAGCTCCGCATGGGCGTGAACAATCTGTTCGACAAGGATCCACCGGCGATCGACGCCGGGCTGCTGTCCTTGTTCGGAAACGGCAACACCTATCCGGGCACATATGACGCACTCGGCCGCACCATATTCTTTGGCGCGACGGTCGAATTCTAAGCGCTGCGCGGCTAGGGAATCCAGCCGGGTAACGTGGCGGCCTGGGTCATCCAGGCCGCCATCTGCGCCTCGTCGAATTCATCGCCTTCGTGAATGTCGATCCAGCGTGCTTCCTTGCTGCGTTTGGTGCCGCCGGGCGGGATCGGCCGTAGCGACATGCCCCGGAAGAACGTTACTTTGACGTAGCGGGTCAGGACGTGAAACGTCACGAACCACCCCTGGCCCTCGACGCCGTAAAACGGCGAATTCCATCGCACCGCCTTGCGCACATCGGGCACGATCCGCACGATGAGCGCGTCGAGGCGCATCCCCAGATCGCGTTTCCAGCCCGGCATCGCAGCGATATACGCCTGCACCGGCGCGTCGCCATCTCCCTTCGCAATCTGTGGATTGCCGCTCGAAAGGAGGATCGGCTCGGCAGCAATGGCCTTTGTGCCCTTCGCCGATTTGCTGGGTGCCTTGCCCGTCATCAGCGGCGGGCGCGGGCCGCGTTCAGCGTCACGGCGGCGCGGACAAGCGCCTTCAATGCTTCCTCGTCGATCTCGTCGCCTTCGTGGAAGTCGATCGCACGCCGGGTGTTGCCGTCGAGGCTCGAGTTGAAAAGGCCCGACGGGTCGTCAAGCGCCGCCCCCTTGGCAAAGGTCATCTTGACGGCGCTTTTGTAGGTCTCGCCAGTGCAGACCATCCCATCGTGATACCAGACGGGAACCCCTCTCCACTTCCATTCCTCGACCATCTCGGGATCGGCTTGCCTGATCACCTCGCGGAGCCGGGCAAGCATCTCGCCACGCCAGTCGCCCAGCTCCTTGATCCTCTGGTCGATCATCTCCGACGGGGACAAGTCGGTTTCGGATTCGCTCTTGCTCATCGCGTTCACTCCACTGCGCCGGCGCGTCGCCCGCCGCGCGCCCTGACGGCATAGGGCAGCACGAACATGTACAGGCCGCTGAACAAGAGCAAGAAGAGCGGGAGCAGCGGCGAGTAGGTCACCCAGAGCGGCGGCTCCCCCCATGCCCGGACGACAAAATTGGCGATGACGGTGAGCGTGAAAACGATCGACACCCAGCGATGAAACTGTCGAATCCAGTTGTTCCAGGTCAATGGGACCTCCTTTTGCGAGAACATGGCGTTGCCAAAACCTGGCTTTAGGTTGCGCGAGCGGACGTCAATCAGGCCGTGCCAGAACCTGTTCCAGCTTTGCCAGGAAGCGCGGCCATCCGGCCTTGGCGCCATGATAGGCCTGTTGCTGATCCGGCCGGAAGCCCGTTTGCTCCATGCGCAAATGCGTTCCCGTTGCGGTGGGCGTGAGGTGCCATGTCACGATGCTTTCGAGGCCATGGGCATCCCAGCTATACGACAGCGTCTTGTTCGCCTCGACCTCCCGGACCTGGCAATCGACGGTGCCCCAGTCCGCGCGAAAATCGAAACGATGGCCGATGGTTGGATTGAAATCGCTCTTCATCAGCCATTCCTCCATCAGATGCGGCTGGGTGAGCGCGCGCCAGATCTTTTCCGGCGGATAAGCCATTTCTCGCTCGACAATGACGGAGCGCGTTTCGGTCGCAATATTGGTCATTGGTCCATCCTTTTCAGCAAGTCTTCAAGGCGATCGAACCGGTTTTGCCAGAAACCGGCCATCTGGCTGGTCCAGTCGATCAGCGGGGAAAGCGCGTCGAGTTGCGCGCTGTAATGGGTCTGCCGGCCAGCCTGTCGATCACGCACCAGCCCGGCTTGTTTCAACACGCCGAGATGTTTGGAGACCGCCGGTTGCGAAACCCCGGCGCGTGCCGTCAGCGCCCCGACCGTCTGCTCTCCATCGCGGCACAGCCGTTCGAAAATAGCCAATCGGGTCGGGTCGGCGAGCGTCTTGAAGATCATGGCGTGGGTGTTGGGTGTCGGCATTTTATAACTCTCTGGCTATGGATTAACCCATAACCGGCGAGATATATGTGAGTCAAGCCGAGATGGAGTACATCCCGCCGGCAGGCGCTTTGGAGAAGCTCAGCTGCTGCTTGAGCCTTAAACTGCCCTGCTCCAAGAATGCCTCACTGGTTATGCATTGATGGCGCACCGGAGTTCGGGACGGGCAACCGCCGATGCCATGAGATCAGCTGCGGCGAAACACCAGGATCAGATTATTGGCGGGCATCTCGACAACCCGTTCCAGCGTCATGCCCTGTTTCAGGGCCGCAGCAACGACATCTTCGACCCGCCGCAATCCCCAGCGCGGATCGCGGCTTTTGAGCGATTCGTCGAACGCCTCGTTGCTCGGCGCGGTGGGATAGCCGTCCCGGCGATACGGCCCGTAGAGGATCAGCGGCCCGTCTTTGGGAATAAGCCGTCCTGCCCCTGCCAGCAGACCGAGCGTCGCCTCCCATGGGCTGATATGCACCATGTTGACGCACAGGATCGCATCGCTGCGATCGATCGGCCAGTCGCCGGTCGCGGCGTCGAGATCGAGCGGCGGGCGGACATTGGCCAGCCCGTGACACCATGCCGCGATCGAGGTCCGCCCGCCGACATCAGGATCGCTCGGCTGCCAGTCCAACGCGGGGAAAGCGGTCGCGAGATAGGCACAATGCTCGCCGGAGCCGCTCGCGATTTCCAGCACCAGCCCGGCCGCCGGCAGGATATCGCGCAGCACGGCGGCGATTGCCTCACGGTTGCGCAGCGTCGCCGGCGCATGCTTGCGCGGTTCCACGCCCGCTTCGGCCACGACCCAGGGCGCTGGCCCGGTCATCCTTCCCGGCTCAAGCCGCTCGCGCCGCTTGAAGCAGCCGTTTGGCGCGCAGATACATCTCCACTCGCTGTGCCGTGAGCAGGCCGAGCGCCATGGCGATCAGCACGTCGGTCACCACCAGCGCGTTCAGGTGCGATACCGCGCCGTTCATTTGCGCCAATTCCCGGGCGCCGAAGCGCACCAGAATCAGCACGACAATGAACAGGAGCGCGGCCGGCGACGGCTGATGGTTGAGCGCGTGCGTCTCGGGATCGACGCTGATCCGCATCATCCGGCCACGCTGCCATCCCAACGCCGCACCGAACACCAACGCGAGCGCGCAATAGAGCCATGTCATGCCCGCCGGCGGGACCTGACTCAGCACGAAAATAGCGAGCAGCAGATAGGCCACCGGCAACACCCACAGCCGCTCCAGCTTGAGCGGCCGGGCGCGGCTCATTCGGCGGATGCGGAAGAACAGTATGATCGCGACGACTACACCGGTAATCGCGTAGGTAATGAGCTGATTTGGATGGACCGCCTGAACCTGCATCTCGCCCCTCGACTAACCGCGAATCGCACTACGCTCCTTGCGCAGTGCGATCCACAGCGCAATCGTGACGGGCTTACTCCGCCGCCTGGGCCAGTTCGGGATCCTTCCACACCAGCACCGGCTTGCGTGCCGCCAGCGTCTCGTCGAGCCGGCTGCGCGGCGCGAAGTGCGGCGCGGATTTCAGCGCGACATCGCCTGCCTTGGCCCGTTCCGCGACCGAGCGCAGCGCGCCGATGAACTGATCGAGCGCCGCCTTGCTCTCGGTCTCGGTCGGTTCGACCAGCATCGCGCCATGCACTACGAGCGGGAAATACATCGTCATCGGGTGATAGCCCTCGTCGATCAGGCCCTTGGCGATATCGATCGTCGAGAAACCTTCGGCCAGGTTCGAATCCGAGAACAGCGCTTCGTGCATGCAGGGTCCCGACGTCCCGAACGGCGCATCAAGCGTCGAGTCGAGCGAGCGCAGGATATAATTGGCGTTGAGCACCGCATCCTCGGCGACCTGACGCAGTCCGTCTGCGCCGTGGCTGAGGATATAGGTCAGCGCCCGCGTAAACATGCCCATCTGACCCTGGAACGCGACCATCCTGCCAAAGCTTTGGTCATGATGCTCATCGGCTGTTTCTTCCTCGACCAGACGGAAGCCGTCGCTCGTCTGCTCGACGAACGGCAGCGGCGCATAGGGGCTCAGCGCCTCCGAGAACACCACCGGCCCCGACCCCGGTCCGCCGCCGCCATGCGGCGTGGAGAAGGTCTTGTGCAAATTGATGTGCATCGCATCGATGCCGAGATCGCCCGGACGGACGCGTCCAACGATCGCGTTGAAATTGGCGCCGTCGCAATAGACCAGCCCGCCCGCCGCATGCACCGCATCGGAGATCGCGCGCATATCGCGCTCGAACAGTCCGCAGGTATTGGGGTTGGTGATCATCACGCCGGCCACGTCCGGCCCGAGCCGCGCGGTCAGCGCCGCCAGGTCGACCCGACCTTCGGCAGTCGCCGGGATATCCTCGACCGCATAGCCGGCAAAGGCGGCGGTCGCCGGGTTGGTGCCATGCGCGCTTTCCGGCACCAGGATTGTCTTGCGATGCCCCTCGCCGCGCGCTTCGAGCGCCGCGCGGATCGCCAGGATGCCGCACAGCTCGCCATGCGCGCCCGCCTTGGGGCTCATCGCGACCGAATGCATGCCGGTCAGCGTGACCAGCCAGTGCGCGAGCTGATGGATCACCTCAAGCGCGCCCTGCACCGTATCGACCGGCGCGAGCGGGTGGACATCGGCGAAACCGGGCAGGCGCGCCATCTTCTCGTTGAGGCGTGGGTTGTGCTTCATCGTGCATGACCCAAGCGGGAACAGGCCGAGGTCGATCGCGTAATTCTGCCGCGACAGGCGCGTATAATGGCGTACCGCCTCGGGCTCGGACAGGCCGGGAAGGCCGATCGGCTTTGCCCGGCCCAGCGTGCCGAGACGCGAGGGTGCCTTGACCGGGGGCGCCACTTCAATGCCGGTGGTTTCGGTCGAGCCGATCTCAAAGATCAGCGCCTCTTCGAGCATCAGCCCCTTGTTGCCGGTGAAGGTCGGCGCCGTGCTGTTGCCGGCTACAGGCGTTTCGGGACGCCAGCCGCTTGCGTTGATCGTCATGCCAGCACCTCGTGATTGCGCGCTGCCTCAACCCCGTTCGGGCTGAGCCTGTCGAAGCCCGGCCCTTCTTGTCGACGGCAGCAAAGGAAGAACGGCCCTTCGACAAGCTCAGGGCGAACGGAAGAAAGGTGGGTCATGCCAACACCTCCTGCAGCGCGGTCGCCAGCGCCTCGACATCCTCCGCCGTCGTCGTCTCGGTCACCGCGACGACCAGCCCGTTGGCCAGTTCTGCCTCGTCCGGATAGAGCCGCCCGAGCGATACGCCCGCCAGAATACCGCGCTCGGCCAGCGTCCGCACGACGGGACGCGCTTCCTGCGGCAGCCTGATGGTGAATTCGTTGAAAAATGCCGGCGTCACCAGCTCGACTCCGGGCACTTGCACCAAGCGATCCGCCGCCGCCGATGCGCCGGCATGATTGGTCTCGGCCAGCGCGCGCAAGCCTGCTTCGCCGAGAAGCGTCATGTGGATCGAGAAGGCCAGCGCACACAGGCCGCTATTGGTGCAGATGTTCGAGGTCGCCTTTTCGCGCCGGATATGCTGCTCGCGGGTCGACAGCGTCAGCACGAAGCCACGCCGGCCATCCGCATCGAGCGTCTCGCCGCACAGCCGCCCCGGCATCTGGCGGACATATTTCTCCTTGCAGCCGAACAGGCCGACATAGGGTCCGCCGAACTGCAGCCCGACGCCGATCGACTGGCCTTCGCCGACGACGATATCGGCATCCATCTCGCCCGGCGACTTGATCGCGCCGAGCGCGACCGGCTCAGTTACCACCGCAATCAACAGCGCCTTCTTCGCATGGCACGCATCGGCCAGCGCGGTCAGGTCGGCGATGCGACCGAGGATGTCGGGATATTGCACCACAACGCATGAGGTATCGCCGTCGATCGATGCGATCAGCCGGTCGATATCGGTCTCCGCGGTCAGCGTCGGCGCCGATGTGTCGAGCACATCGCCGGTGAACTTGGCCATGGTCTTGGCGACCGAGACATAGTGCGGATGCAGGCCGGAGGAGAGCAACGCCTTGCCGCGCTTGGTAATGCGCCGCGCCATCACGATCGCCTCCCAGCAGGCGGTCGATCCGTCGTACATCGACGCGTTGGCGACATCGGTGCCGAGCAGCCGCGCGACCTGGGTCTGAAACTCGAACAGCATCTGCAGCGTGCCCTGCGCGATCTCGGGCTGATACGGCGTATAGGCGGTCAGGAACTCGCCGCGCTGGATCAGATGATCGACCGAGGCCGGCACATGATGCTTGTACGCGCCGCAACCGAGGAAGAACGGCCCGTCCCCCGCCGCGACATTCTTGCGCGCGAGCGCGGTCATGTGCCGCTCGACCGCGAGTTCGCTGGCGTGAAGCGGCAGGCCGCGGATCGGGCCGTCGAGCTGGGCGACGCCGGGCACATCGACGAACAATTCGTCGATCGAGGCGGCACCGATGACGGCGAGCATTGCCTTGCGGTCGGACTGGGTCAGGGGAAGATAGCGCATCGAACATGCTCCCCCCTCCCTTTCAAGGGAGGGGCTGGGGGTGGGTCAGCTAAGGGCGGGCTCGATGCCCGGCCTTAGCTTCGGGCTAGGTGAGACGCATCTTCGGGCTCGCAGACGCTCGCACCCACCCCAACCCCTCCCTTGAAAGGGAGGGGCTTAAGAGGGTTTAGAGTTTCGCGACGAATGCCGCGTAAGCTGTCTCGTCCATCAGGCTTTCGAGCTCGCTCGGGTCCGACAGCGTGATCTTGTAGAACCAGCCGTCGCCTTCCGGATCCTCGTTGACCAGGCCCGGCGTGTCGGCGAGATCGTCATTGCTCTCGAGCACCGTGCCGGTGGCCGGCGCATAGACGTCGGATGCCGCCTTGACCGATTCGACCACTGCGGCCTCATCGCCCTTGGTCAGTTCCTTGCCTTCCTCTGGCACGTCAACGAACACGATGTCGCCGAGCTGGCCCTGCGCATAATCGCTGATTCCGACGGTGCCGATGTCACCATCGACATCGATCCATTCATGGTCTTCGGTAAAGTAACGGCTCATTTCATTTGCCTCCCAGATTATAAAGGCTGCCGGACGTAGCGGTGGGGAATAAATGGCATTGCGGTCACGGTCGCTTGATGGACCTTGCCGCGCTGCACGAGTTGAATGACGGTGCCTGGTGTCGCCATGGCGGTTGGAACATACGCCATTGCAATCGGTGCCCCGACGCTTGGTGCGAAACCGCCGCTGGTGACGCGACCGACATCGGAGCCATCGGCATCGACCACCACCGCGCCTTCGCGCACCGGCTGGCGGCCTTCGATCATCAAACCGACGCGCTTCTGGATCGCGCCTTGTTCGCGTTCCATCAGGATGCGCTCGGCACCCGGGAAGCCACCTTCCTCGCGGCGGCGCTTGGAGATCGCAAAGCCGAGATCGGCGGCGATCGGCGTCGTCTCGGGATCGAGGTCATGGCCGTAAAGCGGCAAGCCGGCCTCAAGCCGCAGCGAATCGCGTGCGCCGAGGCCGATCGGCTTGACCTCGGCGTGCGCGCACAGCGCATCGGCGAATGCGACCGCGGACTCGCCTGGCAGTGAAATCTCGAACCCGTCCTCGCCGGTATAACCCGAGCGGCTGATCCCGAGCGGCACGCCGTTCCATTCGAACGGTGCGGCCTGCATGAAGACCAGCGCCTCGACCCCTGGCACCAGCCGCGCCAGCACATCGACCGCCTTGGGGCCCTGCAGCGCGAGCAGCGCGGCGTCCTCGTTATAATTGATCGTGATATCGTCGGGCAGATGATCGAGCAGATGCGCGATATCGTCCTGCTTCACCGCGCCATTGACGACGAGATAGAGGTGATCCCCGGCATTGGTGATCATCAGGTCGTCGAGAATGCCGCCATTGTCGGAGAGCAGCAGCGAATAGCGCATCCGCCCCGGCGCAAGCGCGGAGATGTCGCCCGGCACGAGCGCCTCGAGCGCCTTGGCGACATTGTCGCCGATCAGCTGCAGCTGCCCCATATGGGATACGTCGAACAGGCCCGCGCTTTCACGCACCCAGAGATGTTCGGCCATGATGCCTTCATACTGGACCGGCATATGGTAACCGGCGAACTCGACCATCCGGCCATCGTGCGCGCGGTGCCACGCGTCGAGCGGCAGCGTCTGGATTTCGATTTCAGGGCCGTCCTGGCCCGGGCTGTCGTTATGATCGCTCAATGCCGGTCTCCGTCGAAGGTGCGACGCACGGCCGCGCAACAGCGCTGCCATTCGCCACCCCCTCTGTCACGGGACCTGAGAGCTTTGACCATATCGCCTGACGGCGGCACGGCTTACCCCTTCGGTGGGCCGGGCGAACGCCGCCAGGCCGCTTTCCAGAGTGTCGATTCGGCGCGCGCGGTCCCGTTTGCCTGAGAGATTCCGGGGCGGTTGCTCCTTCGGCGGCCTATTGAAAGGCTCTCTCCCGCGCGTGCCCATGTCGGTTGCCCGACATCGACAAGGCCGGTGTGACGCGGCGCAGCAACCGAGTCAACGTGTCTTGAACATGGCACGCATCAATTGCCAGGTGACTGACCTGGCCGGACCGCGAACATCGCCTTCAGCAGGGCGGCGAGACGATAGCCGGCTAAGGTCACTCGCTGTTCCGAGACGTGCACGACCGCCTCGGCATAGCCCGGCGCGGCTGACTGGGCGGTGGCCGCTGACGTCGCCTGCGGCACATCGGCGCGATAGGCCACCGAGGCGGCGAGCGCGCGACTCTCCGCAAGCCAGTGCTCGCTCGCATCGGGTGCCGCGACCGGATGCGACAAGGCATCGGCAAAGCGCGTGCGGGGAAAGCGCGTTTCCAAATCGCGTGCGCGGGCAAATGCCGCCGCGGCGGCACCGTCGCGGCTGACCGAATCGTCCCAGAACCAATGCAGCGACACCGGCTGGCCAGTGACCGAATCGCGCACGAACACCTTCGATCCGCCGTCATCGCCCTGCGGCCAATCGGGCGCGACGCGCTCGGCGCTGTGCAGCGGCTGATGGAGATCGGCCACGACGTGGAGGATCCAGCACAGCGCGACCGCACGGTCGGCAGCCGGCGCCCGGGGATCACGCGCGACCGAAAGGTTGAGCGCCAGCGCTGCCACGCCCGATCCTTTCGCGGCGGTTGCATTGCCTTTCCCCACCGCCCGCAGCTGATAATGCCAGGTTGGATGATCATCCGGGCCGCCGCGTACATCATCGGGCCAGCGCGCCATTTCCAGAAACAAGCGCCGGTCGCGCTCCGCACCTTCGGCCCGGTCGATCGCCACCTGAAACGGGCCGGGATCGGGGTGAGCGGCGAGCAGCCGCAACATTTCCGCGACCGCCGCCGGGTCGTCGCGCATCAGCTCGTCATAGGCGATGGCGGCAGCGACCATATGCCCCGGCCGCGACCAGGCGCTGGCGGGCGCCGGCGCAACGATGGCAGCGACGATCAGCAACGCGAGTGGCGGTTTCATCTCGAATCCTCTCAGAAGTTCAGCGTCGCGCGGGCGAAAAATTCACGGCCATTGGTGCCGATCGCGCCGGCCTCAGGGTAGAGCAGGCCCCCGCCCTGGGTCAGCGCTCGCTCGATAGTTTTGTCGGGATAGGCATTGGTCAGGTTGAGGATGCCGATGCCGAAGCGAAGGCGATCGGCGACTTTGAGTTCGGCGGTGATGTCGATCGATGTCACCGCGCCATAGGTCTGCGGCGTCAGCACCGAGGTGGTGGTGAACGCGCCGAACCGCACCACATCGGCACCGAGGCTGAAATCGCCCGCGTCGATCCGCGCGGCGAAGGTCAGCTTCTCCTCGGGCTGCGCTACGGTGAGCAATTGCAATGCGGGACCACCGAGCAGCGGCAGCGAAGGGATCACGCGATTGACCGCCAATCGGTTCACCCTGGTTTCAACATGGGTGTAGCTGGCGGTGAGATTAGCGCGAATGTCGCCAAAGCGCCGCGTCCAGTCGGCGGTGATCTCATACCCTTTCGTGGTGGTGTCGAGCGCATTGGTGAAGAAGCGCGCCTGCGACGCATTGGTGATGCCCGCCGCTTGCAGGATCGCCGTGACCGCCGTGCCACTGAGCGTCTCGCTCAGCGCGATGCGATCGTCGATCTCGATATGGAAGACGTCGGCCGACAGGACGAAGCCCTTGAAGGGCTTGAGCACCAGTCCGCCGCTCAGGTTGCGCGACCGTTCTTCGCGCAGTGGCGCCGCACCCAATGCGACCGCCACAGGGTCGGACACCGCGAACGTGCCGATATTGACCAGCACGCCGCCGCTCGACTGGCTGGTGACGGTGCTGAAAAATTGCTGCTGCAGCGATGGCGCGCGAAACCCGGTCGACGCGGTGGCGCGGAACGCGATCACCTCAGCCGGCTTGTAGAAGAAGCTCAGCTTGCCGGTCGTCGCGTTGCCAAAGTCACTATAGCGTTCGTGGCGCACCGCGGCACCCAGGTTCAGGCCCTGGATCGGGCTCAGCTCGGCATCGGCGTAAAAGCTCCAGGCGTGGCGGCTCTCATCGACCGGGATCGGCGGATTGTAACCGGGAAAGCCCTGAGCTCCCGCACCGACATAGGATCCCGGCTCGCCCCGGCGCAGCTTGAACGTCTCGTAGCGGTGCTCCGCACCCGCCGCTAGGTTGAGTCCGGCGGCAAAATCGATCTTCCGGCTGATGTCCAGATTGGCCACGTTCTGGAAATAGCGCGCGCCGCCGCCGGCAAAGCCGCGCGGACTGGCAGCGCCGAGAGAAGTATTGACCGTGCCGAACACCCCGAACGTGGCGTCGCTCAGGCCGGCCGTGTCGCTGAGATCGAAGCGCCACGCGCCCAGGTCGCCCGAGACGCCGACCGAACCACCCGCATCGTCAAGGTTCACGCGGATGTGCGGCACGAACCCCTGCGGGTAAAAGGCCGGAGCGATCGCCGGCGCGCGATATTGTGCCGGGCTGGTCGAGCGGCGATGATCGTAAATGCCCTGCGCGTAGAGTTCGACCGCACCTATCGGCAGGCGGAAACTGCCGGCCAGGTTCAGGTCGAGCGATTTCGGATCACCCTGCTCGCTGGTGATGCGGCCGAAACGGCTGTCGACGCCCGCGCGGTTGGTTGCGCCACGGTCACGCAGTTCCGCGGTGAGGTTGAGTGACCCGCCTTCGCCGATCGTGAAGCCATGGTTAAGCGCGGCGACCAGGGTTCGGCCATCGCCCTGCTCGGTGATGCCGGATTGAACACTGGCGAAACCGCCCTTGGCGGACGAGCGCAGCGTGATGTTGATCACACCGGCAATCGCGTCCGACCCATATTGCGCGGCGGCGCCATCGCGCAGGATCTCGATCCGCTCGATCGCCGATACCGGAATCGCGCCAAGGTCGACCGGTACCGATCCGCGCCCGACGACATTGTTGAAATTGAGCACCGACGACAAATGCCATCGTTTGCCGTTGACCAGCACCAGCACCTGATCGGGTGCCAGCCCGCGGAGCGTCGCAGCGCGGGTATTGGCGCCGGACGGGCCAGTCGCGGTCCGCGGATAGTTGAACGACGGCGCCAGATATTGGAGCGTGCGATTGAGATCGGTCAGACCGCGCGCCTGAAGGGCCTCGCTGTCGAACACGTCGATCGGCGACGGCGATTCGTCCGCCAGCCGGCCCGGCGCGCGGCTGCCGACGATGAGAATGTCCGCCCCTTCCGTTTCCTGGGCAAAAGCCGGTGTCGCCACCGATGCGGTGAGCATAATAATGGCGAGTGTTGAACGCATGATCGATCCCCCGAATTTACGGGCGGTCCATAAGCGCGGGGGGATCGGCACCGGTATCGCGCAAAACCGCACACCGCGTTGCGTGGGACGCAACGGAACCGTCACGTGACAATGCTAAGCCCTCTTCATGCTGCGCCAGATGCCCCCATTGGAAGCCGTTGAGGCCTTCCTCGCCGCAGCCCGGTCGCGCAGCTTCCGCACCGCCGCCGCGTCGCTCGCGCTCAGCCCCTCGGCATTTTCGCGGCGCATCCAGCTGCTCGAGCGCTTCGCCGGCCGACAGCTGTTCCAGCGCTCCGGTGCGGCGACGTTCCTCAGTACGGACGGAGAACGGTATTTGGCGGACGTCGGTCCTGCGATCGAGGCGATCCTGCAGGCGACGAACTCGCTCCGCCAGCTCGATGGCGATCGCGCGATTCGCATGGCCACCTCGCACTCAATGGCGGCGGAATGGCTGATGCCGCGGCTTCCGAAGCTCTTGTCGGAAACCGGCATCGAACTCGAACTGACTGTATCGCGAGACCCGGAACGCCTGCGTTCGCAGGTGGTGGACGTGGCGCTTTGGGGCGGCCCGACCCCCGATAAAACGCCCCTTATCGATGTCATCGCGGATCTGGATGCGGTGCCCGTCGTGGCGCCACGGCTGTTCGACGAAGGTTCGCCGCCCCGTACCCTCGCCGATCTTGCCGGGCAGCCATTGATCGAAGTTCGGTCGAACGCCGGGCTCTGGCGACATTGGCTGCGCAAGGCCGGCTATCACGGCCCGGCGCCAGCGGTTGCGGCGCGGTACGATACCAACCAACTCAAGAATGAAGCGGCAGCGTCAGGCCTCGGCGTTGCGCTAGCCACCCCAATGGTGGCGGAGCGCTTTTTGACTGATCGACGACTGGTCGCCTTCACCCATATGCGGCGGCCCACCGACCACTCTTATTGCCTGCACTATGCCAGCAGCGACGTACGCGCGCGCATCGGCGTCCGGACCCTGCTGGACTGGCTCAAAACCGAAGCGCGAGCTTCACTCAGGCGATACGACCGCTGGTACGAAGCAGAGAAATGCTCCTGAGCGGTCGTCGCTGAAACGTGATTTAGCGCGTGGCGTTATATTTCAGCTGATCATCGGTCAGCTGGAAACCGACCAGTGCCTCGAACGTCGCACGTTGCACCGCCTGACGAATCTCCGGGGCGGTCAGCGGGTCGACCGCGGCATCGCTGTCGCCGGCCTTGCGCTTCTGGGTCAGCTTCTGCTTCACGTCATCGGGCAGCGTCGCGGCACTGCGAGCGATGATCGTGCTCGCCTGGCCGCTGGCCGAGGCGCGGGTCTGGCCGGCATCGAAATGCACGTTGACGCGCCCGATCCGCTTGGCGACCACTGCGCTGCCGCCGCGCACGACGGTGATGAAATAGGGCAAGACGACGTCGCGCGCGGCATCGGCGCGGACGCGGCTGGCGCGAATCTCGAAGGTCACGTTGGTGACGATGTCATTGGTCGCATCGGCGCAGGTCGACCGCACATTGGTCATCGACGCGGTCACGTCGATCGCCGACGCGTCGCGGCTCGCCGGTGGGTCGAATATGGTGATGTCGCCGGTGGAGGCGGGAACGCCGACCGTCGGGCAGGCCGAACGGATCGCAGTAATGCCGACGCCGCTGGAAAGGTCGATCTCGCCCTTGCCGCCGCAGCCGCCGATAAACAGCATCGCAATAAGGGGAACGACGATTTTCGGAGCTGTCACGGGCATACGCACCTTATCACAAGGAAGGGGCCGTGGTGCTTGCGCACCGGCCCCGGAACTTCAATCACCATAGGAACCGGCTTTCGCGCACGCAAGCAATCGCGTAAAGCCGCGCGACATGAGCATCTCGGAAAAACCCGCCCTCCAATTGCTGATCGCGGCCCCGCGCGGATTTTGCGCTGGCGTCGACCGCGCGATCCGAATCGTCGAGCTGGCAATCGAGAAGCACGGCGCGCCGGTCTATGTCCGGCACGAGATCGTCCATAACAAATATGTCGTCGATGCATTGAAGGCCAAAGGCGCGGTGTTCGTCGAGGAACTCGACGCCGTGCCCCAAGGCGTGCCGGTGGTGTTCTCCGCGCACGGCGTGCCCAAATCGGTCCCGGCCGCGGCGCAGGATCGCGGCCTGACCTATCTCGACGCGACCTGCCCATTGGTATCGAAGGTTCATCGTCAGGCCGAGCGCCTCGTCGCGGCCGGGCGGCATATCGTGTTTATCGGCCATCTCGGCCATCCCGAGGTGATCGGCACCTTCGGCCAGGTGCCGGAAGGCGCGATGACCCTGATCGAGGATGTCGCCGATGCGGAGGCGTTCACACCCGCCGACCCGACCAACATCGCCTTCCTGACCCAAACCACCTTGTCGGTCGACGACACCGCCGATGTCGTAGCGACCTTGCAGCGCCGCTTTCCAGCAATCCAGGCGCCCCGCCCCGACGATATCTGCTACGCCACGTCGAACCGGCAGACAGCGGTCAAATCGATCGCCTCGATGTGCGACGCGATGCTGGTGATCGGCGCGCCCAATTCGTCGAACTCGGTCCGGCTGGTCGAGGTCGCGGTGCGTGAGGGCACACCGGCCCGGCTGATCCAGCGCGCGACCGATCTCGATTTCGATTTCCTGACGGGCGTCAGGACGCTCGGCATCACTGCTGGCGCCTCCGCGCCGGAAATACTGGTCCGCGAGCTGGTCGACCGGTTGAGCGAGCGGTTCGAGGTCAGCGAGCGCGAAGTCGAGACCAATCGCGAAACGGTGTCGTTCAAGCTGCCCCGCGGCCTCGAAGCCGCGGCCTGAACCCTTGGCCGTTTATACTCATGTGTCGGCCGAGGCGCTGGCCACGTTCCTTGCGCGCTACGACCATGGCGAACTGGTTTCGGCCAAGGGCATCGCGGAGGGCGTCGAGAACAGCAATTACATGGTCGACACGACCAGCGGTCGCTTCATCCTGACGCTTTATGAGAAACGAGTGGATCTGGGCGACTTGCCCTTTTTCTTCGCGCTGCTCGATCATCTCGCCGAACGCGGCAATCCGGTCCCGCGCGCGCTCACCGATCGCGCGGGCGTAGCCATCCAGCAACTCGAAGGCCGCCCCGCCTGCCTGATCGAATTCCTGCCCGGCGTATCGGTCTCGCATCCGAACATCGCGCAAGCCTTCGCGACCGGCGCCGCGATGGGCCATATGCACGAGTCGCTGACCGATTTCACCGGCGAACGCCCCAACAGCCTCGGCCCGGACGGCTGGACGGCGTTGCTGGCACGCTGCGGGCACGACCTCGACGCGATTGAGCCGGGCCTGTTCGACCGTGTCAGCGGCGCGCTGGAATCGGTGCTGGCGGCATGGCCAAATGACCTGCCGCGCGGCGTGATCCATGCCGATCTGTTCCCCGACAATGTCCTGATGCTCGGCGACCGGGTCGGCGGCCTGATCGACTTCTACTTCGCCTGCACCGATATCCGCGCCTGGGACCTGGCGGTGATGCACAGCGCCTGGTCGTTCGACGCGAGCGGCGCCAGTGTCGATCGCGCGGTCGGCGCGGCGCTGGTCAAAGGTTATGCCTCGCGCTTCCCCTTAAGCAATGCCGAGCGTGCGGCGCTACCTGTTCTGGCGCGCGGCGCGTGCATCCGCTTCCTGCTTACCCGTGCATGGGACTGGCTCAACACGCCCGCCGATGCGCTCGTCACGCGCAAGGATCCGCTGGCCTATCTGCGCCGCCTCAACACTTATGATCAAATGGGCGAGACCCTCTTTCGATGACCGAAATCACTGCAGAGCTCACGCGAGTCGAGATCGCCACCGATGGCGCATGCAAGGGCAATCCCGGCCCCGGCGGCTGGGGCGCGCTGATTCGCGCCGGCGGCAAGGAAAAGGAATTGTCCGGCGGCGAGAAGCTGACAACCAACAACCGGATGGAACTGACCGCCGCGATCGAAGGACTGAACGCACTGAAGCGGCCCTGCCTCGTCGCGCTGTCGACCGACAGTCGTTACGTGATGGACGGACTGACCAAATGGATCAAAGGCTGGCAACGCAATGGCTGGAAGACGGCCGACAAGAAGCCGGTCAAGAATGCCGACCTGTGGCAGGCGCTGCTCGACGCGGCCAAGCCGCATCGCATCGAATGGAAATGGGTGAAGGGCCATGCCGGCCACCCCGACAATGAACGGGCTGACCGGCTGGCAAGCGACGCGGCCGACGCCGCGCGCAAAGGCTAAAACTCAGCTATTGTCTTCGATCTCGGCGCCGGGACCGTTCTTCTGGATCGACTCGATCGCCTCTTTGGCAGACGACTTGCTTGAATAACCTTCGGTCGAAAACATCGTTTCGCTGTTATATTTGAAGCGAACGCGGAACTCGCCGGCCTTGTCCTTATAGATCTCGAACTTGTGCGCCATGGTCATCCTCCGTCGTTGGACCTGGCCAGACTAAGCCGGAAAATCCCGTTACGCCAGCGGTCTGAAACGGCCGGGCGCGTACGTCGCAGGATCGATCGCGGCGACCACCGAATCGGGTGCGCGCCCAAGCAATAGCGCGGCAGCGAGCGCGGCGGCGGCCGGTGCGGTCTGGATGCCGAAACCACCCTGCCCGGCGCACCAGAAAAAGCCGGGAAGGACGGAGTCGAAGCCGTAAACCGGCAGCCGATCGGGTGCGAAGCTGCGCAGCCCCGCCCATTTATGCTCCACCGCGACGACCGGCCAGTCGACGACATGTTCGAACCGGTCGACCGCAATCGCCACGTCGATTTCCTCCGGCGCGATATCGCCCGGCTCGACCGGCGTCTCGTCATGCGGGCTGAGCCAAAGCCGGCCCTCGCCTTCGGGTTTGAAATAGAACCGCCCGGCGATGTCGATGACCATCGGCATGCCGGCGGGAAGCGCGGCGTCGGTGCGCAATTGCACCATGGTGCGGCGATTGGGCTGCAGCCCGATTGGTGCCGCCCCGGCCAGCGCGGCGACCCGGTCCGCCCAGGCGCCGGCGGCATTGACCAGCACGGTCGCGGCAACGTCCTGTCCGCCAGCGTCGATGCGCCAGCCAGCCCCTTCGCGCACCGCGCCGCGCAACGGCGCCGACAGCTTCAGCACGGCGCCCGTACGCCGTGCTTCGACGAGATAATGGGCATGCAGCGCGGCGACGTCGATATAGGCGCTGCTCGCCTCCAGCACGCCAAGCGTCCAGTCCGGCCGGATACCGGCAATCACCGTCGACGGATCCAGCGCCGACAGTGCCACGCCCGTGCCGTCGAACTTGGTGAGGAAAGCATGAATCGCCGCGCTGTCGGCGGCGCGGCCGATATGCAGCGACCCGAGCGGCGCAAGGAACCCGCCCGCTTGCAGCGCCGGCCCCGAAGCGGTGGTCAGCGGCTGCACGCCGGGCCCACCATAGGTTTCGGACCAGAAGGCCGCCGAACGCCCGGTGGAATGATAACCCGGCTGATCCTCGGCCTCGACCAGCACCACCGACGCATGCGGTGCAACCGCGGCCGCGAGGCTCGCGCCGGCAATGCCCGCACCGACGATCGCGATATCATATCGTTCCACCGTCACCCGCCCACTGTTCCCAACCGAGTCAGGCCCGCGCGCGCGACGCGAGGAAGATGTCGATCTCACCGATCGCGCGATTGCGCACCGCGTCGGCCTCGCGCAGCACTTCATGCGCCGATTCCCTGCCGAATCGCACGACCCGGGCATCGGGCAGCCTGGCCGCGACCTGCAACGCCGCCTTGGGGTTCACCAGCTTGTCGGCTTCGGCGACGATCAGCAGCGTCGGCACGGCCATCTTTCTGAGCCGGGGATCGTCGCGCTGGCGCCGAGTCGATTCGAACGCCTGCATCACCCAGCGCCAGCTCGGCGGGCCGAGCAGCAATTCCGGTTTGGTCGTCTGCCAGAATATCTCATCGTCATAACGATCGCGATCATGCGTCAATAATGCCTGACGCGTCACCGTCGTCGCGGGGCGTTCATTGACCTTCCACGCCGCTCGCGCCGAGTTACCCACCCCGCCGAGCATCTTGGCCATTCGCTCGCCGAGCCTGGCGCCAAGCGGGCTGTGCAGGCCGAGCATCGGCGCGATCAGCACCGCCGCGTCCGGTTTCGCGACACCTTCGGTCATCGCGCGCAGCACCAGATGGCCGCCCATCGAATGCCCCATCAGCACTTTAGGACCGGCGGCATCCCGCTGCCATTCCCTCCAGAAAGCGGCAAAGTCGGCGACATAAGTGTCGAAATTTTCGATATGGCCGACATGAAGGTCGGGTGAAGTGCGGCCCGATCCGGCTTGGCCGCGCCAATCGAGCGAGGTGATCGACCAGCCCCGAGCGTGCCAGTGCGCGAAAACTTCGAGATATTTCTCGAAAATATCGCCGCGCCCGCCCTCGAACAAAATGCTGCCGCGCATGGCCGAACCCTCGGCCGGCCAGTCGAAACGGCGGAAATCCCAGCCATCCGGCCCGCGCCATCGACCGATCCGGGCGTCGGCGGGAATCGCGCGGCGATACATTTCTGGTGAATCCATCGGTGATCGTTACTTTTTGGAAAGCCATGCCGTCTAGGGAATTCCCTGATGGGTTGGGGAAATCCGATTGCTTTGATGCTCGGCGCGTTTGCGCTGATCCTCGTTCTGGCGGGGATCGAGGACGCGCGCCATCGTGAGATCGCCAATTGGAAGAACGGCGCCATCGCCCTGCTCGCGCCGTTCTGGTGGTGGGCGAACGGGCTGGCTCTATGGCCCGACATGGCGATCCAGCTTGGCCTGGCGCTCGGCGTCTTCGGGTTTTTCTGTGTCGCGTTCAACTTCGGCTGGATGGGTGGCGGCGACGTCAAGATGATCGGCGCGCTCGCCTTATGGTTCCCGTTGGTGCCGCTGGTTGGGATGCTGATGATCATGTCGTTGCTTGGCGGCGTGCTGACATTGATCATGATGATTGAGAAATATTTCCGCAAAAACAAGAACGTGCTCGAGATTCCCTATGGCGTGGCGATTGCGATCGCTGCGCTCATTTCGATCCGCGAACCGATTTTTAACCAGTTTCTGTGAGTGCTTAACGCCGGATCAACCTGATCCGCGCTCGAAAAGGTCCGAAGCGTTATGGATACCCGTAAGATCGTCCTGCTGGTAGGTGCGCTGATTGTCGCGGCCATCACCGCGTTCATGGCGCGCAGCCTGATTATGGGCAGCCCCGCGCCTCAAGCCGGTGCAGCCGCGATCGCCGCGCCAATCGACGGTCCCGAAGTGCTCGTCGCGACTCGCGCCTTGCCGGTCGGGACGATCCTTGATGCCACCGCGCTGAAATTTCAGCCCTGGCCCAAGGAGCTGGTCGAGAACGCCTATTACATCAAGGCCCAGACCGACCTGAAGTCGCTTCAGGGTACCGTCGTGCGCAACGCGATCACCGCGGGGCAGCCGATCACTCAGGGCGCGCTGGTCAAGCCCGGAGATCGCGGCTTCCTGGCAGCGGCGCTCGGCGCCGGCATGCGCGCCGTGACCATTCCGATCTCGGTCCAGACCGGTGTCGCCGGCTTCGTGTTCCCGGGCGACCGTATCGATTTGATCCTGACTCAGACCGTTCCCGGCGGCGGCGACGGCCCGCCACTCAAGGCGTCCGAGACGATCATGCGCAACCTGCGCGTGCTTGCCACCGACCAGCGCACCGACAACACCACCGGCGAAGACGGCAAGACACTGGTCAAGACCTTTTCCAACGTGACGATCGAGGCAACGCCGAAGATCGCCGAGCAGATTGCGGTCGCGCAGACGCTTGGCAATTTGTCGCTGTCGCTGCGTTCGATCGCCGACAATAATTCCGAACTCGAGCAGGCGATCGCCAGCGGGGACATCAAGGTGCCCGAAACCGACGATCCCAAGGCCGAGAAGGCAATGATGCTGAAGCTCGCGAGCCAGCCGGTCACCGGCAACACGACCTTCGCCGTCGGTGCCGACGTATCGCGCTTCCAGCGTCGCACGGTGCCAGGCAAGGCCGCGGAGATGACTATGACGCCTGGTGGGGCTCCGGCACCCACAGGGGGAAGCTATCCGGGAGCCGCCGCAGCGTCGGCAGGTCCGGTGATCCGCGTCGCACGCGGCAACGCGGTGACCGAAGTTCCGGTCGGGGGGAAGAAGTAACATGCGTATCGCGTTCACACCGATCGGCTGGCCGCTGGCCGCCGCTCTTGTCGCGGCGACCGTTGGCGGTGCCGCGGCACCCGCCCCGGCCCAGTCCTCCGCATCCTCACCCGTGCTGCAGGTCAACACTGGCCGCGGTCGTCTGATTACGCTGGCCCGGCCGATGAGCGATGTCTTCGTCGCCAGCGACTCGATCGCCGATGTGCAGATCCGCTCGGCCACGCAAATCTATGTGTTCGGCAAGGCTCAGGGCGAAACGACCATCTCCGCCACCAACAAGGCGGGCGCGGTGATCTATTCCGCCACGGTCCGGGTCGGCAATAATTTCGACTCGATTCAGCAGATGCTGAACCTGGCGATGCCCGAGGCGCATATCGTCGCGACGCCGATGAACGGCCTGATCCTGCTGACCGGCATCGTCGCCGCTCCGGCTGATAGCGCCGAAGCGGAACGGCTCGTCCAGGCCTTTGTCGGTGATTCCACAAAAGTGCTGAGCCGCCTCAGGACCGCGACGCCGCTGCAGGTCAACCTTCAGGTCAAGTTCGCTGAGGTCAGCCGCAGCTTCGTCAAGAATATCGGCGTGCGCCTGCGTACCAACAATTGTGTGCCATCCTGCACGGGAACAGGTTTTCTGGGCAGCGCCGGCAACCCGGGGACGATAACGATCGATCCCGCCACCGGCTTGAAGAAGTTCACATTGCAGGAGGGCGCGGAGCGCTCAACAATGGGGTTGTTCGGTCGTGCGCTCGGCACCGACTTTCTGGCCGCGCTCGACCTCGGCGAAACGATCGGCCAGGTTTCAACGCTGGCGAACCCGAATCTGACCGCGCTGTCAGGCGAAACCGGTACCTTCCTGGCGGGTGGCGAAATCCCCATCCCGATCAGTCAGGGTCTTGGCGCTGTGTCGGTCGAATACAAGCAATATGGCATCAGCCTTTCCTATACACCGACGGTGCTGTCCGATGGCCGCATCTCACTGCGCGTCAGGCCGGAAGTGTCGCAGCTGTCGGCGCAGGGATCCGTGCAGATGGCCGGCACGAC
Organism: Sphingomonas sp. So64.6b; assembly: GCF_014171475.1. NCBI lineage: Bacteria > Pseudomonadati > Pseudomonadota > Alphaproteobacteria > Sphingomonadales > Sphingomonadaceae > Sphingomonas > Sphingomonas sp. So64.6b. Next base: position 2,677,778 of record NZ_CP048817.1, read on the forward strand.
GATTCCCGCCTTGACCACCAGGCGCGCCGAGACGACGGTCGAACTTGGTTCGGGTCAGAGCTTCATGATCGCCGGCCTGTTGCAGAACGACCATCAGAATACGATCGAGAAGACACCCGGGATTGGCGACGTGCCGATACTCGGCGCGCTGTTTCGCTCGAATGGCTTCAAACGTAACGAAACCGAATTGGTGATCGTCATCACCCCGTATCTGGTCAAGCCGGTCAATGCGAACGACATCGTGCTACCGACCGACGGTTATAAGGCACCGACCGATCTCGGTCGGGTTTTCCTTGGAGAACTTGGCGGTGGCGTCACCGGCGGCGACCGCCCCAAGCCGAGCATGGCGCCGCCAGCGACCGCCGTCCCCGCATTTGGTGCATCCGCGCCAGTCTTTCCGGCCCCCAAGGCCGAAGAACGCCGCGAGGAAAAGGCGCCTCCACCGGCGAAACCCAAAAAGGGCGCGGTCGCCGCTCCCGGTTTCAGCATCAATTGACCCTGCGACACAGTGACGGGCCCAAAAGGGATAGAACCATGTTGAAGCGTAGCATCCTGATCGCCACGACCCTAGCCCCCGCTCTGGCGCTGGGGGCGTGCAGTACCGGCACGAAGAATCGCGGCCTGGAATCGGTGCATCAGCCGGTCGTCAGCCGCACCGATTTCGTGTTCGACGTGAACACCAGCGGCAACAATCTTGCCCCGGGCGAAGCGCAGCGGCTCGCTGGATGGATGCAGTCGTTGCGGCTTGGTTATGGCGACCGCGTCGCAATCGATGATCCCAACCCTTATGGCAACGGAATCCGCGACGACGTGCAGTCGCAAATTGGCCGCTATGGCCTGCTCCTGTCCGACGAGGCCCCGATCACCGGCGCCCCCGTGCAACCCGGCATGGTCCGCGTGGTGGTCAGCCGGATGAAGGCGGTCGTCCCCGGATGTCCGGACTTCAGCCGCGTCAGCCAGCCCGAATTCGAAAGCAACACTTCGTCCAACCAGGGCTGCGGCATCAATTCGAACCTTGCCGCGATGACCGCCAACCCGGGTGATCTGGTACGAGGGCAGCCCGGTTCTGGTGTCACCGATCCGGCACAATCAACCAAGGCGATCGAAGTATATCGCAAGGCACCGGCAAGTGCCGGCGCCAGTGCGGGCACCAGCGGCGGGAAGAATTAAGCCATGAACGCTCCCTTCAATCCCGGTCGCGTCGGAAACCGCGAACCCTTTGTCGCTTATGTCTGCGATGAAACGACGGCGGAATCGATCCGCCCGGTCGTCACCGAAATGGGCTGGGCACCGGAAAAGGTGAACAAGGGCGGCCTGCGCAACGCGGTCCAGTCGCTGTCGGTCTCCGCCAGCCCGCAGATCCTGTTCGTCGACCTGTCCGAATCGGGCGATCCGCTCAATGACATCAATGCGCTCGCCGAAGTATGCGAGCCCGGCACGGTCGTGATCGCCGCCGGCCAGGTCAATGACGTGCGCCTGTACCGCGATCTGGTGGTCAGCGGTATCCAGGATTACCTGCTCAAGCCGCTGAGCCCGGATATGCTGCGCGAAGCCTTTACGCATGCCCAGGCACTGCTTAACGCGCCCAAGACCGCCGATGCCTCGACCGAACGACCGCATTGTTCGACTGTGGTAATCGGCGCGCGCGGCGGTGTCGGCGCCTCGACCATCGCGACCTCGGTCGCCTGGGTGCTGAGCGACAAGGGCAAGCGCAACACCGCCTTGCTTGATCTCGACGTGCATTTCGGTACCGGCGCGCTGACCCTCGACCTCGAACCAGGCCGCGGCCTGACCGACGCGATCGAAAATCCGAGCCGGATCGACGGCCTTTTCATCGAACGCGCGATGGTGAAATCGAGCGACACACTGTCCGTGTTATCGGCCGAAGCGCCGATCAACTCGCCAGTGCTGACCGATGGCGCCGCCTTCTACCAGTTGCAGGAAGAGATGCGTTCGGCGTTCGAATGCACCATCGTCGACCTGCCACGTGGCATGCTGGTGCTGCATCCGCATCTGATCACCGACGTCCAGATCGCGGTCGTTGTGACCGAGCTGACGCTTGCCGCGGCACGCGATTCAATTCGCATCCTGTCCTGGCTCAAGTCGAACGCGCCGCACACTCAAGTGTTCGTCGTCGCCAACCGCGTCCATGCCAATGCGCAGCTCGAGATCAACCGCAAGGATTTCGAAGGCTCGATCGAGCGCAAGATCGATTTCATGATCCCGTTCGACCAGAAGGTCGCAGCGCAGTCGGCCAAGCTCGGCAAGCCGATGGCGGAAGCCGGCAAGGGTTCCAAGACCGTCGCACCGATCGTCGATCTCGCGATGAAGCTGATGGGTGCGGGTGACGCCGCCGCCGAGGCATCACCGACGAAGAAGCCGGTTGCCAAAGGCACGTCACTGATGGGCAAATTCGGCGATTTCAAATCGATGATGCCGAAACGCAAAAAATAAACCGGTTCGGGCCGGTCAATTGACCGGATCGTAACCAAGCGGAGCGCTTGATACCACAATGGAACTGACGCCATTGATCATGCTGGGCGGGGGCGCATTGGTCGTCCTGCTGCTTATCGCCTTCGCCTTTGCCGGCCCGTCGGCGGAGCGTGCCCAGGCACGCCGGTTGTCGACCGTCCGCGCCCGCCACAACACCTCGGCCAACGCCGCGGTCGAGGCACAGATGCGCCGCATCACCGCCAGTCGCGGTACCAAGATGGATGGCTATGCGATGCGGTTCCTGCCGCGTCCCGCCGTTCTGAAAAAGCGCCTGGCGATGACCGGCAAACCGTGGACCGTTGGCCAATATGGCATGGCCACCGTCGGCATCTTCGTCGTCGTCACCGCGTTGCTGGCGCTCCAGGGACTGCCCTTTGCGCTCGCGCTGCTGCTCGGCGTGGTGCTTGGCGCAGGTATTCCGCACATGGTCGTCGGTTTCTTCATCAAACGCCGCATCGCCAAATTCACCGCCAAATTCCCCGATGCGATCGAGCTGCTGGTGCGGGGCCTGCGCTCCGGCCTGCCGATCACCGAGACGATCGGCGTCGTCGGCCACGAGATCGACGGGCCGGTGGGTGAGGAATTCCGCACCGTATCGGACAAGATGAAGATCGGCCGCACGATGGATGCAGCGCTTCAGGAAACGGCGGATCGACTTGGCACGCCCGAATTCCAGTTCTTCGTCATCACCATCGCGATCCAGCGCGAGACCGGCGGCAACTTGGCCGAAACGCTCGCCAACCTCGCCAATGTGCTGCGCATGCGCGGGCAGATGAAGCTCAAGATCAAGGCGATGTCGTCCGAATCCAAGGCGTCCGCCTATATCATCGGGTCGCTGCCGTTCATCGTGTTCGGCATGATCTGGATGATCAACGGCAGCTATATGCAGACCTTCTTCACCGACGAGCGGCTGATGGTTGCCGGCGGCGGCGGCATGCTGTGGATGGCGACGGGCGCCTTCATCATGGCCAAGATGATCAACTTCGAGATCTAGGGAAGTACGAGAGCATCATGGGCGAAACGGCTGGACCGACGATCCTTGGGGTCGATGTGATGATGGCGGCGACCTTGCTCGCCGGCGTCGCCGCATTCGCCGTGCTTCTTGCCATCTATGCCGCGACCACGGTGCGCGACCCGATGATCAAGCGCGTCAAGGCGCTGAACGAACGCCGCGAACAGTTGAAGGCGGGCATCACCGCATCGACCAAGCGCCGTGCCAAGCTGGTCACCAAGAACCATACAACGGACCGCATCAAATCGATCCTGTCATCGCTGCAAGTGCTGCAGGAAAGCCAGGTCAAGGCCGCGCAGATCAAGCTGATGCAGGCCGGTATCCGGTCGAAGGAATATGCCGTCGCGGTCATTTTCGGCCGTCTCGTCCTGCCGATCGTGTTCGGCGGGCTGATGCTCTACATCGTCTACGGCACGGAAATGTTCTCGGATTACAGCGCGATCAAGCGCTATGGTATCGTCGCCGGCGCGTTTATCCTGAGCTACAAGGCGCCGGATATCTTCCTCAAGAACAAGATCACCAAGCGCTCCGATGCGATCCGCAAGGGCCTGCCCGATGCGCTCGATCTGCTGGTGATCTGTGCCGAAGCGGGACTCACGGTCGATGCCGCGTTCCACCGCGTCGCGCGCGAACTGGGCCGCGCCTATCCCGAACTCGGCGACGAATTCACCCTGACCGCGATCGAACTCGGGTTCCTCAACGAACGTCGCCAGGCGTTCGAGAACCTCGCCATGCGGGTCAAGCTCGACGCCGTCAAAGGCGTGGTGACAACCATGGTGCAGACCGAGAAATACGGTACGCCGCTCGCGTCGGCGCTGCGCGTGCTGTCGGCCGAGTTCCGCAACGAACGCATGATGCGCGCCGAGGAAAAGGCCGCGCGCCTGCCCGCGATCATGACCGTACCGTTGATCCTGTTCATCCTCCCGACCTTGTTCGTCGTCATCCTCGGCCCCGCCGCCTGCTCCATCTCGGATGCGTTCTCGGGTGGCATCTAAGGCGCGTGCTCGGGTCGGCTCGGCGCGCTTGATCCCGCGCGGCTGAGTCGTCAGGATCATCACCGGCGCCGAAACCATCGCGCCGGGACTCGGGAAACGCAGATGCTGTTCAATAGCTTGGGTCAATTCATCGTGCTTGCGCTGCTGTTGTTCGGCGGTGTGATCCTCGGCCTCGGCCTGCATCCGGGCGGCAAGAAATGGCGCCGGCGCCTTTATGAGGAGAGCGAGGCGTACAGCAATTACCGGCGCAAGGCCGAGGCGCAGATTGGCGAAGGCAAAGCCCGCATCGCCGAGCTGGAGCAAGAGAATGTCGCGCTGAAAGAATCGGTGGACCGGGCCGAAACGCCGATCACCGCACCCGCGATCGCCCCGCAGCCGGAATCGGTTACCGCCGAACCCGATGCAAAGCCGATCGCTGTGCAGGCCGCGCCCGTCGCCGCCAGCGCTGCCATTGCCGCATTCCCGCCCCGTGACATTGACGGCAGCCACGGCGACGATCTCACACGCATCCGCGGCATCGACGACGCCTTGAAGGCAAAGCTGGCCGCGCTCGACATGACCAGTTTCGCGGATATCGCCAAGCTATCGGACGAGGATGAGATGGCGCTGGAACAACGGCTCGACCTCCCCGCCGGCTTCATCCTGCGCGAACGCTGGCGCGATCAGGCGACGCTGCTCAGCGCGGGCAAGACCGAAGAACATCGCGAACTGTTCTGGAGCTGACGGCTCAGCCGCCGACGGCCTATCCCGCCTTGCCCAGCGCCGCCTGTGCCGCCGCGAGCCGCGCGATCGGTACGCGATAAGGCGAGGCGCTGACATAATCGAGGCCGATGCGCTCGCAGAACGCGATCGATGCCGGGTCGCCGCCATGTTCGCCGCAAATACCGAGCTTGATCTCCGGCCGTGTTGCCCGGCCGCGCTCCGCCGCCAGTTCGATCAGCTGGCCGACGCCCTCGATATCGAGGCTGACGAACGGGTCCTTGGCGTAAATGCCGCGCTCGACATAAGTGGTCAGGAAACGCGCCGCATCGTCGCGGCTGACGCCCAGCGTGGTCTGCGTCAGATCGTTGGTACCGAAGCTGAAGAAAGCACCGACTTCGGCGATCTCGCCCGCCATCAGGCACGCGCGCGGCAGTTCGATCATCGTGCCGATCAGATACTCGATCGTCCGGCCCTTATCGGCGAACACCGCCTGCGCGGCCTTTTCGACCACCGCCTTCATCAGCTCCAGCTCGCGCCGCGTGGCGACCAGCGGGATCATCACTTCGGGGATCGGCGCCGCGCCCGATTTGATCGCAACCTCGATCGCCGCTTCGAAGATCGCACGCGCCTGCATCTCGTAGATTTCGGGATAGGTCACGCCGAGCCGGCAGCCGCGATGGCCAAGCATCGGGTTGAATTCGTGCAGTTCGGCGGCGCGGCGCTTGAGGATATCGACATCGACCCCGGCGGCGGTCGCCACTTCGGCAAACTCGCTTTCCTCATGCGGCAGGAATTCATGCAGCGGCGGATCGAGCAGGCGGATCGTCACTGGCAGGCCGGCCATCACCTCGAACAGCTGGACGAAGTCGGCGCGTTGTTCCGGCAGCAGCTTGTCGAGCGCGGCGCGGCGGCCCTTCTCGTCCTCGGCCAGGATCATCTGGCGCACCGCGGTGATCCGCGCCGCATCGAAGAACATATGCTCGGTCCGGCACAGCCCGATGCCCTCGGCGCCGAATTCGCGCGCCACTCTGGCGTCGAGCGGCGTCTCGGCATTGGCGCGTACCTTCAATCGGCGCACGCCATCGGCCCATTCCATCAGTGTCCCGAAATCCCCCGACAATTCGGGCTGCACCGTCGGCACTGCGCCAGCCATCACTTCGCCGGTGGTGCCGTCGATAGTGATCGTGTCGCCCTCGCGGATTTCGCGGCCCGCAACGCGCATCACGCCCGCCTTGGCATCGATCGCGATCGTGCCGGCACCCGAGACGCAGGGACGCCCCATGCCGCGCGCCACCACCGCCGCATGGCTGGTCATGCCACCACGCGCGGTCAGGATGCCCTTGGCCGCGTGCATGCCGTGAATGTCTTCCGGCGAGGTCTCGACGCGGATCAGGATCACGCTGTCGCCGGCCGCCGCGCGCTTCTCCGCGGTGTCGCTGTCGAATACCGCCGCGCCGCTGGCTGCCCCCGGCGATGCCGGCAGGCCCTTGGTCAGCACATCGCGCACCGCATTCGGATCGAGCGTCGGATGGAGCAATTGATCGAGCGCCTGCGGATCGACCCGCGCGACCGCTTCCTCGCGCGTGATCAGCCCTTCTTCGGCCATGTCGACCGCGATCTTCAGCGCGGCCTTGGCGGTGCGCTTGCCCGAGCGGGTCTGCAGCATCCACAATTTGCCCTGCTGCACGGTGAACTCGATGTCCTGCATATCGCGGTAATGCGTCTCGAGCAGGTCGAACACCTTGGCCAGTTCGCCGAACACGACCGGCATCGCTTCTTCCATCGAAGCCGGCTTGGCATTGGCGGTCTCTCGCGCCGCTTTGGTCAGATATTGCGGCGTGCGAATGCCGGCGACGACATCTTCGCCCTGCGCGTTGATCAGGAACTCGCCATAATAAGCGCGGTCGCCCTTGGCCGGGTCGCGCGTGAATGCGACGCCGGTCGCCGAGGTATCGCCCATATTGCCGAATACCATCGCCTGCACATTGACCGCGGTGCCCCAGGCGGCGGGAATGTCGTTCAGGCGGCGATAGACCTTGGCGCGCTCCGACTGCCACGATCCGAACACCGCGCCGACCGCGCCCCACAGCTGGTCATGCACGTCCTGCGGGAAGGGCTTGTTCCACTGCGCCTCGACCAGCGCCTTGTACTCGGCGACCAGCGCCTGCAGATCTTCGGCGCTCAGCTCGGTGTCGAGATAATAGCCCTTGTCCTCCTTGGCGATCTCAAGCGCTTCCTCGAAGCTGCCATGATCGAGTTCGAGCACGACATCGGCGTACATCTGGATGAAGCGGCGATAGCTGTCCCAGGCGAAGCGATCGTCGCCCGAGGTCGCGGCTAGGCCCTTCACCGTCTCGTCGTTGAGGCCGAGGTTGAGCACCGTGTCCATCATGCCCGGCATCGACGCGCGCGCGCCGGAGCGGACCGAGACGAGCAGCGGGTCGCCCGCATCGCCGAACTTCTTGGCCGTAACGCCCTCGATATGAGCGATACCGGTGGCGACTTCGTCGCGCAGCGCCTGCGGGAAGGCGCGGCCCTCGTCATAATAGACTTCGCAGAATTCGGTCGAGATGGTGAAGCCCGGCGGCACCGGCAGGCCGATCGAGGCCATCTCGGCAAGGTTCGCGCCCTTGCCGCCGAGCAGATTCTTGTCGCCCTTGCCCCCATCGGAAACCCCGCCGCCGAAGCGGTAGACGTACTGCGTCATTCACTCGTCCCCATTCAGATTAGTGCCGGCTGCCGTGAAATGTCAGCCCTCGATCTTCGAGAAATCCGCGACCGAATGGACCGCGTCGCGCACACGGGCGAGCAATGCCAGCCGCGACAGGCGCTTGTCGGCCTCCGGATCGTTGACCGTCACGTGCTCGAAGAATTGGTCGATCGGGCCGCGCAGGCTCGCGAGCGCGGCCATGGCGCCTTCGAAATCCTCCGCCGCGACCGCATCGCGCGCACGCGGTTCGGCCACATCGAGCGCGGCGATCAACGCAGCTTCATGTCCCTCTCCCCCTGCGGGAGAGGGAGGGAGCGACGAAGTCGCGGAAGGGTGACGGGGAGTGATGGGCGACACACTAGCGTCCCCCTCACCCTTCCCATCGCTACGCGATGGGCCCCTTCCCTCTCCCACAGGGGGAGAGGGAGTAAGGAAGCCCTCTTTCTTGAGGATATTGGCGGCGCGCTTGTAGCCGGCGAGCAGGTTTCTGCCGTCCTCGGTGGTGACGAAAGATTGCAGCGCATGGACGCGGGCCAAGAGGCGGACGAGATCATCCTCGCCGCCGAGCGCGAACACCGCGTCGATCAGGTCGTGACGGACCCCGGCTTCACGCTGCTGGACCTTGAGGCGGTCGGCGAAGAAATCGAGGCTCGCACTGAAGCCATCCACCCAGGGCGGAGGACCAAAATGTAGATTGGTGCCCCAGAAGCTCCATACTTTGGAAAGTTCCAGGCGCATCCCGTTCACCGTAATCAGTGAAAGAATGCCGAGAGCCGCTCTTCGCAATGCAAACGGATCTTTGGATCCGGTCGGCTTTTCATCAATCGCAAAGAATGCCGCAATCGTATCCAGCTTGTCCGCCAGCGACACCGCCACCGTCACCGGTGCGGTCGGCACGTCGTCGCCCTGCCCAACTGGCTTGTAATGATCGCGGATCGCCTCGGCGACCGCCTCATCCTCGCCCTGCGCGCGGGCGTAATAGCCGCCCATCAGGCCCTGTAGCTCGGGGAATTCGCCGACCATGCCGGTGACGAGATCCGCCTTGCACAGCCGTGCGGCGCGCTCGGCCATGTCGGCCAGATTTCCCTCTCCCCCTGTGGGAGAGGGAGGGAGGAGCGAAGCGACGGAAGGGTGAGGGGGAGTTGGGTGCGTAACGCTAGCGTCCCCCTCACCCTTCCCATCGCTTTGCGATGGGCCCCTTCCCTCTCCCACAGGGGGAGAGGGAGAAGACGTGACGATGCCCTCTTCAACCAGCCACCTCGCCAGTTTGGCGACGCGGTCGACCTTGTCGGCGACCGTGCCGAGCTTCTCGTGGAACACGATGCGGTCGAGTTTCTTCGCCTGCTCCTCGAGCGGCACCTTCAAATCGGTCTCGTAGAAGAATTTCGCGTCCGACAGCCGCGCCGCCAGCACCTTGCGGTTGCCGTCGATGATCTTCGCGCCGCCATCGACCGCGTCGATATTGGCGGTGCACACGAAGGCATTGGCGAGCTTGCCCTCACTATCGCGGCACACGAAATATTTCTGGTTCACGCGCGCGGTGAGCTGGATCACTTCAGGCGGCACGGCCAGGAACGCTTCGTCGAAACGACCGAGCAGCGGCACTGGCCATTCGGTCAGCCCGGCATTCTCGGTCAGCAGCCCTTCGTCCTGGATCAGCTCCAGCCCGGCCTTGCGCGCCGCCATGGTCGCGCCGAGCGCGATGATCTGGCGGCGTTCGGCCTGGTCGACGATCACATGCGCATCACGCAACTGATCCGCATAAGTCGCGGCGCTGGTGATGGTGATCGCGCCCGGTGCGTGGAAACGATGGCCGACCGTGGTCGCGCCCGACCCGATCCCGGCAATCTCGCACGGCACGACGGTCTCGCCGAGCAAAGCGACGATGCCCTGGAGCGGGCGAACCCATTTGAGACTTTCGGTCGAGGCCGAGGCATCACCCCAGCGCATCGATTTGGGCCAGGGGAAGGCGCGGATGATCACCGGGATCGCCTCGGCCAGCACATCGGCGGTGGCGCGGCCGGGCTTTTCGACGATCGCGAAGAAGATGCCGTCGCGCTCGACCAGCTGGTCCTGGGTCAGGCCGGTCTTGCGCAGAAAGCCTTCGAGCGCCTGGGGCGGCGCGGAGGTCTTTGGGCCCTTGGTCTCCTCCGACACCGCTTCGGTCTGAAGCGGCAGGTCGCGGGCGATCAGAGTCAGGCGGCGCGGCGTGGCGAGCGTTTCGAGCGCACCGGCCTTCAGGCCCGCCTTGTCGAGCTCGGCCGCGAACAGGCGAGCGAGATCGTCGCGCGCCTTGTCCTGCATGCGCGCGGGAATTTCCTCGGAGCGGAGTTCCAGAAGGAAATCGGTCACGCCGCCCATCCGTTCTTGTCCATCCACGCCTGGCAACTGCCCTTCGCGAGATCGCGCACCCGGCCCATATAGGCTTGGCGTTCCGCGACCGAGATCACGCCGCGCGCCTGGAGCAGGTTGAAGACATGGCTCGCCTTGATCGCCTGCTCGTACGCCGGGATCGGCAGTTTCGCTTCGAGGCAATTCTCGCATTCGGCGGTCGCCTTGCGGAACAGGTCGAACAGCGTGTCGGTGTTGGCGACCTCGAAATTCCAGGTCGATTGCTCGATTTCGTTTTCGAGGAACACGTCGCCATAGGTCACGCCCGCGTCATTATACGCAAGGTCGTAAATCGAATCCTTGTTCTGCAGATACATGGCAAGGCGTTCCAACCCATAGGTCAGCTCGCCCGCGACCGGCTTGCAGTCGAAGCCGCCCATTTGCTGGAAATAAGTGAACTGAGTCACTTCCATCCCATCACACCACACTTCCCAGCCAAGGCCCCAGGCGCCGAGTGTCGGGCTTTCCCAATCATCCTCGACGAAGCGGATGTCGTGATGCGTGAAATCGATCCCGATCGCGGCGAGGCTGCCGAGATACAGCTCCTGCAAATTGGGCGGGCTCGGCTTCAGGATCACCTGATATTGGTAATAATGCTGTAGCCGGTTGGGGTTCTCGCCATAACGACCATCGGTCGGGCGGCGGCACGGCTGGACGAAGGCCGCGTTCCAATGATCCGGTCCGAGCGCACGCAAGGTGGTCGCGGTATGGAACGTGCCCGCGCCCATCTCCATGTCATACGGCTGCAGGATCAGGCAGCCATGATCGCTCCAATAATCATGGAGCTTCAGGATCATGCGCTGAAAGCTCAGCGGCTTGGTGTCGGGACCAGCGGTCACGCGGCGGAAACCCTTCGCAAGTGCGGGATAAAAAGCGCCGTCGCTTTGGCGCATGGCCTCTTTAGGGTCAACTGGCACGGATCGACCGGCGCGATTGAATCGGCGCGCTGATCCCGTTTGAAACCCGTTTGTCCATTGCGGCCGGCGTTCGAAATTCCCGCAGCCACGGGAGTTTTGCGGGAAAATGCTTTTTTGGGGGTTCTGCGGGAATCCACGGGAAAACCTGCGGGAATTTTGATCGATCGGCACGGGAATCCTTGGGATGTGCTGCGGGAATATCGGGAAAATGCCAAGCGGGTCATGGTCTGATCGATTCCGGTTTTACTGATTCAATCCGCGACGCGGAAATTGCGCATCGGACAGCCGGCATGACGAGGCCAGAAAGCGGTGTGAATCGGACGGAGTAAAATCCAAAGCGCGCCTCGCGAAGGTCAGCTTCACATATCTTTTTGTCAGGGGTTGTTGACATAGCATCGATTCGCTGACATTTAGTCATGGTCACCTGACATTCGGTCAGGCGATGATGACAAGGCCAGCAGTGAAAAATCGGCTCAAGGTGCTGCGCGCCGAGCGCGACTGGAGTCAGGCTGAACTGGCCGGGCGTCTCGACGTCTCGCGCCAGGCGGTCAACGCGATCGAGACGGGGAAATATGATCCCTCGCTCCCGCTCGCCTTTCGCATCGGGCGACTGTTTCAAATGCCAATCGAGGACATTTTCCATGACGAGTCGGGAAGCAGTCGAACGGGGACCGTCGACGATGCATGATGATCGTGATGTCGGGCTGACCCGGTACAAGGACAATCAACGCAGATATGGCCGCATTCTCGGCGGCCTGATCATCGGCGGCGGCCTGACCGGGGGCGTTGTTGGCCTCATGCTGGCAGTCAATGATTTCAACCTGACCAGCACGTATATGCAAGTGCTGGCAGTCGTCGCGATAGTCGCGTTCGTCGTCACCGTCTCGGTCGGCTCGTGGAAATATTTCACCACCGTCGATGAACTTGAGGTCGACGCCAATAAATGGGCCGGGCTGGTCGGGATCAACTTCTATGCCATGCTGTGGATATGCTGGTGGGCGCTCGGCATGGTCGAACTGGCGCCTGCGCCGAACGGCAATGCGGTTTTCCTGCTCACCATGGCCGTCGCGCTCATAACCTTTTTGTGGCGGCGCTTTCGTTAGGCCTGCGCCATCCCCATTTGCTTCCCCGAATATAAGGATCAATGCATGAAGCGTTTCGTCGCCGCGATGCTCGCGGCAACCCTGTCCGCGACCCCTGCCCTGGCGCAGACGGCGCCTGCGCCAGCGCCGGCTCCAGCACCCGCTGCGGCCCCTAGCCAGACCGCAGTCGCTCCAATTGTCGATGCCGACCCCGCCTTGTGGGTGGTGAAGGACAAGGACACGACAATCTATCTGTTCGGCACATTCCATGCGCTGAAACCCAATCTCGGCTGGTTCGACGAAGCCGTGAAGACCGCGTTCGACGCCAGCGACCAGGTCGTACTCGAACTCAACATGCCCGAGCCTGCCGAGATCCAGAAGATCATGATGCCGCTCGCCACCGACAGCAGCGGTAAGAAACTATCCGACAAGATCCCAGCGGCGAAGCGCGCGGCCTATGCCGCCGGCATGGCCAAGCTCGGCCTGCCGACCGCCGCGGTCGAGCAGTATGAGCCATGGTTCGTCAGCATCATGCTGTCGCAGATCGCGATGCAAAAGGCCGGCTATAGCGCCGAGGACGGCACCGAGGCGCAGCTATCCAAGGCGGCCAAGGCAAGCGGCAAGCGCCTGTCAGGCTTCGAAACCTTCGCGCAGCAGATCGGCTATTTCGACACGCTGCCGGAGGACGCGCAGGTCACCTTCCTGATGAGCAGCATCGAGGAAGCCGAGGAGTTCGCGCCGAAGATCAACGAGATGCTCGGTTACTGGACCAAGGGCGAGGATGTGAAGCTCGGCAACATGATGAACGAGGAGCTCAAGGAATCGCGCTCGCTCTATGATGTGCTGCTCAAGAACCGCAATATTCGCTGGGCGAAGACCATCGCCGATCGCATGAAGCAGCCTGGCACCGTGTTTGTCGCGGTCGGCGCCGGGCATCTCGCCGGGCCGGACAGCGTGCAGCATCAGCTCCTGAAATACGGGCTGAAGGCGACACGGGTCGACTATTGAAATCCTTCGCGCTTCTGGTGGCGGGGGCGTGCGCGCTCCTCGCCACCGCGTGCAGCCGGCCCGCGCCGATCGAGGCGCGGCCGGCATTGTGGCGCGTGCAGGATGCCGACACGACGATCTGGCTGCTCGGCACGATCCACGTCCTGCCGCGCGAAGTGCATTGGGAAACGCCGGCGATAAAGGCGGCGATCGACGGCGCCGATATGTTGGTGACCGAGATTCCGGCACAGCCGCCCGAACAGGCATCGGCGGTCTTCGCCGCGGCTGCACGGGCGCAAGGGCTGTCGCCGATCGTCGATCGTTTGCCCTCCGACCGACGCGCCGCACTGAACGATGCCGCGCGCCGGGCGGGCCTGCCGATTGACGCGCTCGACGGCATGAAGAGCTGGGCGGCGGCGGCGGCACTCGGCGCGGGGTCGAGCCGCGCGCTGCACGCGACGATCGACCATGGCGTGGAGGCTGTGCTCGCGCAGCGCTTCGCCGACACGGGCAAGCCGCGCCGCGCGCTTGAGACCCAGGCTGGGCAATTGGCGCTGTTCGACACGCTGTCCGAAACCGCTCAACGTGTATTGCTTGTTCGCGCCATCGAACAGAGCGATGGCTACGCCCAAACGCTGGCGGCGTGGAGTGCCGGCGATACAGCGCGGATCGTCGCCAGCTTCCAGCCCGGTTTTCGCGGCGCGCCGGATCTGGAAAAGACGCTGGTGACGGATCGCAATACCCGCTGGTCGGGCTGGATCACACGACGGATGAGCGCGCCCGGCAAGGTGCTGGTAGCGGTCGGTGCGGGCCATCTTGCGGGTGATCGATCAGTGGTCGCGATGCTGCGCGCGCGCGGCTTGAAGGTAGAACGAATTCAATAACCCTTCTCCCATCGGGAGAAGGTGGCGCGAAGCGCCGGATGAGGGTGACTGGAAATAACTTCTCACCCTCACCCTTCCGCGCCTCCGGCGCTCCCTCCCTCTCCCGATGGGAGAGGGAATGTAGCGAGTTGCTTCTTGCCCCCTGCTCCCCTATAGCGCCGCGCTTCCGGTCAGGGTCATCCCTGGAGGCCTGACGGGAAGTACCATAACGTATTTCGGAGCAAGAACATGAGCGAACAGCTAACGCTCGCAGCCGAGACGCGTGAACAGGTTGGCAAGGGAGCCTCCCGTTCGCTGCGTCGCGAAGGCCGCGTACCCGCCGTTATCTACGGCAACAAGCAAGAACCACTGTCGATCCACGTCGAGGAAAAGGCGCTGATGCGCCTCCTGATGACGGGTCACTTCATGAATTCGGTCGTGATGGTCGATGCCGGCGGCAAGACGATCCGCACGCTGCCCAAGGACGTCGCATTCGACGCCGTTTCCGATCGGCCCGTGCATGTCGACTTCCTGCGCATCGGTGCGCACACCACGGTGCACGTCAACGTCCCCGTCGTGTTCACCGACGAGGAAGACGCTCCTGGCATCAAGAAGGGCAATGGCGTGCTCAACGTGGTCAAGCACGAGCTTGAACTGGTGTGCGACGCGGCCGACATCCCCGACCAGATCACCGTCTCGCTTGCCGGCAAGGAAATCGGCGATGCGATCCACATCTCCAACATCGACCTGCCCAAGGGCGTGACCTCGGCGATCACCGACCGCGACTTCACCATCGCGACGATCGTGCCGCCGACCGTCCCAACCGTCGAGGACGAAGAAGCCGACGCCGCTGTCGCGGAAGCACAGGCCGCCGAATCTGCTGAAGCCGTCGAGGCCGAAGCCGAGGCGACTGAAGGTGGCGACGACGCCGCCGAAGGCGACAAGGCCGAGTAAGCCAAATAAAGCCCTCTCCCCTCCGGGGAGAGGGTTGGGAGAGGGGCAGCGGGATGCTGGTCGATATGACCGCTTCCCCTGCCCTTTTTCTTACCTCATGGAGATCGAATGCAACTCTGGGTCGGCCTTGGTAATCCCGGCGAGCAATATGCGCTCAACCGGCACAATGTCGGCTTCATGGTCGCCGACACGATCGCCGACCTGTATGATTTCGGTCCGGTGAAAAAGGCGTTCCAGGGCTGGACTCAGGAAGGGCGCGTCGGCGGCGAAAAGATCCTGCTGCTCAAACCCGCGACCTTCATGAACGAAAGCGGGCGTAGCGTCGGCGAAGCGTTGCGCTTCTACAAGCTCGATATGGACGCGCTCACCGTGTTCCACGACGAACTCGATCTCGACCCGTTTCGCGTCAAGGTGAAGACCGGCGGCGGCACGGCCGGGCATAACGGCCTGAAGTCGATCGACCAGCATCTTGGGCCCGATTTCCGCCGCGTGCGCATCGGTATCGGTCACCCAGGCCACAAGGACCGCGTGCATGGCCATGTACTGGGCAATTACGCCAAGGCGGAGATGGACTCGCTGTCCGATCTGCTCGGCGCGATCGCGGCCGAGGCGCCGTGGCTCGCCAAGCCGGACGATGCACGTTTCATGAGCGATGTCGCGCTCAGATTGGCAGATTCATGACCAGCCGCAGCCTTTTCGCCACGCGCCTTTACGAAGGCAGCTTGAACGACCCCGAATTCGTCGAGGAGCTCGACCATGCCTGCCGCATGCTCGCCGAGGACGACCGCGCCGGCCGCGCCTGGTCCAAGGAGCATGGCTATCGCGGCTATACCTCCTACGCTTCGTTGAACGACTTGCCGTTGCGCGATCCAACGATCGGCGAACTGGTCAAGCGGCTCAACAAGCATGTCGCGAAATTCGCCGCCGATTGCGCGTTCGATCTGGGCGGCCGCAAGCTCAAGCTCGACAGCCTGTGGGTCAATGTCCTGAAGCCCGGCGGTACGCATTCCGGGCATATCCACCCGCATTCTATCGTCTCGGGCACGGTCTATATCGCCGTCCCGCCCGGCGCCGGGCCGCTCAAGCTGGAGGATCCGCGCTTGCCGCTGATGATGGCCGCGCCGACCCGCGACGAGGATGCGCCCGAGGATTTGCGCAGTTTCGTTTATGTCGCCCCATCCGATGGCACCGTCCTGCTGTGGGAAAGCTGGCTGCGCCACGAAGTCCCGCCGGGCACCGCGAAGAGCAAGCGGATCAGCATCAGCTTCAACTATCGCTGAGGCACGGATAATCGAGACCGGCGCGCCGTTTCGACTAGACGGAGATTAAGGCGGGTCGCCGCACTTTCTGTTATGATGCTCGAGCGGGACCAAACGACTCGAACAGGAGTTCGAATGATGCGGTTTGACGATCGAGAATATCACCAGCAACGCGCCCAAGCCGAAACCCGGCGCGCGCAGGGCGCCACCGATCCGTCGGTCGCACGAGTCCATCTGACTCTGGCGCGGATGCACGAAGAACGCGCCACCAGCGTTGGCGCCGTTGGAACTGGCAGCCCGCTCCACCTGGTCGGCGGAAACGCCTGATCAACTCCGCGTAACGCAGCACTGGCGCTCGGCGCTCGAACCCCCTATCGCGCGTCACCAACCGCCGGGTGGTCCGGCTTCATGACGATCAAGGCGATAAGATGGGTTTTCGGTGCGGTATCGTGGGCTTGCCCAATGTCGGCAAGTCGACGCTGTTCAACGCGCTGACGGAGACGGCCGCGGCGCAGGCGGCGAATTATCCGTTCTGCACGATCGAGCCGAACGTCGGCAATGTCGCGGTACCCGATCCGCGGCTCGACAAGCTCGCGGCGATCGCCGGTTCGGCCAAGATCATCGAAACCCAGCTCGGCTTTGTCGACATTGCCGGCCTGGTGCGTGGCGCGTCGAAAGGCGAAGGCCTGGGCAACCAGTTCCTCGGCAATATCCGTGAAGTCGATGCCGTGGTGCATGTGCTGCGCTGCTTCGAGGACGGCGACGTTACCCATGTCGAGGGCAAGGTCGATCCGATCGCCGATGCCGAGACGGTCGAAACCGAATTGATGCTGTCCGATCTGGAAAGCCTTGAAAAGCGTGTGCCCAATTTCGCCAAAAAGGCGGCACAGGGCGACAAGGAAGCCAAGATCGCCGTCTCAGTGCTCGGCCAGGCGCTCGAATTGCTGCGCGAAGGCAAACCCGCAAGGCTGACCGTGCCCAAGGATGAGGAAGAGGCGCGGGTCTTCGGTCAGGCGCAATTGCTCACCTCCAAACCGGTCCTCTATGTCTGCAATGTCGATGAGGGCGATGCCGCCAACGGCAACGCCCTGTCGGCGCGCGTGTTCGAAAAGGCCAAGGCCGAAGGCGCCGAGGCGGTGATCGTCTCGGCCGCGATCGAGGCCGAGATCGCCACCATGGCACCGGACGAACGCGGCGAATTCCTCGCCGAGCTGGGGCTGGAGGAAACCGGTCTCGCCCGCGTGATCCGCGCCGGCTATTCGCTGCTTCATTTGATCACCTTCTTCACCGTCGGCCCGAAGGAAGCACGCGCCTGGACCGTCCATGTCGGGGCCAAGGCACCGCAGGCAGCAGGCGAGATCCACACCGATTTCGAACGCGGCTTCATCCGCGCCGAGACGATCGCCTATGACGATTATATCGCGTTGGGCGGTGAAAGCGGCGCGCGCGACGCGGGCAAGCTGCGTTCCGAAGGCAAGGAATATGTCGTGCACGACGGCGATGTGCTGCTGTTCCGCTTCAACGTCTGAGACTCTGAGGCCCTGTCTGATGTCATACGGATGACGCAGGACTGAAGCAGGAGGCGCGGATGCACTGGATGAGCCGTATCGTTGCCGCCGCTTTATGCGTGGCGCTTCAAGCCTGCGTCACCGCGCCCGCCAATTCACCGGCACTCGCCAGCACCGCCGACGTCCGCACACCAGTGACGATCCTGGTGTCGATCGACGGTTTCCGTCCCGATTATCTGACGCGCGGCGTGACGCCGGTCCTGTCCGGTCTGGCGGCCGGCGGCGTGACCGCGCCGATGCGCCCGTCCTTTCCGTCCAAGACCTTCCCCAACCATTATACCTTGGTTACCGGGCTGCGCCCCGACCATAACGGCATCGTCGCCAACACGATGGAGGATGCCGCCCGCCCCGGCGAGACCTTCACCATGGCGACCGACGATCCCTTCTGGTGGAGCGAGGCCGAGCCACTCTGGGTGACTGCCGACAAGGCGGGGATTCGCACAGCGACGATGTTCTGGCCGGGATCGAATGTGCCGGTCGGCGGCACGCGCGCGGCAAAATGGCCCAATGCGATCACCGGCGGCGCACGGCCCGACGACTGGCAGCAATTCAACCAGGCGGTGACCGGCACGCAGCGCGTCAGTGCGGTGATCGACTGGATGCGTCGCCCGTCGGCGACCCGGCCGCGCTTCGTGACGCTGTATTTCGATACGGTCGACACGGCGGGCCATATGTTCGGCCCCGACGATGCGCGCACCACCGCGGCGGTCGGCGCTATCGACAAGATCATCGGCGAACTGGTCGAAGGCCTGAAATCGCTCGCCCAGCCCGCCAACCTCGTCATCGTCGCCGATCACGGCATGGCGGCGACGAGCAGCGATCGTGTCGTCGCGCTCGACAAGGTCGCCGATCCGGCGGATTATCGCGTCGTCGAGAGCGGACCCTATGCCGCGCTCGCCGCAATTCCCGGACACGAAGCGGCGCTGGAGAAATCCCTGCTCAGGCCGCACGACCATATGCAATGCTGGCGCAAGGCGGAGATTCCGGCGCGCTTTGTTTATGGCACGAACCCGCGCGTGCCGCCCTATCTGTGCCTCGCCGAAACCGGGTGGTTGATCAACAAGAGTGCCCCGACCGAGTCATTTGGCGGCGGCAATCACGGTTACGACAATGCCGATCCGGCAATGGCGGCGTTGTTCATCGCCAATGGTCCGGCCTTTGCCAGCGGGCGCGTTTTGCCGCCGTTCGACAATGTCGACATCCAGCCGCTGCTTGCCGCGACGCTGGGCATCGCCCCCGGCACGACCGATGGCAAGCTGGCGACCTGGAACGCGGCGAAACGCTGAATTCTGGATGCTGATTTCTGGGTGCTGATTTCTGGGCTTGCGTGAAGCGAGTTTCATTGCGAAACTCATATTATGCAATATTTCGAAGACATCGCCGTTGGTGCCAAGTCCAGCTTTGGCAGCTATCTGGTCACGCGCGAAGAGGTGATCGCCTATGCCGAGAAGTTCGACCCGCAGCCTTTCCATCTCTCCGACGAAGCGGCGGCAAAGACGCATTTCGGGCGGCTTTCGGCCAGCGGCTGGCACACATGCGGCATGGTCATGTCGATGGTCGTCGCCAATTTGAAGGCCCATAAACAGGCGGGACTCGGTTCGCCCGGCGTTGACGAACTGCGCTGGCTCAAGCCGGTCTATCCCGGCGACACATTGCGCTGCGAAACCGAGGTCATCGAAAAGCGCCCGTCACAGAGCCGCCCGGAAATGGGCAGCTTCCGTTCGAAGATGACCGTGCTCAACCAGGACGACGTGCCGGTAATGACCTTTACGTCGATCGGCCTGGTCCAGACGCGCCCCAAGGCGTGATGCCCTCCGGCCGGGGCCGGAGAACAGTCGCGCATCAGTTGCGCCGGCCGGGCCGGTTTCCCGGCCGTGACGCGCCACGGTCGCCGCGATTCTCCGGCCGATAGGTGCGGCCGCCATCGCCTCGTCCTGACTGAGGTCGCTCGCGCACACCCTGCCCGTCGCGATAGCCCTGGCGTCCGCCCCAGCGATCCTGTCGATTGTCGCGGTTGTCGACGCGGCGGTCGCGGTTGAAACCTTGCCAATTGTCGCGGCCATTGCGGCCGTCCCAATGACGATCGCGACGCCCTTCCCAATAACGGCGCTGGCCATCGTTCCAGCGATGCGCACGACGATTGCGGTCATAGACGTAATAGCCGGTGCCGGGGTAATAATAGTCGCCATACCAGCCATAGCCTCCGCCGTAACCGTAACCGCCGCCATAATAAGCGGCGTCATAATAATCGCCGCCATAGCCGCCATAGCCGCCCGAACTATAACCCATCGAAACGCCGTTATAACCATAGCCGTCGGTGCAGCCGCCAAGACCGGCGGTCGCGGCCAGCGCGAGGGCCGCAAGCGCTATTTTGCGTGAAAACATCGCCACTCTCCCGAGCATCAGGTGCGGCACATGCGCCGCTTACCAGGATAGAACGATGCGGCGGCAAGCCTTGTTCCCGGGGCGGGGGCCGGCCTGGCTTCGCCGCCTCCTCAATGTCCCGCGAAAGCGACCAGCGAGGTTACCGTGAGGCCCTCGGCACGCAGCGCATCCGCACCGCCCAGATCGGGCAGGTCGACCAGGAACTGCGCCTGCGTCACCACCGCACCCGCCTTGCGCAACAGGCGTACCGCCGCACGCGCGGTACCGCCGGTGGCGATCAAATCGTCGATCAGCAGGACATTGGCGCCGGGTGTGCAGGCGTCGGCATGCATCGCGATCCGGTCGGTGCCATATTCGAGCGCATAATCCTCGGCGATCGTCGCGCCGGGCAGTTTGCCGTCCTTGCGGATCAGCAGCACGCCGGCGTTGAGCGGCAGCGCGAGCGCGGCGGCAAACAGGAAGCCGCGCGCCTCGATTCCCGCGACCAGATCGACCTTGCCGATCGTCGCCGCCGCCATCCGCTCGACGCTTTGCGCAAAGCCGCGCGCGTCGAGCAGCAACGTGGTGATATCGCGGAACATGATCCCCGGCTTGGGAAAGTCGGGGATTGTGCGGATCAGCGCCTTGAGGTCGTCATTCGAGCCCTGCAAGGCGCCGTCGCTCATCTCAATGCTTCACGTCGCGCCAGACATTCTGATACGCGCCCCAGGCGAGTCCGCAGAAGATCAGCAGGAAGATGATCACCGCAAAGCCGGTCTGACGCCGTGCCTGAAGCTTGGGCTCGGCGGTCCAGGTCAGGAACGCCGAAACGTCCTTCGCCATCTGATCGACCGTTGGCCGCGTGCCGTCGAGATAGGCCACCTGGCCTTCCGAGGTCAGCGGCGGCGCCATCGCGAGGTTGAGGTTCGCGAAATACGGGTTGTAATGCAGTCCCGGCGGCGTCTTCGAATCCGGGAATTCCTTGAGCAGCTTTGCCGGCTGGTTCTGGAAACCGGTGAGCAGCGAATAGACATAGGCCGAGCCGTCATGGCGCGCCTTGGTCATCAGCGACAGATCGGGCGGGATCGCGTTGTTGTTCGCGGCGCGCGCGGCAACATCGTTGGCGAACGGCGACGGGAAGCGATCCGAGGGGATGCCCTTGCGCGTCGAGGCTTCACCCGTGTCCGGGTTGACCGTCGGGATCGTGTCGAAGCCGGCGGCGAAATTCTTCACCTGTGCTTCGTTATAGCCGATGCCCTCAAGGTCGCGGAAGGAAACCAGGCGGAGCGAATGGCACGCCGAGCAGACTTCCTTGTAGACCTGAAGCCCGCGCTGCAGCTGCCGCTCGTCGAACTTCCCGAACACGCCATCCGAGGCGAGCGCCAGCTCCTTGGGATGCTTGTGGAATTCATGCTCGGCCGTGGCCGCCGGCGGATCGTTGGCCAGCCCATAAAGCGTGCTGCCCAATCCGGCCAAGAGCATGCCAGCGAAAGCAGCTCCGACGAAAAATGCGAAAAAGCGAACCATCTTCGATATCCCTCTTGTTCGCTTACGCCAGCGCGGACGCGGCAGGACTCTGGGCCGGGCTGGTGCCGCCATGCTTCGACAACACCGCTTCGGTGATCGAATTGGGCAGCGGCCGTGGCCGTTCGGACCGCGCGATCATCGGCATGATGATCAGGAAGTGGGCGAAATAATAAGCGGCGCAGATCTGGCTGAGAATCACATAAACCGGATCGGCCGGTGACCCGCCGCAATAACCAAGCACCAGGATGTCGAGCATCAGGATCCAGAAGAAGATGCGATAGGTCGGCCGGTAATTGGCCGAGCGCACCGGCGAGGTATCCAGCCAGGGCAGGAAGAACAGCAGCAGGATCGAACCGAACATTGCCAGCACGCCCCACAGCTTCGCCGGCAGGATGAAGTCCACGGTGAAGGCGCGCAGAATCGCGTAGAACGGCCAGAAATACCATTCGGGCACGATGTGCGCGGGCGTCGAAAGCGGGTTGGCCGGGACGTAATTGTCCGGATGGCCGAGATAATTCGGCGCATAGAAGAGCAGCACCGCGAAGATCAGCAGGAAGATGCCGAGCCCGAAGCCGTCCTTCGCCGTATAGTAAGGATGGAACGGCACCGTGTCCTGTTCACCCTTCACTTCGACGCCGGTCGGGTTGTTCGACCCCGGAATATGCAGCGCCCAGATATGCAGGATGATGACGCCCGCGATTACGAACGGCAGCAGATAATGGAGCGAGAAGAAGCGGTTGAGCGCGGCATCGTCCGGTGCAAAGCCGCCAAGCAGCCAGATACGGATCGAATCGCCGACCACGGGTATCGCCGAGAAGAAGCCGGTGATCACCTGCGCGCCCCAGAAGCTCATCTGGCCCCATGGCAGCACATAACCCATGAACGCCGTCGCCATCATCAACAGGAAGATGACCACGCCGAGCAGCCACACCATCTCACGCGGCGCCTTGTACGAGCCGTAATAAAGCCCGCGGAACATGTGGATATAAACCACGATGAAGAACATCGACGCGCCATTGGCGTGCGCATAGCGCAACATCCAGCCGCCATTGACGTCACGCATGATGTGTTCGACCGAATCGAACGCCACGCCGCCATTCGCCGCATAATGCATGGCGAGGACGATGCCGGTGATGATCTGGATGCCGAGTGCGGCACCGGCGAGGACGCCGAAGTTCCAGAAATAATTGAGGTTGCGCGGCACGGGATAACCCGCGCCGACGGCATTATAGACGAGACGGGGGAGCGGCAGCCGTTCATCGACCCACTTCATCAGCGGGTTGGTCGGCGCATAATGCTTGGCCCAGGGAAAGCTCATATCTGGATCCTCAACCGACGACGACCGTCGTATCCGACGAGAAAGTGTAATCCGGCACGTGCAGATTGCTCGGTGCCGGACCTTTACGGATGCGCGCGGCGGTATCGTACGCCGAACCGTGGCACGGGCAGAAATAGCCGCCGAACGGGCCCTTGATCTCGCCCTCGCCCGCGCCCAACGGCACGCAGCCGAGATGGGTGCATACACCAAGCGTGATCAGCCAGTTCTTGTGGCCTTCCTTGGTACGCTCGGCCAGCGTCTGCGGGTCGCGCAGCGTCTTGACGTCAACCGCGTCGGCCTCGGCGATTTCTTTCGCCGTCAGGTTGCGTACGAACAGGGGCTGCTTGCGGAAACTGGTCTTGATCGCCTGACCGGGGACAATCTTCGACAGATCGATCTCGGTGGTCGATTGCGCAAGCACATCCGCCGACGGGTTCATCTGGTTGATCAGCGGCAGCACGGTGACTGCGCCACCGACGCCGATCCAGGCGACCGCCGCGATATTGATGAAGTCACGACGGCGCGGGTCGTCCACATGTTCGTGGAAAGGAGCCGGGTCTTCCCCGGGCGGCACCGCGGTATCAACAATTGCCATTCACTTGCCCTTGCACTTCTTAACCCGTTTCGACGGTGGCGAGGCTTCGCGCAGAGATTTGCCCGCTCGGCCAGCCGGTTCCGTCCCCACGGAGGCTGGCGGCCTGATAGACGCGAGCGGACGGCTTTGCCAACAGCATTTTAGGCCTGTTGCGGTATGAGGGTGCGTCATCGTTACTGACACCGATCGGGACGGAGCGGATTTTGGCGCCCGGCCAGGAGCAAGGAGGGAGCGATGGCTTTCCATCGTGACCGACGCGCGACGCCGCTGTGCGCCAAAATCCGCCCGCCGCGAAGCGGTCGCCCGTGTGAGGCCGCTGGCTGCGTCGCTTGCTAGCACGTAGCGAATGCTACGCGCCTGCGCCGCGCTCCTTGCCAGCGGCCTCACACGGGCGATCACGATTGGTGTCAGTAACGATGGCACACCCTGGCGGCACAGGATATGCGCGAAACATGCGGATCGCCCTCTATCAGCCCGACATCGCCGGCAATGTCGGCACCATTTTGCGTACGGCGGCGTGCTTCGGCGTCGGCGTCGACCTGATCGAGCCGATGGGATTCGCTTTTTCCGATCGCGCGCTCGGCCGGGCGGGCATGGACTATGTTCCAGCCGTTCTGGTGAAGCGCCATATCGACTGGGCCGCGTTCGAGGCGCAGGTCGCCGGGCGGATCGTATTGCTGACCACGCGCGGCGGGATTCGGCTCGATACGGCACGCTTCGAGCCGGACGACGTGCTGCTGATGGGGTCGGAGGGCAGCGGCGTGCCGCCCGAAGTGCATGACCGCGCCGAGCTGGCGGTACGCATCCCGCTTGCTCCGGCCATGCGGTCCTTGAATGTCGCGGTCGCGACGGGCATCGCGCTCGGCGAGGCGTTGCGGCAGACCGGAGGATATCCCGCGTGATCGAGATGGGCGTTGAGATGGATGGCGAGCAGACGCAGGCACGCACCTGGTTCGAACAGCTGCGCGACCTGATCTGCGCTGAGTTCGAGAGTATCGAGCGCGAGGCCGGCTCGGACGCTGCGTTCGACTATATCGCCTGGGACCGCACCGATCCGTCGGGCGCGCATGGTGGGGGCGGCGTGCGTGGCGTGATGAAGGGCAAGGTGTTCGAGAAGGTCGGGGTCAATGTCTCGACCGTCGGCGGCACGTTCGAAGGCGATTTCGCCAAGTCGATCCACGGCGCGGGCGATGACCCGCGCTTCTTCGCCACCGGCATCAGCCTGGTCGCGCATATGGCCAATCCGCATGTTCCCGCAGTGCATATGAACACGCGTTTCCTGGTCACCACCAAGCGCTGGTTCGGCGGCGGCGCGGACCTCAATCCACCCTTGCCGCAGGGCGAGGATACCGAAGATTTCCACGCGACGCTGAAAGCGGCGTGCGACGCGCATGACGCTGCCCATTATCCACGCTTCAAGCAATGGGCCGATGATTATTTCTACATCCCGCACCGCGGCGTGCATCGCGGCGTCGGCGGCATCTTCTATGATCATCTCGAGGGCGATTTCGCCGCCAATTTCGCCTTCACTCAGGATGTCGGTCGGGCGTTTCTCGACATCTATCCGCGAATCGTGCGGCGGCGCATGAACGATGCGTTCGGCGATGCGGACATTGCCGCGATGCGCAACTGGCGCGGCCGTTATGCCGAATTCAACCTGGTCTATGACCGCGGCACTTTGTTCGGATTGAAGACCGGCGGCAATATCGACGCGATCCTGATGAGCCTGCCGCCAGTCGCTACATGGGAATAATGGGGTGGGAATAAGGACGGGAATGATCGCATGGGCCTGACGCCGGTCGCCGATGCCGAGGTGGCGACGATCGTCACCACGCTGGAAATGCGCCAGCGTCCGCCGGCGCGCCCCCTGCCCGATTCGCGCCTGCGGCTGACCATCTGGGATCGGCCGACGCCCGCCAAATATCGCGCGCTGTTCCGCCGGGTCGGGGCACCCTGGCTATGGTTCTCGCGCCTGGTCATGGATGATCGCGCATTGATTCGGATCATTCACGATCCGGATGTGGCGATCTTTGCCGTGGTCGATTCGGCGGGAATCGAAGTCGGCATGCTCGAACTGGATTTTCGCGAACCGCGCACTTGCGAGCTAAGCTATTTCGGACTGATCCCGGAACTGGCCGGACAGGGTCATGGGCGCTGGCTGATGGCGCAGGCGCTCAACCGCGCCTGGATCAAGGGGATCGACCGCGTCTGGGTCCATACCTGCACGCTCGATCATCCAGCGGCTCTCGGCTTTTATCGCAAATCCGGCTTCGCGGCGATCAGCCGCACGATCGAAACCTTTCCCGATCCGCGCCTGACCGGCGACCTGCCGCGCGACGCCGCGCCTCAGATACCCTTGTTCGGCACCGGGCTCGACAGCAGCCGCCGGTAAAAGGCGATCTGGATCAACGCGACCGCCATCATCGATGCCGCGGTCACCCCGGCGGCGGCCGCATCGACCATCGCGATCACGACCGGGTTGGCCATTTTGGCGGCGGTCAGGCGATGGTCGATCAGCACGAACGGCAGCGCCGCAAGCGCGCCGCCAAGGACGGTCACCCCGGCCAGTGCCGCTGCCGTCAGCCCGTTACCCCGCGTCAAGACCCAGCTCCGGCCGACCGAGCGCCGGATACTCGGTTGCGGTTCCGCGATCAGGATCGGTCCGACGACCATCAGCCGCCCGAAAAGATACAGGCCAGGTAGCAGGAACAGCACGAAGAACTGTCCGAAGCCGAGCGGCAGGCCAGTGATGATCATCGCCGGCAGGTAACGCGGGAACAACCGAAAGGCGCGGGCCAGCGCGGCACCGAGATCAGGCTGGTCGGCCTGAAGATACAATATCAATATGACCAGCGCGCCATATTGCACGATCGCCGATGCCAGCAGGTACCAGCCGCCATAGGTCAGCATCCAGTTGGAGACCGTTTCGGCCACCACGCGGCGCGCGGCATCGGTCATCTCGGGGTCGACCGACAAGGGCGGCATAGCCGGCGCCAGCAGCATGATCGCGAACAGCGGCAGGAAAAGGATCAATCCCGCGACCGGCAGCAACAGCCCACGATCGGCCTTCCACATCGCCCACGCATCGGCGAGCGTACCCGCCATACCATTCCTCATCGTGTGCCGCGATTCATGTCCGATTCGACGATCGATTCCCGCCGGTCGCGCACCGCTAGATAAAGTTTGGCGGAAAACGCCGCCAGCAGCGCGGTGAAAGCGGTCTCGACTGCGCCGACCAGGATCGAGGTGAGCACGGTCGCCACCGAAATATCTCCCTCACCGCCGGCAACCAGGTTCAACAGCGATCCGAAGACGAATTTCGCGGCGAGGACCGCCACGATCGCGACGATGCCGAACAGGACCATCACACCAATGATTTTCCAGGTAATGCCGCGCGTCAGCACGAAGGACCGACGAAACACACCCAGGCCGCGGCGCTCCCATACGATGATCGGATAGACCAGGGCGAGCCGCGCCGCGACCCAGATCAACACCAATACGGTGACCAGGCCATAGATCGCCACGAAGCCGGCTATGGCCGGGGGCATCTCCTGCTGGCTTCCGGCCATCGCCGCTGTGAAATCATAGCCGGACAGCCCCATCGCCACGCCGATCGGCGCGACCAGCAGCATCGCTGCGACGAACATCAGGGCGATCACACCGATCAACGGCAACAGCCGCTTGCTCGCGATCCCGATCGCTGCGGAGCGTCCGGCGGCGGGATCGATCGCCAATGCGGTAATCGCAACCTGCCCCCAGCGAACGACGATCCCCACGATTAGCGCGAGACCCAGTGTTGCGACCGGCGAGGCTGTCATCAGCGGCGCCAGATTGGCCTGCAATGACATCGGCAGGAAGATCGCGAACAGCGCGATCGGTACGACGGCCGACAGATTATCGCTGAGAAACTCGGTCGCGCGATCCCAGACATTCCCCATAATGACCATATTCGGTGCGACTCCCGCCCGCCTTGTGCGCGCTCGCCTCGCTGTTAGCGCAGGCATGCCGCGCTTGCCAATGCTTGCGCCGGAGGGTCGGGAGGGCCAAGTGGCCGATTGTGGGTAGCTTTCTCGACGATATCGAATGGCGCGTGGCGTCGCAGCCGGTCGACTATGCGGTGGCACTCGCCGAAATGGAGGCGCGTGCGCAAGCAGTGGCGCTGGGCACTGCGCGCGAACTGGTCTGGCTGCTCGAACATCCGCCAGTCTATACCTCGGGCACCAGCGCCGACCCGGCCGAGCTGATCGATCCGCGCTTTCCGGTGGTCGATGCCGGTCGCGGCGGGCGTTACACCTATCACGGGCCGGGACAGCGCATCGGTTATGTCGTGCTCGACCTCAACAAGCGCGGCCGCGATGTGCGGCGCTTTGTCCATGCGCTCGAAGGCTGGGTAATCGCCGCACTCGGCCAGTTCGACATCACCGCGTTTCGCGCACCAGGCCGCATCGGCATCTGGACGCTCGATCATGGCCAGGAGGCGAAGATCGGCGCGATCGGGGTGCGCGTGAAGAAATGGGTCACGATGCATGGCTTCTCCGTGAACCTGTCGCCCGACCTGTCTCATTTCGGCGGCATCGTGCCGTGCGGCCTGGCCGAATTCCCCGTGACCAGCGCGCAAAAGCTCGGGAAAGCGACGGATCTTGCAACTTTTGACGCCGCTCTGGCGTTGGGCGCGGACTCGTTCCTTGAAACGGTTTCTGCATTCGGCGGAGACCCCGTCTGAAAACTGGGCTTGAGGCACGTCTCTAATAAGACTAATGTCCACCTCGGTTTGGGTATTAAAGGTCTCGAGGCCATCCAGATCCATTATCTAGGGAGCTTTCCAAAATGCGTGCATTCATCACCAAGGCCATGATCGTTGGCGCCGCGCTGGCGGTTTCGGCCTGTGGTCCGACCACCACCACGACCACCGACAACACGCTGGTTACCGATCTGAACGCAACCGAGGGCATGGACACCATGACCACGGACAACATGACCACGGTCGACGGCGCAACCGACAATGGTGCGGCACTGGCGAACGACACGGCCGTGTCGAACACCGTCGTCACCAACGAAACGGTCACCACGAACGCAATGTAATCGACCTTCGGGTTGTTATGTTCAGGGCCGCCCGGGAAACCGGGCGGCCCTTTCGATTCCGGCCGTCCTGATCGGGCAGATGCGATACCGCGTAGTGCTGGACAGTCGTAGCATTTGGAATCATGGTAAAAATGCTTGGGGCACCGGACAAAAAGCCGTAACCGGTGCGGCATCGAGTGTGAGAGGTTAGTGATGACTGCGTTGCGTATCCTGGTTTCCACCCTAGTTGCCGCCGGCGCGCTTGCCGCGACGCCGGCATCGGCGCAATTCTTCATGGCATCGCGCGATTTCAGCGGCCCGCCGGTACGCGGCGACGAACCCGGAATCGGCGTCGAAATGCCCGGTGCAACCGATGCGGAAATCCGCGCCGCCCTGCTGTGGAACATGCGCGCCGCACTCAATATTGCCGCGCTCAGCTGCGATTTCGAACCGAC
The DNA here is from genome assembly GCF_014171475.1 of Sphingomonas sp. So64.6b. Taxonomy (NCBI): domain Bacteria; kingdom Pseudomonadati; phylum Pseudomonadota; class Alphaproteobacteria; order Sphingomonadales; family Sphingomonadaceae; genus Sphingomonas; species Sphingomonas sp. So64.6b. The sequence continues at coordinate 2,707,031 of NZ_CP048817.1, forward strand.
GCTGTTGACCGTGTCGAACTATAACGGCCTGATGGTCGACCATAAGGAAGAGCTGGCAAAATCGTACGACGTGCTCACCAAATATTTCAAGCGCATCAACAAGACCCCCAAGGCCGGCCAGACCGCGCTCGATCAGTTCGGCACGCGCGTCTATGGCAGCTTCACCACCGCGACCGCCCAATATGGCTTTTGCCAGACCGCCTCGTCGGTTGGGCGCGACGCAATCTTCCAGCCGCGGGGAACCTTGTACCAGGTCGCGATGAACCGCATGCGATCGCTCCGCAACAGCCTTGTCCCTTATGGCGAACAACGCTTCCCGCGCGGCATTCGCCTCGACCGCACGATCAGCGTGCCCCGCGTCGATGCGATATGCTGGACCAAGAAGGGCGAATGGAACGACAAGAAATGCGGCCCCACCGTCCAGTGGGTGACGCGTTACTGATCCCAATTTAGACGCAAAGACTCTAGCGCAGCCCCAGCAGCTTGTGGGTCTGGATCGTCAATCGCCAGCGCGGCCGATCCATCACCAGCGCGATCGCCGCGGCGTGATTGGCCTCCGCCGCCGCGCTGTCGAGCGGCTGGAGCAGGAAGTGGGTGAAGTCCCAGCCTTCGATCGCATCGATGTCCGTGCCGGGCTGCGGCCAGACCAGCTTGAGCTCGTCGCCTGAGCGTTGCACGACTTCGCTACCCGCTTTGGGGCTGATGCAGACCCAGTCGATACCGGGATGCACGGCCAGGGTGCCGTTGCTCTCGATCGCGATCTCGAAGCCGCGCGCGTGGAGCGCCTCGATCAGCGCATCATCGACCTGAAGCATCGGCTCGCCGCCGGTCAGCACGACGAAGCGGCCTTCCGATCCCTCGCCCCAGAAGCCCAAAGCCGCGTCGGCGAGCGCATCGGCGCCGGCGAATTTCGCCCCGCCGAGGCCATCGGTACCGACGAAATCGGTGTCGCAGAAGCGGCACACCGCGGTCGCCCGGTCCTGCTCGCGGCCCGACCAGAGATTGCATCCGGCAAAACGCACGAACACCGCGCGCCGGCCGGCGTTCACGCCCTCACCCTGCAGGGTGAGGAACATCTCCTTGACGGCATAGCTCATCGTCACAGCCTCAGGCGGGCAGAACGGCATAAGCGGTGGGATCGGGCAGCCCGGCCTCCGCGAACCCCTTGGCGCGCAGCCGGCAACTGTCGCAACGTCCGCAATGCACCCCGCCCGGCGCCGGATCGTAACAGGACCAGCTGAGCCCCGCGTCGAGCCCGAGCCGCGCCGCTTCGCGCACGATATCCGCCTTGGTCATATGTTGCAGCGGCGCATGAATCCTGAACGGCGCACCTTCGACCCCGGCCTTGGTCGCGAGTTCGGCCAGTCCTTCGAACGCAGCGATGAATTCGGGGCGGCAATCGGGATAACCCGAATAATCCAGCGCGTTGACGCCGATATACAGATCGCGCGCGCCCGCCGCCTCGGCCCAGCCAAGCGCGAGGCTGAGAAAGATGGTGTTGCGCGCCGGCACATAGGTGACCGGAATTCCATCGCCCACGCCGGTCTTCGGCACATCGATATCGGCGGTCAGCGCGGAACCGCCGAAGGCCGACAGGTCGAGCGGCATGACGATATGGCGCTCGGCGCCAAGCATATGCGCGATGCGCCGCGCCGCGGCCAGTTCGACATGATGGCGCTGATTATAGTCCATCGAGAGTGCGAGCAGCCGGTGCCCATCCTCTTTGGCCCGCGCGCCCGCGACCATCGAATCAAGCCCGCCCGAGATCAGGACGACCGCGTAGGTGTTTGCAGATGTCATTATGTGTCCCGCGCTACGGACAACGGCGCGTCACCGCAACCCCGGATAAAAACCGTCCAGGCAAAAAAACGGGCCGCCCGTAAGCGACCCAGGGGTGGCTCCTCCAGGAGCCGCTAGGGAAGAAAGCGTCACCGTAAAATGACACATCCATCGCTTTGCCACCCCAAGGTAAACAACCGCTTAATGCGTGCCCGCGCCGACGCCGCAGGCCCCGACGCGGCGCGCTTCGTAACTGAAGTCGAACGGCGCGCCGTCAGCGATCCCCTGCGTCTGCAACTTGAACAGCCGCCCGGTTTCAACGGTGATCGTGGTGCGCCCATGCCCCGAACCCGGGCAGGTATAATGGACGATCGCCGAACTGGCGGTGTCGGCGACGACGAAGCGCGAACATTGCGCCTTGCCATGCTGGAGCTGAAGCAGAATGCGCGGATCGGCGACGCACAGGCTGCGCGCGCCCGGTCCGCCGACCTCGCGCAGCTGCCACTGCCCCTGTTCAATCGCATCGAGCGCAATCAGGTGCGGCGCCCGCGCCGGACCTTCGGCGGCAGCGACACCCCCCAGAAAGAGCAGCCCGAACAAGGCCGGGCGGATCGTCGTCGGAACCCGCATCATCACATCCAGTCATCACTGGTCGCGCCGGATGCGCAAACCAGAACCCCCAGCACGATCTGGGGAGTGATCGAAAGAGTTACAATAACGGTTACGAAACGACATTGATTGTCATAAAACGACATCCGTCACGGCCACGGGAAATTTTTGTGCGCAAAAGGCGCAATCGACCGTGATCATGCCATCCTCGCCGGCCATGGCGCGCTGCTCTTCGACCGGGAATTTACTCAGCACCTGCGCGATATAATCGGGCGAGCAGCGGCAGCCGCGCGTCACCGCAACCTCCGACAGCAGGCGCACCTCGTCCTCCTCGTTGAACAAGCGCCAGATCAGCGTTTCGAGCGGCAAGGCCGGATCGGCGAGTTCGTCGGCGCCCATCGTCCCGCCAAGGATCGCGACATGCTCCCATTCGGGATGGTCGAGCCGCGTGTGGATGCGCTCGCGCCCCTCCTCGCCCTCTGGCAGATGCTGCAGGAACAAGCCGCCGGCAACGTGCCCGCCATCGGCGCGCCGGGCGATACCGAGCTTGACCAGAGTTGGAATCTGCTCGGATTGAACGAAGTAATTCTGTGCCGCCTCGGCCAGCGTGTCGCCATCGAGCGGCACGATGCCCTGATAACGCTCCTTCGTCGCCGCCTGGTCGAAAGTGATCGCAAGATAGCCCGCGCCGAACAGCGCGAACAGGCTCGGCTGTTCCGGCCCCGCCGCCAGGCGCTCCGCGTCGAAATCGACATAACCGCGCAACTCGCCACCCTTGTAATCGCACACCAGCAGCTTGACGACGCCGCCATCGGTCTGCGCCTGCAGGGTTAGCTGGCCGCCCGCGTCCTTGAGCGTCGATCCGATCAACGCGGCAAGCGTCAGCGCCTCCGCCAGCAATGCTTCGATCGCGGGCGGATAGGCATGCGCGGCGAGAATGGTATCGAGCAACGGTCCGAGCCGCACGATCCGCCCGCGCGCATGCCGCGCCGGAATGGTGAAACCGAGCGCGCGGTCGGTGTCGTTGAGTTCAGGATCTTCCATCGTCATTCCCACGGCCACCTCGGTTCGTTTCGAGCGCTTCGACTGCTGGCCAACAGGCACTCGAAGGGCTCGAAACGAACGGAGGGGCAATCTGTCTGGTTGAGACGGTGATGTAGGAACGAACCCGCGCCTGACAACTGAGCCGGAATCTCAGCCGATCTGCCCGAAGCACCAGCGCAGGATCGATTTCTGCGCATGCATGCGGTTTTCCGCCTCTTTCCAGATCAGCGATTGCGGCCCGTCCATCACCGCATCGGTCACTTCCTCGCCGCGATGCGCAGGCAGGCAATGCATGAACACGGCATCGGCCCTGGCCTTGCCCATCAGCGCCTCATCGACCTGATAGGGCCACATCGCCTTGAGCTTGGTCTCGGCATGCTCCTGGCCCATCGAGATCCAGGTGTCGGTGACCACGACATCCGCTCCCTCGACCGCCTCCGCCGCGGTACCGACGACGCGTGCGCGGCCCTGGCTCCGGGCAACATCGCTTTCCGACGGCATGAACCCTTGCGGACACGCCGCGACGACATCGAAATGCATCAGCGCGGCGGCTTCCATGATCGACGCCAGCACATTGTTGCCGTCGCCGAGCCAGGCCCATTTCAGGCCGGGCAGCGGCTTGCCCGCTTCGATCACGGTGAGCAGATCGGCCATGATCTGGCTCGGATGCGACGCGTCGGTCAGGCCGTTGATCACCGGCACGCTAGCATATTCGGCCATCTGCTCGATCTTGGCATGATCGTCGGTGCGGATCATGATCGCGTCGCAGTAACCCGACAGGACGCGCGCGGTGTCGGCGATCGTTTCGCCGCGCCCAAGCTGCGTCGTGCCCGCATCAAGCACGATCGAGCTGCCGCCCAATTGCCGCATCGCCATGTCATAGGACACGCGCGTGCGGGTCGAGTTCTTCTCGAACACCATGCCCAGCACATGGCCGGCGAGCGGCACGTCGCTATCCGCGCGGCCCTTGGGCCAGCCCTTGCGCAGCGCCTTACGGTCGAGCGCATCGGCGATCATCGCCGCGACCCCGTCGCCTCCGGCATCCGACAGGTCAAGGAAGTGACGGTAGCTCACTCGTCCGCGGCGGGTACATAGACCCGCGCCGCCTCGCTCAACCGTTCGATGCACTCCGCGATATGGCTTTCGTCGATCACCAGCGGCGGCAGGATGCGCACGACATTGTCGCCCGCCGCCACGGTCAGCAGCCCGTGATTGTCGCGGCAATGCGCGACGAAACGGCGGCTGTCGGACTTGAGCTTGATGCCGAGCATCAGGCCGTGGCCGCGCACATGATCGAACAGATGGTCGTGATTGGGCATCATCTGCTCGAGCGCCTGACGCAACCGCGCGCCCATCTTCTCGACATTCTCAAGGAAACCGGGTTCGAGGATCACGTCGAGCACCGCTTCACCCGCCGCCATCGCCAGCGGGTTACCGCCATAGGTCGATCCATGCGTGCCGATCACCATGCCCTTGGCCGCTTCCTCGGTCGCAAGGCACGCGCCGAGCGGGAAGCCGCCGCCAATGCCTTTGGCTGCTGCAATGATGTCCGGCACGACGCCGTAAAGTTCATGCGCGAACAGTTTGCCGGTACGCCCATAGCCGGCCTGGACTTCATCGAGCACGAGCAGCAGGCCGTGCTTGTCGCACGCCTTGCGCAGTCCTTTAAGGAACTCCTGGGTCGCCGGGCGGATGCCGCCCTCGCCCTGGATCGGCTCGACCAGGAAACCTGCCGTATTCTCGTCGATCAGCGCCAGAGCGCCTTCGAGATCGTTGAAGTTGGCATATTTGAAGCCCGGCAGCAGTGGTTCGAATCCGTCGCGCATCTTCGCTTGGTTAGTCGCGCTGATCGTGCCGAGTGTCCGGCCGTGGAACGCGGTGTCGAAGGTGATCAGGTCATGGCGTTCGGGATTGCCGTTGACGAAGTGGTAGCGACGCGCGGTCTTGATCGCGCATTCAACCGCTTCGGCGCCCGAATTGGTGAAGAACACCGTATCGGCAAAGCTGGCATCGACCAGGCGCTGGGCGAATTTCTCGCCCTGCGGCGACCCGTAAAGGTTCGACACATGCATCAGCGTCGCGGCCTGATCGGCGATCGCCTTGACCAGTTTCGGATGACCGTGACCGAGCGCATTGACCGCGATGCCGCTGGCGAAGTCGAGATATTTCTCGCCCTGTTCGCCATAGAGATACACGCCCTCGCCTCGCACCGGCCGCACCCCGCAGCGGGGATAGACGGGCATGAGTGGGGTGATCGGCATGACAGCGCTCCTGAAAAGCAAAGGGCGACCAGAACGGTCGCCCGAAGCGGACTTTTAGGGTTTGCCCGGAGGAGCGTCAATCATTGCAGTTCGGGGTCAATCGGGATCGATCGGGCGCTCGCCGGGTTGAATGACACGAAGGAGACGCCCGGTGACCAAGGTCCTGGAAAAATGGACGGTACAGCCGCACGGACCATTGACCGAAATCGACGACGGCATCCTGACCGTGGCCGGCACGATCGCCATGCCATTGGGCAAATTTCCGCGCCGCATGACGGTGGTCGGCCTGAGCGGCGCGCGCACCGCGATCTGGAGCGCGATCGCGCTCGACGAACCGGAAATGGCGCGGATCGAAGCGCTCGGGCGACCCAGCTTCCTGATCGTGCCCAATGGCGGTCATCGCCTCGACGCACGGATCTGGAAACAACGCTATCCCGATATCCGGGTCGTCGCCGTGCCCGGCGCACGCGAGGCCGTGTCCGAAGCGGTGCCGGTCGACCTCACGGAAGGCGCGTTCGGCGACGATGCGGTGGAGCTGATCGTCGTGGCGGGCACCGAAGCGCGCGAGGCCGCGCTGAGCGTCCGGCGCGCCGGCGGCACGACATTGCTCACCAACGACATCATCGGCCATGTCCGCCACCCCCACGGGATCGGCGCGAAAATCCTCGCGCGGCTGATGGGCTTCGGTGTCTCGGCACCGCAAGTCCCGCGCGTCGTCCGGCGCATGTGGATCAAGGATCCGAAAGCGCTGGCGGCGCAGATGCGCGACTGGGCGGCGCTTCCAGATCTGCGGCGGATCATCGTGTCGCACGGTGACCCGATCGAGGACCCCGGCCCCGCGCTGCGCAAGCTGGCGGCGGGGCTGGAATCCTGAACCGACAGGCGCGACGACCTACAGCTTGACGCGCGCGGTGACGCCGAAGGTGCGCGGGTTGCCGGGATAACCCTGGATGATCCCGGTGGATTTCGTGTAGCCGAGCAGATTGATATAATAGGCCTTGTCGAACAGATTCTCGACCCAGAGCTGCAGGTCGAGCTTGTCGTCCATCAACAACACACCGGCGCGCGCGCTGGCCAGGGCATAGCCCTTGATCTCGGCCGACGGATCCAGCGTGATCGTCGTATTCTGCTTCGAGCGCCAGTTCACATCGACCAGGCCATAGAGTTTGACGTCATTGGAAACGGCCTGGGTATAGTCGACGGTCAGATCGGCGGTCCATTCGGGCGCCCAGGCGACCTGGCGTCCGGTCAGGTCGCAAGTCGGCGTGGTGAACTGGGTTTGGCCCGGGCAGACCGAATTGTGGAAGGACGAATAGAACGCCTTGTCATAGGCGATGAAGCCCTTGGTATGCAGGCCGGGAAGCAGCCAGGTCTGCATTTCCAGCTCCACGCCCTTCGAGGTCAACGACCCGACATTGGCGAGGAATTTCAGCGCGGTATTGCCCACGCCGACCGCTTGATTGGCCTGATAGTTACGTACCTTGGTATGGAAGGCGGTGAGGTTCAACAACACCTTGCGGTCGAAGAATTCGCTTTTCAGGCCGATCTCGAAATTGTCCGCGATCTCGCCCTTGACCGTCTGCTGCGCACCCAGCGCGATCGCCGAGGCGACGCCCGAATCCGGGTTGCTGCTATTATAGGGCAGCAGGTTGAAGCCGGCCGATTTGTTGCCGCGCGCATATTTGGCATAGACGAACACATCGTCGGTCGCGCGATAATTGACGCCGATCTCGCCCGACAGCGAGCTGTCCTTCAGGCTGGTATCGACATGGCCAAGCTGGGCATTGGCGCCGCTCGGCGAGAGCGCCCTGAGCTGGTTGGCGGTCAGCCCGCCGGGGTTCGACGCAACCACGCCGTCATAGAGCTGTGAGCGCCGCTCCCAAGTCTGACGCAGGCCGACATCGATCGCCAGACGCCGCGCTGCGTCGGGATGCCAGGTGACATTGCCGAACAGCGCGTCAGTGTCGGTATGGAACACCGCCTGGCTGCGGAATCCCGCGCCGTTCAGTTGCGCGGCATAAGCGCCCTGCGCCCAGGTCCGGCCAGCGACGGGTGCGAATTGCGTCGCCGACGGATTGGCCGCCCAGATATGATATTGCGTGCCGAACCGGACGCGCGAGTCGACCTGCAGCCGCTGCCGGCTGAGGAAGCCGCCCAGGGTCGCCTCGATCGGCTTGTCCTTGGGGCTGGACCAGCGCAGTTCCTGCGAGAATTGATGTTCCTTGTTGCACGACCCGTAATCGGCCAGCGCGTCAAGCTGGGTGTAGTCATTGTCGTTGTTGGTGAAGCAGGACCAGCTCTCATAGGCGGAGATCGAGGTCAGGTCGCCGGCGCTTCCCAAACCCCAGTTGATCTCGCCGCTGACCGAATCCAGGCTGGTCTTCGCATTGAGCGGGCTGTCGATGTTGATCAGCCGGTCGCGCGCGTTGCTGGTGAGCAGCGTGTACCCCGCCGCCGCCATCCGTGCCTGCAGCGCCGCCGGGTTGTAGATCGACAGGATTACTGGCGAGATCGTCGGGAAGCTCTGCCGGCCATGCGTGCCGATCAGGCGGATCGAAAGATTGTCGGTCGGCGTGGCGAGCAATTGCGCGCGGATGCCCCATCCCTGCCGCGCATTCTGGTCCTCACCATTATAGACGTTGCGATAGGTGCCGCCACGGTCGCTGTAGAAACCGGAAATGCGCACCGCCAGCTTGTCCGCGATCAGCGGGCCGGTGACGCTGGCCTTGACCTCGCGGAAATCGAAATTGCCGATGCTCGCTTCGCCAGTCGCGCCAAAGGTGAATTCGGGCTTCAAGGTGTTGATGATCACCGCACCGGCAGTGGTGTTCTTGCCGAACAATGTGCCCTGCGGGCCGCGCAGCAGCTCGACATCGGCGACATCGTTGAAGTCGCTCGAAACCATGCCCTGACGCCCGGTATAGACACCATCGACGAAGATGCCGACCGATCCGTCGATCCCGTCGGTGTTGAAGCCGTTATTGCCGATCCCGCGAATGCCCAAATTGAGCTGTTTGGGATTGGTCAGGTAAACCGAAAAAGCGGGGAATTTCACCTGGAAATTGGTGAAGTTGACGAGGTTCTGGCGAGTCAGCTCAACCGGCGTGATGACGGTGATGGGAATCGGCACGCGCTGCGCATTCTCGGCCTTTTTTCGCGCCACGACGATGATGTCCGCCCCCTGTTCGGCGGGGTTCGCCGCTTCATCGGTGACGACGTTATCAGCGCTAACCGCATCGTTACTCACGGCGGGCCTTGGCGTTTCGGCATGCGCAATGCCCGCCATTGCCAATATGCTGGCGGTTGCCATGAAATACTTTGCGTATCTATTGAATGAAATTCCGATATTAGCCGAACGCATTGCAATAATTCCCCAGAATACCGATGACGAACGAGATCAACCTCACCCGCCTCATTGCCTGAGGCGGGCGATTTTCTGATTAATCTCTCTCTTATGCTTATGATTCGTGCGCTGATGTGCCGCTAAGGCAGTTTCATGTATCTATTGTGACAAATTGTTTCTTGAGCGATTTTAAATGGTGTCGAGATGAATGCCGGGTTGCCCCGCAGGCAGGATGAACCGCGCGATGTCGGTGATCGCAGAATCCTCGCGCCGGGCATCGATCAGGCCACGGAAAACCATCTCTCCGCCCTTCGCCGTCAGATCAAGCCGTCCATAACCGCGCTTCTCATTCTCGGCGAAGGCCAGTCCATTGGCCCCGGCAAGCTGTCTGAAACTCGGGTCGTGCAGCAGCGAGCTGATCGACCCGCCAACGAATTCGGCCGCGATCGGCGCGCCATCGCGCTTCGCCGGGTCATGGATGTCCGCCGCTGCAAAAGCATGGATATCACCGCCCAGCGCGAGCGGGTTGCCGGTCCCGGCCTCCGCCCAGCGGCGAAAGATCCGCTCCCGTGCCGCCGGATAGCCCGACCATGTATCGGCGGAAAACTGCTTGCCGCGCTCGGGATGGTCGGCATCGATCCGCGCCTGCTGGCGCATCAGTGTCTGCTGCGCGAGGACGTTCCACTGCGCACGGCTCGACCCGAGATGAGCCATCAGCCATTGCTCCTGCCGGTCGCCGAGCATCGTGCGGCGTGGATCGCCGAGATCGGCACAGGCGTCGATCATGCCGCGATATCGCTGATGCGCCGCGACCAGACCATCGGGCTGACAAGCACGGGGCCCGCGATATTGCCGGTCATCGAGTATCTGGAACTGGGCGAGCTGCCCCCAGTTCAGGATACGGTACAGCCGCATATCGACACCGTTCGGGCGGGTCGCGGCGCGCAACGGCTGATGCTCGAAATAGGCCTGATAGGCCGCCGCACGCCGACGCAAGAATGCCACCGGGTCGCTATTGTTCTGATCGAGCGCACCGGCATAATCATTGGCGACTTCATGGTCGTCCCAGGTCAGCGCCCAGGGCGCGGCATGGTGCGCCGCCTGCAGCAGCGGGTCGCTCTTGTAGGTGGCGTAACGCACCCGATAACCGGCTAGGTCGACCGGCTCGGGATTCTGATGAAGCCGCACCGCGTTCTTCGGATTGGGCGCGCCTTCATAGATATAGTCGCCGAGGAACAAGATCAGGTCCGGATCGTCCGCCACCATGTGACGATAAGCCGCATAATAGCCGGCCTCGTATTTCTGGCAGGAGGAGAAGCACAGCCGCAACCGGTCGACCGTCGCCCCGGCAGCCGGGGCCGTGCAGGTCCGGCCGGTCGGGCTGACCTCGCCACCAGCGATGAAGCGGTAGAAATACCGCCGTGCCGGGCGCAACCCGCCGACATCGACATGGACCGAATGGCCCCAGCCCGGCTGCGCGATGGCTTCACCGGCACGGACGATACGGGCGAACCGTTCGTCTTCCGCCACCTGCCAGCGCACCGGCATGGCGACCGGCGGCATGCCGCCGTCACCCTCCATCGGATGCGGTGCAAGCCGGGTCCACAGCACCACGCCGTCCGCCGCCGGATCGCCCGACGCGACCCCCAGCGTGAACAGCCCCTGCGGCAGGTGCATCGCACCCCGCGCGCCGACTGTCAGCAAAGCCGCCGACACCGCGGCTCCGGCCAGCACGGCGCGCCGCGATATGGCGGAGACCGCATCGCCGTCCAAATCGAACCCGCTCATCGCCATCCTTTGCACCGCATCACGGGCGCTATCGGCGCGGATTATTGCCGATCGATGACATTGCGATGGGTCGCGATCCAAGGTCAGCGGCGGCGAGGTCGGTATGGCCAGTGGCGATTCTAATTCGACTCCTGATCCGTCCTGAAGCGGCAGCGTATTTCTTGCCCTGCCGACATTCAAATTCCCGTCGCCACGGGAAGCTTTACGGGAAGAATCTCTTTTGGGAGTTCTACGGGAAACTACGGGAAAATCTGCGGGAAAACCTATGCGACACGAAGGGAAAAATGCCGGGCGCTTACGGGAAAATCGGGAAGTCGCGGGCGGTGTCATGGCTTAATCGATTCCCAATCTGTTCGATTCAAATGGCCCGTCGGATGCGCTTAGGAGCGGCGCACGCATATCCGAGAGCCAACATGACGATGCCCGACAGCAATGTGAATCGAGCAGGCAAAGCTGCTCATTGCGATCGCAAAGGCGTCATCGGCGGAGCAACGATATTGAAGGGGATCATCTGGATCACCGCGGGTGCGATCGGATCACTACTGATCCTGCTGATCGGGTTCGAAGCCTATGCGGTGATCCGCGCCCGTGCCCGGACGCCCATGATCATCGCGCAAAACAAGGTCAGGCCGATCACTTTGGCGCAGGTCGGCAAGCGCCACCTCGCCATGTTGCTGCGCGTCGAGGGCACCGGTTTCTTCCATCATCGCGGCGTCGGTAATGTCACACCGGGTCAGGGCCGCACGACGATGACCCAAGCGCTGGTCAAAAGGCTCTATTTCGATGGCGGGATTCAAACCGGCTTCGCCAAGGTCGAGCAGAGCCTGATCGCGCGATATGTGTTCGATCCGGCGGTTCCGAAGCGCGACCAGTTGGAGATGTTCCTCAACCTTGCCAGCTTCGGCACGATCCGAGGCCGTCCAGTGATCGGCTTCGAGAATGCCGCGCTGACGTTCCATGGCAAGCCGATCGGGAGCCTCGACGACCGTCAGTTTCTGTCGCTGATCGCCATGCTCGAGGCGCTAGTCGCCGGCCGATGCAAACCCCGCGACCTTACCGATGTTTCCTATGAGGATTGTCCATTGGGCTGGCTGACCCAGCGCATGATCGACCGGCGCCTGGCCAGACGCTGCGCCTAACCGGCGACGATTTCCTTCGGCGGATAATCATCTTTTTCGGAGGGGCACCGCCCCTGCATCATGGTGCTTTTCTGACCCGGAGAAAACCATTGCGATGAGGGGAATTCGTCCGTCGCGGCGGCATCCGCCGAATGATAGACGCAAACATCAGCCGTGGTGCCGTCCGGCGTGATCGCCACTGCCCAGTTATGCGCATCTTCGGCGCGATTTGATGCGCCCCAGGCGACGATGCGCCCGTCCTTTTGAAAGATCGGCACGTTGAGGCCGTCCGTACCGTAGATGAATTTCTGAACGCCGGCATCGGACACGGCCTTGCGGATCGCGGATTTTACCGCCGGATTGTCCAGGAAACGCTGGCCGGCCACCTTATCACGGGGATATTTGCCCACATATGCTGAAAGGTCGCTCGAAACCTTGGCCGCTTCTGGGACTGTGTCGGGGCTTTTCTCCGCCACCCTGGGCGGTGCCACCGGCGCAGTGCCGTCAGCATTATTTGTGACGCTTGTGGCGTTCTGATCGCCTGCTTGCTCCTGCCCACAGGCCGAAAGCAGGAGCATCGCCGCGATTGCCGCAGCCGGAAACATTGCGGTGCCATTTCCTTTATATTTTCCCGCCAGCGACAATGTCATTTCAATAACCCTTCCCTGAAACTCTACTCATCGTCCCGTCCGGTCGCCCCTCTCTGGCCACCGACCGAACCGAACCAAGCATGCGCGAGACGGCTCCGCTGGCCAAATGATTTGATGTGGGATGGTGTTGAGAAACGTCGTGCGGTGGCGGCGCCGTCACGCCGGCATCTGAAGCCTGGCCAAACGCCGCGCCTCATCGCCTCTGACCGCGAGCAAATACATGACCGGCGTGATGATCCGGCTCAGCACGGTCGAGCTGATCAACCCGCCGATGATCACCCAGGCCAGCGGCGAATAAAGCGACGACCCGCTCAGCGCGAGCGGCAACAGGCCGCCGATCGCGGTCACCGAGGTGAGCAGTACCGGCAGAAACCGGATCTCGCCGGCGCGTTCGATGGCTTCGCGCAACGGCAGGCCGCGGGCGCGCAACTGAGTGGTGAAATCGACCAGCAGGATCGAATTCTTGATCTCGATCCCGATCAGCGCGACGAAGCCGATGATCGCCAGGAACGACAGCGAATTGCCGGTCAGGAACAGCCCGACCAATCCGCCGACCAGCCCGAGCGGTACCACGCCCGCGACCACCAGAGTCTCGCGGAAACGGCCGAATTCCAGCACCAGCACGCCGATGATGCCGAACACGGCGAGCAGAATGATCGACCCGAGCCCGGCGAAATTACGCTGCGCCGCTTCCGCCTCGCCGCCGACGGCAAAGGCATAACCGTCGGGCAGTTTGATGCTTTTCAGCTTTTCGACCACCCGCGGGTTGAGCCGTGAGGCGAGATAGCCCGGCTGGTTGAACGCGGTGATCGTCACCGTACGCTGCAGTTTCAGCCGGGTGATCAGCGGCGGCACGCTCTTCAAGGTCGGGCTGGCGATCTCGGTCAGCGGTATCGATCCGCCAGCGATGGTCGGTACATAGATGTCCTTCAGGACCGAGATCGGCTGGCTGCTGCCCATCGGCAGGCGCACCGTCACCGGCCAGCTATCCCCTTCAGCATCGCGAAGCAGGCTCGCCTGTTCGCCGCTGACCGCGAGCCGCACGGCGCGGCGCGGCTCGCCCGGCGCGACGCCGAGCAACCCGGCCTTGGCATCGTCGAGGCCGAGATCGAGATCAATCCGGTCAAAGGCCATCGGATTGTCGATGTCGCGCAAGCCGGGCACCGACTGCATGATACGAACGACGTCGTTGGACAGTTTTTTGAGCATGTCGAGATCGGGCCCGCTGACACGGATCGCGACCGGCGCCTCGAGCGGCGGGCCGTTCTCGAAATTGACCACGCTGACATGGGCATCGGGAAAATCGGCGAGCGATTTGCGCAGCCGCGCCAGCATCCTGGGCGATTCATGCGCATTCCAGTCCTTCAGCGTGACGAAGATGTCGCCGTAACGCGCGCGCTCCTCGCGCGGCAGGATGTTGTAATAGATTTGCGGGTTGCCGCGCCCGGCATTGTCCATCCGGTTCACGATCTCCGGCTCGCGTGCGAGGATCGCCGACACCGCCTTCACGGCACGGTCGGTGGTGGCGATGCCGCTGCCTTCGGGCGTTTCGACGCGGACGAGGAAATAAGGCGCTTCGGCCGCCGGAAACAAGGTGAAGCCGAGCACCGGAACCAGCGCAAAGGCGCCGACGCACACCAGCATCGCGCCCCAGAACCAGCGCCGCGGCGCATCGAGCGCGCGGTGCAGCACCGGCGAATAGATCCGTTCGATCCCGTTGGTGATCGCCTGGAGCAAACGATTGCCGCCATGTTTTTCCGCCTTGAGCATGCGGCTGGCGGCGAACGGGATGACGGTCAGCGACACGACCAGCGAGCTCGCCACGGTCAGGATCACCGCCATCGGCAGGCCGCGCACGAAATCGCCCGATCCTTCAGGCAGGAAACACAGCGGCAGGAACGCGAAGAGCAAGACGCCGGTCGCGCCGAGCACCGCCTTGGTAATCTCCTGCGTCGCGGTGATCGCCGCCGTCTCGGGCGGATCGCCGTCACGGATATGGCGTTCGATATTCTCGGTCACCACGATCGAATCGTCGACCAGCAGGCCGAGCGAGAGGATGAAGCCCGAAATGCTGATCTGGTTGAGCGTATAGCCGAACAGCGAGAGCAGCAGCACGCCCATCGCCAAGCTCAAGGGAATCGAGATCATCACGATCAGCGAAGGGCGCAAGCCCAGCGGCAAAATGGTGATCAGCACCAGCGCCAGCGCGATGGCGAAATCGCGCGCCAGCAGCGAGAGTTTCTTGGCGATGTCGCGGCTCTGGTCGAACGCAACCTCAAGCCTGATGTCGGGCGGCAATTGCGTGCGATAGCCATCGACCGCCTTGACCAACGCGTCCCGCAGGGTGCCGGCGTCGACATTATCCTTCTGCCGCACCGATACGAACAGCGCGCGCTTGCCGTTGAAACGGGCGATATGGAGCTGCTCCGCTTCGGACCAGCCGACACTTGCCACATCGCCGACGCGCAGCAGCTGCCCATCACCCGCGCGCACCGGTACGTCGCGCACCGCTTCCAAAGTGCGATAGGCGCCACCCGCATCAATGTTGAGGCGGCGCTCGCCCGAATTGACCGTGCCGGCCGGCAAATCCACCCCGCCCGCGCGGATCGCGTTGGCGATGGCGGAAGCGGCGATCCTGGTCTCGGCCAGCCGCGCCGCATCGACCGCGACGCGCACCTCGGGCCGCGCGGCGCCGTCGATCACCGTCTGGCGCACGCCGGGCACGACGTTCAGCCGGTCGCGCATATCCTCGGCATATTTGGTCATGCGCAGCCAGGACGCATCGTCGCTGACCAAGGCAAGCTGCAGCACCGCAGCCTCGGTGGTGCGCGGGCGGCGATAGGCGATACGCTGAATGCCTTGCGGCAAGCGGTCGCGGATCGACTGCACTTCGCGGACAGTACGGTCGAGCGCCTGCTCGGCATCCGTGCCGTGGACGAAATCGACCGAGACGACCGCCGTGCCGTCGCTTGAAGTCGAGCGGATTTCGCGCACATCGTCGAGACCCTGCAGTACGTCCTCGATCGGCTTGGCGACGGTCTCCTCCATCTCCGCCGCGTCGGCGCCGGGCAACACCACCGTGACGACGGTGAGCGAACCAGGAAAATGCGGGTCGACCGAACGCGGGATCGAGAGGAAAGCGGAAATGCCGAGCATCGCCAGCAGGAGAAAGGCGACCAGCGTCACCTGCCACTGGCGAACCGCGAAGGCGGTGAGGTTCACGCGCGACCGCTCATTTGGCGGCCCCGGTCGGGCCAGTGATCGGGTTGACCGTCATGCCGTCGCGCAGGCGGTCGATGCGCGATGCGGCGAGCCATTCGCCGCCGCCAAGCCCGCTGGTGACCTGGATACCGCGATCGTCGGTATCGCCGACTGCAATCCGGCGCAGGGTGAGCTTGCCGGTCGCCCGATCGACGACATAGACGAACGCCGCCCCGGCGCGCGCCGCGAACACCGCGCCGGCCGGCACGCGAATCCCGGTTGTGCCCCGGCCGCCTGTGCCACCGCCGCCGGTCACCGCGACCTTCCCGATCTGGCCGGAGCGCAGGCGCGGATCATTGGGCACGCCGATCTCGACCATGAAAGTGCCGGTCGCACGATCGGCGCGGCCGGCGATCTCGATCACCTGTCCGGTCACCGGAACATCACCGAACGCACCGAGCGTGACCTGCGCCGGCGCGCCGATCGACAGCCGCGACGCATCGCGGTCGGCGAGCGGCACGCGCACGACATACCCGCTCGACCGGTCGCCGACGATCAGCACCGGTGTGCCCGCCGTGATCACCTGACCCGGCTCGACCAGCCGCGCGAGGACCGTGCCCGGCCCCGGCGCGACGATCCGCGCGGCGGATGCCTGGAAACGTGCGGCGCTCAATTGCGCGTTGGCCGCCTGCAGCGCCGCCTGCGCACTCTCGACGCGCGGCCTGGTCACCCAGCCCTTTTCGAGCAGCACGGCGCTGCGCCGATATTCGGACGCGGCACGGATGCGTTCGGCATCGATCCGCGCGACTTCGGCAGCGACCGCAGTGGTGTCGAGCGCGGCAAGCACTTGCCCGCGTGCGACGCTATCGCCCTCCTGCACGCCGATCCGCTCGATCCGGCCGGGACTGGTGAAGCCGAGCGACGCCTCACGCCTGAGCGCGACGGTGCCGACCCCGGCGATTGACAGCGGCTGATTGTCGGCGCCGACTTGGATAATGCGAACGTCGGTGCGATGCGCGGTTTCCTGCACCGGCTTGGGCGAGCCGCAGCCGCCCAGTACCACCGCCACGCCGATCACCATCCACCGCATCGCTGGCCTCCCTTGCGAGATGGTCTAGCGAATTAGGTATCGAATTGAAACTGGCTTGTTGGAAGTTGGTGGATTGCCCCTCCCTTATGGGAGGGGTTGGGGAGGGTCAGCGGCGGGCGGGGCTCGATGCCCCGTTCGACGCTTCGCGTCGAGCGATGCGCTGCGCGATCGCACCCTCCCCTGCCCCTCCCATAAACGGAGGGGAGAAGTAGAGTATCGGCCTGATCGCCTAGTTCTTCAGCCGCCAGCCGCCCTTGAGCAGCGCGTAGCAAAGCAGCCCGAGCGCCACGTCGATCGCCAGGATGACGATGCTGCCGATCCAGACCGGCGAATCGGCGGTGCCGAGAAAGCCGTAGCGAAACCCAGAGATGATATAGAAAAACGGGTTGGCATGGCTGATCGCCTGGAAAGTCGGGGCCAGCTTGTCGACCGAATAGAAGGTGCCCGACAAAAGGGTCAGCGGGCCGACGACGAAATTGGTCACCGCGGCGGCATGATCGAACTTCTCCGCCCAGATCGAGGTCAGCACGCCGAGCAGCGCGAGGAAGGTCGCGCCGAGCAGGCCGAACCACAGGATCGCGATCGGGTTGCGCGGGATAACATGCACGCCGGGCCAGACCAGCACTGCCAGCCATACCGCGAAGCCGACGCAGAAGGCGCGAGTCACCGCGCCACCGACCAGCGCCGCGAGCAGTTCGGCAGTGGATAGCGGCGGCATCAGATAATCGACGATCGTACCCTGGATCTTGCCGACCAGCAGCGAGAAGCTAGCATTGGCGAAAGCGTTGGTCAGCATGCCCATCACGATCAGGCCGGGAGCGAGGAAATCGGCGAACGCGACTTGCGTGCCGCCGACATGCACCGCGCTGCGGCCGCCCATCGCGACGGTGAAAACGATCAGATAAAGCAGCGTCTGCATTGCCGGCGCCCAGATCGTCTGGAGCTGGACCTTGAAGAATCGACGCACCTCCTTGATATAGAGAGTTCGAAGACCGCCCCAATTGACATTCCGGATGACGGGAACGCCTGGGGCGTTTAACACCGCCGACTGAACTCCATAGGTTTCTGGGCCGATTGGGGGCTGGCTGCTCATAGCGAACGCGCTAATGACTGCCGCCGCCGCCTGCAAGCCGCCATGGTAAAACGACGGCCATGATTTGAGGATTTGAGATGAGCT
The DNA here is from genome assembly GCF_014171475.1 of Sphingomonas sp. So64.6b. Lineage (NCBI taxonomy): Bacteria > Pseudomonadati > Pseudomonadota > Alphaproteobacteria > Sphingomonadales > Sphingomonadaceae > Sphingomonas > Sphingomonas sp. So64.6b. The sequence goes on from NZ_CP048817.1 coordinate 2,725,091, forward strand.
GGACCGACGAGCGTATCGATACGCTGAGAAGGATGTGGGAAGGCGGCAGCACCGCGAGCCAGATCGCCGAGGAACTGGGCGGGGTCAGCCGTAATGCCGTGATCGGCAAGGCGCATCGCCTTGGCCTGCAGTCGCGCCCGTCGCCGGTCAAGGCCAACGAGCCGGACGCCGCCAAGCCCGCCGCTGCGGCCGCACCACCCGCGCCCAAACCAGTTTCCCCTCCTCCGCCGCCCAAGCCGGTGGTGGTCGCCGCACCGCCGCCACCCGCCCCGGTCCAGGAGATCGAGGAAGAGGATGAAGACGAGGATGACGACGGCGAGGAACTGGTCGTCGCCAAGCCCGCCGCACCGCCTCCGCCGATCATGCGCTCGGTCGGCCCGGGCGGCTTCCTGCGTCAGGCGCCCGGCGAGCAGCAGGCACCGATCACACCGGCACCGCCGCGCCGCCTGGTCCCGGCCAAGCCGTCAGCCGACATGGCGGACAAGACGACCTTGCTCGATCTTAACGACAAGATCTGCAAATGGCCGCTTGGCCATCCGGGCGAGCCCGATTTCCACTTCTGCGGCGACAAGGTGAACCCCGGTTTCCCGTATTGCGTCGCGCATTGCGGCCATGCCTATCAGGCGCAGCTGCCACGCCGCGATCGCCGCCCGCCGCCGCCTTTGCCCTTCGGTGGCGTCCGCGCCCGCTGATCGCTCTTGCGACACGTGGAATAAAAAACGGCGGCCCGCTCACGCGGACCGCCGTTTTTCTTTGAGCATCAGGTCCAGAGCAATATTGACCGGACGGAACCACCCCCGTTCGGGCTGAGCCTCTCAAAGCCATATTCTCGAAAGAAGAACGGCCCCCTTCGACTGCCTGCCAAGGCAGGCGCTCAGGACAGGCTTCGACAAGCTCAGGGTGAACGGAGAAGGACTCAATCGGCCCAATCGCGCCTAGAAGCGGAACTGCGCGGTAGCGCGGACGCTGTGCCAGCGGAACTGATCGTCGCTGCGTGCGAAATCGGTGCCGGTAGTATTGGGCGGCAGGATGAACGGATTGGTTGCCGGCGCCGTGCCGGCACCGGCACGAACGATGTAATCGTCATCCTTGTACTGATTGTAGAGATATTCGAGACCAATCGAAAAGTTGCGGCCAAGCTTCTGTTCGATACCGCCACCCGCGACAAAGCCCCAGGCGTCGTCGTCGCCGCTGCCAGTGAAGCTGTTCAACCCATTGCTGGTCGTGAAGCTATGGTCGAGCTTGGCATAGGCGGGACCGCCGGTCGCGTAGAACAAGGTCGTGTTGGCGGCATAGCCGAGACGCAGGCGAAGATTGGCGTCGTAATCGATCTCACGCGTCATTGTGTAGCTGGCCGGCGTGGTGCTGAAGGCGGAGACGCTGTCGCGGATCTGGCTCTTGCCAAATTCGCCGACCACACCGGCAACGATGTTGCCGAATTGCTTGTCGAAGCCGATCCGCGCCGAATAGCTGATATTGTCCTTGTCGTTACGGCAGGCGATATTCGCGGTCGAGGTCGCCGCGCCGCCGCAGAAACCGCGGGAAAAGGCATTGGCGCCAGTCCCGGTGGTGACCGTGTCTCCGAAATTGCCGTCGAGATTGCGGTCGAACAGGATCGTTTCATTGCCGTCGTTAGGCTGAGCGTCGAAGCCGATCGTCCCGCCGACATAGACGCCATCGAACGGTGCCTTCTCGGTATCCTGAGCAAAGGCGGGGCCGGCGAGCGCGAGAGCGGCGGTGCCGGCGGCAAGGGTAAGCATATACAGGCTGCGCATCGTGTTACTCCCAATGGTGCGTTAGCGAGAGCAGGAACGTTCGCAGTTGCAACATGGACGCAGGACCGCGGTCATTTACACGATATGTTACAAATCTATCACAGCGGCGGCACGCTTGCCCGAGGGAGTCATGCTCTCCTATAGCAGGGCATGGCCGATGATCTGTTCGCTTCCTCCTCTCCCGCCGGGTCCGATTACAATGCTTCGTCGATCGAGGTCCTTGAAGGTCTTGAACCCGTCCGCCGCCGCCCCGGCATGTATATCGGCGGCACCGACGAACGCGCGTTGCACCACCTTGCCGCCGAAGTGCTCGACAATGCGATGGACGAGGCGGTCGCGGGGCACGCGACGCGGATCGAAATCACGCTCGAACCCGGCAACCGGCTGACCATCGTCGACAATGGTCGCGGCATGCCGGTCGACCCGCATCCGAAATTTCCGGACAAGTCGGCGCTCGAGGTGATCATGTCCATGCTGCACTCGGGCGGCAAGTTCGACGGCAAGGCCTATGCGACCTCGGGCGGTCTGCACGGCGTCGGCGTCAGCGTGGTCAACGCGCTGTCGTCCGACACGACGATCGAAGTGGCGCGCAACAAGACCATCTACCGCCAGCGTTTCTCGCGCGGCGTGACACTCGGTCCGCTCGAAGCGCTCGGGCCAACACCCAACCGGCGCGGCACCTCGGTCAGTTTCGTACCCGACGAGGAGATTTTCGGGCCGGAGATGCACTTCAAGCCGGCGCGGTTGCACAAGCTCGCGCGCTCCAAGGCCTATCTGTTCGCCGGAGTCGAGATTCGCTGGAAATGCGCGCCTGAGCTGATCACCGACGACACGCCGGCAGAGGCCGTATTCCAGTTCCCCGGCGGTCTTGCCGACCATCTGCGCGAGCAAGTCGGCACGCGCGAATGCGCCACCGCCGACTTCTTCACCGGCACGCAGGACTTTCCGAACGAGCAGGGCCGCGTCGAATGGGCGGTCGCCTGGCCGCTGTGGAGCGATGGGTCGTACAGCTGGTATTGCAACACCATCCCGACGCCGGATGGCGGCACGCACGAAGCGGGCCTGCGCGCGGCTTTGGTGCGCGGCATTCGCGGTTTCGGCGATCTGGTCGGCCAGAAAAAAGCCAAGGACATCACCGCCGACGATGTGATGGTCGGGTGCGAGCTGATGCTCTCTGTGTTCATCCGCGAACCGCAATTCCAGAGCCAGACCAAGGACCGGCTGACCTCGCCCGAAGCGACGGTGCTGGTCGAGAAGGCGGTGCGCGACCATTTCGACCATTATCTCAGCCGCAACATGGAACGCGGCAAGGCGCTGCTCGGCTATGTGCTGGAGCGAATGGACGACCGGCTGCGCCGCAAGGCGGAGCGCGAGGTCAAGCGCAAGACCGCGACCTCGGCGCGCAAGCTGCGCCTGCCGGGCAAGCTGACCGACTGCTCGTCGGACGATCCCAAGGGCACCGAGCTGTTCATCGTCGAGGGCGATTCGGCCGGCGGATCGGCCAAGCAGGCGCGCGACCGCAAGACCCAGGCGATCCTGCCGATCCGCGGCAAGATCCTCAATGTCGCCTCGGCGACCTCGGCCAAGATCGGCGCCAATCAGGAAATCGCCGATTTGATCCAGGCGCTCGGCTGCGGCACGCGCAAGGACTGCCTGCCCGATAACCTGCGCTACGAACGCATCGTCATCATGACCGACGCGGACGTGGACGGCGCGCATATCGCGACCTTGTTGATGACCTTCTTCTTCCAGGAAATGCCCGAACTCGTGCGGCGCGGGCACCTCTATCTCGCCCAGCCGCCGCTTTACCGCCTGACCGCCGGGACCAAGTCGCTCTACGCAATGGACGATGCGCACCGCGCCCAGATTGAAGCGAAGGAATTCAAGAACAAGAAGGTCGATGTCGCGCGCTTCAAGGGGCTTGGCGAGATGAACCCGATGCAGTTGCGCGAAACGACGATGGACCCGAAGACGCGATCGATGCTGCGCATCACCCTGCCGCAGGAGTATGAGGAGCGCGCGGTGGTCAAGGATCTGGTCGACCGGCTGATGGGCAACAACCCCGCGCATCGCTTCGCCTTCATCCAGGAGAATGCGGCGCGGATCGAGGAAGACGCGATCGACGCCTGATCGTGCCGGATTTTCGGGGAACTGCATATGCGCTTGCTGATCGTATTCGCCGCCTTGCTCATGCCAGTTGCGGCGATCGCTCAGACGCCGCCGACCGCGAGTCCGGCACCGGTCAAGGCAGCACCCGAACTGGAAGCGCGAATCGCCGAACTGCCCGCGCTGCTCAGGGGCGGTGGCGATTATGACGCCAGCTTCTCGCCAACGTTCCGCGCCGCCGTGCCCAAAGCGACGTTCACGACGATCAGCACGCAATTATCCACATCGAGCGGCGCAGTGACCGGGATCGAGCGCGTCACCCCCGCCAGTCCGTGGAGCGCGACGGTCCTGGTCGGCTATGAGCGCGGCATCGCGACGATGCAGATTGTGGTTGATCCGGCCGCGCCGCATCAGGTCACCGGCCTGCGCGTCACCGGCATGTCGGGGCGCGAGGCGACGCTGGGCGCGGTGATCGATTCGCTGGCCAAGCTGCCCGGCACGAGCGGCTTCGCCTTTGCCCGACTCGACGCCAACGGCCCTGCGCTGCTGCAGTCGCGTCTGCCGGACCGTGCCTTTGCGATCGGATCGGAATTCAAGCTCGTCATCCTCGCCGAACTGGTGCGCTCGATCTCGGCCGGCGAGCGGCGCTGGGAGGATGAGGTCACGCTCGACGGCGCACCACTGCCCGGCGGGGCCTATACGGCGAGCCCGGCCGGCACCAAGGTGTCGATCTACGCGCTGGCCGAGCGGATGATCTCGGTCAGCGACAACAGCGCGACCGACATACTGCTCAAGCTGGCCGGCCGCGCCAAGGTCGAGGCGATGCTCGGCACGGTCGGCATCGGCGATCCTGCCGGCATGCGGCCATTCCTGTCGACCCTCGAACTGTTCAAGCTGAAAGGCGCGTTGGGCGGCGCGCTCGGCGAACGCTGGGCGGCGCTCGACGAAGCGGGCCGCCGCGCCCTGCTCGATGGCGAAGTCGCGAAGCTGCCGGTCTCGGCGATCGATCTCGCCATGTTCGCGGCGGGCAAGCCGCTGCGCATCGGCAGTCTCGAATGGTTCGCCACGCCGGCCGACATGGTGCGGGTGATGGACTGGCTGCGCCGCCATAGCGAAAGCGGCCCTGCCGCGCGTGTACGCGACATATTATCGAAGAATTCAGGGGTCGGGCCGGGGCCGGCCGGGCAATGGCGTTATCTCGGTTTCAAGGGCGGATCGGAGCCCGGCGTGATTGCCATGACTTTCCTGCTGCAGGGCAAGGACGGCATTTGGTACGCGATGTCGGCAAGCTGGAACGATGCCGCCGCACCGGTCGACGATGCCCGTTTCGCCGGGCTGATGGCGCGCGCAGTGGAACTGGCGGCGGGGCGTTAGCGCGCCATTGGGTTGGCTGAAATCGACCCAACCCCCGTTCGGGCTGAGCCTGTCGAAGCCCAAGCGCTGCGCATGCCCTTCGACAGGCTCAGGGCGAACGGAGGGGGTGATCGAACCAGCCCGAAATCGCTCCAGGCTATTCGCCGAGCATCCGGCGCTGGTGATAGCGCGTGCGAACGACGATGCCGGCCAGCATGTGCAATGCGCCCAGGACCACGAAGACCAGAGGCAGGATCGTCGGTAAAGTAGGCATCCATAGATGGCGGTAAACTGCCAGCCCAGCGCCGATGATCGCCAGAATGACGCCCATCAGGCGGATCGGCCGCGCGATCCCGCGCAGTTCCTTGCGATAGGCCGCCCGCGCGGCCGGCGTGCTCAGGTCGGGCGGGGTCACGTGCGCCGCCATTCATCGCGCAGCAGTCCCCAGATAAAGCTGTCGCGCACGCCGATATGCGTTTCCCATTCGGCCCGCAGCAGCCCTTCCTGCTTGAAGCCGAGCCTGGTCAGCAGCGTGTTGGAGGGAATATTGTCGGGGTCGGTATCGGCAAAGACGCGGCGATGGCCTTCTTCGTCGAACAGCATGTCGAGCAGCCGCGCCACCGCTTCGCCGGCATAGCCATGTCCCCAGGCGTCACGCGTCAGCACATAACCGATTTCCGCCACGCCCTCACGGCGGTTGCCGGTCGATACCGTGCCGACGATGCGCCCGTCCTGCTTCAACGTGATCGTCCAGCCGCGCCACGGCCCCCGCGCGATGCGTTCGGCAAGATAGGCGCGGGTTTCCTCAATGCTGTCGTGCGGTGTGGACGATCCGTAACGCATCAGGTCGAGGTCGCTATAGGCGACATGGAGCGCGGGCGCGTCGTCGATGGTTTGCGGCCGCATGACCAGCCGCTCACTCTCGAAACGCACGCTCACGCGGTCAGCGCCTCCACCAGCGCCTTGACCTTTTTCTGCCGCCATTGCGGCAGTGGCGCGACCAGCCAGTAGCCGAGCCGGTAAGGTTTCGGCTCGCCAAGCGCGACCACGCGGCCCGACGCGATATCGGCGGCGGCGAGCAGTTCCGGCACCGTCGCGCGGCCCAGACCCTGCGCCGCGGCATCGAGCGCAAGACCGGCATCGCCGACCCGCACCAGCGACGTGTCGGGATCGTTGACGCAACCTGGCCAGGAAATGCGCGTATCGATCCCGCCGCCCGGGCGCTCGACCGTGATCATGCCTTCCGACTCGATCGCTTCGCCTTCATGCTCTCCGGGCCCATCGCCCCAGCGGATCGCGAGATCGAGATTGGCTTCGGTGAAATCGACATCCTCGTCCGCCGAGACGAGCACGAAACGCAGTTCGCCATCGCCCCGTGCGATCTCGGCGAGGCGCGGCATCAGCCATTTCTCGGTCAGGTCGCGCGGTGCGGCTATGGTCAGCGACTTGGATGTCTGGCCCGCCTGCATCGCGCGGACGGCCTCTTCGAACTGCAGGAAACCGTGGCGCAGCGCGGCCAGGCCCGCCTCTCCTTCCGGCGTCAGCTCGAGACCCTTGGTGGTACGGCGGAACAGCACCACACCAAGCGTGTCCTCCAGCGCGCGAATCTGTTGCCCGACCGCGGCGGGCGTGACCGCGAGTTCGTCGGCGGCGCGCGTGAAGGACAGGTGGCGCGCGGCGGCATCGAGCACGCGCAGGCCGTTGAGGGGAAGATGGGTGCGTTTCATGCCCCCACCGCCGGCGCCAGCAGCGTGAATTTCGGGATGTCGACGTCGAACCCGGACCCGTCCTCGGCGATCATGTGATAGCTGCCCTGCATCGAGCCCGTCGGCGTGGCGAGCGGGCAGCCCGAGACATAATCGAAGCTTCCGCCCGGTGCGATCAGCGGCTGTTCGCCGACCACGCCTTCGCCCTCGACCGAATGGCGCGCACCGCGGCCGTCTGTGATGATCCAGTGACGCGTCAGCAATTGTACTGCCTGCTCGCCGGCATTTTCCAGCCGGATATGATAGGCCCAGAACCAGCGACCGCGCTGCGGCTCGGACTGTTCGGGGAGATAACTCACCGAGACGCGCACGATGACCCCGCGCGTCTCCGCGACATTGGGGAAAAGTGCCTGCATCCCGGTGTTCATGGTGTGATTCCGATCATAAGCCGACCGCCGTCAGCGCCTGATCGAGATCGTCGATCACGTCCTGCGGATCTTCCAGGCCGACATTCAAGCGCAGCAGGTTTTCGGTCACGCCCATCTCGATCCTTTTTTCCTCGCTTACGCCATAATGCGTCGTCGAGGAGGGATGAGTCATCAGCGACCGCGAATCGCCGATATTGTTCGAGATATCGATCAGCGCGAGCGCGTCGAGCAAGCCATGCGCTTGCTTGCGTCCTCCTTCGACTTCGAACGCGAAGATCGGACCGCAGGCATCCATCTGGCTCATCGCCAGATTATGCTGCGGATGACTCGGCAGACCGGGATGGAGGATACGCGGCACGCGTCCTTCGAGGAATCTGCCGACCTTCAGCGCATTCTCGCTCTGCCGATGGATGCGCAGGTCGAGCGTCTCGATCCCCTTGAGCACCACCCACGCATTGAACGCGCTGAGCGTCGGTCCGGTGTTGCGAGTGAAGGGCAACAGCGTGTTGTTGATGAAATCCTCGGTCCCGCACACCGCACCGGCGAGCACGCGGCCCTGCCCGTCCATCATCTTGGTCGCGCTGTAAGCGGTCACGTCCGCGCCGAATTCCATCGGGCGCTGCAGCGCGGGAGTCGCGAAGGCATTATCGACGACGCTGACAATGCCATGCCGGCGCGCAATGTCGCACACCGCCTTCAGATCGACCACGTCCATTGTCGGGTTGGCCGGCGTTTCGAAGAAGAAGACCTTGGTATTGGGTTTCACCGCATCGGCGAATTGCTGCGGATCGCGCGCATCGACGATCGTCACCTCAATGCCGAATTTGGGCAGCAGGGTATCGGTCAGCCAGCGGCAAGACCCGAAGGCGGCACGGCCCGCAACGATATGATCGCCGGTCTGCAACTGACACAGCAGCACTGCGGTCATCGCCGCCATGCCCGTGGCCATTGAGCGGCATGCCTCGGCGCCTTCGAGCAGGGCGATACGCTCCTCAAGCATCTCGACCGTCGGGTTCTGCAATCGCGAATAGGTCATGCCGACCTGTTCGCCGGAGAAGCGCGCCGCGGCGTCGGCGGCACAGTCATAGGCATAGCCCGAAGTCAGGAAGAGCGCCTCCGACGTCTCGCCGAATTCGGATCGCGCGGTGCCGCCGCGGATCGCTTGAGTCGCGGGGCGCCAAATGCGGGTGATGTCGCGGTTCTGTCCGGTACGGCGTTTCATGGCGCCGCTTTGCCGGGAGGGATCACCCCACGTCAATGCCCACCGCGCCAATCGCTCGCTTGAAAGCGGATCGAGAAGAAGGGATAGCGATATGGATGCAGGACCGCGCCACCCCGCCCCGCCCGACCCTGATCGCGAGCGGCATCGGTGCAGCGGCGCAATTCCTCTTCACGCTCAACCTGACGCGCCCGACCAGCCTGGTGTTCGACGAGGTCCATTATGTCCCCGCCGCGCGCCTGCTGATGACCCTGAGCCATTCGGCCAACACCGAGCATCCGCTGCTCGGCAAGCTGCTGATCGCTTTGGGCATGACCCTGTTCGGCGACAATGCGCTGGGCTGGCGGATCATGTCGACGGTTGCCGCGACGACGGTGGTGCTCGGCGTGTTCGCGATCCTGTGGATGCTGTTCCAGCGCACCCGCACTGCGGTGTTCGGCGCGCTGTTCGTGATCCTCAACTTCACAGTCTTCATCCAGGCGCGAATCGCGATGCTCGACGGGTTCATGGCGGCGTTCGTCGTGCTGGCGATCGTCGCGCTGCTCCGCGCGATGCGCAGCCCGCCGCGCAAGGTGATGCGCCGCTGGGTGCTGGGCAGCGCGTTGCTGGGGCTCGCTGTCGCGACCAAATGGACCGCGGCGCCGTTCGTCGCCTATGCCGCGATCGGTTTCCTGCTGGTGCGCCGGCGCGATGCGACCGCCTGGCCCGGGTTGCGGCCGATCCCGGCGCTGCTGATCCTCGGCACGGTCAGTATCGCGACCTATTTCCTGACCTTCGCGCCGGCCTTTTATTATGCCGAGCAACCCCTCACGCTCGACCGGCTGATCCCGTTCCAGCTTTATATGTACGGGCAACAGACCCAAGTCCTGCCGCCGCATCCCTATCAGTCGAGCTGGTGGAGCTGGCCGCTGATGATCCGGCCAATCTGGTATCTTTACGAAATGACCAACGGCGCGGTGCGCGGCATCCTGCTGCTCGGCAATCCGGCGATCCTGTGGGGCGGGCTGATCGCGGTCGCGGCGTGCCTGCGCATCGCCCTGCGTGAGCGGTCGATCAAGTTCCTGGCCATCGCCGCGCTCTGGATCGGTTCGTACGCAATCTGGGCGATCATTCCCAAGTCGCTTGGATTCTTCTATTATTATTACCTGCCGAGCATCTTTCTGTGCATCGCGCTGGCCGCCTGGATCGACCATCGGCGCGGCAAGTGGCGGTATTGGGGACTACAGTGGGATTGGGCATATCTCGCGCTCGTCGCGGGGCTGTTCGTGATGTTCTACCCGATCATTTCCGCTGCCGCGTTGCCCAATGACCAAGCGTTCCGACACTGGATGTGGTTTTCCAGCTGGCCATGAGACTCAGTAGCGCCCCCAGGTGAAGCGCGACGACAGTGCATAATTCCATACCGCGCTGACCATGATCCCGGCCAGTGCCGAAAAGGCCCAGGTATCCGCCCGCGCGTCATAGAGGAACGCGGCGACGCCGACATTGGCGACCGCGCCGACCGAGCAGACGACACAGAAGGTCACCCAGCCATCGAATAACTCCTTGGCACCCTTCAGCCGGCTGTCGCGATAGGTCAGCGCGTTGTTGAGGAAGAAATTGAACGTCATCGCGGCGACCGTGGCAACGATCGTCGCGCCGATGAAGCTCATGCCCAATTCCTTGAACAACAGTCCCAGAAACAGGAAATGCACACCCGCGCCGAGCGCGCCGATCCCCGAGAACATGGCGAAGCGCACCGGAATGACCCGCCCGAACATGCGGTCATAGATGGCGATGAGATATTCCATCGCCACGACGTGATCGAGCTTGCTTTCGCCTTCGGTGCGGACACGGAAGGTATAGGGCAGCTCGAGGAATTTGAGCGGCTTGGGGCTGCCAGTCATCAGGTCGAGCAGGATCTTGAAGCCGATCGCGTTGAGATGCGGTGCGAGTTCGCGAACGATCTGCGTGCGAATCATGAAGAAGCCGCTCATCGGGTCGCTCAGATCGGCCTTCAACACTCGACGCGAAAGCCTTGTCGCAAAAGCCGATTTCGCCACCCGATCGCGATCCCAGTCGCCGGTGCCGCCGCCATCGACGAACCGCGACCCGATCACCAGGTCGAGTGATTCATCCGCCTGAAGCGCGTCGAGCATCGCGGGCAGGATCGTCTCGTCATGCTGCAAATCGCCATCGATCACTGCGACGACCGGCGCGGCGGTCGCGCAGATGCCCTCGATACAGGCGGACGACAGGCCACGCCGGTCGATCCGCTGGATCACGCGCACGCGCCGGTCGAGCCGGGCAATTTCGCGCGCGGCCGAGGCGGTGCCGTCGGGACTATTGTCGTCGACGAAGATCGCTTCCCAATTCCGGCCGTGCAGCGCGGCATCGAGCTTTGTGATGAGCGCCGGCACATTGCCGACCTCATTGAAGGTCGGAATGACCACCGCGAGTTCGAGCAGGTCCTTCACAGTTCCGCCAGCACCGCATCGCCCATGGCGCGGGTCGACAATGCGCCGCCCAGGTCGCCGGTCCGTGCACCCTTGCCAAGCGCAGCACCGACCGCTGCCTCGATGCGGTCGGCGGCATCGGGCAGGCCGAGCGAATGGCGCAGCATCATCGCCGCCGACAGGATCGTCGCGCAAGGGTTAGCCTTGCCCTGGCCGGCGATATCGGGCGCGCTGCCATGGATCGGTTCGTACAGGCCCTTGCCCGCGCTATCGAGCGACGCTGAGGGCAGCATGCCGATCGAACCGGCGCACATGCTCGCCTGATCGGACAATATGTCGCCGAACAGATTGCCAGTGACGATCACGTCGAACTGGCCCGGATTGCGCACCAGCTGCATCGCCGCGTTGTCGACATACATGTGGGTGAGTGCAACCTCGGGATAACCAGCCGACACCTCGATCACCACGTCGCGCCACAATTGCGACGTTTCCAGCACATTAGCCTTGTCGACCGAACAGAGCTTGCCGTCGCGCTTGGCCGCGGTCTGAAACCCGACATGCGCGATGCGTGCGACCTCGGCCTCGTCATAGCTCATGACGTCATAGCCTTCGCGCTTGCCGTCGGCGGTGGTGCGCATGCCCTTCTCGCCGAAATAGACGTCGCCGTTGAGCTCGCGCACGATCACCATGTCGATCGCAGCGGCGACCTCGGGACGGAGCGCGGAGGCATCTTCCAGTCCCGGAAACAGCTTGGCGGGGCGCAGATTGGCGAACAGCGCCAGCTCCTTGCGCAGGCCGAGAATTGCCTGTTCGGGCCGGAGCGAGCGCTCCAGCGCGTCGCATGAGGGATCGCCGACCGCGCCGAACAGGATCGCATCGGCGCGCCTGGCCAGTGCCAGCGTTGCCGGCGGCAGCGGGTGACCAGTCGCATGATAAGCGGCGCCACCGACCAGCGCTTCTTCGAAATTCAGGTCGAGCGCCAACGCGTCGAGCACGCGACGCGCTTCGGTGATGACTTCGGGACCGATCCCGTCGCCGGGCAGCAGGGCAATGAGCATTGGTTCTTCCTGATTAGCCTCGCGGCAATGCCCGCCCCACAACGCTCACGCAACCGCCCTTTTTAGACGCTCGACCAAGCGCGCCCTGGCAGCGAGCGTTTCGGCGCGGCGATCGGTGAGGATATCGGCCTCCAATGCCCTGCCGGTGATGTGCAGCGCGGCCAGGATATCGACCCAGTTCGCTTCGCCCCCGGCACGCAGCACATCGGGCAGATCGTCCAATTCCGGTCCATAACCGAGCTCCGCCAGCAACAGCAGTTCGTAGCGCGCCAGCGCCAAAGCCCAGCCGCGCGCGGCGGGCGCCGCCTCGATCGCGCCGATCACGCCATCGAGCGCTGCATGCAGGCGCGGATAGGGCTGCGCCTCGGGCAACGCGGTCGCGGTCAGCGCGGTGACCCATTCGAGCGCGGCGGCGGGAAGCGGTTCGGCATAAAGCGGCGCGCGGCTGTGGATCAGTTCGACGGTCAGTCCGGCGAGCTGATCGTCGGTCCGCGCGCGCCATTCGCCCAGCACGAGATTGGCAGGCTGCAGGATCGGGCGGATCCGTCGCGACTTGCCGCCGCGCACATAACCGGGCTGCAGGCCGTGATCGGCGGTCAGCGCCCGCACGATCGCGCCATGTTCGCCGTGATAACGGACAGCGAGGATCAGGGCTTCGGCGCGGAGATGCATGAGTGAGCTGTAGCGATGCTCGCGCCTCAATTCACCCCCGCTGTCGGCGAGGGCAACGATCAACGACTGGGAGATATGGGACACCGTATTGTGGCGCAACTTCGATGCGGGATATTTTAGAATTTATATTTTTATTCAATCAGATAGACAATTTTTTGGAGATGATCACGCGCGCCGGATCTTCTTCGCCAGTTCGCCCAGGCCCAGTTTCCGCGTCGCCGTCTTGGCCCATGCCATCGTCCGGTCGAACGTGCCGAGCGCCATTGTCGTCAGCCGGTTCGCCAGGCTCGCGCGCAGCAATAGCAAATCGAGACACGCCACGCCGCCGGTGGCGAATTGACGCTTGTGCTGGCCTTCGCCCTCGGTGAAGTCGAAGCGCTTCAGACCGCCCTCGGCATAGAGGTCACGCATCGCCTCCATGTGCAGCACGCTGCCGGGCGACAGGTCGTTGAACGCGGGGTCGTGCCCGACATATTCGTAGCGCACCGTGCCATCGACGATCGGGCAATAAAGATAGGCCGCCGGCTCGCCCGCGATATGGAGCAGCCAGCCGCGCACCGAATCCGCCGCCGCCATCGAATACATCCGTGCCACAAAGGCGGCATCATCGGGCAGACCCGAGCCGAGCAATTTCTCCTGATAGGTGCGGATCGAGACCTGACGCGCAACGTCATGGAAGGCGGTCATTTCATCGGGGGTACGGAAGCGCCGCACGTCGAGCGTTCCGCCCGACAGCGTCGCGATCTTCTTCGCCTTGCGCTTCATGCCACTGCGCGCGTTCGACGACATCATCCCAAGCCAGCCGTCATAGCCGAGCGTCAGATCGGCATAATAACGCGTGTAGCGTTGCCGCACGAACGCGATCATGCCGCTGCCGGCCTGGATCATCGCACTCTGGCGCTCTTCGGGTAGCGATGTGATCTGATAGCCGTCCGCGTCCCCATCGAGCGGCGGCAAGGCAGGCAAATGTCCATCGAGTACATCGTCGAGATTCATCGGCACGCGGACAAGCTTGCGCTGGATCGAAACCAATGTGCGGGCGCCGATCTGGAAGCGCAGCGGCAACGGTACGGCGGTCATGCCGCGCGTTCCTCGACCATGTTCGACCAGAGTTGTTCGGCACGCCGCCAGCTGGTGCGCAGCGAATTGGGGCCGAGCGGCGCATCGGCGCGGTCGAGCGCGAAGTCCGGCCGGTCGCCGAAATGCATCGTCGGCAAGTCCGCACGACGTTCGGCAAGCATCCCGCACAATGCATCGAAGCGGCGAACATGCACGCCGTTCGGGCGTGTGCCGGACCGATTGGCGAGTTCGAAACTATGGCTGACGATGGTCACCGCAGCGTGTTTTTCGGCAACCGCATGATCGAGCGCGGCGGCCATCTCGCCCGCCGAGAGCGCGCAGATCTGGAAGTTGCGCAACGCACCCGGACGATCCTCGATCAAGGTCACCGGCACCTCGATCAGCCCTTCGCGTTTCACCGGCGCAATCTGCCGCGCGGGCAGCCCGATCGCGCTCGGCCAGGGATGTTCGGCACCGTTGTGGCTGCTGTCATAAGCGAAGCCGAGGCTGGCCAGCGCACGCAACGTGTCGTCATTGGCGCTGTAGCTACCGGCGCGAAAGGCGATCGGCCTGGGCGCGCCCGCCGCGATCAGCAATTCGGCGGCACCGGAGATCAGGTCACGCTGCTGATCCTGCGGAAAGTCGATCAGTTCGAAGCGGCCATAGGTCTTGCCGCCATCGCCCGCGGCCGCGCCGGTCCAGTTGGGATGAAGATGAAGCTGCACCTCCTGCCCCGCCTCGACCACCGCGCCGACGATGCGCTTCATCGGGTCGAGGCCGAACAGCAACGCCGGCAGCGGATCGACGAAGAAACACGCCTTGAGCTGATGCCGGGCAAGCACATCGAGCTGATAGGCAAGGCCGACACCAGCCGGCTCGAGCGAGCGTTCGAAGATCGTCTCGACATCCAGCGACGCGGCGTGGTGGCGCCAGGCAAGCTCGGTATCGACGGTCAGGAAGACAGGCGTTGTCATGCGACCGATTGCTAGCGCTACGTGGTGAAGATTCTCCCAACGGCCGCCCGATCGATCAGGGTTTCACGCCATAGCGGGCATAATCCTCATCGATCCGTGGGTTCATGGTTCGCGCCGCCGCGAGATCCGCATCGCCAAGCGCACCCTGCCCCATCCGCTTGCGAATCACGCCGCGAACATACAGCGACGCGGGAAGGTCGGGCGAAATATCGAGCGCCTCGGCGATATCGCCGAGCGCGTCCTCCATCCGCCCCATCTGGAAATAAACCAGCGCGCGGCTATCGAATGCGGCCATCGGCGATTCGCCCAGTTCGATCGCTTTGGTACAATCCTTCAATGCCGTATCCAGCGCGATCTTGCCGATCGCCTTGGCCCAGCATCGTGAATTGAGCAGATCGGGATTGCCGGGTTTTTCGGCGACGGCGATATCGAGCGCGGCAACCGCCTCCGCCCCCCGCCCTGCGCGTGACAGCACATTGCTCTTCAAATCGAGCCAGCCGGCCTTCTCCTTGCCGCCCGCCGCGATACGTTCGTCAAGCAGCGCCAGCGCTTCGGCCATTTTGCCCGTCCGCCCCTTGAGCGAGGTCAGCGCCGCGACCGCCTGGTAGGAACTCGGGTCCAGGCCATAAGCGGTTTCTGCATCGGCCAACGCCTTTACGTCATCACCCAACGTCGACAGAAAGGCCGCTCGCCTCAGATAGCTATCGAGATCGGGTTCGATCGCGATGACCCGATCAAGGTCCATGATCGCTCCGCGCCAGTCATAGGTGCCCGCGAGATAGGCGGCACGATTGGCGTAGCCGAGCTTATCCTTGGGATCGACCGCGATCGCCTTTGCGTAGGCCGCTTCGATCGGCTTGAGCAGGCCGGCCTTGCGGGCAGCGACAATCACTTCGCGTCGCGACGGATAGTTTTCGGCCGCCATGACCCGCAACAACCGTGTTTTTGCAAGCGCCAGGCGGGAGCGCACTGCGGGAATATCCGCCGGCGCGATTTCCGTGCCGATCGTGTCCATTCGTTCTTCGACCGTCACCACGCCGTCGCTCAACGTGGCAGTGCGGCGCAGCTTTACGCCAGCCAGACTTTCCGGCAGGCTCGTATCGCCATCAAGCGTGAACCCGGTCGCGCCGACCGGCAACTTGATCGCGGTGGTGAACGCCAGGCTGCCGCTGTTGCCGGTCGTCACCGGTATATCGCGCCATGCCGGGCGTGTCCGGTCAGGTTCGAAATTGAGTTCCGACACCGTGCGGTCGAGCGTGCGGCTGTGGCGCTTCTGCTCATAGTCCCAGCCGCTCTGCGCAATGCCAGTCGCCGTGACCACGGTCGTGCCGGCAACCTTGTCCTGAACCAGGGTTTCGGCGATCGGCATGCCTTCCAGCACGCCGGTGCGAACGAAGCCGGCGAGCATGTCGTGCCGTTCCTTCGTCCCCAATTGGCCCGAAGCGGTGGCGAGTTGCGAGGCCATCGCGCCGCGCAAGGTGATCGTGGCACGATACAAAGCCGGCAAACCCAAGCCGGCCCGTTGGTCGAGTTCCAACGTTACAGCCATATCCGGGCGATTCACGGGTCGCCGCGGCACCGCCATAAGATTGGCGCCGGCGTCGCGAAGCGGCAAAACCCAGGAAAAGGGCACGCTATCGTCAAGGTCGGCGAGCCGCGCGCCCTGCCCGGTGCCATCCATCCACAGGCTTTTGCCGTCGATCGTCGCGCGGACCAATACATGATTGAATGCGCCCGGCATCGGCAGCCGTTGCGGGACCGTGTCGCCAAGTTCGATATGGGCCGTCACCGCCTCCGCTTCGATCCCCAGGCCATGAAGGACGGCGAGCAACAACAAGGTCTTCGCCTTGCAATCACCATAACGCAGCGCCCAGGTCTGGGTCGGCGTTTGCGGCGTGTAATTGCCGCCATCCATGCCGCGGAAGAGATAACGAACCTCGCCCTGCACGAGTTCGAGCGCTGCGGCCGCGCGTTTGCGCGGGTCGGCATCGGCCTTCGCGATCCGGTCGATTTCGGCGGCAAGTGGGCTGCCCGCCGCGACGAGACCGTCGGTATGGTACAGCGGCGCCATGGTTTTCGATACCGCCGCCCAATCGGCAAAGGTCGACGCATCGAGGATCGGCAAGCCACGCGTCCGGATCGGCGCGTCGTCGGGCCAGTCGGCGGGCTTGGCCAAGGGCAGCGCCAGTTCGATCTCGCGATAGCCAGCGATATCCTTCGGCTTAATAACGACGCCGGGCATATAAGTGCGGAATTTCAGGTCATCCCCCGCCTTCCACAACAGTCGCGCGCGCGCGAAACCAACGCGAGCGGGTGCCGCGACCAGCGGCAGCACTGTCTGCATGCCGCCCTTCAGCACCTTGTCGCTTTGCGTCACCGAATAGGCAACGCGCAACACATCGCCGACACGCAGTCCCTCGGCCGCCATCGTCGCAGTGAGCACACCGTTCATCTGCAACGCCTCGAGCTGCGCCTCGCGCCGCAAGATGGTGAACCGGCCCTCCTGTTTCAGGAGATCGATTTCCTCCGTGCCGCGGATAATCGACACACGATGGATGATCAGGTCACCATCGTCGGGCTGCCATTGGAGCTGAATCGTGCCCGCCTGAGTCAGCACATCGGCGGAGGCGATGCGCATCGCGCGTTCGACATAGGCCCAGACTTGTCCGTCCTGAAGCCGTTGTTGCTGGTCGAATACCATCATGACCGGCGCTTCCTCGCCAGCCGCAGGCGCGGTTGGTGGTGGGGCCGGTTTCACCCAATCGGGTGCGGGTGCGTAGATCGGCTTGTCGCTCGCGTGCACGACACCGGAAACCGCAACAAGCGCGATGAACAAGATAGGCCGAAACATGAATTACCCCCGCAACAACGCTTAGACTCTAGCGTCGCCCGGACTACCGGCAAGAGATGATTGAACCGCTATCGCCCGTGGTAAAAATCATAGACCTGCTGTGCGACCGCTGATGACACACCGGGTGCCTGTTGCAGGTCCTGCAGGCTTGCGTTGCGCACCGCGCGGCCGGTGCCGAAATGCATCAGCAACGCCTTTTTGCGCGCCGGGCCGATACCCGGCACCTCGTCGAGCGGCGAGGCTCCGATCGCCTTGGCGCGCTTGGCGCGGTGTGCGCCAATGGCAAAGCGATGCGCCTCGTCGCGGAGGCGTTGGAGATAGAACAGCACTGGCGCGTTGACCGGCAGCTGGAACTCGCGGCCGTCAAGCATGTGGAACACCTCGCGCCCGGCATGGCGGTCCGGCCCCTTGGACACGCCGACCAGGCAGACATCCTCAATGCCCAGCTCCTCCATCACGCCCTTGACCGCGTTGAGCTGTCCGCGCCCGCCGTCGATCAGCACCAGATCGGGCCAGTCGCCAGCGTCGCGATCGGGATCCTCCGCTTGCGCGCGCGCGAAACGGCGACCGAACACTTCGCGCATCATCGCGAAGTCGTCGCCCGGCTCGGTATCGGGATTCTTGATGTTGAACTTGCGGTACTGGCCCTTGCGGAAACCTTCAGGGCCCGCGACGACCATCGCACCGAGCGCATTGGTGCCCTGGATATGGCTGTTGTCGTATATCTCGATGCGGTCGGGCGGCTCGCCGAGATCGAACAGGTCAGCAACCTCGCGCAGCAATTTGGCCTGGGTCGTGCTCTCAGCCAGTCGCCGGTCGAGCGCTTCCTCGGCATTGCGCTTGGCCTGATCGAGCAACCGGCGGCGTGTGCCCCGCTGCGGCATCGACAACGTGACCTTGAATCCCGCGCCTCCGCCGAGCGCTTCGCCGAGCAGTGCGGCTTCCTCAAGCTCGCGATCGACGAAGATGGTCCGCGGTGGCGGCACCTCTTCATAGAATTGCACCAGGAAGCTGGTCAGTACCTCATCCTCGGGCACATCGTTGGTGTGCGCGGGGAAAAAGCTGCGATGGCCCCAATTCTGCCCGCCGCGGATGAAGAAGGCCTGGATACCCATCACGCCGTTCTTGCAAGCCAGCGCGAAAATGTCGGCATCGCCCAGCCCCTCGGCATTGATCGCCTGCGTCCCCTGAATGAAGGTCAGCGCGCGCAGCCGATCGCGCAGAATCGCCGCCAGTTCGAAGTCCATTGCCTCGGCCGCGGCCTGCATCTGGCCGCCGAGTTTGGTCTGCACCTGAGTCGATTTGCCCGCGAGGAAGGCCTTGGCGTCGCCGACCAGTTCGGCATAGCCGGCCGCATCGATCCGCCCGACGCATGGCGCCGAGCAGCGCCTGATCTGGTAGAGGAGGCACGGCCGGTCGCGGTTGCGGAAGAAACTGTCGGTACAGGAGCGCAGCAGGAACAGCTTCTGCAGCGCATTGAGGGTGTTGTTGACCGATCCGGCGCTGGCGAAGGGACCGTAATAATTACCCTTGGCGCGCCGCGCGCCGCGATGTTTCTGGATGCGCGGAAATTCATGGTCGGCGCGCAACAGGATGAACGGGAAGCTTTTGTCGTCGCGCAGCAGCACGTTATAGGCCGGGCGGTAGCGCTTGATCAGCTGCGCTTCGAGCAGCAGCGCTTCGGCCTCGTTATTGGTCGTGACGATGGTCATCGAACGTGTCTGCGCGACCATGCGTTGCAAGCGCTTGGGCAAGCGATCGACCTGAGTGTAGTTATTCACCCGGTTCTTCAACGCGCGCGCCTTGCCGACATAAAGCACATCGCCGCGTGCATCCTGCATTCGGTAGACGCCGGGCCGCGCCGGCAGTGTCTTCAGCACGTTGCGGATCGCGGCGACACCCGCCTCCAGATCAGGCGCGTCGCTGCCCCTGACGGTGTAGGTCGATTTCTCTTCATTGAACCGGTCGGGGGCGTTGGGCGATGACATCAGCGTCTCATTTAGGACTCCGGCACGAAAGCAACAACGGCTATAAAGATGCTGAGGGGAAGATGCGATGCGGCTTTCGGCGAAGACGATCCTGGTCACCGGCGGGACTGACGGTATCGGGTTGGCGCTGGCCCGGCGGCTGAAACTGGCGGGATCGACCGTCATCGTCGTCGGACGCAATGCAGAGCGGCTCGCTGCCGCCGGCGCTGAAAGTTTCGAAGCGATCGAGGCCGATTTGTCGTCGGAGGCTGGCTGCACCGCCTTGCTGGCAAAGGTCGCGGATCGGCAAATCGATATCCTGATCAATAATGCCGGCATGGGCGCGGCATTCGACGTCACCGCGCCAATCGACATGGCGGATGTGGATCGATCGATCTTCCTCAACCTCAACGCGCCGATCCGCCTGATCGCCGGGATGCTCGATCCGCTGCGCAACCGGCCCGAAGCGATGATCGTCAACGTAACCTCCGGCCTGGCGATCGCGCCAAGCGCCAAGGCGCCGGTCTATTGTGCGACCAAGGCAGGGTTGAGGAGCTTCACCACGGCGCTGCGCGAGCAGCTGTCCGGCACGAAAATACATGTGCTGGAGGTGCTGCCGCCCGTGGTCGAAACGCGAATGACGGAAGCGAATCCGCACAAGAAGATGCCCGCGAGCGAATGCGCGCGACAAATCGTCTCGGCGATGGAGAAGGGCCGCGACCAGGCCAATGTCGGCATGACCGCGCTGCTTTATGCGGCCTATAATATCTCACCGGCGATCGCGCGGCGAGTGATGCTCCGCTACTGACGCCGCAGACGCCGCCAGTAGCGGAGAGAATTCGTTACTTGATCGCCGCCAGGTCGGTTGCGACCTTGGTCAGGACTTCGGGCGTGATCAGGCCATTCGACATTGGCGCGACCTGGTTGAGCGACATGCCCTTGAAGCTGTCGTACATCGGGTGCGTCGTGGTGCCCGGCAGATCGGCGTCGATCACGGCCTTGCCGGCGGGATCGGCGACGATCGTCTCGATCGGCGTGTCGAGCGTGAACTTGCCCGCAGCGGCGGGTGCAGCGGCCGCAGGGGCCGCAGGCGCGGCTTCGACCGGTGCGGTCTGGGCAGTGGCGGGTACGGCAACGGCAAGCGCGAGAGCGGCGCCAATAACGACAGACTTCATGGGAGAGCCTCTTTCACAAGAAAACGGCGCGAATCGCCGCTGACCCGGCTTTAGCGGGATTAGTGGCGAATCGAAATGCAATGTGAAAGCAGGCCCGCCGTTGCGGGCGGAACCGCTCTAGTTGAGCCGCCCCAGTCCGGCGATCGTGCGATCCACCAAAGTCTTGTCCGCTTCGGCGCCGTGACGCTGCGCGATGATCGTCGCCGCGGCCTTGGCGGCGGCATCGGCGGCCTTGGCGCGGACTTCGCCGATCGCGGCACGCTCGGCAGCGGCGATCTTGTCCTCGGCCATCTTGCCGCGACGCGCGACCAGTTCCTGAGCATCGCTCTCGGCCTTGGCGAGCAACAGCTTCGCCTCGGCTTCGGCATGCGCGACGATCGCGGCGGCATCGCCGGCGCTCGCCGCGTTACGCGCCTTGGCTTCGGCGAGCTGCGCCTCCGCTTCGGCGCGAAGCTTGGCGGCCTCGTCGAGATCGGTACGGATCGCCGCGATCTTCGCGTCGAGCATACCGCCGATCAGCGCCGGGACTTTCTTCCACAGCATGATCGCGATGACGACGAGCATCGACAGCGCGACGAAACCCGGCGCGGTTATGCCGAATGCCGCCGGTTCGTGATGCAGCTCGACCACGCCAGTGTGCGCGACGGTCTCTACTGGATGCGCCTCAGCCATGCGCCAGTTCCGCCTTTACCTGCTTTTCGATCGATGCCCGGTCGACAGCGACGCCCGAAAGCTTCGCGACGATGTCCTGCACCGCGTCGATGGTCGATGTCTCGATCTCCGCCATCGCCTGTTGCCGGGCGCCGTCGATCCGCGTCGTCGCGGCCGAAATGCGATCACCGATATCGGCATCGCCGGCCTTGATCTTCGTCTCGGACGCTGCGGTCGCCTTCGCTTTCGCGTCGGTTACCGCCTTGAACGCCTGGCTGCGGGCCGAGTCCAGACCAGTCTGATACTCGGTTTCCGAAGCCTGGGCGGTCGCGCGCGCCGCCTCCGCCGCGGCGATGTCGCCCGAGATACGGGCGGTACGATCATCGATCGTCCGCTCGATCTTGGGTACCATCGCCTTACCGATCCCGAAATAGATCAGGGCGAATACGATCGCGAGCCAGAACAGCTGCGACGCGTAGATCTCTCCGATCTGGGATAACTGAGGCATTGGAGGCGCTCGCTCTTACTTGACGACGAAGAGGATGAGGATCGCGACGACGAATGCGATCAGGCCGAGCAGCTCCGAAGCCGCGAAGCCGATGAACAGGCGGCCCTGCTGACCGTCTGCCGCACCAGGATTGCGCAGCGCGCCTTCGAGGAACGAACCGAACACGTTGCCCACGCCGAGCGCGGCCAGGCCAACGCCGATCGCCGCGAGGCCGGCACCGATGTACATTGCACCAAGATCAGTCATTTCAAAGCTCCTTAGGAATATCAACTAGTGGAAATCGTTTGATTTAGTGCAGATGCACCGCATCGTGAAGGTAAAGCGAGGTAAGCAGTGCGAACACATAGGCCTGAATCGCGCAGACCAGCAGCTCAAGTGCGCTGACGCCGACGATCATCACGAAGCTGAGCACGCTGACGACCGGACCCATCGCGCCACCGGCGTTGAGGCCCTGGACGACGAAGCTGCCGAACACTTCAAGCAGGATATGGCCGGCGGTCATCGCGACGAACAGTCGCAGGCCGAGGCTGAACGGGCGCACCAGGAACGAAAGCAGCTCGACCGGCGGGATCAGCCACATCAGCCAGAGCGGCGTGCCGTGCGGCACGAACAGCGAGAAGAATTTCAGGCCGTGCTTCCAGAAACCGACCACCAGCACGATGCCGAACGACAGGAAGGCAAGCACCGCGGTCACTGTGATATGGCTGGTCACCGCGAAGGTGTGCAGGCCAGGCAGGATCGCCAGCGGCAGCACGCCGACCAGGTTGGCGAAGAGAATGAAGAAGAACAACGAGAAGATGTATGGCGCGAACTTCTTGCCGCCTGAACCGATGCTGGTGTTCACCATATTGTCGATGAAGCTCACCGCGCCTTCGGCGGCGACCTGCCAGCGACCGGGAATAAGCTGACGCTTCAAACCACCCGACATGAACAAGGCGAGCAACACGAACACGACGACCATGAACAGCGCCGAATTGGTGAAGGAGACGTCGTACCCGAACAGCTCGATGTGCCGGCCGAGCACGGGCTCGACCATGAACTGTTCCATCGGATCGATTTTGCCGGCGCTCACAGCTTTATCCTGTTCGTTGGCCCACTCACTCCGGGCGCTCCTTCGAAATACGGAAAATGTTACGGAACGCGACGACCACTGCCAGCGCGATCAGGATCAGCATCAGCCATGGCTTGGTACCGAGCCAATAGTCGAGCGCATAGCCGATCACGCCACCACCGAGCGGCGCGCCGATCAGTTCGGCCAGCACGCGCGATCCTTGCGAATAGCCCTTGGCCGGCTTGCCACCGGTGCTGCCGGCACGCGCCTCTTCCGCCGCACGCGCCTTGGCGATGCGGAGATCGAGATCATCGTTCTGGCGGTCGTCGGCCAACGCGGAAAGCACCCTGATAAGAAAACGCCGCCGGGCTTGCGCACGGCGACGAGGATCTGGGAGCGAGGCCCCCGTTGCGGCGTCCGTTTAGAAAAGGGGCACCCTTGAGTCAACTATCCTCCCGGCCGATCGACCGGGAGGATCAGTCTGTCTTGCGACAGACGCTCAGGGACAGCGCGCGTCGCGCTCCGGTGGGGCGGCAGTGCGCGTCTTCCAGCTGCCGTCGGGGCCCATATATTTCTCGCCCGGCTTGGTCTGCGCGATCAGGTTACAGCCAAAGGTCAGCCCCTGGTCGATCACCGTCACATTCGCCGCAGCGGCCTTTTGCGTATAGGTCGCCTTACGCTGAATGTTGATGTTGCTGACCATCGCACGCAGCGTGGCGTTACCCGCCCCGACCACGCCGAGATACCCATCGGGCTGTTCGCCAACCTGCCCGGCGTCGCGCGCGGCCTGATAGGCCGGGTCGCGCTGCGCCAGTGCCGCGGTCGACATTCCAACGAGCACCAGGCCCGCCACGATCATCACTTTACCCATCGTCTTCATCAGAAAATTCCCGGTTGAGCCTGGATCGTCGTTTTCGCCTCGGCATCGAGACGATATACGACTTCCTGCTTCACGTTGATATTGAGATTGATCACGATCGGCTTGTCGGGCGCGCTGACATTGACGCATCCGCTTACCAGTCCTGCCATTCCCACCGTCAACATGAGGCTTATTCTCCAGATCACTGCATCTGTCATGGCACGGTCCTGCTTTCCTGAGGCTGAATGGATGGCGCCGCCGCGGGTGGTTCTGCGGGCGGCGCACTACGCTTTCTCTGGTCCTCCAACAGCGCCGGCAGGTTGCGCTCGATCAACCGTTTCGGATCGTAGAAGGATTGGGCCGAATCGATCAACTGTCGAAATGGCGCGGTAATGCGAACGTTGAAGACAAAGGGTAGCTTTTGCAGCCGGTCGAACAGGAAGTTGCGTTTCGCCCCCTCACCCTGGCCGACCCCGGCGAAACGCACCTCGGTGACCATTTCACCAGCCAGCGGCCCGTTCATCACCACGTCGAGATTGCGGTAGCGCAACGATTTCAGCATCTGGAAAGCGAGATTGCCCCAGAAACCGACATCCTCCTTGGTCACTTCACCGACATAGGCGATCGTCCCGCCGCCCTCGCGCATCGACAATTTCCCATTCTCGATCCGCCCGCCGGTCTGATCGAAGATCATCGGCAGCACGCCGTCGAAGGTGCCGGTCGCGTTGAGATTGTCGAAATCGAACTGCTGCAGGAATTGCCCGGCATCCATCGCGGTCACGCGGAACGTCATGTAGCGCAATTGCGCTTCGGCGAAATCGAGCACGGTCGGTTCGAGCACCAGTTGCCCGCCGGCCAGTGGCCAGTTGCCGCTATCGACCTGAATCCGCGTTCCCGCGAGCGTGCGGAAAACGATGCGGCCGTCGTTGACCGGGATGCCCGGATTGATCGTCTTGATCGTGACGACCTGGCCCGGCGCGCTTTCGAGATTGAGCAGGTCGGTGAAGTGGATTTCCCCGGCGATGCCGGTCACCGGACCGAATGCGGCGGCAAGATCGACATTGGCGGTGCGGAACACGCCGTCGCTGGTCACCGCATCGGCATTCCAGCGGATTTGCCCGTTGCCGGTCACCGTCCCCACGACATTGGCGATCACGCCGAAGGTCAGCCGGGTCAGCTCGTCGGGCTGGAATTTGTCGCTGAAGGTCAGGCCGGCGACAGCGAGATCGGCCTTGCCGCCGCCGCTCGACAGGTCATGCGCGATCGCGACGGTGGCGACCTGCACGCCCTTTTCCGGATGGACCAACGTGCCAGTCGCGGCGATCTTGCCGTCGATCAGAGTCAACGCGACATCGCGCGCGGCGAGCGGTTTGAAGCGCGGATCGGGGTCGGCATCGGCGACCATCATCGCGCCTTTCAGGCCGAGACGCCCGCGCTCCAGTGTCCAGTCGCCGGCGGCGTCGGACATCAGCAACGGCACCTTGCCGATCTGGCCCGCGCCACCGGTAAAACGCCCCTTGACGACAGCCCCGTCGAGCCGTCCGTCCAACGTCGCGAAATCAAGTCGCGTTTGCCGTTCCCCGGTGCCGAGGCGGACTGCCAGGCCGGTCAGGCCAAAGCCATTGTCGCCCAGCGTCACGCGCGACCCCGCCGCCGCCAGCGTCACCGGCGTGCTGCCGAGATTGCCCGACAGGCGCGGTGCGGCGATCGTCGCGCCGCCACTGAGCCGCCCGCCATCGAGGCGCACCAGCGCGCCGCTGGTCGGGCACAGGCGCAGGGTCGCCGGACGCAGGACCAGCCCGGCCACCGCCAGCCGATCGAACGACAGCGGCGCGCAAGTCGTGTTGATCGCAAAGCGTGAGCGGCCGTCCCACAGTCCGTCGAACGCGAAGCGCAGCGCATCGACCCGACCATCCCCCAATGGCCCGGACAAGGTCGCGCTGGTCGAAAAATGTGTGTTGCCGCCCGGCGTCGCGCTGAACCGGACCGGGGTCAGCATGAGACTGGCGCCGCTCGCGACATAAGGCTGTCGCAGCGTGGCGAGGCCAGTGACGGGCTTGCCCGGCGCCGATTGCGCGAGCGTGACAGTGGCGGCGGGGAAGCCGCCGCCGCTTATGCCCAATCGCCCGGCGATACGCATATCGCCCGCGGGCCAACGATACGACACCGCCGCATCATCGAGCCTGGCGTCGAGCCCCGATGCCGATGACAGGACGATCGTCGATGCCTGAAACTGACCGACTCCGCTTTGCATCGCGCCCGATACCGCGGTGCTGAACCCAAACGACGTCCCGGCGGAGACCGCCGCCCGGGCAAGCTGATCGATAAGCGGCCCAACTGGCGTCCCCTGTCCCAGGCTGGCGAGACGCGCGAACGAGTCGAGATAGGTCGGGGCCAGGGCAATTTTTTCACCGCCGATCGTGCCGGTGAAGGCGGATCGATCGGCAATGCGATAGGCGCCCTTGACGCTCAGTGTCTGCCCGTTGGCGATGGCACTGCCGAACCGGCGCGAGATGAGGTCGATGCGCCCGCTCGTATTGGCGGCGGTACCGGCAAAGCCGACCGTGCCGTCGATAGCGGCGAGCTGCGCCTGTGGGTGGCGCACCGCAGCGACCGCCAGCCGGGCAGTGCCGGTCCAGCGATCGAGCGCCTCGCTCAGCGCGACCGTGACATTGCTGCCCAGCCCAGCAACCCGCGTGTCGCCGCAGGTCATCGATGCCGCGCGAACTGGACCGGTTATCGACGGTCTTGCCCTGGTCACGCCAATCTTCACGGCGGCGGAGAGCTTGTC
This sequence comes from Sphingomonas sp. So64.6b, assembly GCF_014171475.1. Classification (NCBI taxonomy): domain Bacteria; kingdom Pseudomonadati; phylum Pseudomonadota; class Alphaproteobacteria; order Sphingomonadales; family Sphingomonadaceae; genus Sphingomonas; species Sphingomonas sp. So64.6b. The sequence continues at coordinate 2,751,729 of NZ_CP048817.1, forward strand.
GATGATGCAGCCGCCCGCATCGATCCGGTTCGATACCGCCGCCAGCGTGCCGGCAAAGCCATTGTCGAGCCGTCCCCGCCCGGTGAGCTTCAATCCGACCAGCCCGTGCGGCGTCTCCAGCCGCATGCGCCCGTCGACGACATCGAGGTCGATCCCGGGGAGAGCAAAGGGCTTACCGCTTGGCGCCGGCATCAGCCGGTCGAGCGCGCCGAGCGACAGCGTACCGTCGATCAGCCGCCCGCGCAGCCGAACCTGCCCGGCGCGGATTCCGGTCACCGACGCCCCCGAAAATCCGATATTGGTCCTGAGTTCGACCCAGTCCGCGACCAGATCGGGACTAGCCGGATCGCCGATCACGACATTGGTCAGCCGCTGCCGGTCGAGGCCGAGATCGGCGATCTCGTAGCGCGCCGGCACATGATGTTCGGCGAGATAGTCATCGACATAGCCCGATGCGATCGTCTTGCGCTGTGTCCATAGCGCGATCAGCGCAACGAGCAGGATCAGCGCGATGACCGCGATGATCTGCGCGCCGCGCCCCAGTTTTGGAATGCGGCGACGGCGGCGACGCACCGGTCCGGCGTCTGGCAAAGCAGCTGGCTGTAGTTCAACTGGGTCAGCCGTCACGCCGTTCGATACTCCTGGATGGCGTCACAACTGGAGCCAGAATAGAGGCTAAAGCGCGTCGTGCAATTGCGCAGCGATGATCAATAGGTAATCCTCGAAACACAATGAGCGTTCCCGACCCCGATCAGAGCGGCAATAAAGCCGGTGACAGTGCCGGGCATCGCGCCCGCTTACGCAAGCGGCTCAACGACCATGGCGGCGATGGCCTGCTCGATCATGAACTGATCGAATATCTGCTCGCGCTCGCCATTCCGCGCCGCGACACCAAGCCATTGGCCAAGACATTGCTGAGTGAATTCGGCGGTATCGGCGGGGTACTCGCGGCCGACGCGACGTCGCTCGCACGCATATCTGGGATGGGCGAAACCGCGATCGCCGCAATCAAGATCGCCAATGCCGCAGCGTTGCGCATGCTCCAGGCCGAGGTCAAGGCGCGGCCGGTGCTGAGCAACTGGCAGGCGCTGATCGACTATCTCCATGCCGATATGGCGCATCATTCGATCGAACGCGTCCGCGTACTTCATCTCAACACCCGCAATATGCTGATCCGCGACGAACTGATGAGCCAGGGTTCGATCGACGAGGCCGCGGTCTATGTACGCGAAGTGATCCGCCGCGCGATCGAGCTCGGCTCCGCCGCGATCATCCTGGTTCATAACCATCCGAGCGGCGACCCGACCCCGAGCCGCGCCGACATCGACCTGACGCGTAATATCATCGAAGCCGGCAAGCGGATGGGTATCGCGGTGCATGATCATATCATCATGGGCACCAGCGGCCATTCAAGCCTGAGGGCATTGGGGCTGATGTAGCCGCCGGACACCGGGCACGCGGAATCAGAACGGCCGCCAAACCCTGAGGTTTGGCGGCCGCCCCGGAGGGACATTTCCCCGTCGCTAGTGGTTACCCGCCCTGCGACAGGAAGCCCGTCAACTCGGTCTTGGACACCGACTTGCTCTTGTCAGCATCGGCGCTGGCGAAAGCCTGGTCGATCCATTTCTTGACCTCGGCACTTTCGGCCTTGGTCGCCGGATCGCTGGCGGTCTTCAGCGCAACCATCCACGATGCGAACTCAGGCTCGCTCAGGTCGCCATTGGCATCCTTGTCGTAGGATGGGAATTCAGTGTTCACGACTTGCGCGACCTGTTCGGCCTTGCTCGTCGCTGGCGCCGGCTGCTGTGCCACTGCCTGCCCCGGCGCAGCGGTTGCCGGATCAGCCGGTGCGCTGGCTGGCGCCTGCTGAGCGACGGTCGAATCCTGTGCCGCGGGCGCGCCCGTTGCGGCCTGATCGGTCGCGGTCATGGCGTCCGGCGCAGTCTGGCTCTCGGCTGGAGCCGGGCTGGTCGCAGTCTGCGTTGTCGGTTGCGAAGTCGTTTCGGCTGGCGCCGCAGGATCACCGGCAACCGGCTTATCCTGTGCCAGAGCAGGAACAGAAATAGTCATCGCACCGGCAAGAAGAAGGTATTTCAACATGATTTCTCTCCGAATAGATAGTATCGGAATGCTCGAAGGCTTGTTCATCGCCCTCCAGAACACTCACAGGGATCAACCTCCCATTGTCCAGATAGTTCATAATTTCACGATTTGAAGCGTCGGCTCGTCCCTGCTAACGCGCGCCTCATCGTGAGTCCGTTTGCGAATCGCGATGAACAGAACTCCGATTTTCAGGAACCGTTGTAATGGTGCCACGCTATTCCCGCCCCGACATGGTCGCGATCTGGACTCCGGAAGCGCGATTCCGCATCTGGTTCGAGATCGAGGCGCACGCCACCGATGCGCTCGCCGAACTGGGCGTAGTGCCGAAAGAGGCAGCGGCCGCGATCTGGGCCAAGGGCGCGTTCGAGGTCGACCGCATCGACGAGATCGAGCGCGAGACCAAGCATGACGTGATCGCCTTTCTGACCAATGTCGCGGAGCATGTCGGGCCGGAAGCGCGCTTCATGCATCAGGGCATGACCAGTTCTGACGTGCTCGACACTTGCCTGGCGGTGCAGCTCGCGCGCGCATCCGACCTGTTGATCGGCGATATCGACGCATTGCTCATCGTGCTCAAGCGCCGTGCGATCGAACATAAGCTGACCCCAACGATCGGCCGTAGCCATGGCATCCATGCCGAGCCGGTGACTTTCGGCCTGAAGCTCGCCCAGGCCTATGCCGAATTCGACCGCAACCGCGCGCGGCTGGTTACGGCGCGCGCCGACATTGCCACCTGTGCGATCTCCGGCGCGGTCGGCACTTTCGCCAATATCGATCCGTTCGTCGAAGCGCATGTCGCGGAGAAAATGGGCCTGAGTATCGAGCCGGTCTCGACTCAAGTCATCCCGCGCGACCGCCATGCGATGTTCTTCGCGACATTGGGCGTGATCGCCTCGTCGATCGAACGCCTCGCGACCGAGATCCGTCATTTGCAGCGCACCGAAGTGCTCGAGGCCGAGGAATATTTCTCGCCTGGGCAAAAGGGTTCGTCGGCGATGCCGCACAAGCGCAACCCGGTGCTGACCGAGAATCTCACCGGTCTGGCGCGCATGGTACGTGGGTATGTTACGCCGGCTCTGGAGAATGTCGCGCTGTGGCATGAGCGCGACATCAGCCATTCCTCGGTCGAGCGTTATATCGGCCCCGACGCGACGATCACGCTCGACTTCGCGCTCGCGCGTCTCACGGGCGTGATGGACAAGCTGGTCGTCTATCCAGCGCGGATGGAGAAGAACCTCAACAAGATGGGCGGCCTGGTCCATTCGCAGCGCGTGCTGCTCGCCCTCACCCAAGCCGGCGTGAGCCGCGAGGATGCCTATCGCCTGGTTCAGCGCAACGCGATGCGGGTCTGGGAATCGGACGGTGAATTGTCGTTGCAAGAGCTGCTCAAGGCCGATCCCGAGGTCACCGCCGCATTATCGATTGCCGAGATCGACGACAAATTCGACCTTGGTTATCATTTGAAGCATGTCGACACGATCTTCGCGCGCGTGTTCCAGAGCTAACCATTACCCCGCGCCGAGTTGCCCAGCACGCCCTGATTGCAAATTCTGCAACTACGACTGCGCGTAACAATGTTGCGATGCAGCATAATAATCTTATTTGAGCCGTGCCGGGCTTAACCGGCATTCTCGGAGACGACCCATGCGTACGTTCGAAGCCCTTGCCAGCAGCGTGCTGGCTTTTGCGGCTCAGGCGCTGGTGGTCGGGTTGGTCATTACGACCTTCTGATCCATCGGCCAGCCCGCCCCTTCGCAAGGAGGGGCGGTCACGGCCCCGGACGATCCCGAAACCTCACTTACCGATCACAATCATCCCCAGGCGCTCTTCACCTTCTTGAAGAACCCTGTGGTCTGCGGATTCTCCTTGCCCGTTTCGGTCGCGCGGAATTCCTCGAGCAATTCGCGCTGACGCGAGGTCAGGCTGGTCGGCGTTTCGACCTCGAGCCGGATCACCAGATCGCCGCGTCCGCGTCCCTGCAGCACCGGCATGCCCGCGCCGCGCTGGCGCAGTTCGCGTCCCGACTGCGTACCCGCCGGAATCTTGATGCTGTGCAATTCGCCATCGGGACCGGGGATGTGGATCTCGCCGCCGAGCGAAGCGGTGGTGAAGCTGATCGGCGCGCGCGCAAAGAGCGTCGTACCTTCGCGCTCGAAGATCGAATGCCGTGCGATGTGCAGGAAGATGTAGAGGTCGCCGGGCGGCGCGCCACGCGCACCCGCCTCGCCTTCGCCGGTCAGGCGCACGCGCGTGCCTTCATCGACGCCGGGCGGAATGTTGACGGTCAGCGTCTTGGTCTTCTCGACCCGGCCTTCGCCATGGCAGGCGTTGCAGGGATCGGCGATCACCTGACCCGCGCCGTGGCAGCTCGGGCAAGCGCGTTCGACCACGAAGAAACCCTGTTGCGCACGGACCTTGCCCGCGCCACCACAGGTCGAGCAGCTTTTCGCGGTGGTGCCGGGCTTCGCGCCCGATCCCGAACAGGCATCGCACGCGGCCGAAACATCGACCGTTACATCGGTGGATTTGCCCTGAAACGCCTCTTCGAGCGTAATTTCCATGTCGTAGCGCAAGTCTGCACCGCGCCGCGGCCCGCGCTGGGCGCCGCGCTGGCCACCCATGAACTCGCCGAAGATATTCTCGAAAATGTCGCTGAACGCATTGAAGTCCTGCCCGCCGCCACCGCCACCGGCGCCATTGCGAAACGCGGCATGGCCGAACCGGTCATAGGCCGCACGCTTTTGCGGATCCTTCAGGCATTCATAGGCTTCGCTGATCGCCTTGAAACGACCTTCCGAATCCTTGCACCCGGAATTCTTGTCGGGGTGATATTTCATGGCGAGCTTGCGGTACGACGATTTGATCGTCGCATCGTCGGCGCCACGCTCGATCTCGAGCAATTCGTAGAAATCGACTTCGGTGGTCATAGGGGGCCCCCGCCCTCCCCGTCATTCCGGATCGCGCCGAAATGACGGGGGGTACGCATCTACTGAGTTACGCTTTTTGGTTGTCGTCGACTTCCGAGAATTCGGCGTCGACCACGTCTTCGGCAGGTGCTGCTTCGGCATCTGCTTCGCTTGCGGGCGACGATTCCGACGCTGCCTGCTTCTCGTAGATCGCCTGGCCAAGCTTCATCGCGACTTGGGCCAGCGTATTGGTCTTTTCCTTCATCACCTCAGGATCGCCGCCTTCGACCGCGGTCCTGGCTTCGGCAATCGCCGCTTCAATCTCACCCTTGAGCGCAGCGTCGACCTTGTCGCCATGCTCGGCGATCTGGCGCTCGGTGGTGTGGATCAGGCTGTCGGCATTGTTCTTCGCCTCGGCCGCCTCACGGCGCTTTTTGTCGTCCTCGGCAAACTGCTCAGCGTCACGGACCATCTGATCGATGTCCTTGTCGCTGAGGCCACCCGAGGCCTGGATGCGGATCTGCTGCTCCTTGCCGGTGCCCTTGTCACGCGCCGATACGTTGACGATGCCGTTGGCGTCGATGTCGAACGTGACCTCGATCTGCGGCACGCCGCGCGGCGCGGGCGGGATACCGACCAGATCGAACTGGCCGAGCACCTTGTTGTCCGCGGCCATTTCACGCTCGCCCTGGAACACGCGGATGGTCACCGCCTGCTGATTGTCGTCAGCGGTCGAATAGGTCTGCGACTTCTTGGTCGGGATCGTCGTGTTGCGGTCGATCATGCGGGTGAACACGCCACCCAGCGTCTCGATGCCGAGCGACAGCGGCGTCACGTCGAGCAGCAGCACATCCTTGACATCGCCCTGCAGCACGCCGGCCTGGATTGCGGCACCCATTGCCACGACCTCATCCGGGTTGACGCCCGAATGCGGTTCCTTGCCGAAGAAATCCTTCACGACCTGACGCACCTTGGGCATGCGCGTCATGCCGCCGACCAGCACGACCTCGTCGATCTGCGCCGATTTCACGCCGGCATCGGCAAGCGCCTTGCGGCATGGCTCGAGCGTACGCTGGATCAGGTCCTCGACCAGCTTTTCCAGGTCGGCGCGGGTGATCGTCTTGACGAGATGCTTCGGACCGTTCTGGTCAGCGGTGATGAAGGGCAAATTGACTTCGGTCGTCGCCGCCGAGGACAGTTCGATCTTGGCCTTTTCGGCGCCTTCCTTAAGCCGCTGCAGGGCCAGCTTGTCCTTGGTCAGGTCGATGCCTTCGGCCTTTTTGAAGTCTTCGGCCAGGAACCGCAGCAACTTGTCGTCGAAATCCTCGCCACCAAGGAACGTGTCGCCATTGGTCGCCTTCACTTCGAACACGCCGTCACCGATCTCCAGGATCGAGATGTCGAACGTGCCGCCGCCAAGGTCATAGACCGCGATCGTCTTGTTGCTGTCCTTGTCGAGTCCGTAAGCGAGCGCCGCCGCAGTCGGCTCGTTGATGATGCGCAGCACTTCGAGCCCGGCAATCTGGCCGGCATCCTTGGTCGCCTGACGCTGGGCGTCGTTGAAGTAAGCAGGAACGGTGATGACCGCCTGGGTCACCGTCTCACCGAGATAGGCCTCAGCGGTTTCCTTCATCTTCTGCAGCGTGAAGGCGCTGATCTGTGACGGCGAATAATCCTTGCCGCCGGCCTGCACCCAAGCGTCGCCATTGGCGCCCTTGACGATGGTATAGGGCACCAACTCGGTGTCCTTCTTGGTCACCGGGTCGTCGAAGCGGCGACCGATCAGGCGCTTCACCGCAAAGATGGTGTTTTCCGGATTCGTCACTGCCTGGCGCTTGGCCGGCTGGCCGACCAGTCGCTCGCCATCCTTGGCGAACGCGACGATCGACGGCGTGGTGCGCGCGCCTTCCGCATTTTCGATCACTTTGGGTTTGCCGCCTTCCATCACGGAAACGCAGCTATTGGTCGTGCCCAGATCGATACCGATTACTTTAGCCATTTGGTCCTCTGACCCCCGTCGTTCTAAAATTGACTCTCGACCGCGCCCCGATGTTCAGGACACGATACGTTACAGAAGGCGATATAGGGGGGCTTTCGCTTGCCGCAAGATTTTCGGTTGCGTAGTTGAGAGACAGTTTTCCCGAACTGAGAGAATATGATGCGCCTTGCGATCCTGCTTCCCGCTGCCGCGCTGGCGCTCAGCGCTTGCTCTCCCCCCGCGGAAATCGAGGCACACGACGCCTATGTCCGCCTCGCTGCGGTCAAGGGCAACCCGGCAGCGGCCTATTTCACGCTCCATGGCGGCGCTGAAGACGCGACCCTGATGGAGGTCGGCACCACCGTCGCGATCAAGACCGAGATGCACGAATCGATGAAATCGGGCGCCAGCATGACGATGAAGCCGATCGCCAGCCTGCCCTTGCCCGCGCAGGGGACGCTGACGTTCGCACCCGGTGGCAAGCATGTCATGCTGTTCGACGTCAATCCCGGCATCAAACGCGGATCGACCGTGCCGCTGACCTTCACCTTCACCAACGGCCAGCGCGTCCAATATAAAGCGGTGGCGATCGGCGCGGGCGATCCGGCGCCCGAATAATGACTGACCGCCTGCTCACGTCAGGCGAGATCGCACTCGCCCGAACCGTCTTCGGCACCGCGATCGATTATGGCCCGGTGCGCATTGCGCGGCGCAAATGGATGTTCTTCCAACCGCGCGAAACGGTGATGGCGCCAACCGGCAATATCCACTTCCATCCCAAAAGCAGCCTTTACCGCGACGATTTCGCCGCCGCTCCGCTCGGCGAACAAGGGCTGTTCATTCATGAGATGACGCATGTGTGGCAGCATCAGCGCGGCGTCATCCTGCCGATCGCACGCCATCCCTTCTGCCGTTACGATTATGCGATTCGGCCCGGCCTGCCGCTCAACCTTTACGGCATCGAACAACAGGCGGAAATCGTGCGTCATGCGTTTCTGCTGCGGTGCGGCTGTAGCGTGACAGGGGCACCCGATCTGGCGCGCTATGAAACAATTTTGCCGTTCGGGACCGCAGGGGCATTTGGCGGGCCGACTTAGAGGCCCGCCAGGTCGATCTCGCCATGTCGGTCCAGCGTCTTGGACGCATCCGCCATCGGATATTTCAATCCGGTCGCGCAGTTGAACAGCACCGTGCTCTCATCTTCATCCACTAGGCCAAGCCGCAGCGCCTCGCGATACGCCGCGAGCGTTGCGCCGCCTTCGGGGCACATCAACAGACCATCCTTCAACGCGGCGTCCTCGACCGCCTGCAGGATCGCCGGATCACCCACCGCCATCGCCCGGCCGCCACTTTCGCGCACCGCGCGCAGGATCAGGAAATCACCGACCGCTTTCGGCACCCGGATGCCGGCGGCGACGGTATGCGCATCTTCCCAGCGCTCGGCATGTTCCTCACCCGCTTCGAACGCGCGGACGATTGGTGCACAGCCCGATGACTGGATCGCGAACATCTTGGGCCGCTCGGATCCGATCCAGCCCAGCGCCTCCATTTCGGCGAATGCTTTCCACATGCCGATCAAGCCGGTGCCGCCACCGGTCGGATAGAAGATCGCCTGCGGCAGCTTCCAGCCGAACTGTGCGGCCAGTTCCAGCCCCATCGTCTTCTTGCCCTCGATCCGATACGGTTCTTTAAGGGTCGAAAAGTCGAACCACAGGCCTTCCGCCGCCCCCTTGCCGACAATCGTGCCACAATCGTCGATCAGCCCGTTGACGCGATAGACGCGCGCACCTTGCGCGGCGATCTCCCGCACGTTGATCTCAGGCGTGTCGTCGGGACAGAAGACGATCGTCTCGATCCCGCAACGCGTCGCATAGGCGGCAAGCGCCGCACCGGCATTGCCATTGGTCGGCATCGCGATCTTTTTGATGCCGAGCGCCTTGGCCATCGCCACCGCCATGACCAGCCCGCGCGCCTTGAAAGATCCGGTCGGCAGCCGGCCTTCATCCTTGACCAGCACTTTCGGGCCGCCGGATTTGGGGATCGGCACCAGCGGCGTCTCGATCTCGCCCAGGCTGACGATGTCGCTAGTGCGCCGCACCGGCAGCAGCTCACGCCAGCGCCACAAATCGGTCGGCCGCGCCGCGATCATCGCACGCGGCGCGGTGGCGCGGATCGACGGGAGGTCGTAGCGCACCAGCAAGGGACGCCCGGCTCGTGACAGGCCGTGAAGCTGGTCCGCCTCATAACGCTCACCGGTCAGCGAGCATTCGAGATGCGTGACGAAGGTCGGGCGATCGGTGGTGAGATTGGGGTTGATCGGCATGCGGACCTCCAAACTTCATTCCCCTCCCCTTCAGGGGAGGGGCAAGGGGTGGGGCAGCGCCGGAGCGGGCTCGATGCCCGCTTCGGCGCTCCGAAGCTTGGTGAAGCGATTCCTTTTGAGCGCGCAGACGCGCGCACCCACCCAACCCCTCCCTTGAAAGGGAGGGGCTTAAGAAAACTCACCCCGCCTTCGCGACGCCAACCAGCGCCGGACGCAGCAGCCGGTCCTTGATCATATACCCCGCCTGCATTTCCTGCACGACGGTGCCCGGCTTCTCGTCGCTCGGCACTTCGAACATCGCCTGGTGACGGTTGGGGTCGAGTGTTTCGCCCAGCACCGTCATCCTCGTGATGCCATGACGCTGGAATACCGATTCGAGCTCACGGCCGGTCGCTTCAAGACCTGCAACCAGACCCTTCATCTTTTCGTCGTCGCGCAACTCGGCCGGGATCGCATCGAGCCCGCGCGAGAGATTGTCAGCCACCGACAGGAGATCGCGCGCGAACGCCGTCGCGGCATAGGCGCGAGCGTCGGCAGCTTCCTTCTCGGCGCGGCGGCGCACGTTCTGCGCTTCTGCATGAGCATAGAGCAGCCCGGACTTGGCCTCGACCAATTCGGCCTCAAGCCTGGCCAGGCGGTCCTCGGCGATCGGGTCCGATGCAGCCGGGGTGGTTTCCGCCATGTCGATCGTCTCGGTCGCTTCGGTCTTTTCGTCTTCGATCATGTCTTCGCTTCAATCCTGTCAGGAATTCTGGCCGTTCGCCAGATTCCGGCTTTCAACTCATCAACCGCGCCAGTGTGGCGGCGGTAAAATCAACCATTGGCACAACCCGCGCATAGTTCAACCTTGTCGGGCCAATGACCCCGACCACGCCGACGACGCGCCCGTCGAGCCCACGAAACGGTTTGGCGATGACCGAGGATCCAGACAATGAGAAGAGTTTGTTCTCCGCCCCGATGAAGATCCGCGTCGCATCCCCCGCGCTTGCGCTGTCGAGCAGATGGGCGATCTCCTGCTTGCCTTCAAGGTCGTCGAGCAAGATGCCGATGCGTTCGAGGTCGGCGGCAGCGGCGGCATCGATCAACCGCCCTTGCCCGCGCACGATCAGCACCGGACGCCGGTCGCCATCCTCGCTCCACACGGCGAGCCCCTGGTCGATCAGCGTGCGGGCGACGCTGTCGAGCAAAGCACGCTCCTCGCCAATCTCGCGCTCGATCCGTGCCCGTGCCTGAGTCAGCGTCATCCCCGACAACATCGCCGTCATGTAATTGCCCGCCTCGACCAAGGCGGAAGACGTTACCCCCATCGGCAGGCCGACCACGCGATTCTCGACCGCGCCATCCTCACTGACCAGCACCGCCAGCGCCTTGTCCGCCGACAGGGGCACGAAACTCATCTGCCGCAACACCAGCTCGCGCTTGGGCACCATCACCAGCCCGGCACAGGCCGACAGGCCTGACAGCGCTGCAGTGGTCGCGGCGAGCGCTTCCTCGACCGGTCCGACCTGCGAGACGCGCGATTCGATCGCGGCGCGCTCCTCGGCCGAGGGTTCGAGCGCGTGCATCATGCCATCGACGAACAGTCGCAAGCCGATCTCGGTCGGCATCCGCCCCGCACTGGTATGCGGTGCCGCAAGCAGACCGAGCTCTTCCAAATCCTGCATCACGTTGCGAATCGACGCGGGCGACAGGTTAAGCCCGGACAATTGCGCAATGGTGCGCGACCCGATCGGGCTGCCGGTATCGAGATAGCTCTCGACCACCACGCGAAAAACATCGCGGGCGCGGTCGTTGAGGTCGCTGATCGGGGGTGCGGACATGCTTGTCATATGGTTCTGGTTTACCGCGACACCAAGATGTCGGGCGCAAGGACACCGAGCAGCATATTCTGCGCGGCCAAAATCGGACCGTCGATATCTTCCACCATCCTCGACATGTCATGCCGATAACTGAATCGCTGTACGGCGGAATGATCCGATTGCCAGGAAATCACTGTGGACTCGGTGTTTGGGCTGCAGTTGGGGCACCGCTCGATAGACGCTACCGGCACAGTGCCGCCCGGTCGCAATGGTTCCAGAACGATCTGCAGTCGGCGGAAATCATAAGGAGTCAGAATAAGATAACGAACCTGCGGAACGCCTCCTCGATCAAATCTCATCTCCCCTCTGCCATTGTGGTCGAGCGATAACCGGAACTGCCGGCATCCAATATTGTGACGACAGTTAAGCGACTCGATGTCGATCCGCGCGTCATGGAGGCGGTCAGCGGCGATGCCATAGGACGCGAAAGGAGCACCGCGAACGATCGACACGGCAGCGGGATTGGGCTGGTCAGATGGATGGGACGTCGCGCACCCGACAATGAGTGCCATTAACGCTGATGAGACGGGCAACGACCCGATCCAACCATTCGTTACGTACCGTGTGTGGCCATTGCGCGGCATGGCTCAACGCTTGCCGATGAAGTTGGCGATCGGCAGCGCCTCGGGCGCCATGCGCAACGCTTCCGCCATCGGCTTTCCGGTTTCCAGGTTGCAACCGTAATAAAGCGTCAGCTTGTCGGTCGCTGCGCCCGATTTCCATTGCACGTCCACGCTGGGCATGTCGGTCGCCCCATCGACGCAATCGGGCTGGCCCGGGGTGATGTTGCGCGTGCCCTTAGGCCGGTAGGGCGCGAGTGCCTTGGCGAAGGCGACGAACTGGTCTCGCGTGACCACGAATTTGCGGTCGCCGGTGACCGCCGTGTGCTGCATGCCCGTGAAGATTCCGGCCCCGTCCGACGCGACCGTCACGCGATAGACCGGGCACAGGCCGTAACAAGGCGCGGTTTCGTACTCGATGGTCTGCGGCTCAACGGCTTGCGGTTCGGTCGGCTTGGGCGCCGCCTTGCATCCGGCCAGCAGGAACGCGGAGAGCAACAGGGCTCGCAGGACGGTCGATCGCATCGGGGTTTCCTCAGACGGTTCGAAACAGCGCACGACACTGGCGCGTTCGAGGCGACGCGTCTAGGTGCGGGCCGACCCGTTTTCTGGAGAACAATTATGCGCCCATCCGGCCGCACCCCCGATCAGATGCGCACGATCACGATCGAACCGCGCTTTACCCGCCATGCCGAGGGATCGGTGCTGATCGGTTTCGGCGATACCAAGGTGCTGGTGACGGCCTCGGTCGAGGAGCGCCTGCCGCCATGGATGCGCGGCAAGGGCGAGGGCTGGGTCACCGCCGAATATGGCATGCTGCCTCGCGCGACGCACACTCGCGGCAGTCGTGAAGCAGCCAAGGGCAAGCAATCGGGCCGCACGCAGGAAATCCAGCGCCTGATCGGGCGCAGCTTGCGCGCAGTGACCGACCTGAAGCTGCTCGGCGAGCGTCAGATCACGCTCGATTGCGACGTGATCCAGGCCGATGGCGGCACGCGGACCGCGTCGATCTCCGGCGCATGGGTCGCGTTGCGTCTCGCGATCGACGGGCTGATGGCCGAAGGCAAGCTGACCGCCGATCCACTGACTCAGAAGGTCGCGGCGGTGTCGTGTGGCATCTATCAGGGTACGCCAGTGCTCGATCTCGACTATGACGAGGATTCGAACGCCGACGCCGACGCCAATTTCGTGCTGCTCGAAAACGGCAATATCGCCGAGGCACAAGCGACCGCCGAAGGCGCGACCTATGATGAGGAAGCCTTGTTGCGTCTGCTGCGTTTGGCACGCATCGGCTGCGCGGACATCTTCGCAGCACAAGCGAAGGCTGTGGCAAAATGAGCGGTGAAGGTGACGAACCCCAGGCGATCCGCAAGCTTGCTCCCGGCAAGCTGGTGATCGCCAGCCACAATGCCGGCAAGGTACGCGAAATCCGCGATCTGCTCGGGCCGTACGGCATCGAACCGATCTCGGCGGCCGATCTCGACTTGCCCGAGCCGGAGGAAACCGGCACCACCTTCGTCGCCAATGCCGAACTGAAGGCATTGCAAGCGGCCGATCTTTCCGGCCTGCCCGCGCTCGCCGACGATAGCGGCCTCTGTGTCGACGCGCTGAACGGTGATCCCGGCATTTTTTCCGCGCGCTGGGCCGGTGAAACCCGCGACTTCGGCCTCGCAATGAGTCTGGTCAACGACCGGCTCGACGCGCTGGAGCCGGAGACAGGGCGTGACGCGCATTTCGTCTGTGCGCTCGCCCTCGCCTGGCCCGACGGCCATGTCGAATGGTTCGAAGGCCGGGTTGACGGGACGCTCGTCTGGCCGCCGCGCGGCGAGAACGGTTTCGGCTATGACGCGATGTTCCTGCCGGATGGCGGCGGCGAAACCTTTGGTGAGATGGATCCGCAAGCCAAACATGCAATCAGCCACCGCGCCGACGCTTTCCGGCAAATGGTTGCGGCAGTCCTTTAGAGCATGGGACGTTTACCCGATTCGTTTCCGCTGGGCGGCGATCGCTGTGGCGAAGCGATATCGAGGCTTAGTGATAGCATGGTAGCCGGTTAAGTATTTGATATATAATAATACTATGCGCATGGCGCTCGCGAAGAAAGCGCGGAAGGGGATATACAACAATGGGTGTCCCATATCTCCCGCCGCCCTTCCCTTAAGCGCTGTCCTCACGGTCTTGTCGCCGGCGGCGATTCAACTGTCACACGGGATCGGGCACGTTATTCCTTGCCGGACCTGATATCGATGCGCTCTTTCTTATTGTCGGAAAACAGGATTGCCACCGGGCCACCAGCGTAATGGTCTCGCCCATGTCAGAGGCGCTGTCCATGCGCCCGATATAACGCTTGATGCTCTAAAAAACCTCGCCGATCGGGAGAGGGATTCAGGCGATACGCCGATATGCCACACGCCACATCGCCAGCCCGATCGCCGCCGACATGCCGGCAAGGATCAGGCTCGTCGCGATGCCGCTCAACCAGCGGAACATCAAGGTGCTGGCATCGGTGACGGGCATGTCGAACAGCCCGAAGCCATAGGTCTGTCCGCCAAGGAACAGCGCCAGGCCGGCGACCGCGCCGACCGATGCCGCCGCGACAGGGCCGCGCTTGCCCAGCGCATGGCAGACGATCCACAATGGCCCGCCGATCGCGACCACGGTCATCGCTGAGATGACTGATCCGACGACCAGGCCGACAACCAGTGCAATCGGCGACCATGAGCCGCCGAGAATGACAAGCACGACGGTGAACAGGCCACCGAGCAGCCCGCCGGTCGCCAGAGCGATTCCCGCCCGGTCCAGAGTTGTATCATAGCTGCGCAGTGCGACCCGCTCACCCAAGTCTTTTCTCCCCCGAAACGACTTCTATCACCGGGCCGGGCCATGCCCAAGTCCGTCTATACGCAGAATCGGTGAACCGAATTACGTATAAGCAGGAACCGGGCGCAGGCGACCGGCGCAATCGAATTAACGAAGATTCGCCTATAGCCCGACATGGACGCTGTTGTCCGCTGGAAGACGGTCATGACCTGGGAAGACGACGCCCCGATCGGCACGGTGGGGATTCTTGTAGCGCTGGTCGTCGTGGCTGAAATCGCGTTCGGATTCTTCCTACTCGTTGCGCCGGGGCTGACGCCCTCGATCGCCATGATGATGGGCGCGTTGGCCGTCAGTTTCGCTTCGGTAGTGGTCGTGTGCCTGTGCAAAATGCCACGGCAGGTCCGCGCCATCCTGATCGCCGGTCTGGTCATCGTCCTGCTCGCCTTGTCCGGGCGGAGCGATCTGTACGGCGTCCGGCATATCGAGACGGAGTCGGGTGAGTCCGAGCTTGAGGTCGACCGGCCGGCGGCGGCTCTGTCGGATCGGACCCGCGGCGGCGGCAGTAGCGCACCCGACACCCAGCCCGCACAGTCCGACGCCCCGATCGCGCAACGCGGTGCCCAGGTAGCGATCACGCCGGGAGAAAATGGCGATGGCGGATGGTCGCGCACGATCAACATCGCGACCAACGGCGTGATCGGCGGGGCGGATGCGTCGAACTGGCGCATCTCAGGCACTGCGACCCTGAACCCCGGCTCACCTTGGGATCGACTGACATTGATCTGGTCGATCGAAACCAATCAGGGGACGACTCCATGCGGTATGACGACCCTGCTCATCACTGATCATGCTGTCGCGACCACGCAAATCGCGTCATCATTCCGTAAGGCGATCGATCATTCGATCGAAATCGGACGATCCGTCTGCTTTTGACAGCGCGCGTAAGATGTGGACCCGCTAGCATAATATTACGCAGTTTCATCATTTTGCGTAATTTACATAGTAAGACGTTGTTGTCCGAGCAGCCAGATAATGGCCGACATGACGAGGGGAACCAGCCGCTTCAACTACCGAGGACGCGCCGCACTAGCGCGGCAGGCGGCATGCACTCGTGGCACCGCGGTCATCGAGATGGCCCTGGCGCTACCGTTGTTAATGACCTTCCTGCTGGGCATCGTCGCGTACGGCAATTGGTTCCTGACCGCGCATAATGTGCAGCAAGCCGCCAATGACGCGGCACGCGCCACCATTGCCGGACTCAACCCAACGGAACGCGCGACGATCGCCGCCAGCAGCGTGGAGGCGAACATGCGGCGATCCGGCGGCCTCGATCCGCTGCGGGCAAGCGTACAGGTGGAGGATGACGGCGCCACGCTGGTTGTCCATGTGACCTATGACGCGCGCAACAACCCGCTGCTTGCAATAAAACTCCTGCCCATGCCGAGCCCGACGATCGAGCGGAGCGCCGCGATTCGTCTGGACAGCCTGTGATGGCGCGCTGGACCTGGCCCAATCGGCTGGCCACGCTGGCCCGGGAAAGTCGCGGCGGCGTGACCGTTCTCGTCGCGGGCGCGATGCTGATGACGATCGGCGCCGCGGCGGTGGCGGTCGATGTCGGATCGATCTATCTCGGCGAGCGTCAGTTGCAGGGTGTCGCGGATGCCGCGGCGCTCGCCGCAGCCAATGCGAGCAACAGCCCCCAAGCCGCAGCGAACGCTGTTATCACCGCCAATCGCAACGGCAATGCCCATCTGGTGACGCTGGTCGGGGGGAGTTACACCCCCGATGAGACACTTGCCGTGAATCAGCGCTTCGTTCCCGGTGGCACGCCAGCCAATGCGGTGAAGATTTCGGTCGGTCAGGACGTGCCGCTATTCTTCGGTCGCGTGCTGCTTGGCCGGGCGACCACGCCGGTCGTCGCCCATGCCTCCGCTGCGCGAACCGATATGGCCTCTTTTTCGATCGGGTCGCGCCTCGCCGCGGTGAGCGGTGGCCTGCCCGGCGCGCTGCTGTCGGGGCTCGCCGGCACCAGTCTGAACCTGTCGGTGATGGATTATAACGCGCTGGTCGGCGCCAATATCGATCTGCTGGCCTTTTCCGATGCGTTGCGTACCCAATTGCACCTTGGCGCGGCGACCTTCGCGGAGACGCTGGACGCAACCGCAACCCTGCCCCAGATCCTCAATGCGCTGGCCGCCACGACCAGCGATCCAACCGCGGCGGCGGCCTATCGGTCGATGGCGCTCAAGGTGCCGCCCACCTCGGTCAAGCTTTCCAATCTGATCGATCTCGGCCCGCTCGGGTCGGATGTCACCGCCAATCCGGCATCGTCGGTCCAGACCGATGGGTATGCCATCGTCCGGGAAGTGCTCGAACTGGCCAATGGCGGGCGCCAGGTCGCGCTCGATCTCGGCGTGTCGTTGCCGGGGCTCCTGTCGACCAAGCTCTATCTCGCGATCGGCAACCGTCCGGCACACTCGCCTTGGCTCACTGTCACCAAGGACAACAGGACGATCGTCCGTACCGCCCAGACCCGATTGTTTCTCGATACCAAGATCGCCGGTGGCGCGACGCTCGGCTTGGTGTCAGTGCGCGTACCGATCTTCATCGAACTGGCCGAGGCACAGGCCACGCTGGCGGCGATCTCGTGCCCGGCAGGTCAGGCCGAGGCAAGCGTCACCTTGGACGTGACGCCAGCGGTCGGGCAAATCAGGATTGCCGATTTCGACACGACGGCACTGGGCAATTTCAACACACCGCTCGATTTCCGCCGCGCGACCATCGCTCATGCCTTGCTGGTCGACGTGACGGGCCAGGCGGCGGTGAGCTTGGGCGGGGTGTCGCCCCAGCCGGTCACCTTCTCGGCGAGCGATATCGCCACGCATCAGGTCAAGACGGTGTCGACCAACGACGTGCTGCAAGGCGTGGCCACCTCGCTGATCAGTCAGGTCGACTTGCGCGCGGTCGGCCTCAGCCTTTCGCCGATAACCGCTGTGGTGGGCGCGTTGCTCACGCCGGTTGCCCCGGTGCTGGACGGCCTGATCGACCAGGTAACCAGCCTGCTCGGCGTGCGGCTGGGTCAAGCGGACGTACAGATTAATGGCCTGCGCTGTGGCCGGCCAATGCTGGTGGGATAAGATGATGTGGACCGTAAGGCCGGGGGGCGGGAGATGAGTGATCGGGTGAAATTATCCTGGGTCAATGACAGTCGCGCATCGCAACGATCGCTTCGGCTGCCGATCAGCCTTCCGGTCAAGGTGCGTGAACCGAGTTCATGCGCGATGGATGTCGAACTGATCGATATCTCCACGCTCGGATGCCGGATCTGGGCTGGCTTCGCGATGCAGCCGGGCCGCACCACGATGATCATCATTCCCGGGTTCAGGCCGCTGTCATCGACCACGGTGTGGAGCCGAGAGGGCCATGCCGGGTTCCGCTTCAGCACCGCGCTTCACCCGGCGATCGTGACACATGTGATCGGCATGGGAACCCATGCTGACCATAACAGCCATGAGCGCCGGGTCCGCCTGCGGACAGGCTGAACACAGCCCTGCCTCGAATAACCCTAGACCGGCCGTGCCGACACCGTATCGGCCAGAAACGCGAGGATTGCCGCCTCGTCCTTCTTCGCGGTCCAGGTGCCGAGCCGGTAGAGCAAGCCGCCGAACGCCATCATGCCGAGCGGTATCGCGATCATCGGCCATGCGTCGCCGAACGGCGTGCCCGCTGCGATCATCCCGCCGCCGGCGAGCGCCAGAAACACCGTGAGAAATCCGAACCAGCAGCCCAGGAAAACGGTCGCGCTGCGCGGCGTGCCGATCCGGCCTTCGATCCGCGTGCCGCCGCCGTCAGGCTCCATGGTCGCGGTCAGGTTGCTGGCGAAGCTGTTCTGAACATTGGGCCGAAAATAGAACAGCATCATGCTTTGATCCGTCCCTTGCCCGGTCACGCAAGCCGCCTTCACTTGCCTGTCGCGACCGCCGAGTACGGTCTTGAGCCTGGTCGCGAGCGCGACCGGATCGAGCGGCGATTTGAGCGTGATCGCGCGTGCCATAATTCTTCCCTCCCCGTATTTCCCCTCAAAGCGCCCCACCGAGCGCCAGTGCGACGCCCACCGCCACCAGCAGCAACCCGATCGCCTCACTGCGCGCAATCCGTTCGCCGAGATAGAAATGCGCGAATCCCATGGTGAACGCCACCTCGACCTGCCCGACGATCCGCACCAGCGCGACCGGCGCGGTGGCGAAGCCGGTGAACCAGCATGCCGATCCAAGCGACGACATCAGCCCGACTTGGCCCGCCACGCGCCAGTTGGCGAACACCTTCGCCACCTGATCGCGCTCACGCCGCATGATATAGCCGCCCTGCAACAGCGTCTGCAGCGCCACGGTCGTGACAAGCACGATCAGCGCCGCGCGCAGCTTGTCGTCGGTGGCGACTTCGAACGTCGCGCGGCGGATCCCGATCGTCGTCAGTGCAAAGAAGAAACCCGAGGCGATGCCATAACGCGCCGCCGGCTGTCCCAGCGAACGGATGAGTTCGCCGAACCCCATCCGCTTGCCGCCGGTCGACAGCATCATGATTCCGGCCACCCCAAAGCCGATGCCGAACCAAGTCAGTGGCCGAAGCCCCTCGCCCAGCAACAGGATCGACAACAGCGCACTCTGCACCGCCTCGGTCTTCGAATAGGCGGTACCGACAACGAAGTTACGTTCGTCGAACGCCATCAGCAGTAAGTTGGTCGCGACGATCTGCGCGATCCCGCCCGCAGCGCAGAATAGCAGGAACTTCGCACCAAGCGCCGGAAACGGTGCCGGCGCGATCAGCCATTGATAAGCGATGACGAACAGGATCGCGAACGGCAGGCCATAGAGATAGCGCATCAGCCCCGCCGCATTGACCGAAAGATCCCGGCCGACCTTGCGCTGCACCGCCGTGCGCCACGCCTGCAACGCGCCGGCGAACACCGTCGCCGGCAGCCAGATTGGCAGGACGATCATCGCCGGCGGTACTTCAACGGATCAGATCGACGTGAGACGGCATTGCATCGATCATCTTCGCCAGCTCGTCGTCAGGAACGGCGCGGTCATAGGCTCCGCGATATATATCTTCGATCCAGGCCGTTACTTCGCCCCGCATGACCTGGGTTCGCCCCTCACCAGGCCAGATCATCAAGTCGAGTTCGGGCGGCGAGTCAGCGCCGATCCTGGGCATCCGATACTCAACGCCCGTGACCTGCCGCGCGCCCAATCGAACGTAGAACTGCTTGCGGCGACGGCGCATCTCCAGGTCGCTGCTGTCCTGACGATCGCTATCGACTTCAATCACCAGACTATGACTGCCGATCCGATCGAGCACGGCGCGAAACATCTCCGCGCCAAGCCCTCGCCCGCGCGCCGCGACCGAGGTTCCGAGATATTCCAGCAATGCCATCGGTTGGCGGTCCGACAGGAAAAGAACCGCGAACGACATCACCTGATCGTCGATTTCGCCGATCAGGATGCGATAGTCGGGCCGGGTCGCAAGCGCCGCGATCTGCTCGCGCGTCTTGCGCTCGCTCGCCGGAAGCGCGTCGCAGAAAATCTCGTAGAAACCGTCAAAGGCCGGCCCTTCGGCGACACTCAGTTGCGCGATCCGCAACTCCCCACGGGACGGCCTTTGCGTCACGCGTTCTCCAGCGCCTGTCTGGCGATCTTTTCCTTCCACACCAACGGCGCAAGCGTGTGCACATTGGCCCCGCTCGAATCGACCGCCACGGTGACCGGGAAATCGCTCACCTCGAATTCGTAGATCGCCTCCATGCCAAGATCCTCGAAGCCGACGATTTTCGATCCCTTGATCGCACGCGCAACGAGATAGGCGGCGCCACCGACCGCCATCAGATAGGCGCTCTTCGCCTCGGCGATCGCCTTGGTTGCGTCGGGCCCGCGCTCGGCCTTGCCGACCATCGCGAGCAAGCCCTGATCGAGCATCATGCGCGTGAACTTGTCCATCCGGGTCGCGGTGGTCGGGCCGGCCGGGCCGACCACTTCCTCGCCGACCGGATCGACCGGACCGACGTAATAGATCACGCGGCCGGCGAACTCGACCGGCAGCGGCTCGCCCGCATCGAGCATGTCCTTGATCCGCTTGTGCGCGGCGTCGCGCCCGGTGAGCATCTTGCCGTTGAGGAGCAAGCGGTCGCCCTGCTTCCAGCCTTGCACCATCTCCGGCGTCAGTGTGTCGAGATCGACGCGGATCGCCGCCTTGTCCGGCGTCCAGTTGACGTCGGGCCACTCCTCCAGCTTGGGCGCTTCGAGATAGGCAGGGCCGGAGCCGTCGAGCGTGAAATGCGCGTGGCGCGTTGCCGCGCAATTGGGGATCATCGCCACCGGCTTCGACGCGGCGTGCGTCGGCCAGTCGAAGATCTTCACATCGAGGATGGTCGACAGCCCGCCAAGTCCCTGCGCGCCGATACCCAGCGCATTGACCTTGTCGTAGATCTCGATGCGCAGCTTCTCGATATCGTTCTGGGGCCCACGCTCCTTCAGCTGCGCCATGTCGATCGCACCCATCAGGCTCTGCTTGGCGAGCAGCATCGATTTCTCGGCGGTGCCGCCGATGCCGATGCCGAGCATGCCCGGCGGGCACCAGCCGGCGCCCATTTGCGGCAGCATCTCGAGCACCCAGTCGACGATCGAATCGCTTGGGTTCATCATCTTGAACTTGGACTTGTTCTCGCTGCCGCCGCCCTTCGCCGCGACGTCGATCGACACCGTCTTGCCCGGCACCATCTCAACATTGAGCACGCTCGGCGTGTTGTCCTTGGTGTTGCGGCGCGTAAAGGCCGGATCGGCGAGGATCGAAGCGCGCAGCTTGTTCTCGGGGTTGAGATAGGCGCGACGCACGCCCTCATCGACCACTTCCTGCAAACTGCGGTCGCCCTTTTCGAGCCGGCAATCCTGGCCCCATTTGATGAATATGGTAACGATGCCGGTATCCTGGCAGATCGGGCGATGCCCCTCGGCGCACATACGGCTGTTGGTCAGGATCTGCGCGATCGCATCCTTTGCCGCCGGGCTTTGTTCCGCTTCATAAGCGACGCCAAGCGCGCGGATATAGTCCATCGGATGGTAATAGCTGATGAACTGCAACGCGTCGGCGACGCTCTCAATCAGGTCGGCTTCGCGGATAATCACTGTCATGGTCGGTTCCCGGCACTGGCTTGGCGCCGTCCATATGCGCAGCATGGCGGTCGGCCAAGCCCCTCAGGCCGCCGATGCCGTTAACCAATCCATGTTGGCAATTCGGAAACGCCTTGCCGCTAACGCCGCGATCGATGATCGGGTCTCTCAATCCTTTTCCCTGGGCACGGCGATCAATTGCGTCGCTGTGGCACGACCTGTCGCTCGGCGCCAATGAGGAACGGCCGCTCGATGCGCATCACGCACAGTTCGAGCAGGCGGCAACCGCCTGGCCCGCCGCTCTGCTCGCGCAGATTCTTGCCACCGCGATGCTCGCGGCGACCGCTGGTTCGACCGGACCCACGGCGTTGCTCGATGCGATCCTGCTGTGCGGCGCGGCGACCGGATTGTTCGCGATGGCCGCGCTGGCATTGCTCAAAATACGCGCGGTGCGATGCTGGCTGCCGCATATCCAGGTACGGCTGTCGCTGATCTATGCCGCTGGACTTGGCGCCGGGCTGTTCGCAATGCTGTGGCTGACCACAAGATTGCCGGCCGGTACGCTGCAACTGGCCAGCTTCGTTGCGGTATTCAGCGCGATCATCGTCACCGCACTGGCGTTGCAAGCGTTGCGCGCGGGCATGCTCGCCTTTGCCGCCGCGCTGGTCACGACCATCGCCGTGCTGACCGGCTTCGGTCTCGTCACCGGCATCGCCTGTGTCTTTCTCGGCTGCCTGACGGTCGCCACGGGCAGTCTTGCCCGGCTCGATCAGGCCATGGCCGAGGAGCGCGAGACCCATGACAATGATGGCAAGCTTGCGCTGCGTCTGATCCGTGAATTCGAAGATCATGGCAGTGGCTGGTTCTGGCAGACCGACCGCCACGGCCGCATCGTTTATCTGTCGCCACAGGTTGCGAACGAAGTCGGCGGCACGACCACGCCGGCAGTCGGATCGCTGCTGACCCACGTCTTCAAGGTCGACAGCATGTCACCCGAATCCGAACGGACGCTGGGCTTCCACCTTTCCTCCCGCACATCCTTTTCGGGTTATTCGGTGCGCGCCGCGGCGGGTGTAGCGGAACGTTGGTGGTCGATCTCGGGCCGGCCGATCCTCGACGAGCTTAACCGCTTCCAGGGTTTTATCGGCAATGGCAGCGACCTGACTGAAAAACGCAAGTCGGAAGCGGAGATTACCCGGCTCGCTTTGTTCGACAGCCTGACCGGCCTTGCCAATCGTCAGCGCATGCGCCTCGCGCTCGATCAGACACTTGCTTCGCATGGTGGCGGATATCATTCCCCAGCGTTGCTCCTGCTCGATCTCGATCGGTTCAAGGCGGTCAACGACACGCTCGGTCATCAGACCGGCGACGCGTTGCTCAAACAGGTCAGCCAGCGATTGCAACGCAGCGTCGGCGAGGCCGGGCTGGTCGGCCGGATCGGCGGCGACGAGTTCGAGGTCGTGCTGCCGCGCGAAGCCAATCGCGACCGGCTGGCCGAACTCGCCCGGGCAATCATCGCCGCTGTGTCCCAGCCCTATTTCATCGAGGGCTCGTCGATCACGATCGGCTGTTCGATCGGTATCGCCATCGCGCCGGATGATGGGGAGGATTCGGAGACGCTGGTGCGCAACGCCGATCTCGCACTCTACGCGGCAAAGGCCGATGGCCGTGGCATCCACCGCTTCTATCGCGAGGAATTGCTCCACGGCGCACAGAATCGCCGGCAGCTCGAGGACGATTTGCGCAATGCACTCGTCCAGAATGAATTCCATGTCGCCTATCAACCGGTGGTCAGCACCAGGACAGAGCGGATCGTCGGTTATGAAGCGCTGCTGCGCTGGGACCATCCGACGCGCGGCGCAGTCAGCCCGGCAGAGTTCATCCCGGTCGCCGAGGATTGCGGGCTGATCGAGGCGATCGGCGAATGGGTGCTGCGCACCGCCTGCGCCGATGCGGCGACCTGGCCGCGCAATATCCGCGTCGCGGTCAATGTCTCGCCGATCCAGTTCGCCAACCCCGCCCTTACCGCGGTGGTCACCAATGCGCTGGCGCGGTCGGGTATCAGCCCGGCGCGGCTCGAGCTCGAAATAACCGAGGGCGTATTCCTCAACGAGGATGCTTCGTCGGAGCAGATGTTCAAGAACCTCAAGGCGATCGGCGTGCGCCTTGCGCTCGACGATTTCGGCACCGGCTATTCCTCGCTCGGCTATCTCAAGAAGGCGCCGTTCGACAAGATCAAGATCGATCAGAGCTTCGTGCGCGGCGCGGCGGTTGCCGGCAACCGCAATGCCGCGATCATCAAGGCGATCGTCACCCTGGCCGACACGCTTGGCATGGAAACCACCGCCGAGGGTGTCGAAGTGCAGGATGAGATCGAACTGATCCGCGAACTCGGCTGCAGCCACATCCAGGGTTATGTCTATGGCAAGGCCGCACGGGTCGCGGCGGTGCTTGAGCAGCTCGCCGCGAACAACGGCATGGCCACCGCGAGCGGCTACCGGGTCAGCCGCTCGCCACGCACCAGGATGCTGCGCAATGCGCGCGTCGCCACCGAGGGCGTCGAAGGCGAGGTCCGCATCCGCAACATGTCCTCCACCGGCGCAATGATCGACGGGATCGAGATCGACGGTAAAGTCGACGGCATCGACCTGCTGATCGAGTTGATCGAAGGCCAGATGTTCCCGGCCAAGCTGCGCTGGGCCGCCGACGGCAAGGCCGGCATCGAATTCGCGCAGCATTTCAACATGGAACGGCTGAACCCGGTCACCTCGCAATCAGCGATCCGCCGCTCGGCCTGAGGGCGCTGGATGGCCTTGGCGGTCAATCCCGCCCCACCGGCGCGCCCAATGGGAAATATTCCCGGAATGGCCGCGCCTCGTCGAGCGCCCGCGCATAGGATGGCCGCGCCAGCAGCCGCCTGCGATAAGCCCACACATTGGCGAATTTCTCCGGGATCGGGTGCGTCCAGTCGGCATAAAGCAACGCCGGCGCCGCCGCGCAGTCGGCCAGGCTGAACGCGCCACCCGCTGCCCATTCCCGCGTCTCCATCCAGCGGTCGAGCACGCCATAGGCATTGTCGAGCATCGCCAGCGCTTCCTCCACGCCTTGCGGGTCGCGTCGCGCTTCCTCGCGCAGCGCGTTGAATACGACCCGACTCTGCGCGTTCATCACATAATTGTCGAAGAACCGGTCAAGCATCCTGACCTCGATCGCGACATCCGCATCATCGGGAATCAGCTTCACTGACCCGGGATGATGGACCGCAAGATATTCGATGATCATGGTCGCCTCGGGCACGACGCGCTCGCCCTCGACAAGTAGCGGAAAGCGCTTGATCGGCCATAGTTTGGCAAACTCGCTCGCGACCGGCTCGCTACCGTCGAGCATCACGAATTCGAACGGCACGTCGTTCTCGTAAAAGGCGATCAGCGCCTTCTGGCAATAGGACGAAAACGGGTGGGCATAGAGTTTGATCGTCATGTCCATCTTTCCTGTTGCATCAAAGCCTGGACCCGATGCTTATTGCCGGGTCAGCACGATGTGCGCCGCATTCTCACCCCGGGCATGTTCGGTCACAGCATAGCCGAGCGCGGGCAGATCGATCCCGGCGAACAACGCCTCGCCACGACCCAGCACCACCGGCGCAATCGCGAGATGCATCTCGTCGATCGCACCGGTGGTCAGGTATTGGCGAATGGTCGCCGATCCGCCGCCGACCCGGATATCGCGCGCGCCGGCCGCTTCCCGCGCCAGCGCCAGTGCTTCGTCGGCCCCGCCGGTCACGAAATGGAAAACGGTGCCGCCGTTCATTTCGATCGGCGGCCGGGCGTGATGAGTCAGGACGAACACCGGGCAATGATAGGGTGGCGTATCGCCCCACCAGCCCTTCCACTCATCGTCGGGCCAGTCGCCACGAATGGGGCCGAACATGTTGCGGCCGAGAATCCACGCGCCTAGGCCGTCCATCGCCCGGGCGGCGTAGCTTTCGTCGATGCCCGTGGATCCGCCTTCCTCGCCGAACATCGTGCGAAAGGTTTTCGTGCCGAACGCCCATCCGTGCAACTCCTTGCCGCGCGCGCCAAGCGGGTTGTCCAGACTCTGGTCGGGACCAGCGCCAAAACCGTCCGCCGATATCGAAAAGCTGTTCACTCGAACTCTTGTCATTATCCAGCCCCTTCAAAACCGATTGCGAATCAAAAGCGGTTGTTGTTTTGCATAACTGATCCTATATTGCAACCAGTCATGACAATCCATATCGAAGATCCGCGTTCGGGCTGCCCGATCAACCTCACGATCCAGGCGCTGGGCGATCGCTGGAGCCTGATCATCATCCGCGACGTGATGTTCGGCAACCGCCGCCATTTTCGCGAATTGCTCGGCGCGTCGGAAGAGCGCATCGCCTCCAACATCCTTGCCGACCGCCTCAAGAAACTGGTCGCGGCGGGTTTTCTCGTCATCACCGACGACCCCAGCCACAAGCAGAAACATATCTACAGCCTGACCGAGCCCGCGATCCAGCTCGTGCCGCTGATTGTCCAGCTCGGCGCCTGGGGGCGGCGGCATTTGCCCGTCACACCCGACCTCGCGATCCGCGCGCAACTGCTCGAGGAAGGCGGCCCGAAGATGTGGACGGACTTCATGGATGAACTGCGCACCGCGCATCTCGGCATGCCGCCGACCGGACGCCCCAGCGTCGCCGCCCGTCTTCAGACGGCTTATGAAGCGATAGTTGCCCGATTAGACCGAGACTCGGCCGCCCCGACAGCCTAGCATACCCGTAATTCAAAACGGGAGAGTCGCATGCGTCTGAACAAAGCACGGATCGAGCCGCTGTCGGATGCCGAGGCGACCGACGCGCAGAGGCAAGTCCTCGCACCATTCGTCGAGCGCAACTTCGTCCTCAACATCTTCCGGACCATGGCGCGGCACCCCGGCGCGCTCGACCGATTCCTCAAATGGGGCAATTACATCCTCGGCAAATATAATACGCTGCCGGCGCGCGAACGCGAACTCGCCATTCTGCGCACCGGTTTCAATTGCGGATCGGGTTATGAATGGGCGCAGCATGTCGTGATCGGCAAGCGCGCCGGGCTGACCGATGATGAGGTCGCGCGCATCAAGACCGGCAGTGCTGCGCCCGGCTGGAGCGAAGCGGACGCCGCGATCCTTGATGCCTGCGACGACCTGACCCGCGACCATTTCATCACCGATGCGCATTGGGCGGCACTGGGTCGGCACTTCTCGACCGAGCAGTGCATGGATCTGGTCTACACCGTCGGCCAGTACACCCAGGTGTCGATGCTGCTCAACAGCTTCGGCGTACAGCTCGATCCCGGTCTGGCGCTCGATCCCGACCTGGACCGTCGCGCATGACCGGGCGGCTTTCCGGCAAGACCGCGATCGTGATCGGCGCGGGCCAGACGCCGGGCGACACGATCGGCAATGGCCGCGCCGCCGCCCTGCTTTTCGCGCGCGAAGGGGCGGCGGTGTTCTGCGTCGACCGCGACCTGATCCGGGCAAAAGAGACCGCGGCGCTGATCACGGGCGAGGGCGGCACCGCTCATGCCCATGCCGCTGATATCCGCGATGAAACCGAATGCGCCGCACTGATCGCGGCCGGGGTCGCGGCGCTTGGCCGGCTCGACATCCTGCACAACAATGTCGGCAGCGGTGCTGGCGATGGGCCGGTCGAGAAAACCGACCCCGCCCGCTTCGATGCGATCCTCCATCTGAACCTGACCGCGATGATGCAGACGATCAAACATGCACTGCCGGTGATGCGCGGCCAGGGCGGCGGCGCGATCGTCAACATCTCTTCGCTCGCCTCGATCGCGCCCGCGGGAATCATCGCCTATGAAATATCCAAGGCGGGTGTGAACAAACTCACCACCAGCGTCGCCGCGCTCAACGCGCGCCATCAAATCCGCTGCAACGCGATCCTGCCCGGCCTGATCGACACGCCGATGGCGATCCAGGGCTGGGCCGGCATGACCGGCGAAGCGCAGGCCCAATTGCGTGCCAAGCGTAACGCGCGTGTGCCGATGGGTCGGATGGGTACCGCCTGGGACGTTGCCCACGCCGCACTCTGGCTCGCCTCCGACGATGCCCACTTCGTGACCGGCGCGCTGCTCCCGGTCGATGGCGGCCAATCGGTCAGGCTGGGATAGCGCAAGACCTCTCGCGTCAACCCTGAACCCCGCATAACCAACGGGTTCAGGAACCCGACGTCAGGCGAGGCGTATTCCTCACTCATGCCCGAGTCCCCGGGCGAAAGAGGATAAGCCGATGAAAATGCCAAAACTCTTTGTCGCGGCCGGTCTGATGATCGCCGCGCTCGGCGTGAGCACCAGTGCGAACGCGCAAAGCTATCGTGGTGATGGTCGTCACTATGATCAACGATATGACCGCGGCGATCGTTACGATCGCGGCGACCGGTATGACCGGGGCGATCGTTACCGTGGCGATCGTCGTTGGCACCATCGCGACCGCCGTTGGCATAGCCGCGATCGCCGCTGGAACAACAATCGTCGCTGCTGGACCGAATGGCGCCATCATCGCCGGGTCCGCATCTGCCGCTAAAGCGGTGAAGGGGCGGCGGCCATCACGGTCGCCGCCCCTTTCTTATCAACCCGCGCTGTTGCCTGAAACGGCGGCTACGGGAGCAGGTGCCGGTGCCAGCGGTGCCGCACCATCGGACGGTGGGGGTGGCGGAGGACCATCACCCCCTTCCGGTCCGCGATCCGGTCCACCATGCCGCATGCCTCTCGGACCATGCGGAGGGCTGCCCAGCTCCGTCACCTTGCCGTCCGCACCGATCAGGAAAGAGGCATGGACGACGCCGTCATGGAACCGGCCCTGGATCGTCGCCATCGCGCCGGTCGCGATAGGGCTAGCCGAGCCCATGCCCAGCATCCCATGCTGGCGCCCTCCATCGATCAGCGCCTTTCCGCTAGCATCCTGAATCACGAACATCGGGCCATAGACGTCGGTCACTTTCCCGCGCAGCGTAATGAGGTTCGTGCTGTCGGTCAGGCTTGAGATCGCCACCGGCTTGATCGGCGCCATCTCGATCGACGGTCCGCTCACCTTGATCGCCGCCGCTCCGGCGGCGACGCCGACGCCGAGCAGCGCCACGGCAGCCAGCGATGCCTTGAACGGCAATGTGCGCTTCGTCTTGGTTTCTTCGGTCATTACGGTCACTCCATCTGTGTCGATGGCAGTTTCTAGCGAGTCGCGACCACAGCCCGCTGAACCTTCCCGTTCAGTTTCGGTTTAACGCTGCATCCTAGCCCGCGGGTCGAAAGGACGAGAATGCGCATCCTGCTGGTCGAGGACGACACCGCGCTTGCCGACGGCATCGCCAAGGCGCTGCGCGCCGAGAATTTCGCCGTCGATGTCGCGGAAAATGGCGAGGATGGCGCGCATCTCGGCGACACCGGACTGTACGATGCCGCGGTGCTCGACCTCGGCCTGCCGGCGAAGCCCGGCATCACCGTATTGAAGGAATGGCGCGCGGCGGGGCGTGCCCACCCGGTGCTGGTTCTCACCGCGCGCGATGGGTGGTCGGACAAGGTCGAGGGCTTCCGCGCCGGGGCCGACGATTATCTGACCAAGCCGTTCCGGGTCGAGGAACTGGTCATGCGACTGCGCGCACTGGTCCGCCGCGCCTCGGGACATGCCGCAAGCATCGTCAACTGCGGCCCCGTGTCGTTCGACGCACAGACCGGCCAGTTCGAACTCGACGGCTTGCCACTGCGGCTGACCGCACTCGAATGGCGCGTGCTCTCCGCATTGATGCTGCGCCGCGACGTCGTGATCGATCGGCTCGACCTGATGGAACGTGTCTATGAAGGCGATACCGACCCCGACTCCAACTCGCTCGAAGTGATTATCGGCCGCCTGCGCAAGAAGATCGGCCGCGACCTGATCGAGACGGTGCGCGGACGCGGCTATCGCCTGACCGAGGCATCGCAATGAGGCTGGTGCCCAAATCGCTTTACGGCCGGCTACTCGCCACCGCCCTGCTCGCCACGCTCGCCGCGCTTGCCTTCGCTGCGGTCGCGATCGGTGCCGTGCTCGAACGCTTCGTGATGCACGGACTCGACCAACAGCTCGACGCCCAGATCGCGATCCTCGCTACCGCGATCGGGCCGGACGGCGCGATCGATCGCGGGCGCATCGCACTCGCGGCGCCCTATGACCGGGCCGATTCCGGCTGGGGATGGCGGATCGATTCTCCCGTCGGCACGATCGGCTCCCCCGCGGCCCCCGATCCGGGTCCGTTTCGGTTGGAAGAGCCTCCACCTCATTTGCGTCCCGACCGGGCCGATCGCGCGGACGAGCCGCGCCCGCTCCGCTGGCGGGCTGCTGACGGTCGCTCAGGCCATGCCCGCGCGCTGACCATTCCAACCTCGGCCGGTATCGTGCGGATCACCGCATCCGCGCCGCGCGCCATCGTCGAACGGCCGATCCTGGCGGCGATGATCCCGCTACTTGGTTCGCTCGCCTTGCTCGGGGTCGCGCTCGCGCTGTCCACTTTGCTCCAGCTGCGCATCGGCCTGCGCCCGCTCGGTCGGCTACGCGAAGCACTAGCGGCGGTACGAGGTGGCAGCGATGCGCGCGTTCCCCCCGACCAGCCCACCGAACTCGCGCCGCTGGCCGATGAGATCAACGCGCTGCTCGACGCGAACGAGACCGCGCTGACCAATGCACGCGGTCATGTCGCCAATCTTGCGCACGGGTTGAAGACGCCGCTCGCCACCCTCGCCCTCGCGCTGCGCGATCACGACCCCGATGGCAGCCTCGGCGCACAGCTCGACCGTATCGACCAGGCGGTGCGCCATCATCTCGGCCGTGCCCGCGCCGGCACCGCGGGTGGCGCATCGCGTGATGCGACGCCGCTGCGTCCGGCGATCGACGGGCTTGCCCAGGCGCTGGCCCATATCCACGCCGCGCGACCGGTGACCGCCACGATCGATATCGATCCGGCATTGTCGGTCGCCGTCGACCCGCAGGATCTCGACGAGCTCACCGGCAACCTGCTCGACAATGCCTGGCGCTGGGCGGCGAGCCGGATCGTCGTCGGCGCCGGGCGGGACGGCCAGTTCATCCGATTGATGATCGAGGATGACGGCCCGGGCATTCCAGAAACCACCCGCAGCGCCGCACTGCAGCCCGGCCGCCGCCTCGACGAATCGGGCGACGGCCATGGTTTCGGCCTGTCGATCGCGCGCGAGCTAACTGAACTCTACGGTGGATCGCTGATGTTGAATGCAGCGGAGGGCGGCGGGTTGCGCGTGACCGTCACGCTGCCGGCAGCTTAGCCCTGCTCGCTGTCGAGATGCGCCATCAGCGGTGTCGGATACCGGTCGCCCGCCGCCGCGCCCTTGGGCACCGCACGCTCGATCGCCGCGAGATCCTCCGCCGTCAGCACCACATCGAGCGCGCCGAGCGCCTCGCTCAGCCGGTCGCGGCGGCGCGCACCGATCAGCGGCACGATGTCACGCCCCTGTGCCGCGACCCAGGCGATCGCGATCTGCGCCACGGTTGCGCCCTTTGCGGATGCGACCGCCTGTAATGCCGCGACCAGCGCGAGATTCGCATCGACATTGCCCGCCTGGAATCGCGGGCTCATCGCGCGGAAATCGCCCGCCCGGTCCGCATCCTTCCGCCAATGCCCGCTGATCAGGCCACGCGACAGCACGCCATAGGCTGTCACGCCGATGCCCAGCTCCCGCACGGTCGGGAAGATCGCTTCCTCCGGCCCGCGCGAGATCAGCGAATATTCGATCTGCAGGTCGCAGATCGGATGCACCGCCGCCGCGCGCCGGATCGTCTCCGCGCCCATTTCGCTCAGGCCGATGTGCCGGACATAGCCCGCCTTAACCATCTCGGCGATCGCTCCGATCGTCTCCTCGATCGGCACATCGGGGTCGAGCCGCGACGGGCGATACACGTCGATATAATCGGCACCGAGGCGCTGCAGCGAATAAGCGAGGAAGTTCTTCACCGCCTCGGGCCGCGCATCATATTTCGACCAGCCACCCGCCGGATCGCGCATCGCGCCGAACTTGACGCTCAACTGGTAACTGTCGCGCGCCAGGCCCTTGACCGCTTCGCCGATCAGCATCTCGTTATGCCCCATGCCGTAGAAATCGCCGGTATCGAGCAGGGTCACCCCGGCATCGAGCGCGGCATGGATCGTCGCGATGCTCTCCGTCCGATCGGCCGGGCCGTACATGCCCGACATGCCCATGCAACCTAGGCCAATCGCCGATGTCGTCGGGCCGGTGGTGCCGAGTGTGCGCTGTTCCATGTCCTATCCTCCTCAAATTCGATTTGCCGCTTATACCGGACGCAGGATCGTGCGATAAGCCGATGTTATTGGAACGACCCGTGCGGGGATTCGGACAATGACGACGCCCAATCTCGACGATATCCGGCTCTTCGCAACGGTGGCCGAAGCGGGCGGTTTCCGCACCGCCGCGGTGCGCCGCAGCGTCTCCGCTTCATCGCTCAGCGACGCGGTTCGCCGGCTCGAAGGCGATCTCGGCGTGCGCTTGCTCAACCGCACGACGCGCAGCGTGACACCGACCGAGGCCGGGCAGCGCCTGCTCGACCGCCTGCGCCCCGCGCTCGCCGAGATCGTCGATGCGCTTGACGGCCTGGCGGTCACGGATGGCCAGCCAAGCGGCACGCTGCGCCTCAACGTGCCCTCGATCGTCGCGCGCTATATCCTGCCGCCGATCGTCGCGCGTTTCCTCACCGCGCATCCCGGCATCCGGCTGGAGATCGTCGCCGAGGACACATTCCTCGACGTTCTCGCGCATGGTTTCGACGCCGGCATCCGCTATGAGGAAAGCATCGCCAGGGACATGATCGCGGTCCCGATCGGCCCGAAGCGGCAGCGCTTCGCCGTCGCCGGATCTCCCGCCTATCTCGCCGCGCGCGGCGCACCGAAACATCCGCGCGATCTCGCCGATCATGCCCGGATCGGCCACCGCTTCGCCAACGGCCATATCGCGGTGTGGGATTTCGAGCGCGCCGGCAAACGCTTCCGCATCGCGCCCGAAGGCCCGCTGATCAGCACCGGACATGAAATCGAACTCGCCGCCGCCATCGCCGGCCTGGGCCTAGTCGCCAGCTTCGCCGAAGTCATCCAGCCCGAGATCGACAATGGCACGCTGGTGCCCGTACTGACCGACTGGCTGGAGGATTTCCCGGGTCCGTCGATCTATTACCACAGCCGCCGCCACATGCCGGCGCCGCTTCGCGCCTTTATCGATTTCGTGAAAGCGGGGGGATGAGCACCAAACCCCTCGTCCTCGCCTTCGACGTGTTCGGCACCGTGGTCGACTGGCGCAGCAGCATCGCGCGCGAAGCCGCACCCTTCCTCGCCGCCCTTGGCCGAGCCGATATCGACCCGCACCTCTTCGCCGACCAGTGGCGCGGCCTTTATCAGCCGGCGATGGAGGAGTGCCGCAGCGGTCGGCGGCCCTATACAAGGCTCGACATCCTCAACCGCGAGACGCTGGAGGCGCTGCTCGTCCGTCACGACATCGACCGGGCGACGATCGACGATCAAACGCTAACCGACTTCGCCCATGCCTGGCGCAGGCTCGACCCCTGGCCCGATGCGGTCGCGGGCCTGACCCGGCTCAAGGTCCGTTTCCCGATCGTCACTTTGTCCAACGGCAACACCGCGCTGACCCTGGAGATGGCGCGCCGCGCCGGCCTGCCCTGGGACACGATCCTCGGCGCCGAATCGACCGGCTATTACAAGCCGCTCCCCCAGGCCTATCTCGGCACCGCCGAGATCCTCGGCATCGCACCATCCGAGCTGTGCCTGGTCGCAGCACATCATAGCGATCTCGCCGCAGCGCGGGCGTGCGGGCTGATCACCGCGTTCGTCCACCGGCCGCTCGAATATGGCGGCCGCCGCGCGCCCGACGCCGATGCGGCGCAGGATTGGGATTACCAGGCCAGCTCCTTCATCGACCTGACGATGAAGCTGGAGGGATAATGGCACCCCAAGCGATTTGATGCGGGCTAACCGCTTGAAACTGCTAGAGTGGGACTCGCGTCCTCCCCGTCACCTTTGCGTCATGCCCGCATCGATGGGCCGGGACGTACCGGGCAAGGCTTTCGCACCGCGAGTCTCCGGCCCTTTGAGGCCATTTGAATGCCACTCTCGCCACCTGCCATCATCGACGCGGCGAACAGCATGATGCTCGCGCTGATCTCTTCATCCGACGCGCCGCTTGTACTGCTCGACGGGGATCTGGTGATCATCGCGCTCAGCACCTCCTTCTGCGCCGCGTTCGATGTCGAACGCTCGGCGGCGGTTGGCCGCAAGCTGGCCGCGCTCGGCAACGGCGAATGGAACCGGCCGCAGCTCGCCTCGCTGCTCGAAGCGACGGTGTCCGGCAATGTCCAGATCGACGCCTATGAAATGGACCTGGCGCGTGACGGCACCACGCCGCGTCGCCTCGTGCTCAACGCGCACACGCTCGATTATTCGGACGACGCCGCCAATATTCGCCTCGTGCTGACCATCTCCGACGTGACCGACGCACGGCTGACGGCCAAGCTCAAGGACGAGCTGCTCCACGAAAAGGCCGTGCTGCTTCGGGAATTGCAGCATCGCGTCGCCAACAGCCTGCAGATCATCGCCAGCGTCCTGACGCAGAGCGCACGCCGCACCAGTTCGGCCGAGGCTCGCGGCCATATCAACGATGCGCATAACCGCGTCATGTCGATCGCCTCACTGCAACAGCAACTCGCCCAGTCGCAACTCGGCGAAGTCGGGCTGCGCAGCTATTTCAACGATCTGTGCCGCAGCATCGGCGCGTCGATGATCCACGACCATGCCCAGATCAGCCTGAAGGTCGAGGTCGACGACAGCATCACCAGCGCCGATGCGTCGGTCAGCCTGGGGCTGATCGTCACCGAACTCGTCATCAACGCGCTGAAGCATGCCTTTCCGGGTACGCGCCACGGCGTGATCACCGTCGGCTATCAGTCCGACGGCCATTCCTGGACCCTCTCGGTCCGCGATGACGGCGTCGGCATGCCGGTCGGCGAATCGCCCGCAAAGCCCGGCCTTGGTACCAGCATCGTCGAGGCGCTGGCGAAGCAGCTTCGCGCCGATGTCATGGTCGCCGATGCCGACCCGGGCACTTATGTGTCGATCGTTCACCCGCAATCCGTGGCCAGCGGGATCGAAGCGAGGGTCCGCGCCGCCTGATCCGATGAGTCCGCGCCGGACTGATTTTTTCGCGCAATTTTTTTGTTCGTTCCGTATTCGTCCTCTTGCCTTTCGGCAAAGCCAGCTTTGACCACGCGTCGCTGCACTGCGGCATCCGATGGCTGCTGTGAACCGACTCAAAATAGCGACGAACCGAGTCTCTAATGTGTCATTTACTGTCTTGCCTCCTGACCAGAATAGGCACAATCTGTAGGGGTTGAGTTCGGGGGCGAACCCAAGAACTGGTAGAACAGCGGTCGCAGCACCATATTGCGAGCCTACACCCACGCGCTATCGAGGTGGCGCGGGAGGTAGATTTTGTTCTCCACGGGTCGCCCGAAAATGATAGCTTGGGGGTTCGCCTCCGATTCGAACGGACCGGGAACGCCGGTCGGGTATTTTTTGTTGATTGAGGGCGGCACCGATGGATTTCAGAGACGGCCAGGAAGCGAGCGTAAACATGGCAACCGACGCGATCGAAGCGATGATGGACACCAGCACGGCATCCGCCCCTGACGACAAGGGTAAGGGCACGGCAGCGCGCAAGCTCGACGCGCGCGGCGATTCGAAGGAAGTGAAGGCGCAGCTTTACCCGGTCGAGGTCGATCATTCGCGCGACGCGCTGCTCACCGATTTCGGCAAGGACACGCTGACCGACCGTTATCTGCTGCCGGGCGAGCGCTATCAGGATCTCTTCGTGCGCGTTGCGTCGGCCTATGCCGATGATGCCGCGCATGCGCAGCGCCTCTATGATGCGATCTCGCAGCTCTGGTTCATGCCCGCGACGCCCGTGCTGTCGAACGGCGGCACCGGCCGTGGCTTGCCGATCAGCTGTTATCTCAATTCCGTGCCCGACAGCCTCAACGGCATCGTCGACACCTGGAACGAGAATGTCTGGCTCGCCTCGCGTGGCGGCGGCATTGGCACCTATTGGGGCAATGTGCGCGGCATCGGTGAGCCGGTCGGCCTGAACGGCAAGACCAGCGGCATCATCCCGTTCGTGCGCGTGATGGATTCGCTGACGCTCGCGATCAGCCAGGGCTCGCTGCGCCGTGGTTCGGCCGCCTGCTATCTCGACGTCAGCCATCCCGAGATCGAGGAATTCCTCGAAATCCGCAAACCATCGGGCGATTTCAACCGCAAGGCGCTCAACCTGCACCACGGCGTGCTGATCACCGACGAATTCATGGAATGCGTCCGTGACGGCAAGGAATGGACGCTGCGCAGCCCGAAGGATCAGTCGGAGCGCGGCAAGGTCGATGCGCGCTCGCTTTTCCAGAAGCTGGTCGAGACTCGCCTCGCCACCGGTGAGCCGTACATCGTCTTCGCCGACCATGTGAACAAGGCGATGCCCAAGCATCACCGCGACCTCGGGCTCAAGGTCTCGACCTCCAACCTTTGTTCCGAAATCACCCTGCCGACCGGCAAGGACCATCTCGGCAACGAACGCACCGCGGTGTGCTGCCTGTCCTCGCTTAATCTCGAAACCTGGGATCAGTGGAAGGACGAAAAGGGCTTTATCGAGGACGTCATGCGTTTCCTCGACAATGTGCTGCAGGATTATATCGACCGCGCCGAACCCGGCATGGAGCGCGCCGCTTACTCCGCGATGCGCGAACGCTCGGTCGGCCTCGGCGTGATGGGCTTTCACAGCTTCCTCCAGGCGCGCGGCCTCGCGTTCGAAGGCGCGATGGCCAAGTCGTGGAACCTGAAGATGTTCAAGCACATCAAGGCGCAGGTCGATGAAGCGTCGATGCAGCTCGCGGTCGAACGCGGCCCCTGCCCCGATGCTGCCGACATGGGCGCGATGGAGCGGTTCAGCTGCAAGATGGCGATCGCGCCGACCGCGTCGATCAGCATCATCTGCGGCGGCACCAGCGCGTGCATCGAACCGATCCCGGCCAATATCTACACGCATAAGACGCTGTCGGGCAGCTTCTCGATCAAGAACCCCTATCTCGAAAAACTGCTCGCCGAGAAATCCAAGGCCAGCGACGCGGTGTGGAACTCGATCCTCGAACAGGGCGGCAGCGTTCAGCATCTCGACTTCCTGACTCAGGAGGAAAAGGACTGCTTCAAGACCAGCTTCGAGATCGACCAGCGCTGGCTGATCGAACTCGCCGCCGATCGCACGCCCTATATCGACCAGTCGCAGTCTCTGAACCTGTTCATCCCGGCCGATGTCGAGAAATGGGACTTGCTCATGCTCCACTTCCGCGCTTGGGAACTGGGCATCAAGTCGCTCTATTACCTCCGCTCGAAGAGCATCCAGCGCGCCGGTTTCGCCGGCGGGGTGGAAGCCGACAACACGATCGACCTGCGCCAGATCGAGGTCGAATCGAAGGATTATGACGAGTGTTTGGCGTGCCAGTGAGGTGGTACTTCTAAGTCACCCTCACCCTTCCGTCGCTTCGCTCCTCCCTCCCTCTCCCACAAGGGGAGAGGGAACAGAAAGCGCGACTCCCCTAAACTCTTCTCCCCTTGTGGGAGAAGAAGGGGCCCGCGCGAAGCGTGGGAAGATGAGGGGGAATGACGCCGGCCTGACCAAACGCCAGCTGCTCCCGGCCAACACCACCGCCCGAGCCCCCGACCTCCGCCGCAACGCCACCGAAACCGAGAAGCGTTTGCTGAGAGGCCTGCGCGAAACATTCCCGGCAGCGAAATTCCGCTTCCAGGTTCCAATGGGACGTTTCTTCGTGGATTTCTGCTCGCACAGCGCAAAACTGATCATCGAAGCCGATGGCGGCCAGCACGCGATCGATGCGGAGAATGACGCGCGCCGCACCCGCTTTCTGGAAGGCGAAGGCTACCGGGTCATGCGCTTCTGGAACAACGACGTTCTGGAAAATCTAGACGGTGTAATAACAACGATCGCCGCAAATCTCCCTTCTCCCCTTGTGGGAGAAGGTGGCGCGAAGCGCCGGATGAGGGGGAGTGATAGCGAATGACGCCAACCAAGTCCCCCTCACCCTTCCGCCGCTTCGCGGCTCCCTCCCTCTCCCACAAGGGGAGAGGGAAAGTGAGTTCAAGCCTCTTCTTCGAAACCCACCGCGACATCGGCGTTAGCCGAAAGCCGAACCGTGTCACCCTCGACATCGGCGACCAGGCCGCCCGAGATATAGTGATGGTGCCCCTCATGGCTCCCCTCACCCGAATCCTTCTTGGTCAGCTTGATCCGGTCGCCATCGACATGGTCGACGGTGCCGACATGGACGCCGTCGGCGCCGATGACTTCCATATGTTCCTTGATCGCACTCAGATCGGCCATGCTTCCAGTTCCTTCGTTACGGTTGCGGCGATTGAACGCGCGCCAACGCGAATGGATGCACGGGAGAACCGGCCATGCTGATCACTACGACACGGCTGCGCCTGGCACTCGCACTCGCGCTTATCGCGACGCTCACCGCCTGCGCACATCAAATCCCCGCCACGGTCGCGCCAACCGCGCCCGGCTTCCTGCTCGGCCTGTGGCACGGCTTTATCTTCCCGGTCGCGTGGGTCCTGTCGCTCTTCATGCCCGAGGTCGCGGTCTATGCCGTGCCCAATAATGGCGGCTGGTATGATTTCGGCTATTTCCTCGGCATCGTCGTGTTCGGCGTCGGCTCGCATCGCGGCTCGCGGCGGATCTATGTCGATCGGCGCCGGTCGCGATGACGCTGCAGATCGCCATCATGTTCGCGGTCGCTCTGGTCTTCGCGCTGGTCGGAGCCGGTCTGCTGCTCGCGCTCAGCCGTCCGGCGGGGCCAGCGAAAGTCTATGTCTTCCGCATGGTCGGGATCATGGCGGTGGCGCTGGGCGTGGTGCTGGCCATCTCAGCGAGCGCGATGTGGCAATGGAGCACGGAATCGTGATCCAAGGCACGCCCGCCTTTCTCATTGCATCCCTTGCGAACGGGCTGGCGCTCGCCGCTTTGGTCATGGCGATCGATCGGGTTATCGCGCCGAAAGTGAGCGCTCTGCGCCGCCGCTGGCTCGAACGCCGCCTGCGGCGTCGGCTCGCCCGTGGCGACGATCGATATTTTGAGGAGTTGCGCTCGATCGAGACAGCGCTTCAGGCGCACTCCGAAAAACCGCTGGCAAGCTCCAGGTTTGAGACAGTGGAAGCCCGCCTGGTACAGGCCATCAGCATACCGTTGTTCGGCGCGATCATACTCACCTGGTTACTACCGAAGGACGGCAGGCCCGCCTGGACCGAAGTCCTTCCTCAAACCATATTCATCCTGATTGGGTTGCAATTGCTCTCGGGCATATCCGGCTTTGGTGAACGTCCCACGATCGCCAGCCGACTTGCCGGATTGCTTGTGATCGCGACCTTTACCGGATTCCTTCTCAACGACATTTCCAAGCTGACATGATGCCCGACCGCCCATCTCTTCTCGTGCCCCGCATCGCGGCATGCGCGCAGTCCAGATCGCTCGAGCGCTCCCCGGCAGCAGTCTGCTGTGCTATGGTGACCGAAATCTCGGCGAGCGCGACGCGGCAGTGGAGCACGGAATCGTGACGCCACTCTGGTTCATTGCCGCCGTGTGCGTCGTTGTGGCTTTGGTGCCCCAATTACTGACTCGCAGCGCGGGCGGAGATCGCATGTTTGGCGACGCTCCGTGGATCGACCGCGCGGTGCGCGTCGGCGCGATCGGCACATTTGGTATTTTCGTTTCCATCTATCTCATACACTCAAAAGCGTAAGGACCGGCCCCATGTCCCTCACCGAAGCCCGCAAGCAGTACAAGCCCTTCGAATACCCCTGGGCGTTCGATTTCTGGAAGCGCCAGCAGCAGATCCACTGGATGCCGGAGGAAGTGCCGCTCGGTGAGGATTGCCGCGATTGGGCACAGAAGCTCAGCGATCACGAGCGCAATCTGCTGACGCAGATTTTCCGCTTCTTCACTCAGGCCGATGTCGAGGTGCAGGATTGCTACCACGAGAAATACGGCCGCATCTTCAAGCCGACCGAGATCAAGATGATGCTCGCCGCCTTCTCCAACATGGAGACGGTGCACATCGCCGCGTACAGCCATTTGCTCGACACGATCGGCATGCCCGAAAGCGAATATGGCGCCTTCCTCGAATATTCCGAGATGAAGGACAAGCACGACTATCTGCAGGGCTTCGGCGTCGATACCGATGAGGATATCGCCAAGACGCTCGCCATGTTCGGCGGCTTCACCGAGGGGCTTCAGCTCTTCGCCAGCTTCGCCATGCTGATGAACTTCCCGCGCTTCAACAAGATGAAGGGCATGGGCCAGATCGTCACCTGGTCGATCCGCGACGAAAGCCTGCACTGCGAAGGCATCATCAAGCTGTTCCACACCTTCGTGAAGGAACGCGATTGCTACACCAAGGCGGTGAAGCAGGACATTCGCGACATGTGCCAGACCACGGTGCACCTGGAGGACAATTTCATCGATCTCGCCTTCGAAATGGGCCCGGTCAACGGCATGACCCCGAAGGAAATCAAGAAGTATATCCGCTACATCGCCGACTGGCGGCTGGGGCAGCTCGGCCTCAAGCCGATCTACATGGTCGACGAACATCCCCTGCCCTGGCTCGCCCCGATGCTGAATGGTGTCGAGCACGCCAATTTCTTCGAACAGCGCGCCACCGAATATTCCAAGGCCGCGACGCGCGGCAACTGGAACGAAGTGTGGGACGGCTTCGACAAGCGCCAAAAGGCGAAGGCCGGGCCGGCGGCGAACGAGGATGCTAGCGGTGGTGATGCCGGCGGGGATATGTTCTCGCAGGCTGGCGTGGCGGCGGAATAACAGGACAAGAGGCCCCTCTCATGAGGGGCCTCTAGTGTGTGACCCAATCAATCGACAATCTCGTATGGCCAACTAGGTCCAAGTGTATAGGAATGGCGAGCTTCCCTGCCTGCTCATCTCTCTGGCATAAATGCGAAATTTCGTACCTACTGGATACTGGCTCCGCAGGCCACGTCCATCGTGACTGCATAACGGTGACACTGCACTAATTAGAGCAG
Source organism: Sphingomonas sp. So64.6b (assembly GCF_014171475.1). Classification (NCBI taxonomy): domain Bacteria; kingdom Pseudomonadati; phylum Pseudomonadota; class Alphaproteobacteria; order Sphingomonadales; family Sphingomonadaceae; genus Sphingomonas; species Sphingomonas sp. So64.6b. The sequence goes on from NZ_CP048817.1 coordinate 2,792,666, forward strand.
GTGCCGCCCCACCCGGCGCGCGATGCCGGATACGCATCATCACTCGTCAAAAGCCCAACGCGGAACGCTGGACGCAAAGCCATGACCCCGTTATGTTCCGCCTGCAGGGCACCAGAACGGGGCGGCGACAATACGGGGGTGGCGTCATGAACAACGGTCGATCATCGGCAACACGCGCCAGGCGAATCCTCGGACGCATCGCCCTGATCGTCTTCGCGTCTCTCTCACTCACCCCAGCCATCGCATCGCCCGCGCACGATGACGCGATGACCTTCAGCATCATCACCGATCCCTATTTCCGCCGCGCCGAAGCCGACACGCTTGGCGATACCGTGCCGGTCCTTGCCGCTGGTGATATCGACGCGAAAAGCGTGACTCGCCTGCGGGCATTCGTCGCCAGGGAGAAGCTCAAATCCGCGACGATCTATTTCGACTCCCCCGGCGGGTTGCTGACTGAGGGCATGGAACTTGGTCGCGCCATCCGTGAGCTCGGCTTCAACACCAATGTCGGCCGGCCGGGCGGCGAGGCGATCTGCGCCAGCGCCTGTACCGACGCCTATGCCGGCGGCGTTGCGCGCTTCCTCAATGACCGCAGCGGTCGGCTGGGCATCCATCAGTTCCACAGCGGCGTCAGGCCGACCCGCGACACCGAAGCGGCGGTGCAGATGATCAGTGCGGTCAATATCGACTATCTCGCCGAAATGGGCGTCGATCCGCAGCTCTTCTCGCTCGCCAGCGCGATCGACGCCGAAGACATTGGCTGGCTTCAGCCCGAAATCGCACTTCAACTCGGTCTCGCCAATAATGGCGCCAGGCCCGCTATCGCCGAAATCCACACCTCTAAAATGCGCCCCTATCTCCTGCTTCAGCAGGAACATCACGACATGATCGGTCGCGCGATCTTCTTTTGTCTCGGCGGCAAGCTGAGTATCGGCCTGAGCCTGATCACCACGCCGGAGACCGCGCGTGCCTGGACTGCTGGCACGACATTGTCCTATGTCGAACTCGACGGCAAACTGGCCTTGCCCGGGGCGGACGCCGAGGCAAGCAGCGATCTGGTGAGCTTTAGCCGCGCGCTGACACCGGACATGGCGAACCAGCTGCTCACAACCGAAACCCTGGCGATCCGGGTGCAGGACAGGGCCTCGTCGCCGCATGGGCAGACGATCGACCTGCGCTCCGGCCATGAGACGATGCGCGACTTTTTCGGCCAATGCCTGCCCGGCGGGTTGCCCGCGTCGTCGGTCCGCACGCGCGATCTGGTCATCGCCAGCCTGTCGAACCAGGACGGGCGTCGCTCGGCGACGATCATCGACCGCGCATCCTTGAAAAAAGTCGACGGTCGGCTCGTTCGGGGGACGGCCTATCTCGTCACGACTGAGGGCAAAGAGACCGTCATATTCATGTCGCACATGGAATTCGATTGTAACGCGCACCGGTCACGGAATCTTTTCATGATGTTCTACGACAAGACCGGCAAAGCGACGGACACATCAACGACCGATTGGGCCAGTGTACCCCCAAAGAGCAATGCTGAAGCCCTGCTGTTGACCGCCTGTGGCAAAACGCGCCCCGCGGACAAACATGTCTTTGGCAACATGAAGCCGTTCGATTTGATCCAACTCATCATCGGCGCGTCCAATGCCGATGCGCATTGATCTTGCTTCATTCCTGCCGCGCCCCTGCGCGGTCGGAGGGGTCAAGCTAAACAGGGACGGGGCAGTTTCCCGCTGTCTCACGCCTCGGCCACACGACAACCATCCGCATCCATGAGGGTATGGCTGAATTCTATACTGGGTGCAGCGCTATTTCTCTCGCCCGTCGCGGCGAGTGCGCAGGATGATCTGTGGTTTCGCATCGTCGATCAGCGCGGTCAGTTGATCGGCTGGCAGCATGAGACACGGGAGAGCGATGCAAAAACCACTCGGATCACCCGGGAAAGGGAAATGGCCTTTCGCGTCGAAGGGCATAACCAGTCGCGTTCGCATATACGGAGCGTGCGTGAGCTTGATGCCCAGGGCAGGACGATCCGGGTTTCGATCGAGACATCGGACGGCAGGAAGCGACGCCTCCATCTGGTCACGGTCCGGAATGACGCTGCCGCCGTCGGCAATGGCGCGCCCGATCCCGAAAACGCCGCCGAGGCCGCGGACGAAGACGGCCAGTCCATCCTGTATCTGCAGGAGCTGCTGGCGGCGGGCGATCCGGCACGCCCGGCCTCCGGCATAAGATGGCAACGCACCGATGGGGCGGGCACGGGCGACCTGATCCTGTCGGCCTGGCAAAATGGGCTACCCGGCCTGGTCTGGTCGATCCGGCTCGATGACAGGGGCCGCATCCTCCGCGCCGAACAGCCGCTTCCCGGCAACAGCGTGATCCTGCAACGGTCCGATCGACCGATATCTCCACAGGAATTGCAGGCGCCGACCACGCGCCATCAGATGATCGCATCGCCTTACGCGATCTCGTCTGCCGCACTGGCGGGCCATATCCGCTACCGGTTCGCCTTGCCCGCCATGTTCCGCCCGGTCTTGCCCGCGACCGGCGAACAGCGGACGACGATCGAAGGTACCGCGCTGCTGCTCGATATCTGCGCGTCCTGTGGCCCGGGCCTGTCGACCGATCCATCCGACCTGGCGCGCTGGCGGGCGGCATCGGCGTGGATCGAGAGCGATGCGCCTGAACTCCGCAGCGCCGTTCGCGGCATCGCCGCCGCCGCACAGGACGATGTCGGCAAGATGAAGAGGCTTGAGCGCCTCGCGCGCCGCCGACTCAAGGATGTGGATTTCGACGGCCATTATTCGGCGCTGCAATCATGGCGCCGCCGCGCGGGCGACTGCACTGAGGACGCGACCCTGCTCGCTGGTCTCGCCCGCGCCGCAGGCATCCCGGCGCGCGTCGCCAGCGGCCTGATCTATTCGCGCGAACGCTATCATGGCGCACGGAACGCGTTCATGCCGCACAGCTGGGTGGTCGCTTATGTCGATGGGTCGTGGAAAAGCTTCGACATCTCGTTCGGGTCCTTCGACGCGTCGCATATCGCGCTCGCGATCGGCGATGGCGAACCCTGGGCGATCGGTGCAGCGACGCAGGTCGCCGGCCTGCTGGACTGGCAGGGAATGACCGAAGTCAGGAAGCGGCCGGCGTCACCGGTGCCGGCGTCGTGACCGCTTGCCCCGCCGCCTGAGCAGGTGCCGGGTCGTCATAAATGACCGGAAGAGCCGGCGCGTCACTCACAGGCTCGTCCTTCACCCATTGCGCATGTTTCGGCGCACGCAGGCCTCCGACAATGATATAGTCCACCTCTTCGTCGACTGAAGCGGCCGGCTCCGCCTGTTGCGCATGGGCAGGGGTGGCGATAGCCGCGGCCGCCAGCGCAGCCGCGGCGAAAACCGAACGCGCGCTCACCGCATAGCTGACGCAGATTTCCGTCTCGCAGCCGTTCAGCAGCGCCTGCCGCTCGCCGACGCTCAGCGCGGTCAGGTCATGGACCTCGCGCTTGCACAGCCGGCACTGGCTGCCGTCCATGATGTCGGACAGGTTGCCCTTGTAAGGGCAAGGGCTCTGAATGCGTGGAAACAGGCTCATGGTCGACCTCCCGATGCGAGCATATCGTATCATGACCTCATTGCAATTGGGAGGTGCGCCTCTGAGGCTTCGGGCACATCGCGAACGCTACTCCTCAAACCGCCCAGTGCCCTCCCGATCGCGCTCATATCCTCGCGCAAGTGGAAAAGGCGGCAGCCAGGATTCGCGACGGACGGTCCAGCATTCATAGGTCGGCACCAACTGGTCCGGCGCGTCCAGCGACCCCAGATACACTTCGATCTCATCGCCACTGCGCGCGAAAACGGACGAGCCGCAGCGGGGGCAGAAAAACCGCGTGCCGTAATTGCTGGTTTCGCCCTCGATCGTCACCGCATCCTCAGGAAAGATCGCGGCGGCGTAAAATAGCGCGCCATGATGCTTGCGGCAGTCGAGACAGTGACACAGGCCAACCCGATATGGCGGCCGCGACGCCACAAACCGGACATCGCCGCACAGGCAGCCACCAGTGAATTGGTCCATGTTACGTCTCCAGTAAATCAGTCGGCTGAATGGATTAAAGGGAACGGCCGGCCCGTTACAGTGGATATATTGGCAGAGAAACCGGTGCGCCTCGGTTTGGATCGACCGGTATCTCCGCCCACTCGAACCTGCACATCGGCCGCGAACAATCCAAGGCCTTATCCGTATCGGCGATTACGATCCGCAGCGCAGCACAGTTTGCGCGACGATCCGCCTGCACGATCGTCATCGGCTGCGGTGCAACCATTCTCGACCTATCCAGAAACTGTAGCGAGCCCAGCCGGTCCACCGGCGCCTTGTTCCAGTAGAGATTGTTCCCGGCATCCAGCCTGATCCGGTTTGTCTCGCGCGCTCTCTCCCCGACCTTTGCCGGCACCACGACGACGTCCGTCGGCGCAATCGCCCACGACACGAGCAACCGGCATCTCCGGTCGGAAGCGCTGAATGCGGTATCGGGCGAAGATGGCGGCGGCGACGACTCGCTATTACACGACGATGCCATAGCCATCATGCCCAGCAATATTGTTGCCCGAGAGATCATATCCGAACGATCGCACCTCAGAGGCCAGGTAGCAATCACGCGGCCCGCCCCATGCCAGCTTTTACCCGGGCGGCACAAATTATAGGGACATGATATTTATCTCACCATCAAGGTTTGGGCAACACGCAAAAAGACCTAATCTATTGATAATAGGACAATTATCTGAAGACCTGCTCATGAAAACCCATCGCTCCATGGCTGACAACATCATCAGAATGCGGCGCTCATCTGGCACCAGAGATACTGTACATGGGGTGCAGCATATCTCTCCAAGGCCCCGCCGCGCGGCCCGATACAAACGTCGATCAATTCGCGCTATCGCAGCAAGCATGGAAGCTCGGCGACCAGATTTGAAACCCGTTCAGGTTGCGATGATGCCCCACGTCATGCTCGCCGCAACACCGCCGAAATTCCCGTGCGGTCACGCCGGTTTTCCCGTAGTTTTTCCCGTAGTTTCCCGTGGAATCGCCAAAAAAGCATTTGCCGAAAAACTTCCCGTAGCTGCGGGAAATTCAGTCGATCCCGGCAGGCCGATATTTCCGTGACGATGCCGCCGGACATGCCCGGCATCGACCAGCGCCACTCACGCGATTCAACCGCGCCGCGATCGCGCTTATTGCCCGTTCGACCGGCAGCTCACCGATCGCCGACCCGCTCTTTCACATGACGAGAACCAACATCTCCCTCGCCCTGGCGATACCGGGAGACGCGCACCGCGCGACGGGATAGCCGGGCAGGCTATTTCTTGTCCGGCATCCGGTACGCATCGTGGCACGCGCCACAGCTTTTGCCCACTTCGCCGAACTGCGCGGCGAAGCCCGGCTTGTCGCCCGCCTTGGCCAGCGTGGCGAGCTTGTCCGCCGCCTCGGCATAGGCGGCCGCCTTCGCCTCGAACCCGGCGCGATCGGTCCAGATCGTCGGCAGCGCTTCGCTCGGCGCGATGCCGGTGCCGGCCGGGAACATCGCCGGGATCGTCTTTGCCCAGCGCGCCAGCGACCGTGCCGCGAACGCCTGAGTCGTCACATCGTCGCCGCGCGCGATCGCCGCCTTGATCCCGCCGAAATCGGCCGCCGAAAGCAGGAACGCGGCCTGCCGCCCGGCAACGATCGCCGCCGGATCGACCGGCACGCTTGCCGCAGCCGGCGCGGCCGCCGTCTGGCCACCGGCATTGGCGCCCGTCGCCGCCGCCGCCAGGATCAGTGTCGCCCCAATGATCGTCATCGTTCCGCTGCGCATCGCTTGATCTCCTTGAGTTGCGGCAAGGCTATGCTCTCTCCCGCCGCCACGCAATGGCGGATCAAAGCCCCAGCGCCGCCTTGACCTCGCCCCAGCGCACCAGCTTGAAATTCTGCGCGCGCGGCGCGTTCATGCCGTCCTGCGCGACCATGATGCCGTCGGGATAAGCCGGCCCGAAATCGCCCGCGACGATCTCGATCCCGTCGGTCTCCTCGGTCGATCCGAACGCGCCCGGCGCGATGCGGAAACGGCCGACATAGGCTTCGTCCGACAGGCGATAGACCGCATAGGCATTGTCGCCCTGGCTCGACACCACGACATAACCATCGGCCACCGCGACCCCTTCGGCATCGGCGACGATCGCCTTGCCGTCGGCGGCGGCGATCTTGACCGGATCGACCGGCCCATCGGCACGCGCGTCGAAGCGCCACAGCCCGACATCTTCCTCCGCGACATAGAGCCGCGCGCTGGCCGGGTCGACCGCACAGCCCTCGGATTGCGTGCCGAGCTTCATCGTCCGCACGATCTTGCCCGCCGGTGTCGCGCCGCTGACGTCGAGCGCGACCTGACGGATCGTGCCGTCCTTCACCACCATGAACGCGTACAGCGCATCGGCCGCCTGGTAGAGGCAAATGCCATAAGCCTCGCCCGCGCCGGCCGCGACCTTGCCCAACGGGGTCAGCTTGGCGGTCGCCCCGTCGAGCGCGAACAGCGCGATCTGCGCATTGGCCAGGTCGCCGCGATCGCTCGCCGCGACGATGATCCGCTCGCCCATCACCGCAAGGTCGACATTGTTGACCCTGCCCGCATCGACGAAATCGCGCGTCTTACCGTCCAGGCCATAGACGTACAGCCCGGCCTTCTTGTCGGTGCCGACGATCAGGCTCGCCGCCGGGTTGGCCGGGTTGCGCCAGATCGCCGGATCGTCCGCGGCATCGGCATTGGCGGTCGCCACCGCCTCGGTTTCACCAGCCGCCTGGACGGTCTTTGCCGGCAAGGCATTGGTTATGCGCGTTTCAACCGGGACTTCGGCACCCGGATTTGCCGTCGCGCAACCGCCAAGTAACAAAACCGTCACCAAAACTGTCACCGAAGTGAAACCGAGAGTCCGCGACCGTGTCATAATCATTACCTACCTGCGCTGCCAATGAGGTCCGTTGGCATGCAGCGCCGCCTCAAGTCAATTTATAATATTCAACGGGGGCCATCATGGTTATTACACGAGCACTGCTTGCAGGCTGCGCATATTCTGCGCTGATGCTGCCAATATCGGCGATCGCTCAAGAACAAACTGGCGGACCATCGGCCACCAACGCACAGCCCGTGGCGGAAAATCAGGAGCAGCAGGCGAGCGACATCATCGTCAACGGCACGATCATCTTCCGCAACCGCACCGAGGACCCCAATCCGGTGCTGTCTTACGACCTGGAATATTTCCAGCGCTTCGAACCCGTCTCGGTCGGTGAAATGCTGAAACGCGTGCCCGGCGTGACCTTCACCTCCGACGTGCTCGAATATGACGCGGTGCAGTTTCGCGGCCTGCCGCCCGGTTATACTCAGGTGCTGATCAACGGCCGCCGCGCCCCCGGCGGTGAGGCTGATCGCAGCTTCTTCGTCGACCGCATCCCGGCCGAACTGGTCGAGAAGATCGAGATCATCCGCTCGCCCCGCGCCGATCAGCCGAGCGAAGGGGTCGCCGGCACGCTCAACATCGTCACCAAGGAAGCCGCGACGTTCGAGGGCGGTTTCGCCAAAGCCGGCGCGCTGATCAACAAGGACGGCACCGTCCGCCCCTCGCTCGGCGCCGCCTATGCCGGCCGCATCGGCGAGAACACATCCTATTGGGGCGCGCTCAACTATCAGGAACGCCGCAACGCCAAGAAGAAGGTGTCGCTGCGTTTCAAGAAATTCACCACCGGCTCGCTCGACGAGACCGACCCCGCATTCAAGAATACCGAGCTGCAGGACGACACGCGCGACGGCAGCGACCTGTCGGGTAGCGCCGAGATCCGCCATGATTTCGGCGGCAAGAGCTACCTGCGCCTGCAGGGTTTCTTCGTCGATACGAACCGCGACGAGAATGAGGTTTCGTCGACCTTCAAAGGCTCCGGGCTCTCGCCGGACGGCGTCGAATTGCAGCATGAGGATATCAAGCAGCAGACCTATGCGGTCAACGCCGACGGCGCGTTCGACCTTGGCGGCGGTCAGTTCGGCATCGCCGCCGGCTGGTCGGGTTACCGCGAGGACACCAATGTCCGTACCGATGAAGGCGACAGCGTCGCCGAGGCCGAACTCGCCGGCACCGAGACGCTGAACATCAAGGACGACGAATATACCGGCACGCTCTCTTATTCGATCGGCCAGGACACACTGCGTTTCAAGGCCGGCATCGACCTGCTCGACAAGACTCGGAACGGCGCCAATCTCGCCTTTGACGAGGATGGCGAACCCGATGATCTGCTGGCCGGCTCGGTATTCCGCATTCGCGAGAAGCGCTACGATCCCTATGCGCGCCTGACTTTCGAGCCGACCTCGACGCTGACGATCGATGCGGGCCTGCGCTACGAAATCACACGTCGCAACGTGCTCAGCAACGAGGAGGACAGCACAGCTCTGACGCAGGGCGCCAGCTATAATGCCCAATCGCTCAACCCGTCGCTCCATTTGCGCTACGCGCCGACCGACGCCGATCAGTTCCGCGCTTCGGTCGCACGCACTGTCCGCCGGCCCGATTACGACCTAATCACGCCTTACGATCAGGAAGAGACGCCGGGTGACGAGGACGTGACGCGCGGTAACCCGGCGTTGCGCAATGAACGGGCATGGGGCGTCGATCTCGGCTATGAGCGCCGCCTCGGCGGTCGCGGCATTTTCGGGGTCAATTTCTTCTATCGCGATATCACCGATGTGATCGAGCTCGTCTCGCTCGGCTCAATTGGAGACGGGCAGCTCTTCACGCCGCGCAATATCGGCGACGGCAAGACCTGGGGGTTCGAGGTCGATCTATCCACGCCGCTGACCGTGATCGGCATGCCCGACACCGGCCTCTTCGCCAATTACACCTATCTCGACAGCGAAGTGGTCGATCCTTTCACCACCGAGAAGCGGCGATTCAACAATCAGCCGCATCACGTCTACAACATCGGCTTCATCCAGACGCTGAAGAAGCTCGACGCGAGCTTCGGCGCGACGGTGTCGGGACGAAGCAAGGCGACCGAATCCAATTTCGACCAAACAGTCGAGTTGAAATACGATCCGGATCTCGAAGCGTTCGTCGAGAAGCGGCTGGGCAAGCATTTCGTGCTGCGCTTCTCGGTGCAGGACATTTTGCGCCGCTCGAAGAAGGAGGCGTTCCTCAAATATGACGGGGATACTTACGAAGACGTTCTCGCCAACCGCCGCGCCGGTACGGTCAAGGAATATGAGCTGGAGCGCGAAAACTCCGGCCCGCTGTACCAGGTCACCCTGCGCGCAGCGTTTTGATGGCGGGAGGGGCGGTCCGCCGCCCCTTCCCTCACCGGCGCAACCGCAACCAGCCGCCGAGCAGGACGCATGGCAATCCGGTCACCGCGACGGCGATCGGATACCAGCGCGGCCCGAGGTTGAGCCCGGCGGTGGCGATCACACCCAGAGTCCCCGCAGCGAGCCCGATCAGGCCGAGGATCAGCACGTGCCGCATCGCATTGCGCGGCGCGAGCCACGCGGTCACATAACCGCCGGCAATAGTGAAGACGCAGCGATACGCCAGCGCGAGCGCATTGTGCCACGGGTTCCACATCGCGCCCGGCGGGATGATGCCGGTCGAATGCATGATCTGGTCGGTGACGGTCGATCCGATGATGACGACCGCGAGCCCCGCAATGGTCGCCAGGATACTACGGAAAAACGTCCCTGCGGTGCTTGCCATATAACCCCCTTAACCCGGCCTTTCTTCACCGGCCCCTCATTACCGCGGACAGTGCCACGGCCGTGGCAAGGGGCAATCACAAATCGGCCGAGCGTCGATCTTCGCGATTGACCGTTTTAATTGATGTAAATACATCATGCATATGCATCATCGAGATTCGATCGCCGACGCGGCCTGTGCTTGCACCACCCTGCGCAAGGCCGCGCGCGCCTTGTCGGGCGTCTATGACGCCGCGCTGGCCGAGACCGGCATGACCATCGCGCAATTCTCCGTGCTGCGGCACATCGCACGCGGCGGCGATGTCCCGCTCAGCCGGCTCGCCGAACAGCTCGTGATGGACCGCACCTCGCTCTACCGCGCGCTGACACCGCTCGAACGGCAAGGCTGGGTGTCGATCGCCGCTGCGCCCGAAGGCCGGACCAGGATCGCCTCGCTGACCGATACCGGCCGTGCGGCGATGGCCGACGCGGCGGTGCCCTGGGAAGCCGCGCAGCAACGCATCGTGGGCGCGTTCGGGGTGGAGGATTGGCGCGCGCTGGAGACGATGCTGCGCACCGTGACCGCAATCGCCGGAGACGTCCGGTGACGACGCCCCGACTGCCCCTGCTTCGCCTTCCCGCCCGCAGCTATGCCTATGTCGTCGTCGCGGTAACCTTCTTCGCGCTGCTCATTTCGGCTGGCCTGCGTTCCGCCCCCGGCGTGATGATGGTCCCGCTCGAGGTCAATTTCGGCTGGGACCGCGCGACCATTTCCTTCTCGGCGGCGGTCGGCCTGTTGCTCTACGGGCTGGTCGGGCCGTTCGCGGCGGCGTTGATGGTGTCGTTCGGCATCCGGCGCACCATGCTCGCCGGGCTTGCCCTGATGTCCGCGTCAACCTTTGCCAGCCTGTGGATGACCCTGCCCTGGCATTATGTGCTCAGCTGGGGCGTCGTCTCCGGCGTCGGCAGCGGCGCGGTCGCCTCGGTGCTCGGCGCGGCGGTGGTCAATCGCTGGTTCGCGACGCGCCAGGGCCTGGTGATGGGCCTGCTCAGCGCGAGCACCGCGACCGGCGCGCTGGTGTTCCTGCCGCTGCTCGCCTGGCTCGCACGCGAAGGCGCATGGCGGCCAGTGGTGATGGCGGTCAGCATCGCGTGCCTCGTGCTGATCCCGCTGGTCGCCTGGATCGTGCCCGAACGGCCCGGCGATGTCGGCACGCGCCGCTTCGGCGAGACCGACGAGAGCGAACCGCCCCCGCCGCTCAAACAGGCCGCCTCCCCCATGCTCGCTTTCGCGGCGTTGTTCCGCGCGGCGAAGCAGCCGGTATTCTGGCTGTTGTTCGGCACCTTCTTCGTCTGCGGCCTGACCACCAACGGGCTGGTCGGCACGCATATGATCGCGTTTTGCGGCGATCACGGCATCGCTCCGGTCGCCGCGGCGGGCCTGTTGTCGATGATGGGCCTGTTCGATCTGGTCGGCACGACCGCCTCGGGTTGGCTCACCGATCGTTATGATCCGCGCAAATTGCTGTTCGTCTATTACGGTCTGCGTGGCCTCTCGCTGCTTGCGCTGCCGTTCCTCGATTTCAGCCCGGCGAGCCTGACGATCTTCGCGATCTTCTTCGGCCTCGACTGGATCGCGACCGTGCCGCCGACCGTAAAGCTCGCCAACCTCTCCTTCGGAGAGCGTGAGGCGCCGATCGTGTTCGGCTGGATCCTGGTCGGGCACCAGCTCGGCGCGGCGACCGCCGCGTTCGGCGCGGGGCTGATCCGCGAACAGACCGGCAGCTACACGATCGCCTTCGTGATCGCCGGCGCCTTCGCGCTGGTCGCTTCGGTGGCGATCATCGGATGGAGCGGAACGCGAGCAAGGGTGGCCACCGCTTAAATCCTCCCTCGCGCAGCGGGGGAGGAATTTGAAGGTCAATCGAATCCGCCGTTCAGGAACCGCTCGGCCAGCGCGCAATGCATTGCCACGCCCAGCGCCATTGCATCCTCGCGAATGACCATCTTCGTATTGTGCAGCGGCGGATTGGTGCGCGCGTCGCTGCCCTCGGGCGCGACGCCGATGAACGCCATCGCGCCAGGCACGTCGCGCAGCACATAGGCGAAATCCTCCGCGCCCATCATCGGCGCCGGCATCACCTGCCACGCCTGATCGCCGCCCAGCGATACGGCGCAGGAGCGCATCAGCTCGGTCGCGCGCGCATCGTTCATCGTCACCGGATAGCCCGGATCGATATACGCGACGCCGGTCGCGCCATGCGCGGCGGCGATGTTCTCGACGATGCGCACAAAGCCCTCGCGCATCGTCGCGCGGGTTCGCTCCGACAGAGTGCGCAGCGTGCCGCGCATCGTCGCTTCGCCGGGGATGATATTGTGCGCACTGCCGGCATTGATCTTGGCGATGGTCAGTACCGCCGGGTCGCTGACCGGAACCTGCCGCGCGAGGAAGGTCTGCAGCGCGATGACGATCTCGCATGCGACCGGGATCGGATCGATGCACTCGTGCGGCATCGCCGCATGGCCGCCGCGCCCGGTGATCGTCGCGGTCAGCGTATCGGTCGAAGCAAGCAGCGCGCCGGTGCGGCTGACGATCGTGCCGGCCGGGATGTTAGGCGAGATATGCAGCGCGAACGCCGCCTCGGGCCGGGGATCGTCGAGCAACCCATCCTCGATCATGAAGCGCGCGCCGTGATGCCCTTCCTCGCCGGGCTGGAACATGAAGACGATCGTACCCGGCAAGCTTTCGCGCCGCGCGCACAGCGCCCGGGCGGCACCGACCAGCATCGCGGTATGCGCGTCATGGCCACAGGCATGCATTGCGCCGGTCACCTTGCTGGCGAAAGGCAGCCCGGTCTCTTCCTGCATCGGCAGTGCGTCATGGTCGCCACGCAGCAGCACGGTGCGGCCATTGTTCCCCGCACCGCGATCCGCGCCGCCACGCAGGATCGCGACGAAGCCGGTGGTCGACCCGCCTTCGCGAATTTCCAGCGGCAGGCCGGCCAGCGCCGCCCTGATCTTGTCGGCGGTGCGCGGGCAGTGCAGCCCGATCTCGGGATCCGCATGGATCGCGCGGCGAAGCTCGACCACATCGGCCAGTTCGGCCTCGCCGACCGCGCCCCAGTCGGTGGCGCTATCGCTGGTGAAGTCCATCATCTCTTCCTTCGTCATCCATCCGGGCGGGTCACCGCCCCTTGAACAGGCCGCCGAGCACGCCGCGCACCAGCCCGCCGATCACGCTGGCGCCGGCACCGCGCGAGCTGCCGAACACCGCTTTCGACACCTCGTTGGCGACCGATCTCCCGACCGCCGAGGATGCGCTGCGCGTCGCCGAAGTCATCGCCCGGTTCCATGGCGAATTGGCCGCTTCGCGCTCGGCCTGTTTCTGCGCCTGTGCCGCGAGTCGCGCCTGGCGGTCGGCCTCGCGCTGATCGGCGACGCGCTGACGCTCCGCTTCACGGGCGAGGCGTGCATCTTCCTTGGCCTGCAGCGCATCGGCCTTGGCCGCATCGGTATCGGCCTTGGCCTCGGCGGCGGCGGCGCTCGCTTCGGTCGCCTTGACCGCGAGCAGTTCTTCGGCGGATTCGCGATCGACCAGCGTATCGTATTTGTCGCCGATCGGATCGGTCTGGATCAGCACACCGCGCTCGACCGGCGTGACCGGCCCGGCGCGCGAACAGGGCGGCTTGATCAATGTGCGCTCGACCGGCGAGGGCGAGCCATCGGGCAGCAACAGCGAGACCAAAGCCTCACCAACCTTCAATTCGGTAATGACCGTCTCGACATCGACGCCGGGATTGGCGCGAAAGGTCGTCGCTGCGGACTTCACCGCCGCCTGATCGCGCGGGGTGAAGGCGCGCAAGGCATGCTGAACGCGATTGCCGAGCTGGCCCGCGACGGTGTCGGGAATATCGATCGGGTTCTGCGTGATGAAATAGACGCCGACGCCCTTGGAGCGGATCAAGCGCACGACTTGCTCGATCTTCTCCAGCAGCGCCTTGGGCGCCGCGTCGAACAGCAGATGCGCTTCGTCGAAGAAGAACACCAGCTTGGGCTTGTCCGGGTCGCCGACCTCGGGAAGATGTTCGAACAGTTCGCTCATCAGCCATAACAGGAAGGTCGAATAGAGTTTCGGGCTCGCCATCAATTTGTCGGCAGCGAGGATGTTCACGATCCCCCTGCCCTTGTCGTCCAGACCAATGAAATCGTCCATGTCGAGCGCGGGTTCGCCGAAGAAATGCTCGCCGCCCTGACTGCGAAGCTGGAGCAGGGAGCGCTGAATCGTGCCGACGCTCTGCTTCGACACATTGCCATAGGTGGTGGTCAGCTCGTCGGCGCGCTCGGCGCAGTGCGACAGCATCGATTGCAGATCATCGAGGTCGAGCAGCAACAGCCCGTCCTTGTCGGCGACATGGAAGGCGATGGTCAGCACGCCTTCCTGCACTTCGTTCAGGTCCATCAACCGCGACAGCAGCAACGGGCCCATCTCACTGATCGTGGTGCGGATCGGATGGCCCTGTTCGCCATACAGGTCCCAGAATTGCACCGGATTGTCGGCATAGGTCCAGTCGGTGTAACCGATCTCCTTGGCGCGCGCGGCGAATATCTCGTGCGTCTTGGTCATCGGCGATCCGGCCATCGCCAGGCCCGACAGATCGCCCTTCACATCGGCAACGAAGCACGGCACGCCGCGCTGCGAGAAACCCTCGATAATGCCTTGCAGAGTGACGGTCTTGCCGGTGCCGGTTGCGCCCGCGATCAGCCCGTGGCGGTTGGCGCGCTTCAATTCGAGCTGCTGGGGGTGCTCGCCGCCAGGGCCGCTACCGATAAAGATGGGTCCGTCCGTCATGATCGCTCCTCAACTTACGGCAGCGACTATTGCGCGTTTGCCGGCGAGGGGAAAGACGGGATGTCCTCCCCGGGGTTCCCGGGGAGGAATTTAGCCCAAGTCAGTTCTTGATCTTCACCGGAATGAAGTTGGTCTGACGAGCACGGGTCACCAGCAGCAGCACTTGCGGACGACCCGCCGCCGTTGCCTGTGCGACCTGTGCCGCCAATTCGGCCGACGTGCGCACCGGCACATTGTTGACCGACTGGATCACGTCGCCGCGCTTGAGCTTCTGGCCCGCATCGCTGGCCGGGCTGGCCGATGCGATGACGACGCCCTGGACTGTCGCATCGACGCCGATCGATCGTGCGATCTGCGGCGTCAGCGGCACGACGTTCAGGCCGAGCGGCGCTGCGGTCGGCGCCTGCACGCCCGGGCTGCCGTCCTCATCGGGCAAGCCGTCATCGCCGCCGCCGGCGATCGCCGCAAGCTGGTCTTCGGTCGGCCGGTTGGCGGCGGTGATCGACAGGCTCATCGGCTTGCCCTGACGGATCACGTCAAGTTTGGCGACCGCGCCGGGCGCGACATTGGCGATCAGGTAGGACAAGGTCTGATCGGGCGTCACGGCCTTTTCATTGACGCGAACGACCACGTCGCCGGCCTTGAGTCCGCCCTTGGCGGCGGGACCATCGGCCTCGACCCGGGCGATCAGCTCGCCCTGATTCTTCGGCAAGCCAAGTGCCGCGCCGACATTCTCGTCGACCGGACCGCCGATACCCACGCCGATATAACCGCGCTTGATCGCGCCGCCCTTCATCAGCGTGCTGATCACCGGCTGTGCCTCTTCGGCCGGAATGGCGAAGCCGATACCGACATTGCCGCCGGTTTCGGACAGGATCTGCGAATTGATGCCGATCACATTGCCCTGAAGGTCGAACATCGGGCCACCCGAATTGCCGCGATTGATCGCCGCGTCGGTCTGGATGAAGCGGTCATAGGCGCCACCCGAGCCGGTCACGCGGTGCAAGGCCGAAACGATGCCGGCGGTCACGGTCGAACCGAGGCCGAACGGATTACCGATCGCCACGACCCAATCGCCGACCCGTGCCTTGGTCGAATCGCCGAACTTCACGAACGGCAGGTTCTTGCCCTCGATCTTGAGCACCGCGAGATCCGATGCAGGGTCGCGGCCGATCAGCTTTGCGACATATTCCTTGCGATCGGGCATGATCACGCGGATCGATTCGACCGTGGCGCCCTTGGCACCCGGTGCGATCACATGGTTGTTGGTCACGACGTAGCCGTCGGGCGAGATGACGAAGCCCGAACCGAGCGACTGCGCCTCTCGCGTGATCGGCGCACCGCCCTGACCCTGGCCGAACTGCTGGCCGAACAGGTCGCCCAGCGGCGCGCCTTCGAACGGGTTGCCGGCGGCCTGTTGCGTGATCTTCTGCGTCGTCGAGATGTTGACGACGGCGGGCTGGAGCCGCGCGACCATATCGGCAAAGCTCATCGGCGCGCCGGGTTTGGGAGCCGTCGCCTCGATCGCGCCGGGTTCGTTTTGCGCGGTCTGCGCGGACGCGGACGGCTGGAACATCATGGTTGCGGCGGTGCCGCTCAGAAGCAGGGCACCAGTAATGGCGTAAGCATAACGCACTTGGGTCATTTCCTCTCGATTGCCGAACGGCAAGGACCGGTTTTTGCGGCGCGCTTGCTGAACGGCGATTGAATATGAACGCAATGAAAGTTTTTCGGAAAGCCTCGCATTAACGACCGCGGCCCTGGAATTCCTTCAAATACGCGTTGTTCGGTGACAGGATCAACGATGTCGCGCCGCGCGGCCTGCCGTCGTTAAGCACCCCGAAAGTGAAGCGATAGGACTGCATTGCGCGGTAGAATTCGTAGAAGTCCGGATCCTTGTTGAACGCAGCAGCATAGATTTTGGCTGCATTGGCATCCGCTTCGGCACGAATGATCTGCGCGGTCTGATTACCTTTCGCGGAGATCGTCGCGACTTCCTGCTGACGCGCGGTCTTCATCCGGTCGAGCGCGCTCTGTAGCGGGGTGCCATCTGGCAAGTCGGCGCGCTTGATCCGGACATCGACGATCTGCACGCCATATTGCGTCGCCTGACGCTGCAGACCGGCCTGGATATTGTCCATCACCTGGCCACGCTCCGGGCTGAGCAAGGCAGCGAACGGCCGCTTGCCGAGTTCGTTACGCAGCGCCGAGCCGAGCAAAGGCCCAAGCTGATCGGCGACGCGATCCTCGCTACCGGCGGTGACCACCATGCGCAGCGGATCGACCACGCGGAAACGCGCATAGGCGTCGACCGACAGGCGCAACTGATCGGTCGACAGCACCTGGGTATTGTCGAGATCGACATCGAGCACGCGCTTATCGACCCAGACCAGCCGATCCATGAACGGCACGCGGAAGACAAGGCCGGCGCCGGTGCGGCCAAAGGGCTGATTCGGCTGCCAGCGATTGACCGTGCGGATCGGGTTTTCGAAGCGCAGGATCACCGCTTGTTTGGTTTCAGGGACGATCGCGATGGTGCTCGCGGCGAGGATCACGAGGACCAGCGTGAGGAAGCCGAGCACGAACGGGTTGCGGAACAGGGTGGCGCTCATTGGCTGCCTCCAGCTGCGGGTGCGGGCGTCGGCGCGGCCTGCGCGGCGGGCGCCGTCGGCTGCACTTCGGTCACGCGCCGCGCACCGCCTGGAAGAGGCAGATAAGGCACGACACCGGGCGCCTCGATGATCGTCTTGTCGCTCTTGGCCAGCACATTCTCCATCGTCTCGTAATACATACGCCGGCGCGTCACTTCGGGCGCAAGCCGATACTGCTCATACACCTTGTCGAACGACGTCGCTTCGCCCTGCGCCTGGGCCAGGATCTGCTGGGCATAGCCGCGCGCCTGGTTGATATTGCCCTGTGCCGCCTGTTGTGCAGCCGAAACCGCTTTGAAATCCTCGGATACGGCCGCCGGCGCTTGCGCCTGCTTGATCGCAACACCCTGGATACGGATACCGGAATTATAATCGTTGAGCACGGACTGGATAAGTTCCTGCACGCGTCCCTCGATCGCGCCACGACCGGCGCCGATCGCTTCTTCCAGCGTCGTCGTTGCCATCACCGCGCGCATCGCGCTTTCGGCGGTGGCGCGCACGGTCGCCTGCGGATCCTTGATCTGGAAACTGAAATCCTGCGGGTTCGACACATCCCAGCGCACCGAATAGGCAAGATCGATGATGTTCTGGTCCCCGGTGATGACGAGATTCTCGCCGCCCGAGCCTTCGGGGAAATCCTCGAGCCGGATTTTCTGGACATCGACTTTCCGCACCGACGCGATCGGCGCGGGCAAGGTGAAGCGAATGCCCGGCTCCAATGTGCCGGCATAACGCCCGAACCAGGTGATGACGCCGCGTTGCTGCGGGCCGATCTGATGAAAGCTGGTGAACACGATCCAGACGATAGCGATCAGGCCGACACCGAGGCCCCAGAGCCGCCCGGCATTGGCTCCGCCCGGCATGCGCGGACGACCGCCACCGAATCCGCCGCCACCGCCTCCCTTGGCGCGCTTGAGGAATTCATCGAGCGCGGTCGGCTTCGTACCGCGTGCGCCACCGGGTGGTACCGCCCAGGGGTTGCGCGGACCGCTTTCGCCGTCGCCATTGTTCCCCCCATTGCCATTGTCGCCACCCGAGCCGCCCCAGGGGCTTTTCGGTCGATCGGAATTGAGAATGGTGAAACGCTGCAGCCAGCCGGTAAGGATCGTCATAACGTCTTTATAGGTGTGTGAGCGCGGAAAAACAGTGGCAAGCGCTCTTTGGGTCCCTATCTGGCCGACAATGACACAAGATGTAACAATGCAAACCGCCCTGCACGCGATTGCGGGCGATCGCGCCACCGCCCGGATCGACGGCGATCGCGCCAGCATCATCCTCGATGTCACCGGTCTGGACCGGCCATCGAGCGACGAACTCGAGCGGCGCGTGAGGGCCGCCGCCGAGCAAGTCGCGGGCATCGCCACGGTGCGAATCGCCCAGACCGCCCAGCGCACCACGCGCACATTGATCGCGGTCGCGAGCGGCAAGGGTGGGGTGGGTAAATCGACCGTCTCGGCGAGCCTCGCGATCGGACTGCACCGGCTCGGGCGTAGGGTTGGGCTGGTCGACGCGGACATCTATGGCCCCTCGCAGCCCAAGCTGATGGGTGTCGAAGACGCCAAACCGACCGCGCGCGAGAAAGTGCTGCAACCGGTGCCGACGCCGCACGGCGTGCCGATGCTGTCGATGGGCCAGCTGGTCGCGCCGGATCAGGCGATCGCGTGGCGCGGGCCGATGATCGCCGGCGCGCTTGGCCAGATGCTCGATGGCAATTGGGCGGCGCAGGATACGCTGGTGATCGACTTGCCGCCCGGCACCGGCGACGTACAGCTGACCATGGTGCAGAAATACCGCCCGAGCGGCGCGGTGATCGTCTCCACGCCGCAGGACCTGGCGCTGATCGATGCGCGCCGCGCGATTGACCTGTTCGTCAAGGCGGGCGTGCCGATCATCGGGCTGGTCGAGAATATGGCGGGGTATGCCTGCCCATCGTGCGGCGAAATCTCCGATCCGTTCGGCCGTGGCGGCGCCGAAGCGGCGGCCAGCGAGCTCGGCATCCCGTTTCTCGGCCGCATTCCGCTCGACATCGCGATCCGCCTGGCTTCCGATGCGGGGAACGCCGGTGAAACGAACGCGTTTGCCGAGGTGAGCCAGCGCGTGTTCGACTGGATTCCCAAAGGAGGCTGATGTGCCGTTGACCAGTGACGAGGATATCAAGGCGCTGCTCGAAGAGACGCGCACCATCGCGCTGGTCGGCGCGTCGGATCGGCCGAACCGACCGTCCTATGGCGTGATGGCGATGCTGCAGGATCATGGCTATCGCGTGATTCCGGTCAATCCGCAGATCACCGGCGAGCATGTCCATGGCGAATTCGTGTTCCGCGAACTGAACCAGCTCGGCGATCCGATCGACATGGTCGATATCTTCCGTAACTCGGCCGCCGCCGGCGAAGCGGTCGACCAGGCGATCGCGGTCGGCGCGAAAGCGGTGTGGATGCAGCTCGGCGTGATCAACGAGGAGGCGGCCGCCCGCGCCGAAGCAGCGGGGCTGAAGGTCGTGATGGACCGCTGTCCCGCGATCGAGATTCCCCGGCTCGGCGTTGCCAAACGCAATTGATCGTTACGGCTGCATTCGGATCACTTGCGTTCGCCCCCTTGTGTTAAGATGAAGAGGGTGCATTTTGCAGGGACTGACCGGAGGCGGAATCGATGCTGGGCGCTGTGCTGTTGCTGTTGCTTCAATCGACGCCGGATAGTGCGGCGATCGCGCGATACCGTGACCTGACCACTGTCGCTCCGCGCTGCGCCGCGTCGACCGACCCTGCCGAGATCCTGGTCTGCGACCGTCGGCGCGCCGACAATTATCGTGTGCCGCTGATCGAACCGGAGGCGGGCGACCCGAAGAATGAAGGCGTACCGGCCGAGCGCGAGCGGTTGCTCGCCCGCACCAATAATTGCGCCGAGAAATCATCCTTCCTGGTCGGCTGCGGCATGGCGGGCGTTTCGGTCGGGACCGGCGGGGCCAGGCTTGGCGGCGAACGGCCGATCGCGCCATGATCCTGCTTGCGCTCCTGCTGCAATCGGCCGCGGCGACCCCGGTGGCCCAACCCGCTGTGCCGCCGGCCCCGCAACGCTGGTCGATCCTCGTGCCCGTCGCCAATGAGGCATGCCGCCCCGCAGCCAAGGGTGACGACATTCTGGTCTGTGCCGACCCCTTGCCGACGCAGCGCCTGCCATTGCCGGACGAGATCGTGCCGGACGGCCCGCGCCCCTCCAATCCTTACCGGACCGGCAGCGGCGCGCTGGCGGCGGAAGGGGCACCGTGCGCCACGGCGATGGGCGGATGCGTGGTCGGTTTCGGGCCGCCGATCATACCGATCGTCGAAGGACTGGTCGGGCTCGCCAAGGACGCTTTTGCCAGGCACCCGGACAAGTCGAAACGCATTGCCATCCCACTCGACGATCCGGTGCCGCCAACGGTTTCGAAAAAAGATGGTGCGACGCAACCAAGCGGCGATTAAACGGTTAAACGTTTGATCGGGCCGAACAATTGTTCGAACAGGACCCGAACGGGGAATCGTTATGGTCATTGTGTCGCTTCTATTGCTTGCCGCCGCGCCCGTTGTTGGCGAGCCGGTAAGACCATGGGCCGGCACGCCGGTGATCAGGACCGTCAAGAAATCGAAGGCCAAGCCCCGGCGGCGCGGCAGACATGCCATCATCCCGGTCGGCATTCCCAAACGGCTGAGCGTCAATGAATGCGCCGACCGGACCAGACCCGATTGCCGGGTGCAGAAACGGTCGCCTTACCGCCTGCAAGCTGAAGCGGCGATCGGACCCGCATCCAAGGATCGCGCGGTCGCGATGGACGGCAGCGATTGCGAAGTGATCGGTCAAAAGGTCTGCCCGAGCAATCCGCGACCGGTGCTGCGTGCCGAATATGCCCCGGTCGGTGCAAAATAGACCGGGGTAACGGCCGCCTCAACTGAGGATGTGCATCCACATCGGCTGACCGACCAGGCTCTGCGAGCCGCGCAGCTTTTCCAGTGCTTGCGCCACGCTGCGCTCCGGACCTTCGTGAGTGACGATCGCGACGAGCACGCTGCCATCGGGCATCGCGCCGCGCTGGATCAGGCTTTCGATCGACACGCCGGCGTCGCGCATCGCTGCGGCGATCTCCGCCAGCACGCCGACCTTGTCGGTCACTGTGAATCGCACATAGGCGCGGGCGCGGCGGTCCCCGCTGTCCGCGGCGGCATGCGACGCCAGCGAATCGGCCGGCATGGCGAAGGCCGGACCGAATTCGCCGCGCGCGATGTCGATCAGGTCGGCGACCACCGCCGAGGCGGTCGGACCGTCACCGGCGCCGGCACCCTGGAACAACAAACGGCCGACGAAATTCCCCTCCGCGACCACCGCATTGGTCGCGCCGGTGACATGCGCGAGCGGATGGCTGACCGGTACGAGATGCGGATGGACGCGCTGGAACAGCCCGTGCGGACCATCCTCGGCGATGCCAAGCAAGCGGATGCGATAGCCGAGCGCCGCGGCTTCGGCGATGTCGGCGGCGACAATGTGACGGATGCCGCTTGCCGCCACATCGGCAAAGGCCGGCCGCGTGCCGAAGCAGATGCTCGACAGGATCGAAAGCTTGTGCGCCGCGTCCACACCATCGATGTCGAAGGTCGGATCGGCTTCAGCGAAACCCAATGCCTGCGCCTCGGCCAGAACCTCGACAAAGTCGCGCCCTTCCGCCTCCATCTTGCTCAGGATGAAATTGCAGGTGCCGTTGAGGATGCCATAGACGCGGGCGATCTCATTCGCCGCTGCGCCTTCTCGCAAACCCTTGATCACCGGGATACCGCCGGCGACCGCCGCTTCGAACTTCAATGCGGCGCCGGCCTTTTCGGCAGCGCGGGCGAGTTCGAGGCCATGATGCGCGATCATCGCCTTGTTGGCGGTGACGAAGCCCTTGCCCGCCGCCAGCGTCGAACGCGCCAGTGCGAGCGCCGGACCGTCCGATCCGCCGATCAGTTCGACCACCACATCGGCATCGTCATGATGAGCGAGCGCGGTGGTGTCGTCGACCCAGGCGAAACGCGACAGATCCACACCGCGGTCCTTGGCGCGATCACGTGCGGAAATCGCGACGATCTCGATCGGCCGTCCGGCGCGGCGCGCGATCAGCGCCTTGTTCGCATCGATCAAGCGAATCACGCCCCCGCCGACAGTGCCGAGTCCGGCGAGCGCGATACGTAGCGGTTTGGTCATTTGGGCCACCCTTTCCGGCCGCGGCCTAGCCGATCTTTCCGGCAAGGCAAGTCATCGTCGCATGACCATTGCGCTGGTGGCAGCGAGACAATGCCGTTTCTTTCGACAATAAAAAGAGCGCGCCAGAATTAAGTCCGGCAAAGAATGCCATGATCGCTTTTGCATCATGGTTGAATCGCCACCCGCGACAGGACTGTGGGACAGGCCTGCGGAAGACAGGACCGAGGCGAACGGCGGGAGATATAGGACACCGGTTGTGTCACATCTTTTTCCGTCGCCGCCCCGGCGATGGGCTTATATTCTCATTATATATCAGATGCTTAATCTGTATCTGATTAAATGTTCGATGCCCTAGGCGGCCGCCCACGGATCATAGCTGCCGAAGCTCCAGACATTGCCTTCGAAGTCGCGCGCGGAATAACCGCGGCCGCCATAGTCCTGATCGACCGGTTCGAGGAAGATGTCCGCTCCCGCCGCGCGGGCGCGATCGGCATGCGCATCAACATCGGCGACAATGAGATAGAGCGACATGGTTGCGCCGCCGGCTTGGGCGACCGTGGTGATTCGCCCGTCGCGCGCGAACGGGCTGGCGACAACCGGCGACAGCATGATCATCCGGTCCTCCCACAGCAATTGGGCATGGTGGACGATGGCCGGGTTCTCGTCATCGGCAAAGACCGCGTGGCGCGTGAAGCCAAACGCGTCGCACAGAAAGGCGATCGCGCGCGGCGTATCGGTATAGCGCAGGTTGGGGATCAGTTCGTGTCGCATGACAGGCTCCTCGGGTTGCACCGACGACCTAGTCGCCCCCGCCGCGGCCGTATTGGATCAAACGCACCTTAATGCTCGATCAGCCCGCCCCCCGCCCCGGCGAGGCGTGCGACGAAAATGCTCGGCGTGATCCCGGCAAATTCGCGGAATTCACGGACCAGATGCGACTGGTCACAATAGCCGATATCGTGCGCCAGCCCCGCCCAATCCGGATCCGGCGCCGCGCTGACCGCACTGGTCACGCGGTGGAACCGCAGCACGCGGCGGAAGCTGCGCGGGCCGATCCCGACATTATCCCGAATACGGTCGGCCAGATGCTTGCGGCTCCAGCCGACGCGGTCGGCAACCGTACGCAGATCGAGATCGGCGCGCTGGCTCACCAGCGTGAGGGCATGATGGTCGATTGCGGCAAGCGGTCGGGTTTGCGCTATCCGCGCGATCAGTGCCGCATCGAGCAACGCGACCCGTTCTTCGCGCGACCGCGCTTCGACCAGATCGGCGCCAAGCTGGCGCGCCGCGACGCCGAGTATCGCATCCAGCGGCACGACCCGATCGAGCAGCTGATGCATCGGCACCCCCAGCAGGCGCCGCAATGTGGTGAGCGGCAGGAAGACATGCACACCGCGCTGCGCGCCGTTCGACCGCGACAAGGCCGGGTGGAGATGGATTCCGGCCACAAAGGCTTCGCCCCTGCCGAGTTCGAGAATCTGACCATCGCCGCCGACAATGGTGATCGGATCGCCGAGATTGACAATCAGCACGCCATCGCCGTGCGGCAATTCCCGCCGCGCGGTGAAGCCGCCGGTGCGTTCGGTATAGTCGCAATAACCATGGATCAGCCCGGCAAGCGCCGCCGGCGGCGCGATATGCGCCATGCTCCACGCATTGACGCCGTCGTCATGCGCATCGAGCCGGATCAGGCGCGCGTCGGGCACCCGACACCGCTCATTTCTTGACCAGGCCGATCTCGACCAGCCGCTCGTGCAGATAATCGTGCGCCGTGATCGGCGTCGGATAACGGTTGGGGTGATCGGCATCGATACAGCCAGGCAGCGTCTCGATCAGGAAATCGGGCGCAGGATGCAGAAAGAAAGGCATCGAATAACGCGACACGCCGCGCCGTTCGGGCGGCGGATTGACGACGCGGTGCGTGGTCGAGGGCAGGACATGATTGGTCAGCCGCTGCAGCATGTCGCCGACATTGACCACCATCGCGCCTTCGGGCGGCTTGATCGCCAGCCATTTGCCGTCGCTGCCGAGCAGTTCGAGACCCGCCTCCTCCGCGCCGAGCAGCAACGTGATCAGGTTGATATCCTCATGCGCGCCGGCACGTACCCCTTCGGCATCGACCGGAATCGGTGGATAATGGAGCAGGCGCAGCACGCTGTTGCCATCGCCCACGGCATGGTCGAACCAGTTGGGAGCCAGGCCGAGATGCCGCGCGATCGCCGACAGCAGCCGGTCGCCCGCGCGATCGAACGCCTCGAACAGTTCGAGGAAGACCGGTTTGAAACCGGCCGGCTCGGTCGGCCAGATATTGGGCGACATCTGCGCGGCGAAGCGATGCCCCGCGGGCAATTCGCGGCCGACATGCCAGAATTCCTTGAGATCGACCTGGCTTGCGCCCTTGGCAATCTCGGTTTTGAACGGCGTATAGCCGCGCGCACCGCCGCCGCCCGGCGTGTGATAGGCACGCTTTTCCGCATCGGGCAGTTCGAACAGCTTTTTCGTCTCAGCCCAGGCGCGGTCGATCAGGTCGCGCGGGATGCCGTGATCCGACACGACCGCGAAACCGAACCCCTCGAACGATCCGCCGAGCGCGGCGGCAAAGGCGTTGGGGTCGGCCGCCTCGTCGTTGAGCGAGAGCGCGGGCACCTGGGCGGCGGGAGTATCGAGCATGGCTGTTCGTCCGTAAGGGGCTTTAATCGACCTAGATAACAAGCCCAACGCCGAACGAACAGCCTCGCTGCCTGTCCTGCTACTTAGACGGTGCCAGCCCGCTCCCCCTCCCGGCCACCCACAGCGTATCCTGAATGGGTGGCCGGGAGGGGGAGCGGGCTGGCACCGTCTCAACATCACTCCGGCCCGAAGCGCTCGATCACTTCGCCCAGCGGCACCTGCCCGAGCATGCCCCCCGAGCCGACGGGGCTTTCCCCATTCTCGATCGCCATGGCGAACCGTACCGCCGGGAGTGCTTCGACCCGACCGCGCAGTGCAGCCAGTCGCGGATAATGCGCCGGATCGACCGCTTGATGGAATTCGGCCCAACGCGCCACGCCGATCAGCACCAGATCGGCGAGGGTCGGCCGATCACCAGCCAGAAACGAGGTGTCGCCGATCGCCGCCTCCAGCTTGGCATGGCGGTCGGCCACCGCCTGTCGCCCGTAACGGCGCAGCGCTGCCTGAAAGTCCGGCTCCGGCGGACTCATTTCGAGGGCAGCCCATAACGGGCTGAACGCGCCGGTGAAGCCGCTGTTGATGAAGCCGATCCATTGATGCATGCAATCCGCCTCGGGCGTGCCGGCGGCAAAGCTGATCCGCCGCTCCGCGTCGCGCGCCTCGATCCAGGCGGCGATCGCCATGGTCTCGGTCAGGAGATCTCCCTTGTCGGTGACCAAAACCGGTGTCTCCTGACGCGGATTGAGTCGGGCATAAGTGTCGTTCTTCATGTCGGCGAGCATGTCGACGCGGCTGAGGCGATAGGGCTGACCGAGCGTTTCGAACGCGGCGACAAGCCCCATCGAGCTTCCCAGCGGGAAGCCGTAGACGAGTATCGGTTCCATTGGATATTCCTGATGTGGAAGGGTGTCGCTGCGCAGCGAGGCTTGATCTAGGCGCTCGGGAGCCCAAGTAAATTACGCACAATTTTGTAACCAGACGGAGCGCGCCCATGAAACATGTCGTCTCGCGCTGCCCGATCGCGGGGGCGATGCAGGTCCTGAGCGGTCGCTGGCCGACCCTGCTGCTCTATTATCTGAAGGAAGGCACCAAGCGGTTCAGCGATTTGCAGCGCGACAATCCGACCGTATCACACCGCATCCTCTCGCTCGAACTGCGCAAGCTGGAGGCGGCCGGAATCGTGCGCCGCACCGAGCGCGAGGGATATCCCCTGCACGTCGATTATGCACTGACCGAGGCCGGGTGGCAGCTGGTGCCGTTGATCGATGCGATCGGCGCATGGTGGGCCGATCTGGAAACAGACCGCGCTCTGGTGGCCCGGGCAGTGCGGCCGGAGCCTGACCTGCTTCCCGCCGACTGAAATCCTGCGCCGGTCGGGGATCAGTTCTGGTCGCTGAGGACGATCGTACCCTTGGCGTGATCGGCGCCCACCGGCGCCAGTTCGAGCTTGAAGGGCTTGTCATCCTCGGTGGTGCCGATCAGCCCGGCGCCGTCCACCTTGACCTTGAAGCCGGCATCCTTGTTGAGCCGCTGCAGGAACCAGTCCTGTACCGCCCTGGGCGTGGCGGGGCTGTCGAAGCCGATGCGGACAATACCTGAATCCTTCGTGCCGTTACCGCCATCCTTCGCATCGATATTCATCGTGGAAATGGTCGATCCGGGGTAGAGTTTGACGCCGTTGAGATCGAAATCCCCGGCATTGAGCTTCATCTTCGGCAGGTTGATCTTGCCGGAAAAGCCCGGGACGTTGACCGACATCTGGCCATTCTTGTCGACCCCAGCAACCATGTTGCCATCATCGCCGGCGTTGATCGTGATCGACGTGCCTTCACCGCCGGAGTCGCAAGCAACCAGCGGGATTGCGAGAATCAATGCGGCGACAATACGAAGCATGGCGGGCCTCCAGAGTGTTATATTTGAGCAACACACTACAGGCCCGCCATGACGTTAGTCAAGTTTGGCGTCAGCGATTAGCCGAGCAGTCGCGCCATGGTCTTTTCGTGCAGCCAGATGTTCATCGACGCGCTGTCGTTCTGGTCGCCGGTATAACCGAGTTCGGTGGCGAGTTTCTTGCGATTCTCGAGGCTCGAATCGAGCCCGAGCGCCTTCATCAGGTCGACGATCGACGTCTTGTAATTCAGCGTCTCGCCGCGCGCGGCGGCGCGGTCCGCGAGTACGCTTTCGATCGCTTCGCGCGACGGCGCGGGCTTTGCCGCGGGCGGCGGGGGTGGCGGAGCAGCGGCAGCAGCGGGCGCTGCAGGGGCCGCCGGTGCGGCAGGAGCCGGATCGTCATGTCCGAAAATCGCGTCCTTGATTGCGCCGAATACGCTCATGTCCGTCTCCTCGATGTGGGCCATCAGGATATCCCCAATGGTAGCTTCCGACAATGGCCGGCGGAGGGCCCCGGTTCCATCGACCGGCACGAAGGGGGTGACGTTTTGTGCTGCATCTGCGAAGGGGCCACGCATGGAAACGACCCGAATCCGCCAGAAAGACACCCCGCCGCTCGGTTTCCGCGAATTTGTCGGGCTGATCGCGGGGCTGATGGCGCTGACCGCGCTGGGCATCGATTCGATGCTGCCGGCCTTGCCTGCGATCGGCGCATCGCTCGGCATCGCGAGCGACAATGAACGCCAATATGTCATCACCGTCTTCCTGATCGGTTTCGGTGTCGCGCAGCTGGTCCATGGTCCGCTGGCCGATCGTTATGGGCGCAAGCCGATTCTCGGCGCGGCGCTTGCCGCTTATGTGGTCGCCAATATGGTCGCGGCCTTTTCCGGCAGCTTCGTGCTGCTGCTGGTCGCACGCTTCATCGGCGGCACGGCGATCTCCGCCTCGCGCGTCGTGACGATCGCGCTGGTCCGGGATTGTTATTCGGGCCGCGCAATGGCGCGGGTGATGAGCCTTGCCTTCATCGTCTTCATGGCCGCTCCAGTGATCGCACCGACCTTCGGCCAGGCAGTGCTGCTGGTCGGCAGCTGGCGGCTGATCTTTTGGGGCATCGCCGGCGTCAGTGCGGTGATCCTTGCCTGGTTCTGGTGGCGCATGCCCGAGACGATGGACGAAGCCGATCGCATGCCATTGTCGGTGGCGCGGCTGGCCGACGGCTTTCGGCTCGCGGTCACCGATCGCTGGTCGATCGGCTATACGCTCGCCTCGACCGCGCTGCTCGGCGGGCTGTACGGCTATATCAATTCGATCCAGCAGATCCTGTTCGATACCTTCCATCGCCCCGACCTGCTGGTACCGGTGTTCGCGGCGACGGCGGGCACCATGGCGGTTGCCAATCTGCTCAATTCGAGCATCGTCATGCGCGTCGGCACGCGGCGCATATCGCACACCGCGCTCGCGATCCTCATCCTGCTCGCCGGCACTCATTTGATGATCGCCTGGGCAGGATGGGAATCGCTGTGGAGCTTCGCCATCCTGCAAGCGCTGATGATGGGCTGTTTCGGCCTCGCCACCGCCAATTTCGGTGCCATGGCGATGGAGAATATGGGCCATATCGCCGGCACCGCGTCGAGCGTGCAGGGTTTCATCACGGTGACTGCCGGGGCGCTGATCGGCGCGCTGATCGGGCAGAGTTTCGACGGAACGACGGTACCGCTTTATGTCGGTTTCTTCGTTGCCGGGGTGATCGCGCTGATCATCGTCGCGATCGTCGAACGCGGACGCCTGTTTCGCCCCACCTGATCGCCGTTCGTTTCGCCGCGTTCTTCGCAGCGCGACGGAACTCTCGCCCCTGCCCGCCGTTCGCGACTGTAACCGGCATCGTGCCGGACGGGAGAGACGATCATGGGCGGCTATCAAGTGCCGGGCGAAGGTACTGGCGATGACGGTTTCGAGGAAGAAGGCTATGACGAGAGCCAGCGCGCGGAGATCCTCGAGGTCACGCGTGACGGGCCGACCGACGGAACGATCCTGACCGATCTCGCGCCCGATATCGGCGATAAGGACGAGGATGAAGACGATCTCGACATGCTCAGCGACGAGGTCGGCGACGACGATGACGATGATGTCAGCGACGACGACGATGATGACGAGGACGATCTGCAGGCCGACTTTGAAAGCGGCACGCTCGCCGATGACGACGAGCTGGACGATGCCGACGACGCTGCGCTGAAGCCCTGACAGGGAACGCCGCCGCATGAGGTGCGGGGACGCGGATTGACCGCACCCGCCGCCCGGGTCCAGCATGGCCGCACGACAGGAGCGTGCCATGCAGACCGACCCTCGTATCGACGCCTATATCGACGCCAGCGCGCCCTTCGCGCGGCCGATCCTTGCCTGGTTTCGCGCCCACATGCACGCGGCGCTGCCGGAGGTCGAGGAAACGATCAAATGGAGCATGCCGTTCTTCACCTATCGCGGCAAACCGCTCGCCAATATGGCCGCCTTCAAGGCGCATGCGGCGTTCGGCTTCTGGAAGCGCGAAAGTTCGGCGACGGGGCATGAGGGTGAAGCGATGGGCCAGTTCGGCAAACTTGCCGGCATGGCCGACCTGCCCGAACCGGACGCGCTGGATGCGATGATCCGCGACGCTGCCGCACTGATCGATGCAGGCGAAGGTGGCCGGCCCCGTGCGGAACGGCCGGCCAAGCCAGAGGCCGATGTGCCGCAAGAACTGGCCGAGGCGCTGGCGGGCGACGATGCCGCGGCCGCTACCTTCAATGCCTTCCCGCCAAGTTGCCGCCGCGAATATTGCGAATGGATCGGCGACGCGAAGCGCACCGAGACCAGGTCGAAACGGGTCGCCGAAGCGATCGGCTGGCTGCGCGAGGGCAAGCGCCGCAATTGGAAATACGAGAACTGCTAACCCCGCTAAACCCCTTGCGTGCAGATCGAACTATGTTACGTTGTAACATCTTTTGTCTGACAGGAGGATGCCATGGCTGCTCGTGCGATAAAATATGGTCCGGCTCGCAGTGAAAATACCGAGCCCTTTTCCGACCTCAACATCACACCGCTGATAGATGTCCTGCTCGTCCTATTGGTGATGATGATCCTGACCATTCCGATCATGACGCATAAAGTGCCGATCGATCTGCCGCAGCCGCAGCCGGGCCCAGTCGAAACCATGACCATTCACCGAATCGACCTCACTGCAAACGGCGCGCTTACCTGGGACGGGGCACCGATCAGCGACGCGGCACTGCCCGCGCGGCTCGCCGGTTTCATGAAGGAGGACAATGCCCAGTTGCAGATCCGTGCCGCCGCCAAGGCGCGGTACGAGCGGTTCGACCAGACACTGGCGACGATCAAACGCGCCGGCGTGACGCGGCTCGGCTTTGTCGGCAACGAGCAATTCGCCAAATTCGGCGACCTGTAAATTCGGACACCCCCGGTTCATACGGAACCGGGGGCGATTGATCCGCGTTAAGATAGCCCTCACTCAAAGATTAAGAGGTCTGTCATGCGCTATCTGATTGCGCTGCCCCTTCTGCTCACCGCATGCGCGCCGGATAGTGAAACGACCAACGCCGATATCGATATCAACGCCGCGGCGACGCTGGCGCAAAACAGCATCGACAGCTATGCCGCCAACTCTGCCGGTCAGGACGCAGCTCCCCTGCCGGGCTCCACTCCCGAGCCCTTACCGACGCCGGCGCCTTCATCCTCGCCCGAGCCGCTCAATCCCCCGGCGCCCGGCACGCCCGGCGGCCTGCCGGATGATCGCACGCCGGTATCCGAGGCGCCATTCACACCCGACAGCGCGCAGGGCGCGGCCAATGTCGTGCAGACCTATTACGCGCTGCTCGGCGAGAAGAAGTATCGCCGCGCCTGGGCATTATGGGACAATGGCGGCAAGGATTCAGGCATGAGCGCCGAGGCGTTCGCGGCAAGCTTCGACAAATATAGCGAATATCACGCGAATATCGGCGCGCCCGGCGCGATCGATGCGGGTGCCGGCCAGCGTTACGTGACGGTGCCCGTGCAGGTTTATGGTCGCCTCAAACAAGGTGCGCGCCCGGTCTATATGATCGGCAGCGTCACGCTACACCGCACCGGCGACATCGACGGCGCGACGCCGGCACAAAAAAGCTGGCATATCCGCAGCAGCGATATCAAGCCGAGACCCAAGGCCGGGTGATCTTGCCCGGCGTGCCGGAGGCTTGCCGATGCCGACGATCCTGTTGCTGGTCGCGTCCAACATTTTCATGACGATCGCCTGGTACTGGCATCTCAAGGGCGGCATGGCGAAACCGCTGCTGCTCGTCATCCTGATCAGCTGGGGCATCGCGCTGTTCGAATATTGCCTTGCCGTGCCGGCCAACCGCATCGGCTATGCCGCAGGCTGGAGCGGCGGGCAGCTCAAGGTCACGCAGGAAGCGATCGCCTTGCTCGTGTTCGGCATCTTCATGGTCACCGTGCTGGGCGAACCGGTCGGATGGCGGCATGTCGGCGCGCTGGCCTGCCTGATCGGGGCGGTCGCGTTCCTGTTCGCGGGCAAATAACTAGCCGCCGGAGCCGAGCGCATTGGCCAGGATAGTCAGGTCGCCGCTCGGCTGCGGAAAAGACGGCTGAACATCGCGCGACCTTAAACGAGCAACGTTAAGGGTCCGCTTGCAGCAGCGGTAACGGGGCCGGACGTTTCCGCCCGGCCCCTGGACGCATCAGCGATTATCTAGCTGCGACCGTACCGCCGCAAGGCCGAGGCGCGTTATGCGATAGGGCTGGCCGCCCATGCTCGCGATCAGCGCGCGGCGTCGCAAGCGGCGGAACAACGCCATCGAGCAATCGGCGAGGCGATGTCCTCCACGCGTGAAGCAATCGGCCGCGATGAGCCGCTTGCCCTCTTCGTCCCAGCGATGGACGATACGTCCACCCTGCGCCAGCGCGTGCAACACGCGCTGTTCGTATTTCGAGATATTCATTGAAAATTGTGACCCCGGAACTGGGGTTGGCCCGACGCGGCGATTCGATCCGCCCGGCTGGAGCCGGTCGGTAGGAGCTACGCACGATGCCGATCCGCCGGGAGTGGATTCCCGGGCCGGCAATCAGCGGGCGACAATTTCCTTCATGAACCACTCCGGGCGTTACCCGGCAAATATAGCCGTCAGGCCTTTTTCGGGTCAACCGGTTTGCGCGCCTGATTCCCCGCCTCCCTCGCCGCATGGGCGATATGGTCGGCCGACCGTTTTGCGGCATCGGGGGTCATCGATAATGCCAGGCCATCGGGGCCGTCGAGCATGACTTCGCCTTGTTCGGCGGTAGCCGTTGTCGGGACATTATGAGGAGATCTGGCAGCCACCTATTTTCTCCGTTCTCTACAGGCTATTAACGTCATATGGCACGGCATGGTTCCGATGCCCGGAGGCAATGATGATCACGCGGCTGTTCCTGCAAACCCACCGCACACCGGTTCTTTCGGCGGAGGACTGCGCCGCGCTGGAGGCAGCCGCCGCCCGCACTCAGGAGTTCGCCGCCAAGCGCATCATTGTGCGCGAACAAACGCCGCTGACCCAATGCACGCTGTTGCTCAATGGTTTCATCGAGCGGTTCAGGGACACGCCGGAAGGCCGCCGACAGATCCTCGCCATTCATATCCCCGGGGATTTCGTCGACCTGCACAGCTATCCGCTCAAGCGGCTCGAACATTCGGTCGCGGCGCTGACCCCGGTCACGGTCGCGACCTTCCCGCACGACAAGGTCCACGAATTGACCAAGCGATCTGCGACACTGACCGAATTGCTGTGGCGCTCGACGCTGGTCGATGCGGCGATCAATCGCGAATGGATCGTCTCGGTCGGCGCGCGTTCGGCCGCGGTGCGGCTCGCCCATCTGTTCTGCGAGATGTTCACGCGGCTCGACCGGATCGGCATGACGCGCGGCCTGGAATTCGATTTTCCGGTGACACAGATCGACCTGGCCGACGCGACCGGACTGACCGCGGTGCATGCCAATCGCATGCTGCGCCAGTTGCGCGAGCGGCGGCTGGTGGAATTCCGCCAGGGGCTGGTGACGATCATCGATTGGGCGGCGCTCAAGGAATTCGCTGGATTCGATACCGGATATCTCTTCTTCGATTGATCACGGTTGCCGCGAACGCGGGACCGCACCTTGGCGGGCGCGCTTCGCGATCAAAAAATCCTGTCGCTATGCGTCGAGATTGTGCCACGATGCTGGCATGACACCGTGCCCCTTCGCTTCCCCGCTTACGGCCCTCGCCGTCGCGGGTGATTTCGCGGGCACCATTCCCATTTTCGCAAGGTAAGTTTTCATGGCCTCCGTCCCCGTGACGCCCTCCGCTCGCCCGCTGGCCGAGCTCACGATCCGCGGCATCATCCTCGGTGCGCTGATCACCGTCGTGTTCACCGCGGCCAATGTCTATCTCGGGCTGAAAGTCGGCCTGACCTTCGCCACCTCGATCCCGGCAGCGGTGATCTCCATGGCGGTGCTGCGTTTCTTCAAGAATTCGAACATTCTCGAAAACAACATCGTCCAGACCATCGCCAGCGCGGCGGGTACGCTGGCCGCGATCATCTTCGTGCTGCCCGGCCTGATCCTGGTCGGCTGGTGGACCGGCTTCCCCTATTGGACGACGGTCGCGGTCTGCGCGATGGGCGGCATATTGGGCGTGATGTTCTCCGTGCCGTTGCGCCGCGCGCTCGTCACCGGATCGGACCTGCCCTATCCCGAGGGGGTCGCCGCCGCCGAAGTGCTCAAGGTAGGCTCGGGATCGGTCGAGGGCGATCTGGAGAATGCCAAGGGCCTGCGCGTCATCATTTTCGGATCGGCGATTTCGGCATTCTTCGCGCTGCTCGCGGCGATGAAGCTGGTCGCCGCCGAAGCGGCGAAGACGTTCAAGATCGGCGGCACCGCGACTGGGGTCTCGACCAGCTATTCGATGGCGCTGATCGGCGTCGGGCATCTTGTCGGCCTGTCGGTCGGCGCAGCGATGTTCTTCGGGCTGATCATCTCCTGGGCCGGGCTGGTGCCGTATCTCGCTTCGTTCAACGCCTTTGCCGATCCGGTCGACGCGGTGGTCAACA
Source organism: Sphingomonas sp. So64.6b (assembly GCF_014171475.1). NCBI lineage: Bacteria > Pseudomonadati > Pseudomonadota > Alphaproteobacteria > Sphingomonadales > Sphingomonadaceae > Sphingomonas > Sphingomonas sp. So64.6b. The sequence goes on from NZ_CP048817.1 coordinate 2,826,770, forward strand.
CCGTGTTCCGCAGCCAGGTGCGCTTTATCGGCGCGGGCACGATCGGTGTCGCCGCGGTCTGGTCGCTGCTGCGCATCATCGGGCCGATCATCGGCGGGCTGCGATCGGCGATGGCCGCGTCGCGCGCACGCGCCGGGGGCTCGATCCTCGAACTGACCGAACGCGACCTGCCGATCGGCATCGTCGGCGCATCGATCCTGCTCACCCTGCCACCGATCGCCTGGCTGTTGTGGAGCTTTTCCGCCGGCGGCCCGGTGCATGAATATCCGCTCGCGGTGATCGGCGGCACGGTGCTCTACATCCTGATCGTCGGTGTCCTGATCGCGGCGATCTGCGGTTATATGGCCGGCCTGATCGGCGCGTCGAATTCGCCCGTGTCGGGCGTCGGCATTCTCGCCGTACTCGGCGCGTCGCTGCTGCTGGTGGCGATCTTCGGTTATTCGACCGATGTCGCGCGCACCAACGCGCTGATCGCCTATGCGCTGTTCACCACCGCGATCGTGTTTTCGGTCGCGACCATCTCCAATGACAACCTCCAGGATCTGAAGACCGGGCAACTGGTCGGCGCCACGCCGTGGAAGCAGCAGGTCGCGCTGGTCATGGGCGTGATCTTCGGCTCGCTGGTCATTCCGCTGGTGCTCGACCTGCTCAAGGACACGCTCGGTTTCGTCGGCATGCCGAATGCCGGCCCCAATGCGCTTTCGGCTCCGCAAGCGGCGCTGATCTCATCGCTCGCCAAGGGCGTACTCGGCGGCGATCTCGACTGGAGCCTGATCGCGATCGGCGCCGGGATCGGCGTGGTCGTCATCATCATCGACGAACTGCTCGGCCGGACCGGCAAGATGCGGCTGCCTCCGCTCGCGGTCGGTATGGGCATCTACCTGCCGATGGCGCTCACCTTGCTGATCCCGATCGGCGCGGTGATCGGCCATTTCTACGATCGCTGGGCAAAGCGCGCATCCAATCCCGACTTCGCGGAACGGCTGGGTACGCTCGCGGCGACCGGCCTGATCGTCGGCGAAAGTCTGTTCGGCGTCGCGTTCGCCGGCATCGTCGCCTGGTCCAATCGCGGCTCGCCGATCCCGCCGATCGATGCGCCGCTAGCGGTGGTCGGTGAGAATTTCGAACATATCGCGATGTATGCTGCGCCACTGCTGTTCGCCGCGTTCATTGCGCTACTGTACAATCGGACGCGTTCATTGGCGCGATGACAAAAGGGTGCGGGCGAGGTGTCACCCCGCCCGCGCCGATAAGGGAGCTTAGCGCTCCATCCCCGCGATCAGCGCCTTGATCGGGATAAATGCAAACGCGACCGAACTGTCGGCCACGCCATAGGGCACGAACAGCTTGTCACCGTGGCGGATCGCCCCGCAGCTATAGACGACATTGGGCACATAGCCCTCGCGGTCCTGATCGGCGGCGGCGAGGATCGGCTGCGCCGTCCGGCCGATCACCTTCGACGGATCATGCTTGTCGAGCAGGACTGCGCCGATCGAATATTTGCGCATCGCGCCGACGCCGTGAGTCAGCAGCAGCCACCCCTCGTCGAGTTCGATCGGTGGCCCGCAATTGCCGATCTGTACCAGTTCCCACGGATATTTCGGCGCGAGCAATCGTTCGCCCTCGTCCCAATGGGTCAGCGTGTCGGATTTGATCAGGAACAGATTCTCGCCGTCTTGCCGGCCGATCATCATATATTGGCCGTTCACCTTGCGCGGGAACAGCCCCATGCCCTTGTTGCGTGAAGCGGAACCAGTCATCGGCACCAGATCGAAGGCGCGGAAATCCTTGGTCCGCATCAGCTCCGACTGGATCGTCGATCCATTATAGGCGGTGTAAGTGCCAAGCCATTCGACACTGCCATCGTCATGCGTGAAGTGGACGAGGCGCAGATCCTCCAGCCCCTTGGACTGCGCCGCGGTGATCGGAAAGATCACCGTGCCCGACAGCGTCGAATCGCGGTGGCGATAGACCGTGATCGGTCCTTCCGGCAGCAGCTTCTCGTCCATGCCGACCGCATCGGTTGCGGTGGCGAAAGGCGGCTCGGGCGCAAGCTTCATCTCATTCTTCGAGGTAATGATGCCCTCGCGGAACGCGACCGACGAGATATGCCCCTCACCCACGGCGCGCAGGGACATCAGGATGCGCATCGACCCCTTGGGCATGCCCGACTGGTCGAAATGCGGCACCGCACTGGGGTTCATCAGCGCGGCTGCCGCATAGCTGTATTCGTGACAGAAATAGGCGCCGATCAACTGGCGCTTCTCGTCGCCGATCTCGCTGCCGTCGAGCCCGAGCATCTCCTCGATTTCGTCATAGCGAGTCATGAACACGCGTCGCGTCTGCCAATGGCGCGCCTCGAAATCCTTCAATACGGTTTCAAGCTCGGCGCGCGTCTGGGCCGAATCCATGGCGAGCACCTCGCGCACCAGCCGTTCGGTCCGGCTGCCGCCATTACCGCTCCACGCAAGATGGAACGGGCGCACCACGACGCGTGATGGATCGGCATAAAGCCGCAATGCGTGATTGAAGATTTCGACCACCAAATGCCTCGCATACAACGCCAAGCGGCGTCGTTAGCGAGGCTATGCGACGGCGCGATCCGGTCCTGCCACGCTTTCGCTAGCCTTTGAAAGCCCCGAAATGGCACAAGAGGCCAATTGCAGCGCCAAAATCGACTCAGCGCCCTGATTCCGGTTCAGACCGGTTGGCATCAGGCCGTCGAAGCAACCGCCATCCTGCGACGTCGCGAGCGGCAGATCGAGATCGTTCTGGCCGAGATACCAGCGATAGGCGCGGATCGCCTCCTGCACCCAGCGCTGGTCGCCGGTCGCCTTGAACGCCGCGGCACAGGCATCGATCGTGGCCTGAGCCTCGAGCGGCTGCTGATCGAACGGCAATGGCGGCGCATAAGGACGTCCGAAACTTTCGGTGCCGATCGCGCGGAATCGACCTTCCGGCGTGGTCTGTTGCTGCGTGATCCAGTCGAGTGTCGACAGGCCGCAGCGCAGCAGGTCCTCACGGCCCAGCATCATGCCGGCGCGGATCAGCGCCTCGGGCAGGCGCGCATTGTCATAGGCGAGGACGATTTCGAACCATTCCCATTCCGGCCGTCGCGCCTCCTCGACCAGCGCAAGCAGGTCGCTCGAGAAGCGCTGCAGAATCTTGAGCGCCATCGAATGGCCGGGATGCGCGCCAAGCATGGCGGCTGCGCCGAGCATCGCAAAGGCCTGCGACCGCGGGCTGGTCAGTTCAAAAGCGAGGCTTGCGGTCTCATCGAACAGGCGCGCGGCCCAATCGCGATGCTTTGCCGCGGTCGCGCGCTTTGCGGTCACGCCAAGCGCCCATAAGGTCCGGCCGTTCGAATCCTCCGACCCCTCATCCTCGCACCAGGTGCGATCGAAGTTCATGAAATTGCGGAACCGGCGATGGTCGGGATTCCACGCATATTGGACGAACGCGGCATAGACCGTCATCCATTTGTCGCGCACGACTTCATCCATGTCCTCGATCGCGGTCATCAGCATCAGCGCGCGGACATTGTCGTCGATGCAATAGCCGTGACGACGATCGGGTACCGACAGGATCGCATGCTGAAACATACCGGTCGCATCGCTCATTCGCTCGACCGCGGCGAAATCTGGTGCGAGCGGCGCGAATGCCGGCTTGGCACTGGCCAGGCGGCGCGGCTTGGCGGCGACCATGGTTTCGATTTCACGCATCGCCGTCTCCGCCAGCACCGGCCAAATCATCGTGCGGCCACGCGCATAGGCGCGCTCCGACAGACGGATGCGGTTACGCTCGCTGCCGAGCAGCAGGTTGATCTCACGTGCGAATGCCGCGCTGTCGCCGAAATCGACCAGCACACCGTGGCCGTCGGCCAGAATCTCGGTAGCGTGGACATAGGGCGTCGAAATGACCGCCTTGCCCACGCCGACCGCATAAGACAGCGTGCCCGATGTGATCTGCGCCGGATTGACATAGGGCGTGGCATAAATGTCCGACGCCTGGAGATAGTCGATCAGTTCACCATGTTCGAGAAACGCGTCGATGAATTCGACATTGGCGGCAACGCCAAGCTCTTCGGCCAGCGCCTTCAGGCCATCGCGATATTTCTCGCCTTCATGCGCGACGAGATTGGGATGGGTCGCGCCGAGCACGGCATACAGCACATCCGGATTGGCCTCGACGATCGCCGGCAGCGCCTCGATCATTGTCTCGATGCCCTTGTTGGGCGCGAGCAGGCCAAAGGTCAGTACGGTCTTGCGGCCTTGCCAGCCGAACTGCGCCTTGAGCGTATTGGGATCGACGAACGGGCGATCCGGCACGCCGTGCGGAATCATCACGATCGAACGCGAATTCGCGCCATAGACCCGCTCCAGAATCTCGCGGCCCTTTTCGGCCATGACGATCACGCGCGCGGCGCGGCGCAACAGCCCTTCCATCACCCGACGTTCATCGGCGCTGGGTTTTTCCAGGATCGTATGGAGCGTGACGATAACCGGGATCGATACCCGATCGAGCAGGGCAAGGATCAATTCGCCAGCCGGTCCGCCGTAAATGCCATATTCGTGCTGCAGCCAGATCGCCTTGGCGCCGCTTGCCTCGATCGCACGCGCGGTGTCGAGATAGGCGATGCGCTCATGCTGCGGGATGCTGCCGGTTACTTCGGGTGGATAGTCGTAACGTCCGGGATGGTCGTCCATCGCATAGACATCGACCTTCACGTCAGGATAACGGCCCTTGAGCGCGGTAAACGTGTCGGTAGTATATGTTGCAAGACCGCATTTGCGCGGCAGGAAGTTGCCGATCAGGGCGATATGATCGATAGGCGCTACGACGTCCTTGTGGAGCGACATTTCAATCCTTCCAGGTGTATAAGGGGTTTTGCACCCCAATCATGCCTTCTCCGAACGGCCAGATTTGAATATGGTTGCACTTATGCTGCAGCGCAACAAGTGAATCGTCCTGATCGAGATCAACCTTGACGCAGAATGAACGGATTCCGCGGTGAATTGAGCGACTTCAGCCGCGTCCGCGATACCCCGGCACATCCTGACCGGGCAGCCACAGGCCGGCGGGCGGCTCGCCCGATTGCCAGAACACGTCGATCGGGATGCCGCCGCGCGGATACCAGTAACCACCGATGCGCAGCCAGACCGGCGCCATCTCGGCGAACAAACGCTCGCCGATGCCGACCGTGCAATCCTCATGAAACGCCTGATGATTGCGGAACGCGCCGAGGAACAGCTTCAATGATTTGGATTCGACGATCGTCGCACCTGGCGCATAGTCGATCACCAGATGCGCGAAATCGGGCTGCGCAGTCACCGGACAGAGCGACGTGAATTCAGGCGCGGTGAAGCGCACCAGATAAGGCCGGCCGGGACGCGGATTGGGCACATAATCGAGCACCGCTTCCTCCGGGGAAGCAGGCAGCGCGCTGGTCTTGCCGAGATGTGTTGGGGTCATGCGTGCTATTTAGGGAAGGCGGTGCGAAATTGAAATGCGCCCCAGTGCGGCGATTGTTCCAGGTGTCGGGCGCCTGATTTTCGTTGAAGCCGTTGCGGTGACTGTCGCTCTTCCGACGGGCGCGAAAAAGGGGACTCGCTCCATGTGAGAGCTTGGCTCTCCGATTCAACATTTCCGTCCGCTCGCTACAGCCCGTTTCCTTTTGGAGGCGGGTACGATCGTCATCGCCCCTGGCTCGTAATGCGACGGAGATGCCGGTGCAGATCCCATTCGAACCCGACAGCCCGGTCGATGCAAACCGGGCGCGGCAGCGCCTTGAGCTGCAGCTTTACTCGCGGATGATGACCGATCTGACGGTGTTGACCGGTGGTCAGCGTGTGCCGAACGATGACGAGATCGCCGATGCGCTACGCCGCGCTGCGCGCGCGCATGGGGTTTGGTCGGCACAGGATGAAGTCGGCTGGCGTAGGTCGGTGGGCCATGGCGAGCGCCCGGGTGGCACACCACTGAATACAAACAGCCAAGAACTCGCCGATGAGATACTCGGCGATTCCTTCTGGTCAGGTGGCAATCCCAGCGAACAGTCTGCTGCAGACCAGGATGGCAAGACGACCGATCAGGTCATCGCTACCGCGGTCGAGAACGGCGAGAAAGCGGCCACCGCGCCGCGAGCCGGAACGCCGCCCGTAAATGGGCCCTCGGATCCCAGGATGGAGCAACCACGATCCGGCAACCAGTGGCGCGCGCATGTCACCAACGGCGTCGCGTACAAGGCGGATGCCGACAAGACCTACTTCGCTTTCCTGCTTGGTGCGGAAGGCATCTCGGCCGCTGATCGCCTGACGGAACTGCACCGCAACGTATTGAACGGCACGTCGCTGACCGATCACTTGCTGGAAGAATTGCATCCCAGCGACGAACGGCTGGCCAAGACCCTCGACGTCATGAAAGCCGGAGTTGCGGGTAACGAGAAACTCCGGGCCGCGTTCGGCGCGGACATTAATCGACTACAGGCAATCATCGATACCGAACAGGTCCGCGCCAGTGCAGCTTATGCCCGCGAAGCCAAGGCATTTGGCAAGGCCTATGCCATTGAGGTCGCTTCTAACGCGTTAGGCTTCGGCGCGGGCAAGGTCATCGGCAAGATCGCGCCGATAGCCATTGAGGCCGCCGCGCCCTCCGTGCGCGCGTTTGGCAACCGAGTCGGTGGAGCTTTGTCGCGACTCTCCGGGCGCGCTGCGAACACAGTGGGGAATGAGGGAGGTACGGCCGGTCGCCAAGTTCTGTATCACTATACAAACGAAGCCGGTGCGGCCGGCATCGCGGAAAGCCGATCCCTTAATCCGTCACTTTGGCGAGCTGGAACCAAGGACGTTCGATATGGTAACGGACAATATGTCTCAGATTTTGCACCAGGAACTAAAACGCCCGCACAATTATCCCGTGAGTTCCTGGGTCGGCCGTTCCATGGTGATCGTTTTACACACTATGTCGAAATTGATGCTACCGGTTTGGGAGCAATCCCAGGTCGCGTGGGTGTCTATGTTATCCGAAACGAAACGCCGCTTGACCTGACAGGCAGACTTCTCGGTAGCGGAAGGATTCCAGGCAAATGAAGTATATCAAAGTTAAATGGATGCACACCTCGCCCGACGATCCAGTGATGCTTTACAGCGAACTGAATCCGGAGCTTTGGGAAGAGAGAAAAGTTGAGGTTTATGCCGATGGGCGCGCTGATTTTGCCGACAGCGAAGAACATTCAGGCAGCACGAAGCTTGGCATAGAGCCGTTCCCGACAATGGAGGAGATTGCCACCGATCCGCAATTTGAACCCGTGGCGATATCGGCTGCGGAGTTTGAATCTGTGTGGGAGCAGGCAAAGGCAAGAAATTAGCGATTGGCCTCAATACTCATTCGCTATCGGGCGGGATTAGTCGTGCGCTTTTGGCGTGGGAGAAGCCGCCTCCGGCACCGTCGCTCCGACGCCGGGCGTCGGTGCGACGGGCGCCGCTGTGGTTGAGACAGGCTCGGCAGGCGCAACCGCCGCGCCGAACGTTCCGTCAGCCCCAAGTACGGGCACGGCAGGCGGCACGATGGTCCGCGTCACGATGCGATGCCCGGGCCAGTTCGGCCCGTGCAAATGGTCGATCTCTGCCTTGCGCTTGCGCAGATAATCGTCGCGTGTCGCGGCATAAGGATCATAGGCCGTGTGCAGCACGGTCAGTGTGTCGTCGAACGCCACCCGATAATCCAGCGCGCTGAGCGTGTTGACCGGCAGAGTGTAATACGCCTTATTGAACGGCGTGCCGATGGTCACCGGCAGGATGAGCCGATCGATCGTGATCCCGAAAAGATCGCGCAGCGTGGTCGGGCCGACCAGCGGCAGAAAGAAATAAGGTCCCGGTTTCACGCCATAATAACCGAGCGTGTTGGCCAGGCTGTTGGGGCGATGCGGCAGCTTGAAGGGTTTGCGTTTGGCGATGTCGACCACCCCGGCCAGTCCGACCGTCGAATTGATCGCAAAGCGGCCCAGCGTTTCCGCCGCTTTGCCTGGCTTTAGCTGCAGCAGATAGTTCAGGAAGATGATCGGCTCCTGAATATGATCAAGGAAATTATGGATGCCGTCGCGCACCGGCTTGGGCAGGCCTTTCTTGTAGCCCCTGGCGATCGGCGCGACCACAGCGCCATCGAGCGCCTGAACCGCCTTGTAGGACTGCACATTGACCTGTTCCATCGGATCGATCGGCGAACGCCGTCGCGCCGAGACGAGAATATCTTCATCGACAAGAGGGTCGCCCGGCGGGTTCTGCGCCGTCGCGTCCGCCGGCGCCGCCGGGTCGGGTGCGACCGGGGACTGAGCCGCGGGGGCCACGGGCGCGGCCTCTGGCGGCGTGACGGGCGCCGCCGGCACGGGAGATTCTGGCGGGGCGGCCGGAGCTTGCTGATCGCTTGCCGTCTGGACCATGACTGGCGGCAACGGTATTTCGACAGCGGACAATGGCGAATTCGCGAACAGCACCACGGCGCCGAGTATAGGACTCATTATTTCTTTATCCCCCGCCGCCGACCGGCTCATCGCTCGTGACGCACGATTCGTTTTCACGAATGCGTCCGCGCGCGACTCAGATATTGGCCCCGCGCCAAGGTTCAATACTCCAACCTGTAATAAATAGTTCAAATCGTTTGACGGAGGCGACAATCGGCCGTGCCGTGGGGAGCGACATTGTCGCCCCCACCTCACTCGACGTCGCCGCTCCCGAGCGCTAGTGAACCGCTATCTGCAAGGGAGATAATGATGGATTCGCTGGTGACGACCGAATGGCTCGCGAACGAAATGGGCGCGAACGACCTGCGTATCGTCGATGCAACCTATGTGCTGGCCGGCGACAAGCGTAATCCGGCGGCCGAATATGAAGCGGCGCATATCCCCGGCGCGGTGTTCATGGATCTGGCTGAACTGGCCGACACCAATACCGACCTGCCCTCGATGCTGCCGCCGCCGGAGAAATTCGCCAGCCGCATGCAGTCGCTCGGGCTCGGCGATGGCAGCCGCATCGTGCTGTACGATGATTCGCCCTATCATACCGCGGCGCGCGCCTGGTTCATGCTGCGCACGTTCGGCGCGCATGACGTTGCCATCCTCGACGGCGGGTTCGCCAAGTGGAAGGCCGAAGGCCGCGACACGGCGAGCGGCAAGGAACAGCTGCGCCACCGTCACTTCACCGTGTGGGCCGACGACAAGGGCGTGCGCAACATCGCCCAGATGAAGGCCAATCTCGACAGCGGCGCGGAACAGGTGCTCGACGCACGCTCCGCCGCGCGCTTCACCGGCGCCGAGCCGGATCCGCGCCCTGCAACACATGCCGGCCATATCCCGGGTTCGAAGAATTTGCCGCAGGGCGAGCTGTTCAACCCAGACGGCACCTATAAGCAGGGCGAGGCGCTCAAGGCCGCCTTCGATGGCGCCGGGATCGATCTCGCCAAGCCATTGGTCACGACTTGCGGGTCGGGCATCACCGCGTCGGTCCTGGCGTTCGGCGCGCATCTGCTCGGCAATGAGGCGGCGGTCTATGACGGCAGCTGGTCCGAATGGGGCGCCGACAGCTCAACCCCCAAGGCGACCGGCAGCCAGTGAGCGACGAGACCGGCCGCCCCAAGGATGGCGCGACCCGCGTCGTGTCCGCCGGGCGGCGCAAGGAATGGACCGGCGGGGTGGTCAACCCGCCGGTGTGGCGTGCCTCGACCATCTTGTACGATTCGGTCGCCGAGCTGCGCGAACGCGTGTCGGACACGCATCACCGGCTGTTCTACGGCCGGCGCGGTACGCCGACGCAATGGGCGCTGGCCGATGCGCTGACCGAACTCGAACCCGGCGCGGAGGGGACTTTCCTCTATTGCTCGGGCGTCGCGGCACTCGCGGCGGCATTGCTCTCGGTCCTGTCGCCGGGCGACGAATTGCTGCTGGTCGACAGCGCCTATGACCCGACCCGGTCGCTGGCCACCGGCCTGCTCAAGCGCATGGGCATCACCACACGCTTCTACGACCCGATGATCGGCGCCGGCATCGCCGACCTGATCGGCGATCGGACCCGCGCGATCCTGATGGAAAGCCCGGGCAGTCTGACCTTCGAGGTGCAGGACGTGCCCGCGATCGTCGCCGCCGCCAAGGCGCGTGGCGTGACCACATTGCTCGACAATACCTGGGCGACGCCGCTGCTGTTCCCGGCGATCGCGCACGGCATCGACCTGAGCGTGCTTGCCTGCACCAAATACGTCGTCGGTCATTCCGACGTGATGCTTGGATCGGTCACCGCCGCACCAGGCCATTTCGCCAAGCTGCGCGACACCAGTTTCCAGCTCGGCCAGGTTGCCAGCCCCGACGATTGCTGGCTCGGCTCGCGCGGCCTGCGCACCATGGCGGTGCGGCTCAAACAGCATGAAGCGAGCGCCTTGAAGATCGCGCACTGGTTACAGGACCAGCCCGAAGTCGCCCGCGTGCTGCACCCCGCTTTGCCCGGCAATCCCGGGCATGAAGTCTTCCTGCGCGACTTCAAGGGCGCGTCGGGCCTGTTCTCCTTCGTGCTCGACGGCGGCGGCGAAGCGGCCCGCGCCGCGCTGATCGACGGGCTCGAACATTTCGGTATCGGCTATAGCTGGGGCGGGTTCGAGAGTTTGGCGCTGCCGGTCGATCCCGCTCGCTACCGCAGCGTAACGAAACGCGACGATGCCGGGCCGATGGTCCGGCTGCAGATCGGGCTCGAGGACGCCGACGACCTGATCGCCGACCTTTCCGACGGCCTGGCCCGGTTCCGCGAGGTCGTTGCGCAGCGGTAACCAGTGTTGCACTGCGGCCACACAAACATTGCTGAATGTTGCTGAACGTCGAATTTTGTTGTGCGCTGCAGCAGCTTTCGGCAATTCGATTGCGTCAACGGTCGATTGCGCGGGGTGCCCAAGGGTGCCTGACAGATGCGACATCCGTCGGACGCAGGGTGTTGGAACCAATCTTTGTTCGAAAGGGTATCCATGCGCCATTTTTCCATGATCAGCCTCAGCGCGCTGATGATCGCCAGCGCCACGCCGGCATTCGCCAGCGAAACCGCTCCAGCTTCGGCCACTGCCGCGGACACGACCACAACCGTCGTCGATGACACCGCGGCCGCCACTCAGGACGCCGCGCCGGCCGCCGAACCGGCACCGGCGGCATCGCCCTTCTCCGTCACCGCCAGCGCGACGCTGGTCAGCGATTATCGCTTCCGCGGCTTTTCACAGACCGGTGAAAATGGCGCGATCCAGGGCACGATCAACCTGAACCACGAAAGCGGTTTTTATGTCGGCACCTGGGGGTCGAGTGTCGGGTTCGCTGGCCATACCGAGGTCGATCTGTACGGCGGCTACACCAAGACCTTCGGCAAGGTCACGCTCGACGCCGGGCTGCTCTATTATCTTTATCCAAAGAAGGGCAATGCCGACACCGACTTCTTCGAACCCTATGTCAACGTCAGCACGACGGTCGGTCCGGTTACTGCCAAGGTCGGCGTGAATTACGCATGGGGCGGTCAGGCCGCATTGGGCGACAATTCGGCGGTCTATCTCCATGGTGACATCAGCACCGCGATCCCATCGACGCCGTTCGGCCTGAACGCGCATATCGGCTGGGCGAAGAGCGATGCCTTCCCCGGCGGTATCGACGGTAAGGTGCTCGATTATTCGTTCGGTGCGACCGCGGCGTACAAATCGCTCACGCTGGGCGTATCCTATGTCAACACCGACGAGACCAATTCGACCTTTGGCGGCCTGATTCCCGGCGGCTACAAGAACTTCATCGGCGCCGATGGCGCGGTGGTGTTCAGCCTGACCGCGGCGATGCCGGCGGCCGGTTCGGACACCGACGCCCCTTCGTCGATCAAGATCACCGGCGGCGCCACTCTGGTCAGCGACTATCGTTTCCGCGGCTACACGCAGAATAACGAGAATGCCGCGATCCAGGGCACCATCGTGCTGACCCATGACAGCGGCTTTTATGTCGGCACCTGGGCCTCGAGCATCGGCTTTGCCGGCAATACCGAAGTCGATCTCTATGGCGGTTATTCGAAGACCTTCAACGGCATCACGCTCGATGGCGGCCTGCTATATTATCTCTATCCAAAGCACGGCAATGCCGACACCGACTTCTTCGAACCCTATGTCAATGTCAGCACGACGCTCGGCCCGGTGACCGCCAAGGTCGGCGCAAACTATGCCTGGGGCGGCCAGGCCGCGCTTGGCGACGCATCGTCGATCTATCTGCACGGCGAACTCAACGCCGGCATCCCGAAAACGCCGTTCGGGCTCAACGCCCATATCGGCTATGCCAAGAGCGACAGCTTCATGGGCGGTGTGACCGGCGACGTGATCGACTATTCGGTCGGCGCGACGGTGGCCTGGAAGGCGCTGACCTTCGGCGTCTCCTACGTCAACACCAACGAGACCAACTTCCTGAACGCCAAGGAAGCACTTGGCGCGGACGGTGCGGCGATCTTCTCGATCAGCGCCGCCTTCTGATAAATGCCCCTTTCGCGGATTGCCGGCTTCCCGGCAGTCTGCGGAAGGGGAGTGCGCCCTTCACGCAGTCGTCTTACCCGCGAACGCGGGTATCCCGCTTCTTCTTAGTGCGGGGCAAGGCAGCGGGATCCCCGCTTCCGCGGGGATGACGGAGTAGAGGCCAAGTCACCTTATCCTAACTGCGCACGGCGCACGGCGCCCGGCCCGACTCCGGCCCACTACCTTTCCCTAGACATCCCCGCACACAGCAAACCCTCCGCCGGTAAGAGCGAAGGGTCACTGGATCATGGGGTCGCGACCGCTCATTCGCGGTCACGCGGGATTACGGGTTCGGCGTGGTCGCCCGTGCGTCCTGGCCGTCGCCTTCGGGCGCGGCGACGATGTCGCGAGTCGTGCCGCCCTTGTCGACCACCGTGGTGCCGGGGTCGCCGACATCGGAACGGATGCCGGTATCGGCCAGATCGCCGCCCGCCGCATCGACCGTCGCGGTTTCCGAAGCGCTACGCGCCGCCGAACCACCGAACAGCGCATCCAGCGCCTGGGCATTGGCGCTGCCGGCGGAGACCGGCGCGGCGCCTGGCGCCGGCGGCACCAGCGAGAAGTCGGGCGGGATGACCAACGGCGCCTGGCGCGCCACCGCGAATTCGTCGGGGCGGTCGCGGTTGATTCCGGTCGAGCCACATCCGGCCAACAATACCACCAGGCCCAGCCCGGTTGCGATCGACGCCATCTTACGCATTCAAATTCTCCACTGGAGCTCGTTCGTCGTTCTGCCCCTTGCCGGGCTTATCCCGTACCAGAAGCGCGCGCGCGAGCAAGACGAGCACCCCTATCGTAATCGCCGCGTCGGCGACATTGAAGACTAAAAAGGGCCGCCACTCGCCGAAATGCAAATCCGCGAAATCGACAACATACCCAAAACGTACGCGATCGAGGATATTGCCGATCGCACCGCCAAGCACGAGGCCCAGCGCGACCTGATCCTGGCGGCTCTTTTCGCGCGTCATCCAGATCAGCACGCCAAGCGCGATCGCCCCGGTCAGCACGACCAGGCCCCAGCGCATCATTTCGCTATCGGCCGGGAACAGCCCGAGCGACACGCCGATATTGGGCACGAAGCGCAGTTGGAAGAAGGACGTGATCTCCCGCACCGCGCCGAGATGATTGATGCCGAGCGGCCCGGTGATCATATGCTTGGCCAGCTGATCGACCAGGAAGACGATGATCGCCGTCACGAAACCGGCGGGGCGGAGCGATTTCATGCGGGCACCACCTCAGTGCAACGGTCGCACAATGTACCGTCTTCCGTCACTTCGGGAAGATGGCGCCAGCAGCGGCCGCATTTATGGAAATCGGTCGGGGTCACCGACACCGTGTCGCCCTGCGTGACTTTCGCCACGATGAACATCTCCGCCAGCGCAGCGAGCGGCAGCGGCGATTTGGGCACCGTTACTTCGGCCTCGAGGCTGGATCGGACCAGCTTCTCACGGCGCAACGGCTCGATCGCCTCGGTCACCTGGACCCGCAGCGCGCGCATGTCGCCCCAGCTGGTCGACACCGCATCGTCGCCCGGAAGCGGCGGCAGTTCGGGCCAGTCGAGGAAATGCACCGATCCATCCTCGCTTGGGAAACGCGCCTGCCACACTTCCTCCGCCGTGAAGCACAGGATCGGCGCGGCGTACCGCACAAGGGCGTGGAACAGGATATCGAGCACGGTGCGATAGGACCGGCGCTTGATGTCGCTCGGCGCGTCGCAATAAAGCGAATCCTTGCGGATATCGAAGAAGAAGGCCGACAGATCCTCCGCCGCGAAATCGGTCAGCAACCGCAGATAGCGATTGAATTCGAAATTCGCCGTCGCCGCCTTCAACTCGACATCGAGCTTGCCGAGCAGATGCAGGACATAGAGCTCGAGCTCGGGCATTTGCTTAGGCGAGACCTTCTCCGACTCGTCGAACCCGTCGAGTGCGCCGAGCAGGTAGCGGAAGGTGTTGCGCAGCTTGCGATAAGCGTCGCTGGTCGTGCCGAGCACTTCCTTGCCGATCCGCACATCCTCGAAATAATCGGTCTGCGCGACCCACATGCGCAGGATATCGGCGCCTGATTCCTGGATGATCTTGAGCGGATCGACGACATTGCCGAGGCTCTTCGACATTTTGCGCCCCTGCCCGTCGAGCGCGAAGCCATGCGTCAGCACCGCGTCATAGGGCGCGCGGCCGCGCGTCCCGGCGCTTTCGAGCAGCGACGACTGGAACCAGCCGCGATGCTGGTCCGATCCTTCGAGATACAGGTTCGCGCGCGTGCCTTCGCCATAGCGCGCTTCGATCACGAACGCGTGAGTCGATCCGGAATCGAACCACACGTCGAGAATGTCGTTGATCACCTCATAATTTGCCGCGTCGTACTTCTCACCAAGCAACTGCTGATGATCGGCGGCGAACCACGCATCCGCACCGCCCACCTTGAACGCATCGACGATGCGCGCATTGACCGCCGGGTCATTGAGATATTGGCCGGTCTTGCGATCGACATAAAGCGCGATCGGCACACCCCATGCGCGCTGCCGGCTGATCACCCAGTCGGGGCGCTGCTCGACCATCGACCGGATGCGGTTCTGCGACCGCGCCGGCACCCAGCGCGTGCGCTCGATCGCGTCGAGCGCGATGTTGCGCAGCGTCGGGCCATTGCCCTTGGCGTGACCCAGCACCGGCGCGAAGCCGGCCTCCGCACCGATTTCGATCGGCGGCGGCGCACCGTCATTCTGCTGCGGCTGGTCCATCGGGATGAACCATTGCGGCGTCGCGCGGAAGATCACCTTGGCCTTGGACCGCCAGCTATGCGGATAGCTGTGTGCGAAATCGTCCGACGCCGCGAGCAACGCACCGGCCGCGCGCAGATCCGAACAGATCGGTCCGTCCGACGCGACGAACTTCTTGTTGATGACGCTGCCCTGCCCGCCCAGCCACAGCCAGTCGGCCCGGTACATGCCCGCACCATCGACCGCGAACACCGGGTCGATACCGTATTGCTTGCACAGCAGGAAATCGTCCTCGCCATGATCCGGCGCCATATGGACGAGGCCCGTACCAGCGTCGGTGGTGACGAAGTCGCCGGGCAGAAACGGGCGGGGCTTGGCGAAGAACCCGCCGAGAGCGTGCATCGGATGGCGGGCGGTGGCGCCGGTAAGGTCGGCACCCTTGAAAGTCCGCAGTGACAGCGGCGTCCCATCTTCATTGACGGCTGGGGCGAACGCGAAATACATCCGCTCGATACCCAGATCACTGACATCAATGCCGCGCAATCCGCTATTCAAACGCTCGGCAAACAAGGGCAATAGTTCAGTAGCGATGACAAAACGTTGCCTGTCTGGGAACCACGGCAATTGCCGACAGACACGCGCCATCGCTTCGCCAGATTGACCATCCGCCTCGACATTGACAGCAAACGAACAATCCACGACCGAATATTCGACTTCAGGCCCATAGCTCAGCGCCTGATTGACCGGGATCGTCCAAGGCGTGGTCGTCCAGATCACCGCATGCGCGCCGACCAGTTCCGGCGCGTTCGGCGCGTCCATGATCTCGAACGCCACGTCGATCTGGGTCGATACGACATCCTCATATTCGACCTCGGCCTCGGCCAGCGCGGTCTTTTCCACCGGCGACCACATCACCGGCTTGGCCCCGCGATAGAGCTGGCCGCTCTCGGCGAATTTCAGCAGCTCACCGACGATCGCCGCCTCGGCGTCGAATTTCATGGTAAGATACGGGTCTTCCCAATCGCCCATCACGCCAAGCCGCTCGAACTGCGCACGCTGCACGGCGACCCATTTCTCGGCATAGGCGCGGCATTCGGCGCGGAACTGCGCGACCGGCACCTGGTCCTTGTCGAGCTTCTTGGCGCGATACGCTTCCTCGACCTTCCATTCGATCGGCAGGCCGTGGCAATCCCAGCCCGGCACGTACGGCGCGTCCTTGCCCAGCAAGGTCTGGCTGCGGACGATGATGTCCTTCAGCACCTTGTTCATCGCATGGCCCATATGGATGTCGCCATTGGCGTAGGGCGGGCCGTCATGCAGGATGAAGCGCTCGCGCCCCGCGCGCTGTTCGCGCAGCCGGTCGTACAGGCCGAGCTTTTCCCACCGCTCCAGAATCGCCGGTTCCTTGGCGGCAAGGCCGGCCTTCATCGGAAAGTCGGTCTTCGGCAGGAAGACGGTGTCGCGATAGTCGCGTGCGGTGTCGGAAGGCGTGTCGGTCATAAGTGGGTGGGCTTTAGCGAGACCAAGGGCCTTACACAAACGCCGTTCTTGCGAACTGTCCTTCTCCCCCTATGGGAGAAGGGAGGAGCCGCACAGCGGCGGAGGGATGAGGGGGAGTGAGGCGGGGAACGGGTGGCCAATCTCTGCCAGTCCCCCTCACCCTTCCCATCGCTATGCGATGGGGCCCTTCCCTCTCCCACAAGGGGAGAGGGAGGTTAGGCGAGCAGCTCAGCTGCCCGCTCGCAATCGCGCTCCATCTGCGCCGTCAGTGCCTCCAGCGTGTCGAACCGCGCCTCGGGCCGCAGATAGTCGACCAGCTCGACCTCGATGCACTGCCCGTACAAATCCTCCGAAAAATCGAAGAAGAACGGTTCGAGCAATTCCTTGGGCGGGTCGAAGGTCGGGCGGATGCCGAGATTCGCCGCGCCGTTCAGCACGCGACCATCAGCCAAATGCCCGCGCACCGCATAGATGCCGTAAGCGGGCCGCAGATAATTGCCCATATCGATATTGGCGGTCGGATACCCGATCGTGCGGCCAAGCTTGTCGCCATGCTGCACCACGCCCTGGATCGCGAACGGCCGGGTGAGCAAGGCCGCCGCGCCGCGCGGATCGCCGGCGACGAGCAAGTCGCGGATCCGGCTCGACGACACGGTCTCGCCATCCTGCGCCACCGCAGCCACCGTCTCGACCGCGAAACCGTCGCGCCGGCCGAATTCGGCGAGCACAGCGACATTGCCGCCCTTGTTCTTGCCGAACGTGAAATCCTCACCGGTCACCACCCCGCCGACGCCGATATTGCCGCGCAGCCGTTCGGCGACGAACTGCTCGGCGGTCAGCGCGGCGAGCGTCGCATCGAACCGGAACACGATCATCGCATCCGCGCCCGCCTCGGCGAACAGCCGCTCGCGCTGGTCGAGACTGGTCAAGCGGAAGAGTGGCGCGTCGGGACGGAAATAGCGCACCGGATGCGGATCGAAGGTCGCGACCAGCGCCGGCACGCCGCGCGCTCTGGCCATCGCGACCGCAGCCCCGACCACCGCCTGGTGCCCGCGGTGAAACCCGTCGAAATTGCCGAGCGCGACGATCCCGCCACGCAGTTCGGGCGGGATGGGCGCGCTGCCGTCCAGCCGCTGCATGACGCGGGCTATAGGGGGGTGTGGCGAGGGGCGAAAGCCCCTCTCTAAAACCCTCTCCCCCTGTGGGAGAGGGAGGGAGGAGCGAAGCGACGGAAGGGTGAGGGGGAGTGACGTGTGAAAACGCCTGTCCCCCCTCACCCTTCCCATCGCTGCGCGATGGGGCCCCTTCCTCTCCCACAGGGGGAGAGGGAGATTGGAATTAACCTGCCGGCGTAATCCCCGCCCTCAACACCCGGAGCACATTTCCGCCCATCACCTTCCCGATCTCCTCGGGTGTGAAACCACGGTCCATCAACGCTTGGGTCACCGCCACCAACTGGCCGACATCGAACCCGGTGGTCACCGCACCGTCGAAATCCGACCCCAGCCCGACATGGTCGATCCCCACCACATCGCGCACATGGGCGATGGCCAGCGCGACCTGTTTCGGGTCGGTACCGCACACCGCGCCGTCCCAATATCCGATGCCGACCACGCCGCCGGTCGCGGCGATGCCCTTGATCTCGGTGTCGGTCAGGTTGCGGTTGACGTTGCACGTCGCCTGCACGCCGCCATGGCTCGACACCACCGGGCGCTTGGCGATCTTGAGGATCTCGGCGACCGTTTCATGGCTCGCATGCGCGACATCGACGATCATGCCGAGTGTCTCCATCCGCGCGATCACCTGACGGCCGAGCGGGGTCAGGCCGCCCTTCTTCTCACCATGCATCGATCCCGCGACATCATTGTCGAAGAAATGCGCCATCCCGGCCATGCGGAAACCCGCACCATATAAGACGTCGAGATTGCCGATCTTGCCTTCGAGATCCTGCAGCCCCTCGATCGACAACATCCCACCGACGATCTTCTGGCCCGCCGCGCGCTGTCCGAGCAGCGTATCGAGATCGGCCGGCGTGCGGATCACGCGAAGCTGTCCGTTCGACGCTGCGGCATAGCGGTTGAGCTTGGTCGCGTGCCACAGCGAGCGTTGCAGCAGCGAACGCCAGGTGCGCAACGGCTGCAGGTCGGCGATGACCAGCGACGTGATATTGTCGGTCGCCGCGGAATTGGCGTCGTAATTTTGCCCCTTGGGCGTCTTGGTCACCGAAGAGAACACCTGCAGCGCCACATTGCCCTCGACCAGTCGTGGCAGGTCGACCTGCCCGCGCGAGGATCGTGTGAGCAGGCTGCGTTTCCACAACAAGGTGTCGGCATGCATGTCGGCGATCTGCAGCCGCGCGTGCAGCGCCCGTGCTTCGGGGCTGATCTTCAGCGCGACCGGCACGACCTTGTTCATCGATTTCTCGACGATGCCCGGCGCGAAGACGAAAAAGGCGATCGCGCCGAGGATGATCAGGACGAGAATGCCCCACAGCCATTTCTTCATCGCGCCACTCCCCACCCTAACCGTCATGCCGGACTTGTTCCGGCATCCATCATGCCGACGGACTTATGCTTTCGGGTATGCGGGACGGTGCCCCTCGGAACAAGTGCGGGTGACGGTTCACGAGCAATTTGGATTGCGTGAGAAAACCCCTCCCCGTTCGTGCTGAGCTTGTCGAAGCACCGCTTTTTTTCGGGCCGAAGAACGGCCGCCTTCGACTGCCTGCCAAGGCAGGCGCTCAGGACAGGCTTCGACAAGCTCAGGGCGAACGGAAGGGAAGGTCAGCTCAAGCCGCGTTCCAGCGTTACGAAACTATATGCGGGCCGCTCGCCCTCGGCAGCATGATCTTCGCGCGCAATCTCGTGCCAGCCGTCAAAACGCGGCACCGACGCGTCGCCCTCGGGCGCACAATGCACCTCGGTCAATTCGATCCGGTCGGCGCGGTCGAGGAACAGCGCAAAAACCTCCGCGCCGCCGATCACCGCGATGTCGCCGTCGCCGGCGAGCGCGATGGCCTGGCCCGGCGTGTGCGCGACCTCCGCCCCCGGTGCGGACCATGCGGAATCGCGCGTCAACACGATGTGCCGCCGGCCGGGCAGCGGACTGGGAAAACTCTCGAAAGTCTTGCGGCCCATCACCATCGGCTTGCCCATGGTCTGCGCCTTGAAGCGTTTGAGGTCGGCGGGAAGACGCCAGGGCAGCATGCCGTCGCGACCGATCACGCCATTATCGCCGCGCGCGAGATGGAAGCTGATCACTTAAATCAAACCGCCACCGCCGCTTTTATATGCGGCTGCGCCTCATATCCAATCAGCGCGAAATCCTCATATTCATACCCGTCGATCGCATCCGGCTTGCGCAAAATCTCCAGCGTCGGCAACGGCCCGGGCGCACGCGACAATTGCTCGCGCGCCTGATCGAGATGGTTCGAATAGAGATGGCAATCGCCACCGGTCCACACGAACTCGCCAACCTCCAGCCCGCATTGCTGCGCCAGCATATGCGTCAGCAGCGCATAGCTCGCGATGTTGAACGGTACGCCCAAAAAGATGTCGGCGCTGCGCTGGTAAAGCTGCAGCGACAGCTTGCCGTTCGCGACATAGGTCTGGACCAGGCAATGGCACGGGCTCAGCGCCATCGCGTGCAGGTCGCCGGGGTTCCATGCGGTGACGATCTGGCGGCGCGAGTTCGGGTCGCGCTTGATCAGCGCGATCAGCTCGGCGATCTGGTCGATATGGCGGCCGTCCGCCGCCTCCCAGTCGCGCCATTGCTTGCCATAGACCGGGCCGAGATCGCCATTCTCGTCCGCCCATTCGTCCCAGATGCTGACCTTGCGGTCGCGCAGCCATTGCACATTGGTATCGCCGCGCAGGAACCAGAGCAATTCAACGATGATCGAGCGCAAATGCAGCTTCTTGGTGGTCAGCACCGGGAAGCCTTTGGCCAGGTCGAAGCGCATCTGGTGGCCGAACACGCTCCGCGTGCCCGTTCCGGTGCGGTCCATCTGCTCGGCGCCGGTGTCGAGCACGCGCTGCATCAAGTCGAGATAAGGGCGCATCAGCCCCCGGCTTTCGATGGCGCCTTCGCTGTCGGCACGGGCGTGGGTGTCGGCTCGGGCGTCGGCTTGACCGAAACGCACGGCCTGATCGCCTCGGGCGCGGGGCGCGGGCCGGCAGCGCGGAACACCGCGAGATAACCGCCGGCCGATGGCATGTCATGCATCTGCACCAGCGTATAACCGACTGCGGCGAACTCGCATTTCAGCAGTGAGGGCGGCGTGCCATGATCCTGGGTGCGGCGCTTGGCATCGACCACTACGACTTGCCCACCGGGACGCAGCGACGGCCGCATGCGCCACAGGAACTCATAGGGCTCCTCGATCTCGTGATACATGTGCACCATGAAGATGCGGTCGAAGCTGTTGTCGGGCAGCTTGGGATTAGCCGGCTCGCCCAGGCGCACGCTGACATTGTCGAGCCGTTCGCGCGCCACGCGTTCGGCCAGCGCGTCACGCACCTCGGCGACGATATCCTCGGCCAGCACACGGCCATCCTTGCCGACGCGCTGCGCCAGGCGGATCGTGTAGTATCCCTCGCCCGCGCCGATATCGGCCACGGTCATGCCGGGCTTGATGCCCGATTTGTCCATCACCTCACCCGCCTCGTTGAGCCGGTCGCGGGCTTCCTCGGTCGACCAGCGCGACGAAACGATATGCGCGACCGGACGGTCGGCGGCGGGGAAATCACCGATCTTCTCCACCGGCTTCTTGATGCGCGGCGGGCCCGGCTCACAAGCGGTCAGCGCAAGGAGCAGGCACACTCCCACTCCCATTCGTTTCGAGCGGAAGGTTGGGAGAGTCGCGAACCGCATCAATCCACGTCCTCCACCTCGACCGCCTCGCCCGTCACACGCTGCGACAGGGCCGCCGCCATGAACGAGTCGAGATCGCCGTCGAGCACATCCGAGGGGCTGGTCGAGGTCACGCCGGTGCGCAGATCCTTGACCAGCTGATAGGGCTGCAGGACGTAGGAGCGGATCTGATGGCCCCAGCCGATATCGGTCTTGGCCGCATTCTCCGCATTTGCCACCGCTTCGCGCGCCTGCAATTCGCGCTCGTAGAGCCGCGCCTTGAGCTGGTTCATCGCCTCGGCCTTGTTCTTGTGCTGCGAACGCTGGTTCTGGCACTGCACGACGATGTTGGTCGGGATATGCGTGATGCGCACCGCCGAATCGGTGGTGTTGATGTGCTGCCCGCCCGCGCCCGATGCGCGATAGGTATCGATGCGCAGCTCGCTCTCGTTCACTTCGATATCGATATTGTCGTCGACCACCGGATAGACCCACACGCTGGCGAAGCTGGTATGGCGCCGCGCCGCGCTGTCATACGGGCTGATCCGAACCAGGCGGTGCACGCCGCTCTCGGTCTTGGCATAACCGTAAGCGTTCTCGCCCTTGAGCAGCAGCGTCGCCGACTTGATCCCGGCCTGTTCGCCCGAATGCTGGTCGATCAGCTCGACCTTCAAGCCGTGACGCTCGCCCCAGCGCGAATACATGCGGCTGAGCATGCCGGCCCAATCCTGGCTCTCGGTCCCGCCGGCACCGGCATTGACTTCGATATAGGTGTCGTTGGCATCGGCCTCGCCGGCAAGCAGCGCCTTGACCTTGTCGCGATCGGCGCGCTTGGCGAGTTCGGCAAGCGCCGCGACGCCTTCCGTCTCCATCTCGGTATCGCCTTCGGCCTCGGCCATCTCGATCAGCTCGGACGTGTCGGCGAGTTCGCTCTCGATCGCGCGCGTCGCGGCGATCGCCTCGTCGAGGCGACGGCGTTCACGCATCACTTCCTGCGCGGCCTTGGGGTCGCTCCACAATGCCTGGTCCTCGACCCGTGCATTGAGTTCGTCGAGACGGCGGAGCGCACGGTCCCAGTCGAGGAAGCGACGCAGCAGCGCCAGCGCCTCGTTGATAGTGTCGACATGGGCCTGCGCTTCAGCGCGCATGGGGGGTACTCCGGGTCAATTCATTGGTCCCGGCATGGCCGGGCTCAGGATATGGTGCAGAACGATATAGCGCGAGACATATGGTTCGAGGCATATAGTGCGAGACATATAGTTCGAGACGGGGCGGACTAGTAGATTCCGCCTTCCTTTTGCAAGAAGTCGGTATCGCGCTGCTGCTCGGCGCGCTGCTCGGCCTGCGCCGCGCGTGCCTTGATCGCCGCTGCCTGAGCCTGTGCGGCGAGTTCTTCCGGCGTCGCGCGCTTGATCGAACGACGTGGCTCGCTTTCCGGCTTGAACGCTTCCCAGATCATGCCGGCCTTGGGATCGGTACCCGGCCAGCCGCCGAACACTGGCTTGCCCGAGGCGCGATCGATGCGCACCATGCGGACGCCGGCGGGCGCGCGGAACGGCAGTTTCTGCATCCCCTCATAGGCCTTGACCGCGAACTGTTTGAAGATCGGCGCGGCGAGCGTGCCGCCCTGCGCATAACCGCCCATACTCGTTGGTTTGTCGAACCCGATATACAGGCCGCCGATCATCTGCGGCGTGCCGCCGATGAACCACACATCGGTCGGCCCCGACGAGGTGCCGGTCTTGCCGAACATCGGCCGGTCGAGATCGCGCAGGATCGTCGCGGTGCCGCGCTGGATCACGCCTTCGGTGATGTGGACCATCTGATAGGCGGTCATCGCGTCGAGCACCTGCTTGCCGCGGATCACCGGGCGCGGCATCGGCTTGCCGTTCCAATCGGGCGCGTTGCAACGGTCGCACGGCCGCCAATTCTCCGGCCAGATCACCTTGCCGTGACGGTTCTGGACAAAGTCGATCAGGCTCGGCGAATGCCCGCGCCCCTGATTCTCCAATATCCCATAGGCGTTGACCATGCGCATCACCGTCGTCTCGCCGGCGCCCAGCGCAAAGGCGAGATAGGGCGGATATTTGCCGACGCCCATCCGGTCCATCAGCCCGACCACCTTGTCCATGCCGGTGGTCGCGGCAGCGCGCACCGTCATCAGGTTGCGCGATTGCTCGATGCCCCAGCGCATGGTGTGCGGTCCCGAACCGGCGCCGCCACCGAAGTTGCGGAAGCATTTCTGCCCAAGCCGTCCGCCCTGATAGACGCAGAACGGCCCGTCGACGATGATCGATGCCGGGGTCATGCCGTTTTCGAGTGCTGCCGAATAAACGATCGGTTTGATCGTCGAACCCGGCTGACGCATCGCCTGAGTCGCGCGGTTGAACGATTGCAGCCGCGAATCGAACCCGCCCTGCATCGCCAGCACGCGGCCGGTCGAGGGCTCCATGATTACCATGCCGCCCGAGATCTTGGGGATCGCGCGTAGCGAGAAGGTGCCGCCTTCGGGCGCGACCGCGATGATATCGCCGACCTTGAGCGCGGCAAATGCGGTACCGCCGGCGCCGCGCACCGGCATCTGCGCGCCCCAGCGCGGCAGCGTGCCGGTCTGGCCGGTGGCGAAGCCGAGCGTCGCGTCGTTCGCGCCGACCGCGGTCACGATCGCTGCGCGCCAGTCCGAATAATCGAGCCCGATATTGGTGTTGAGCAAGGCCGGCAGCCAATTGTCGCCGGCATAATCGATATGGCGGATCGGCCCGTTCCAGCCGCGCCCGCGATCATAGCGCAACAGCCCGTCACGCAGCGCATCCTGCGCATAGCCTTGCAGCTTGTTGTCGAGCGAGGTGCGCACCCATAACCCGCCGGCATAAACGCTGTACGGGTTGCGCCCATTGTCGGCCGCCTCGCCGAACTTGTCGATCAGCTCGCGGCGGACTTCCTCGACGAAATAGCCGTTAACCCGTTCGAACTTCGGCTTCTGACGCGCGACCGCGCCGATCGGCTTAACCACCGCATCCTGATATTGCGCGGGCGTGATGAAGCCATTGCGCTGCATCTCGCTAAGCACGAAATTGCGCCGCTTGAGCGCCTTTTCGGTGCTGCGGTCGGGATCGTAATTGGCCGGCCCCTTGGGCAGGATGGCGAGATAGGCGAGCTGTGCCAGGCTGAGCTCGTTCAGCTCCTTGTCGAAATAGGCATGGCCCGCCGCGGCGACGCCGTACGCGTTACGGCCGAGGAAAATCTGGTTGAGATAGAGTTCGAGGATCTGCTGCTTGGTCAGCGCATCCTCGATGCGATAGGCGAGGATCGCTTCCTTGGCCTTGCGCAGATAACTCACCTCATTGCCGATGAGGAGATTCTTCGCGACCTGCTGCGTGATGGTCGAGGCGCCGACCGGGCGGCCGGAATTGCGCAGGTTGATCAGGATCGCCGAGGCGATGCCGGGATAATCGACGCCGTGATGCTCGAAAAAGGTCTTGTCCTCGGCAGCGAGGAACGCGCGCACCAGCAGCGGCGGATATTCGGCATAGCTCAGCTCGACGCGGCGTTCGCGCGCATAGCTGTGGATCGGCGTGCCATCGATGCCGCGCACATTGGTCGGCAGCGGCGGTTCATAGGCGCGCAGATTCTCCACCGAAGGCAGGTTGCGCGCGACCAGCAGCCACAGCACCAGGATCGCCAGCATGCCGAGCAGCGCAAGGATCGCAAGCGTCTTGACCCACCAGCGCGCCCATGAGCGCTGAAGGAAGCCACGAAACCCGTCGACATCGCGACGCAGGCGGAATTTGACGCGGGGGGATTCGGTTGAGGCCATATAAGCTTTCAGCCTCTAGCAAGTTTGACGCGGCTTGCCAGCCGATGATTGGAACGGCCCGCCGCATTACTTGGCGTTTAGACTGCGCCTTCTCAATCCTCCCCCGGCAACCGGGAGAGGGGGACCATTTGCTTCTTCAGCAAATGGTGGAGGGGGCGGCTTCCACAAATGCCGCGCTTGCGGCCCAGCCCCCTCCACCCCTCGCCTTCGGCTCGCGGTCCCCAGTGTTGGGTCGATCGTGCCCCCGGCACGATCTTGGACTGCCGGGGGCAGTCCAACCCAACACTCCCGCTGCGCGAGCGAGGAATAGCTTGACCGCTTGCACCCTGCCCCGCCCCGGTTAAGTAATGCGAGCGACTCTCCCGGGGGGAAAAGCCGATCATGACGACACGCGCACAGGGCGACCGGCCGAGCGGCCCCGAGCACTCGCTCGAACGCCTGATCTTCTTCTCCGACGCGGTGTTCGCGATCGCCATCACCTTGCTGATCATTGAGGTGCATGTTCCCCACGTGCCCTACGGATCGCCGAATCATGCCTATCTCGAGGCGCTCCTGCATCTGACACCGAACTTCTTCGGGTTCATCGTCAGCTTCTTCGTGATCGGCGCGTTCTGGGCGGCGCATCACCGCATGTTCGGGCTCGCCGCGCATTATTCGGAGCGGCTGGTCGGCGCCAATCTGATGGTGCTGTGCCTGATCGTGTTCATGCCGTTCGCCACCGCATTCATGAGCGCCAATACCGGCGCGCTGGTGCCGTCCGCGCTTTATGCCGCGACACTGCTGCTGACCGGGCTGCTCAACCGCCGGCTGATGTTCATCGTGACCTCGGCGCCGGTGGTCGCCGCCGATGTCTCGCCCGAGATGATCGCTTATGTCCGCGCGCGCAGCGGGACGGTGATCTTCGGCGCACTGTGTGCGCTGCTGATCGCGTTCATCGACCCGCGCTTCAGCCAGTTGGGGTTGCTCACCATCCCGATCTGGCAGCGGCTGTTCCTGCGCCGGGTCGACCGGCAGGTCGCGCGCAAGGCGGCGGCGGCATGAGCCCGGCATGAGCTCGGCATGGGCCCCGGCATGAGTATCGTCGAGATCCTCGGCGTCGCGGCGAGCGTCAGCCTGCTTGCCGGGTGGCGGCTGTATCTGTGCGTGTTCGCGGTCGGTGTGGCGATGCGCACTGGCTGGGTCGCGTTGCCGGGTCATTTGTTGCAACTCGATGTGCTGGCCAATCCCTGGGTGCTGGGTGTCGCCGGCCTGCTCGCGGTGATCGAATTCGCCGCCGACAAGGTGATGTGGATCGATAGCGCGTGGGACGCGGTGCACACGCTGGTGCGGCCGGTCGGCGGTGCACTGCTGGCGCTGGCGATCGTCGATCCGAGCAAGCCCGAATGGCAAGTTATCGCGGTACTGCTCGGCGGCGGCGCGTCGCTGCTCACGCACAGCGCCAAGGCGGGAACGCGCGCAGTGGTCAATGCCAGCCCCGAACCGGTGAGCAATATCGTGGTATCGACCGGCGAAGATGTCGCGACCGGCGGACTGCTGGTACTCGCACTGGCCAATCCGATCGCGGCGGTGGTGATTGCGGTGGGAATATTGGGCGGCGCGATAGCGGCGCTGGTGGTACTCAGACGGATGTTGAGGAAGCTGATGCGGCGGGCATCCTGACTCCTCTCCCTGCAAGGGAAGGGTAGGGGGTGGGTCAGCGGCGGACGGGGCTCGAAGCCCCGTTCGGCGCTTTGCGCCGAACGACACGCTTCGCGATCGCACCCACCCCTACCCCCTCCCTTGCAGGGAGGGGAGAAGGTCAGGAACAGCTCGTCCCGCTCAGCACATACCGATAGCTCACCTCTTGCTTCCCCACCGTCCCGCGGAACCGCGTCATGTCGGTGCGGGTCGGATCGCACATGTCCGAGCCCTCCGCATACCACAGGTCCATATCGCGACCGCGCAGATGGCATTGGCTGACGAAGGGATCCGCGCTCGCCGCGCAGAGGCGCTGGCCCGCTGGTGTCGCTACCACGCTCGACCAGCCTTTACGGGGAACGAAGATCACGCCGGCGGGCACCGCAACCGGCGGCTTCTTCGCCGCTTCGGCGCGGGCGGCGACACGCTGGCGCAGGCCGGTCAACGCGTCGTCATATTTACGGCCGACCCAGCCGGTCAGCGTGACGCGATCGGCCTGAGCAGCGGCAACCAGCGCCTCGTCCTCGGGGGTGAGCGCCTCCCCCGCCTCGATCTTGACGCGGACGATGCGGAGCTGTTCGGCACGCGCCTGGTTGCGACGCTGTTCCAGCGCCAGTTCGATCCGGGCAAGCTCGTCGTCCTGCGGGCGCGCCGCGCGTAGCCAGGCGGGGATGCCGAGACCGGCGAGCGTGCTTTGCGGCACGACCATGTTGCCGATCGCCAGCGCCAGCGCGGCAAGCGGGACGACCAGGAACACCAGCCGCTCGAGCCTCGGCGCGGTGCGGCCGAACAGCCACATGGCGAGCAACGCGATCGGCGCGAGCAGGATCAGCCGCAGCGAGGGACCAAGCGAGATGTCGCCCTTCCCTTGTGCGAACAAGAACAACGGCAGCAGGAACGCAAGAAAGGTACGACCGAGCAGCCGGGCATAACCGAGCAGCGCGTCGCGCGCGCCATCGACGCCCTTCACCACGCCGACGCCGCCGCTGACCAGCAACATGCCGACGACATGAACCGGGCTGAGAAAGGCATAAAGCGCGCCCGCACCGAACAGCGCGATCAACCCATAATTGAGCTGTGGCCAGCCAAGGCTGCGAAAGATCGCGCCAACCAGGAGGATCGCGAACAGCGCCACGATCACCAATAGCAGCCGGCGATGTACGCTTTGTATCGAAGCGCCGGCGGCATCGAGCCCGTCGGACAGACCGGTACGGGTCTTGCCCCATAGCTCGACCGCGCGTTGTTTGATCGGACGCGCTGGAATGCGCCCGGTGGTCTGTGGCACGACTGCGCCGCTTCCGACGCTTGCTGGAAGATCGCTCATGTGCCGCACCCCTGCCCTGCCCCATCCCGTAATAGTACGGGACGGGGCAAGGGGTCAAAGCGCGGCTAGCCGAGCCTTAGCCTCAGCGGCAGCGAGCACCATTGCTGCCGCTCTTGTCGATAGCCTGGCCGGCAACCGCGCCGCCGATCGCGCCAAGCACGGTACCAAGCACTTCCGAACCACCGGGAGCGATGACGTTGCCGAGCACGCCGCCAGCGACGCCGCCGACGATCAGGCCAGTCGTGCCGTCGTTGCGGCGGCAATAATAGCGGCCGTCCTGGCCACGATAGACGCGGTCGTTGCGGGTCAGGCGGCGCTCGCGATAGCGGCGATTGTCCTCGCGATAATAACGCCCGGCATCATAGCCGTTATAGGCGGGATCGGGGCGGTTATAATCATACTGGCTATAGCTGCTGTAACGGGGGTCGGCCCCGCCATCGCCATAGGTTTCGCAGCCGGATACCAATAGGGCGCCCGCGGCGACCAGACCAAGCGTAAGTGCGCGCATGTCGTCTCTCCTGTTGTTATTATAGGCGTAATGCACGGTAAACGAATTCGTTGCGGGACGATCACATTAGCTGCGCGGGTCAAGACGGGCCGGACAAGTATCGGCGGTTCAGTTCGCCGCGCCGGTCTGTGAATTCATACCGCCGCGATCCTCGACCAGGCTTGGCGCGGAACCGGTTGCGGGGCGCAGCGCCTCGCGCTCGGCGGGAGATATGGGCGCATCCATATCGGGACGGAAATCGACCGGTGCCCGCGCATCACCATTCGGGCGCGGCTGGTCAAGCGCGAGGTCGGGCGCTTCATGCTCGGCCGAGCCGGGCGCTGCCCAAGCGGAGATCTGACGCCGCGCCAGCCAGCCGGCAACCGCCGCGCCGACGGTCAGCACAGCGGCGCCGATCGACAACATGGTCGATGTATTGAGCGCCGATCCGCGGCCTGCGGGCTTGCGCGCGGCCGGCTTTCGTGGAGCCTTGGCGCTAGCGCGTGTGGGGGTACGGGGTTTGGTCGTCTTGGTCGCGGCCATGATCGGGCTCCGGATCGTTCGAGGTTATCGCTTCAACGGGCGACAAGCGCGGCTGTTCCGGAAAAGAAACTCGCGCTGCTGGAACGGCCTGCCCCGATAGTGGATGCGTCCCGTCCGTCTAACCGATAGTTTCCACCACCTGCCCCAGAGCATCCTTGATCAGCGTCTGGCGGATGTCCCAGCGTACCGTTTCCAGGCCCGGCACGGTATAGGTGCCGGCGCTCGGGCGCAGCGTCGCGGCGAGTGCGTCGAGCGTCGCGCCGGTCAGGGACAGGTCGAGCTGTTCCTCCTCCGCGGTCACGGCATTGGCCTCACCCGGCGCGATCACGATGCGTTTCTCCGGACGAGCAGGCGCAATGGATTGCCGAACGGCAAGCGCAACCGGAGCAGCGCAACGATATTCTCGACATGTCCCGCGCCGATGGTGATGGTGGTGAGGTCCGCACGCAGCAAGCGGCTTTGCCGCGTCCAGCCAAGCGCGTCGTTGAACAACATGCCGGTCGAGGAACCGTCGCGCGCGGAACCCGCATCAAGCGCGGCACGGATCTCGGGCTGGTCGAGCAGCGACGCGCGCGACACATCGGTAATCCAGAGCGGCATGTGCGGCAGGAAAATGTCCAGCATCTTGCGCGCATTCCAGCGCTTGCCCGCCGCCTCTTCATCGACGGTCAGGCCGACCACCTGGATGAAGGCGACACGCCCATGCGGTGTCTCGATCGGCGGCACTTCCGGGTCGAAGACAAAGGCGAGCGAACCGATCAGCGTATCGGTCCCCAAGGCGATCGGGCCGTTGAGGTTCATCCAATGGCCGTCCTCGAAGACATTGCCGCTCTGATAGACATAACGCGCTAGGTTCTGCAGCAGGTTGAGCGCCCAAGCCGGTGGCTCCGTCTCGGCCGGATCGCAGGCGAGGCGGAAAGTCAGTTCGAGGCCATAGCCGCTGAACGCAGGGTCGTCAGACGCCTTGTCGTAAAGCTCGGACAGGCCGTAGCCGACGAAATGCCAGTGCGGCACCGGGTCGAGCCGCTTCCACGCACTGATCCCGTCGAGCGGGTCCTGCCCGCCCATCATCCAGCGCACCAGCGTGCCGTAATGCCTGGGTTCCTGGTCGGGGTAGAGCGGCGCGAAGGCGGCGGTGATCGCGTCCCAGCCGGGCGCGCTATCGTCTTGCAGGGTGTCTTGCGGGTCGTCCGGGGTGGTCATTGGCGCGGCCTCACTGATTGTCGAGCGGCCAGCGCGAGCGGGTCGCCTTGGCGCCGAGCGCGATCA
This sequence comes from Sphingomonas sp. So64.6b, assembly GCF_014171475.1. Classification (NCBI taxonomy): domain Bacteria; kingdom Pseudomonadati; phylum Pseudomonadota; class Alphaproteobacteria; order Sphingomonadales; family Sphingomonadaceae; genus Sphingomonas; species Sphingomonas sp. So64.6b. The sequence goes on from NZ_CP048817.1 coordinate 2,857,512, forward strand.
GATCGTCATTGGGACTGTTCGCGCGGCTGAGGCTGACGCCGTCTGCGGAACGGATCGGTTCCTGCCAAGGCTCCTGATGGGCCACGGGCTCGCTGCCCTCATAGCTCTGGTTGCGCACGCGCTTCATGCGCCGCCACATCAACGGCATCGCGACAAAGGGAAACGCCACGCAGGCCACGATAATCAACAGCTGAAATACGTCGCCCATATCCGTCCCCGCTCGGTTGCAGCCGGAGGCTAGCGGGGGCTTGGGCGGTACTCAACGAGTGTTTGGTATCGCCGTAGTTGGCGGCGACACCGTAGTTCCCCTTGGCCTTCCATCGAACTGCATTAACCAATCGGGTGCAGGGATGGAGGATGTACGCAGCAGCCAAGGTCTTCACCATCGCATCCGCAGTCCGGCTGAGCAACGCTATGATGAATCGCGTTCTGGTCGGCGCGTTTGTCGTCGCGCTCGCCGGGTGCGCGCTGCTCGTCGGCGCGCTTGTCGGCCGCATGAACGACAATGCCGCGATCGCGCTTCACGATATGGTCGCCGGCACACTGAAGGCCAAGCTGGCCTCGATGGAGCAGAGCACTTTCTCGACCTCGCATTGGGATGCGGCGGCGGTCAATCTCTATGGCTCGCTGAACCAGCCCTGGGCGGTTTCAAACATCGCGTTGAACGCTTCGGTGCCGGAACATATCTATGTCACCGACGAGCGCGGCAATTCCCTGTTCGCCAGGCGATGGGACAAGGCGCGGGCATCATCGCTGGCGCAGGCCGCGCCCGCCGCGACCAAGGCGCTGATGGCGCTGATGCCGCACGACGCCAGGGCGTTGCGGTCGTTCCGGCGTGGCGTCGGGATCATCGCCAGCTATCACGGACGCCCGGCGATCATCGCCGGATCGGTCATCATGCCGGAATCAGCGGACATCGCGATGCCCGCAGGCCAGTTTCGATATCTGGTCAGCGTGCAGGAGATCGATGCCGATCTGTTGCAGGAATGGCAGCGGGCGTTCCGGATCGCGGGACTTTCCTGGCAGCGCGCGCCCTATGGCGCCGCCGGGGAATCGAGTCTTGTCGTCGATCCCGGCGGTTCGCCGGCGCTGGGGTATCTGACCTGGCGGCCCCCCACACCCGGTCGGGACGCGGTCGTGCAGCTTTGGCCGATGGCGGCCGCGGTGGCGCTGCTGTTCGTGCTCGCCGCGACGATCTCCACAACGATAATCTCCAGAAACCGCCATGTCCTGGAAGAGCGGAGCCGTGAGGCGCGTGCGAGTGCGCGCCTGGCGGAGGATGCGCGGCAGCGCGCCGACGCCGCGCTCGCACAGGCACATGTCGAGCGCGGACGGGCCGAGCATCTGGCGAAACGGGAAGTGGAGGAGCAGGTCCGCCACCAGGGCCAGCTGCGCGACTCCAATGCGCGCACCGCCGACCAGATCGAAGAGATGGTATCCACTCTGGCCGGCGACCTGATGCAAGCCGCGCGCAACCTGAAGGCCAGCGCCGACACGACGCTCGGCAGCGTTCATTCGCAGCGTGGGCACGCGCAGCGGATCACCATGAGCTCGCGCGCGGCGGCGGACTCGATCGGGGTGGTCATGGCCAGTGTCAGGGTGATCGGCAATGTGCTGAGCGACATCAGCGCGGAAACGGCGCGGACCCGGGATTCGATCCAGGATTCGGCCGACCGATCGGCGGTGGCGCGCAATGCCAATCAGGCGATGCGCGATCAGGTCGACATGATCGCCAAGACGGCAACGCAGATCGCCGGGATCACGACTCGCACCAAGCTGCTCGCCCTCAACGCCACGATCGAAGCGGCACGCGCCGGCGAGGCCGGGCGCGGCTTTGGCGTTGTTGCGGACGAGGTGAAGGCACTGGCGATGCAGACCGACCGGCTCAATGCCACGGTCGAAGCAAGCGTGTCGCAAATGGGCATGGCGGCGCGAGCCAGCTCCGATCTGAGCGACGGCGTTCGCCTGTCGCTCGAGGCACTCGCGCGATCGGCGGCGGCGACGTTGCAGATCGTAAACGACCAATGCGCGATGACCGAAAATGTCGGCCGCGATTCCCGCACCGTCGACGAGCAGGCGGACACTGTGATCGATGGCGCCGGCGCGTTCACCACGGCGCTCGACGATATCGGCGACCAGGCCGAGCTGACTCGCCGGAACGCCGGCCTGGTCCGTGACGGCGCCGAGCGACTGACCGCGACGCTGACGCAGTTCGTCGCTGAGTTGCGCGCGGCATAAGGCTGCCGCGGGGGCGGTGGGCAGATCGCGGACTTGAGGGCTGCTTGACCGACGCCGCCTGTTTGTGGAGGAGCGGTAAGAGAGAATTCGGGCATTGGCCCGGCGCATTGGCCCGGCGCACTACTATAGTCGGCGGAGAGAGCGGATGATCCTGTCCCTGATGTCATTGCTGGCAGCGGATGCGGCGCAGGCCGATGCACGCCCCGCCGGCGCACCGCCTGTTGCCATACGCAAGGGGCCGTTGCGGTCGAACGATATCAGCGTGGTCGGCACGCATAACAGTTACAAGCTGGCGATGCCGGCAAAGACCATGGCCATGGTCCGCGCGATGGATGCCAAGCTCGCGGACGCGCTCGATTATGCGCATCGGCCGCTGACCGAGCAGCTCGACGCGGGCGCGCGGCAGATCGAGATCGACGTCAATTACGATCCGCAGGGCGGGCATTATGCCAGGGGCTCGACCGACCCGGCCTTGCAACGTCCCGGATTCAAGGTGCTGCACATCCCGGGGATCGACAATTCGAGCAGTTGCGTGCTGCTGACTGAGTGCCTGACGATCCTCAGGCGCTGGTCGGATGCGCATCCGCGGCATGTGCCGATCCTGTTGTTGTTCAACGCCAAGGACGAGCAACTCGCCGCGCGCGGCGGGATCGACGCGCTGCCGTTCGACGCCGCGGCGTGGGACGCGCTCGATGCCGAGATCCGCTCGGTGCTGCCGGCGGACAAGCTGATCGTGCCCGACCAGGTGCAAGGCAAATACCCGACGCTGCGCGACGCGGTGCGCGGCGGCAACTGGCCAACACTGGACAAGGCGCGCGGGAAATTCCTGTTCGCGCTGGACGAAACGCCGGCCAAGGTCGCGGCCTATCGCGGCGCGCGGGCGTCGCTCGAGGGCCGAGTGTTCTTCATCAACACCGATGAGGACTCGCCCGCCGCCGCCTATCTGACGCTCAACGATCCGGTCGCGGAAGGCCAGCGTATCGCACGCGACGTCGCGGCGGGCTATCTGGTGCGCACCCGCGCCGACGCCGACACGAAGGAGGCGCGGGTCAACGACACGCGGCGGCGCGAGGCGGCGCTGGCGAGCGGGGCGCAATATGTCTCGACCGATTATATGTGGCCGGATGCGCGGTTTGCCGGTGGGTATGCGGTGCGGGTGCCGGGCGGGCTTGTCGCGCGGTGCAGTCCGGTGCGGCGAAAAGCTGACTGCACGGACAAGGATCTGGAGCGAAAGCGATAACGTCCGTCGATCATTACGATGGAGTTGTGATGTTGCCATGGCCAACGCATCGGGAATGGACAGAAGTATAGATAAATTACACTACGGACAATAATCATTCGCATCCGTCAAGACGATGACGCCAGCAATCGTTAGCCGCTTCATACCTTTTTTCGACATCTTGTAGTTCCTCACGTCTAAACGTGAAAAGCATATTGCCTTGTCAGTAAAGGTCCAATTGGAGCCGCCGTGTAATGGCTCGTCTTCAACATTATAGTTATCGCCCATCAGATAAACGCTCCGCCCAACATGCGGCTTCAGCGGATGTCCGGCCATGACCATGATGGCGGTCGTCTTTTTAGGCGTGAATTTTCCCCACAGCACTTCCTCGACCTCAAGCGCCACGAGCGTCTCGATACTGTGGCTGAGCAAGATGGCATCGTCAGCCCGGTCATCGGCATGATAGCCCAGAATCGCTACTATTTTTGCTTTGAGTAGAACATGATCACTATCCGCCGCCCGCGCCGGTGCCGAATGCAGCATCAATCCCGTTAGCAATGCCAAGATGCCAATCGATCGCCACATGGATTGCACAGTCCCAAAATGATCAAACCGCGTTAATTTATTGTTCCCGTTTTGTCCAGCGCTTATATTGCGCGGCCAGCTTCGGTCGTTATAGCCCGAAGCTGGCCACGACTTGGTCGAATCGCGACGCCATGAAGCGGGAGTCACAAATTCCCTGATCAACCCCTATTGATTGCCGGGACTGTATTGATCCGATTTGATCTGGAATCGTTCATAGCGGGTCTTGCCGTTCGGCCGCAGGCGACCGACTTCCACGGCCTTGAGCCGATCCCGCAAATTCTTGGGGTTGATGGCAATGCTTTCACGGTTGCGGCGCACTTCCCAGACTTTCGTGCCATCCGCGTTGATCACGTAACTCACTCTACCGTCGAGCGCGGAAGAGAAATCGGACTGGTTGGGCGCCTGCTCCTTGCTGGCCGGATGAACATGAACGATGACATCGCCGGGGCTGGTCGCGGGAATCCTGCCACCGTTTCGGCCCATCAGTCCGATCCATTTGACCCTGAAACGGCCGGGCCTGGCCGGGTCCGGGCCAATGACCATGGCTTTTTCCAGATCGGACGACTTGTCTTGCGTCTTGGCGGTTGCGGTCGCTTTGGCGATGCGCAGGACATAATCGGCGATGGCGGGATTGCGTGGATCATAGTTTGTAGATCCCGGCTTTTTGAGCTGCCGGGTGAGTTCATCATCAAGATCACGCTGCTCGAAGCGGCTTTTGGGCGGTGGTGGTATCTCCGGCAGGCCTTGCTTTCTGCGATCCCGGTTTTCCCGTTTCCGTTCATCCTTCTGTTTTTCCTCGGCATCCTTTTCGGCCTTGGTCTTGTCAGGAGGTGGTGCGAGCGGATTCCATGGACTGCCGTTAGCCAGCGCGAAATCCTCGTCCGACATATTGATATCCAGCGATTGGGGGCTGGTCTTCGGGGCCAGATCCGCAGCATCGGCTGCCTTCGCCTGTTGTCGCGGATCAGCCGGTGAGGCCGGAATGGCAATGTCAGCCGGCCCGTGTCCCGCAACGGTCGCCTGTGCCGGCGTTTCATCGGCAAAGCCGTCGAGATTTTCAGACTCGAACGGATGCGCGGATGATGTGCTCAGTGGATCGCTCTCACCGGATGCCCCCGCGACAACGGGCAGACGATGCGCCGGATCGGCCGGATCATAGGACGCGAAATGCGGCGTGGGTTGCGCTCCGTTCGCAACGCTGCGCCACACGGCATCATGACCTGTCGGCCGCCACACGCCCAAAGCCCTCACCGCGCGGTTCAGCGCTTCGTCGATCTCCGCATCGGTCGGGAGGCGCTTATCGCCGGTCAGGACCTTCAGGTCGGTGACCATCCGCGAATAGAGCTGCATGGTGATGCGCCGTTGCACCGCGCCGGCGTCCGACGCGACCGCCGGCGTCGAGAGCGGTGTCACGGACGGCGCGACAGCATCGTACGGCCGGTTCGTGATGGGTGGATCGGCTGGCCCGGCGTTAGCCAGATCATTGGCGGGCGGATCCTCGGTCGGCATGGACGTGCGGGTATCCGCCGTCGCCTGATCGGTCGGCTCGATCGGGTCGGCCGGCCTGTCGTGTTCGAAAGGTACCCGCATCAGTGTCTCCTGCAACTCCATGCGCGAAGGCGGCCGATCGGCTCATCCGGCGTGGTCTGGTGCAGCTGTAGCGGCGGGGTGGTGATGTTGAATCGGCACGGAGAACCGGCACGAAGAACCTGGCGTGGGCTTGGACACCATCACCATCATGCGCACGGTGATGCGATCGCCGGCGGCGGATTTGCCGAGCCGCGTCGCCTCGGCGAAATCAGGATAGGCGGCGCGCCAACGAAAGATCGTGTTGCGCGCGACGCCGAATACCTCGGCAAGCTCGCGATCGGCGAAGCCCTGGGCGTAGAGTTCGCGGACCTGGCGGACGTAATCGGGTTTGAAGGTCGAGGGGCGGGTTTCATGACCGCCGCGATAGCCGCAGTTAAACGGCGTTTGAATCTAGCGGCGCGATGAAGAGCAAGGGAGATATGAAACACCTCTTGTGTCGTATCTTCGGCGCGCGGCGGGCCTGAGAGATATAGGACACCGCATGTGTCATTTCTCCAGCGCGAGCGCCGTCACAGAATATTTTTATAATCAATATGTTATGCCGATTTATTGGTCGTTGAAGCAGAAGCGACAGGCGGCGGTTCACGATGATTGCAGTGATAGCATTGATTACAGTGCAAGACCTCGACTGTATCATCTCAGATCGCCGCTGATCAGTTGGCGAGGTGTGTTCGCCACCCCCCGGACGAAAGGTCCGCTGATCGTTGCGGAAGCGCTCGCTGCCTGTGCTCGGTCTTCGCGCCTTCCTGGGCGAAACCGAGTCCGCGCGTGCGTTGCTGCTGAGCGCGCTGAACACATCGGGGGCAGCCTCCGCACGGTAGGCTAACTGAATGGAGGGGCGGCACGGACGGTTTCGTAACGGAGCATCAGTATCGCTCGATTGTCGTATAGCCCATAGTTCGAATGAGGTGACGTTCGACCCGATGCTCGGCAACTGGCTTGCCGTCGCGACCGACCGCAGGTGTAAAACGCATGGCGGAAACATTTTTGCAGATGGACCGATCGGTGTCAGCGCTGCCGCCGCTTGATACGATCTTGCACTGATTCACTTTGCCATTAGTTCCGATCAAATAAAGCGAAACAATCTGGTACTCATTTTCAAGTCGGGCGTCGGACGGTACTTTCGGATAGGGGTTCTTTCTCTCGGAAGCTGACGGCACATAGGGCAAGGCAACCGCATGCGTCTGTATGAGATCCGCTTCCGCGGGATCGATGCCCCAAGTAACCAGCAGATCGTCATTGCATTTTTTCAACGCCGCCAAGCCCTTGGCGACACCGCCCAACGGCATGACGATCGGCGACGCCTTGCCCAGCGCCACGGCGACTTCGGCCGAAGCCGCCAAGCTCCGCAAGGTTTGGTTCCCCATTATGATCAGCGTGACACGTCCTCCTTTGCTGGACGGGCTGGTCGTGAAATTCTGCGTCTGGGGTATCTTGTCCGATGAAAATGTAAGCGTTGCCGATCCCGTCTTCAGCGAGCGACGGTGAACGCGATCGATAATGGCGAAATCAATGCCGTCACTCAGCGGCCAGGAACGGATAGCCAGTCCCAATTGCCCCTCGGGGCCAACATAGTCGCGGGTAAGTATGCAAGCCTGCGCCGCATAGTCCACGGTCCATTGCCCGGCCGGCCGCAAAGGCGCCGTAGGTTGGGTTGCGGCTTGCGCCAATAGCATTGCGATCGCTGCTTGAAGCATCCTTGTCCCCCGAGCCCTTTTGTTACAAGAGCTTCAGTCTTCATCGAGGATCGGATGCTGCCAGTCAATTCCGTACGGCTGAACCACTCACAATGCCGGACAAGGTGAATCGCGTCGCCGCGGCGAAATCAGAACAGGCGGCGTGCCAACGCGCGCCAACGAAAGATCGTATTGCGCGCGGTCGGAAATTTGAAACAGCGCGAATATGGGATGGGCGCACTCGGATTGATCAGCGCGCTCATTCTTCTGCTGGCGCCGGTCGAATCTCATGATGCCTGACGCATCGACCGGCAGCATGGGTGGTCACCCATGCCGCCGATCCGGGCTGGTTACGACTTAGTTGGTGCCCTGCAGCGCATGCTTCAGGTCGCGCATTTCGTCATGGCCCTGACGCACCGAGCCATAGGCGGTCTCGATCGCCGAGCGGGTTTCCGGCGACAGATCGGTATCGGCACGGGCGTCCTCGAACTTGGCCTTGATATGATCCTCGCCGCGTTCGACTTCGTTGACGATCGCCTTGTCGTCATTGCCGGTGACCGCGGCCTTGAGATTGAGGAACATGCGATGCGCACCGGCCAGGATCGTGCCGTCATCCTCCGGGTTGCCGCCGAGGCGCGAGACTTCGCCCTGCAGCGCGGTAACGACCTGGCGGCGCTCGCCGGCGCGCGCGGTGAACATTTCGGCATAGCGGCTGTTCTCCGCATCCTTCGCCGCCTCGGTATAACCATCGACGCTGTCGAGCGTGGTGGCGATCAGGCTGTTGAGGGTGCGGATGTCGTGGCTGGTATCGGTCATGAGGGTACGCTCCTAAATACTGGGAGCAGGGTTAACTGGCGGGCAGCGAAAAAGGTCCGGTTACAATGACATGCAGCGACGGAACGTCTCGTTTAGGGGTTACGCGTGCCACGATACAGGCAGGAAGCGCATACAAGCCTGTGATCGAGCGATCGCCGACATTACAGGCCTAGTATCAGGTAAATCGTCGCCGTAATTCACTTTCCTCCGGCGCCCTCGTCGTCGCACGGCAAGTTCAAAGAAGCTGATAGATCCGCCAGTCGATCCGGCCCGGCGACAATTCGTTATAACCGACAAGGGCGAGTTCGTTGACCCACGTGTAACGCTCGTCGGACGTCTCGAGCTTCGGTGTGGTCCGCAGATAGGTTTCGGCAAAAGGTAATCTCTCGCCGTTCGCCAGGCGCTGGCGGCCGTCGGGCGGAAATTTCGTGACCCCGCGTGATTCGAAATAGATCAGCGCGTCATCGTCGGTGCGGATCGCCCCGCGGATATCAAGCCGGCCGATCCCGTCGGTCCCGTGCACCGCCCAGTCGACACTGCCGGGCAAGAACGCGCCGCGCAGCCGGGGTCCATCGAGGCGCCCGCCTTTCCCGACATAGGGCGCGAGCGTGCCGCGCGGGGTCGGGATGATGAGCGGACGCTCCAGATCAACGCTGAGGTCGCAGAGATGCTCGACGGGAAGCGCGCCGAGCAATGGCGTGTCGAAGAGCGCTGCGGTGATTGGGGCGGCAGCGTTCGGGGCGGCGCTCATGCTGCGATCTCCATCGCGGCCTTCACCTGCGCATAATCGAAAAAGGTATCCTTGCGCGTGACCAGACCGTCATCGTCGATCTCGACGATATCGACGGCGCGGAATCCCCGGCGATCCTGGCCGGGAGGCTGAAAGGTCAGGGTCCAGTCGAGCGTCCAGTGCCGATCCCCAAGAAGGAGCCGATGGATCGCCGCGTCGAAGCCCGGATAGCGTTCGAAGATGCCGGAGAATTCGGCGAGCAGTGCGTCATGGCCGCGCACTTCGCCGCTGCGCCCATGCGCCTCAAAGGCCGACCCTTCGGCGTGCAGTGCGAGAATGGCGGCGGGGTCGTGCGACGTCCAGGCCGCGGCATAACGCTGTGCGATCGCGGCGACGTCCAGATTGGTGAGTTCAGGCACAATGACCTCCAGTTGCTATGGAGCCATCATACTGACTATGATTTTCATAGAGTCAAGTTGCTATGAAATTAAAAGAGACCCGTACGCCGCGCGATCAGCGCGTATTGCCGACGGTTGGTGACAGGACGGGGCTATCTGCTGATCGCAGCGCATTGCTTGCCAACACCGTGCCGCATTCCTATGATTTTCATAGATTCCGTGAATATGGAAAAGAAGCCAGGCGATGAAGCATGATCCGGCCCCATCCGACCGCACCCTGTGCCCGGTGGCGCGCGCACAGATGATCGTCGGGGATCGGTGGACGGTGATCGTGCTGCGCGAATTGTTCATGGGCAACAGCCGGTTCGAACAGATCCAGGCTCAGGCCGGCACCACACCGCAAATGCTCGCCGCCCGGCTCAAGAAACTTGAAGCCGAGGGGCTGGTGGAGCGGCGCCCGTATAGCACGCGCCCGCCGCGCCATGAATATTTCCTCACCGAGATGGGCCTTGCATTCCATCCCATACTGCTGGCGCTGCGCGCCTGGGGAGAGACCTGGATCAAATCCGCAGAGGAAGAGGTCGCGATACGCTATACGCACATCCCGTGCGGCGAAGACCCGGGCCTGGGGCCTGAATGCCAGAGTTGCGGGAGAGTGATGCGGCGGGAGGAGCTGAGGGCGTCGCTGAATGACGGTTTTGCCGCAGAGCGCGACGCGAGGTGGGCGGACTTCAAGGGGAGGTAAACTGCGAAGCGCTGCCGTTGCCAATCATCGCGTGTCGTGCGCCGAGCCGCGATATCGTCCGTTCCAGACGCTGAATTCCCCGCAGGGTTTGGGGTCAAGTAAACCGGCGCCACAATCCCGGCGCCTCATTCGGGGATTAAGCAAAAGTCGCTGCTATTTCGGAATGACCCAATGAAATCGGCAACAGCCATCAAATCTTGAAGCCAATATAGGCGATAAGGCCTTCGATCGATTCCGGCAGCACGCCCGCTCGCACTGCCTCACCGAGATAAACGCGTCTCCATCGTTTGCCGGAACGGTGGAGGCGAGCGGCAAAGACCGCCTGCGCATTGTGCCGCAGACAAGCGGTGATCAGTTCCTCGCCCCGATCATGAGGTTCCCGGCGATCGACCGTCACATAGCCGTGCATGTCGGCGACGATGACAAGCTTCTCACCGGATGCAGAAAATACCGGCAGCTCCAGTTCATCCGCCCAATGCTCGAGATAGGATCGCGCATCATCGAAGTTACGGAAAATCAGCACGTCCCCGGGTTGATCCATTTCGGGCGCGTCATTCACAATGACGACATCGGCAAGCCAGGTTCGAATGGACATCATCCATCGCAACAGATCGGATGGCCTCCGCGAATGCCGTCATGGCCAGAAGCGGGCGGTCACCTGGCCAAATGTGCGGGCCGGTGCGGTCGATGACCGTGCCAAGGAGCGCTCGCGGCGCGGGCTGAGTTTAGTGGACTTGCCGTAATATCATGATTTTGGTTCGGCGGTGCCAAATCCATCGCGGTTCTAAATTCACTTGCGCCGCCCTCCCCCTCTCGACACGATGCCCGTGTCGCGGTGGGGACCGCGTGATTGGGGGAATATCATGGGCAGGCGATCGATAGCGACCATCGCGCTGATTGGCGTGGCGTTAAGCGGCTGCGCGACGACGAGCTTCGCGCCGCCGAGCGTCAATCTGGAAAACGAGATGGCGGTGCGCGGCAGCAATTACAGCTTCGGCCAGCGCTGCATGCCGAACGAGCGGCTGAACGCGGGAAAGCCGATACCGATCGTGCAGACCGTGGCGGGCACTCAGGCGCTGATCAACAATTTCATCTATCTTTACCGCTGCCGCGCGCACAGCGCGGCGAATGGGCGGCAGGCATTCGAAGTGCCAGCGCTATTGGTCGGGCTGGGCACGGCCACGGCCATGGCGTTCGGCGCGCCGGCCGATGTGGCGATCGGCGGCGGCGCGGCCACGGCGGGGCTGAACGCGGGGAAAGACTATTATGCCCCGAAAATGAAGGCCGCGATCTATGACAGCGCGCTTGACGCATTGCTGTGCATCAAGACCGAGGCGGTCGGGGTGGACCCGCTGACCCTGGGTGCGATCAGCGCGATGGAAACGGGCGGTGCGAACGGCGTGGCGCTGACGGGCACGGGCGGCGTCGCCGTGACAGCCGAGCAGCGCTATTTCGCGATCGTCTCGGCCAGTCTTTTGTCGGTCGAACGGGTGCTGGCGCAGCGGCTGAGCAATGTCGGCTCGTTCGACCCCGCCGGTGTGATCGCGGAGATCAAGACGCTGTCAGAGGAAGCGCGCAAAAAGACCGAGGATGCCGAGGTCACCGCCGACGGGCAGGCGCAAGCGCTGGTCGCGGACGGATCGAAAGGCACGGCGACGCTCAAAGCGAAAGCGGCGGTGGCGGCAACCGACGAAACCAAGATCGCGCAGACCATCGTGCAGATTGAGACGCTGCAACCCAAATTGCAGCAATGCGTGGTGCGCGCGAAGATTTAAGCGCGCGGACGGTGCCGCTTGCTCGCGGTGCGGCTTTTGCCGGTGTTGCGGGGGTGTTTCGATGCCGGTGCGCGTCATTTGGATGCATATGCGCTCGCGCCCTGGCGGCGACGCCGAAACCCTAGCGCGGCGGCGCCTCACTGGATGGCGTGGACGCCTTGCCGGCATCCTTTTTCACGGACTGCTGCTTCATGACCGCCCGCCAGTCCTGCTCGGATTGTTTGCGGCCGAGACGCGGCCATTCATCGCGTGGACCGCAGGCAAAATCGGTCAATGCCTTGCCGGTCGCGCCGTCATCGGCCTTTTCCCATTTGTCGCCATCGCTCGGCATCGCATCGGGCGTTACCTTGAAGTCTGAATCATAGACCAGGGCTTTGGTCACCCGAACCTGTCGAGCGGCACAGTTGAATTCGACATGCAGCTCCGCGAAGCGCCGCTCAGCGAGCATGCCATCCATATAATAGACCGCACTGGTCAAATCGCCCGCCTTGCCGAGTTGATCGCCGTCGAACAGGATGGTGAACCCATCCTCGGACTGAACGCTCCAGAGATCGGCGGCAATGGCCTGGGTGGCGGTGAGCGACAGAGTGGCCGCGATGGCGAGCTTCAGGAATGTCACGCTGTTACCTTTCCGCGGGTTGCAGGGTGCAGCCGGTTTAGCGATCGGTGGATTAGGTGGAAAACCGGGGCTTTGGAACCCTTCAACGCTGGGTTGCCGCTAAATTACCTGCGCGTGCGATAATCCCTAGCTATCACACTGTATAATTAAGGGATCATTGCGCGGGTACACTCCTGCTTACCGGGAGCGGAGATAACTGGTGGGAGGCGGAAAGGGTCTGATTGAAGGGTGACGGTTGCAGCTAGGGAGCCTTGGCCCCTTTTCGTCTGGGCTATTGCGCGGGTCACGGTCATCGGTAATCGACGCGCCATCCAAATCACGATCGCCGTTAAGAACGCATCACTGTCAATTTTACAAAAAATCTGGCATCGTCCGCGCGAACAAAATGGTGATTCGAGATGGCAAACGGGACGAGAGCGGGCAGCGAAGATGGCCAAGAGCCATCGATGCCGTTGATGGGTCCTCGTGGGACGAAGCCTATTAATACCCAACCGTCGACGAAAGCGGAGCGGCAGGAATTTTTCCTGCCTGTAAACGGCTTCGTGTGGTTCTACCCCGAAGAAGTCGCGGTCATCGATCATCCCGCTTTTCAACGACTTTCTAAAATAAATCAACTCGGGCAGGCACATTACGTCTACCGCGGAGCCACCCACAAGCGCATCGAGCATGTTATGGGCGCTGTCGGCGTAGTTCAGAAAATGATCTCCGCAGTAGCGATTAATGCGGAGAAGGCGCGCGTCCGCCAAGAAGCAGATCGTCGCGCACCGCTCAACACATCTGAAGAACGGTTTGTCAGGTTAGGCGCCCTACTTCATGACATTGGCCATTTAGCATCGGGCCATACGCTGGAGGACGAACTCAACCTCTTCGACAAACATGATGAAGATGAAAGATTGAGTCTAGTTTTTGGCGAGGTGAATTGGAATACTGGGGATCAAACTGAACGACTCGCGTCAGTAATTGATCGAAATTTCGCCAATTACGTACCGGACGATCTCAAAACCCAAGGCGTAACGCCAAGCGAGATCGTAAGATTGCTAATTAGAAAGAAACCGAAGAATTCTATTGGTAAATACGACCCTTTGAAAGACTCCTATTTAAAACAACAGAAGATTCTCGAAGGTTCACGTAGCATTCGTTTAGATGTGTGCACCAACATGATCGGCAACACAATCTGCGCCGACCTGCTAGATTATATCTATCGTGATTGGTATCATGTGGGCAAGATGCTTGTCTCCGAAGATCGGATCTTCCAGTATATGGAGATACGTAACTTGGAACCAGTCAACCTTCACGATGAAGTACCAGAAGAAAGTCGCCGCGACCACAAGGATGTATTTGTTCTTGCGTTGGGTACTAATGTGGGGCCATCGGCTAAGATTAGGACTGACGGCATTTCAGCTATCTTAGGGCTCCTGGAACGACGTTATGAGTTGGCTGAGATGGTTCTCTATCACAGAACCAAGTTAGCAGCAGGAGCCATGCTCGGTCGGGCGCTCTATGAGCTTTGGGCAGACGAAAACATGAGCGACCTGCCAAAAACATTGCTATGCTTAAGCGACGAAGAGTTGCTGGATTTTGCGCTGAAAAAGGCGTCTCTAACAGCTAAGGAGCCTCAGGCTAGCACCCGACTGGATGCACCATTGCGCTTGCTACATTCGCTACGAGGACGCTCCCTCTATCGCGCGCTGTATACCGCTCGTCATTGGGCACTCGCCACTGATCAGCGGCTTCGGTTAAATAACCTCTTTGCGCCCGCAAACGATGCCGAAGGTCGCGGCGCGCGCAACCGAGCTGAAGCCGCTCGGATGCTGGAAGCGGACTTTGAGCTATCGCCCGGCTCGATAGTAATCAGTTGCGCGGATATCAAACCAAAAATAGCAGAAGTGCAGATTCGTGTTAATGGGTTGGTTAAAACATTTAGCGCTTACGAAAAACAAGCGGAGGAAGATGGAAAGCGAGGGCTGTCAGGCGGGCACCTTAACGCTCAAATAAAGCGATTTGCAGATCTATGGCGCTGTGATTTCTTTATATCTAAAGATACTTTTGATGCCCTGGAATCCGAAGCGCCTGAAAAATTGATGTTATTGAAAGACACTATTGAACAGGTATTTATTAACCCTCCGCTGGAGGGCAGCAGCGCCGACCGCACCACCGAGCGACTGGCTCGCTCGTATGTCGGGATCGAAACCGCACGAGGTCGCAATTCGCTTCAAATGCTTGAGGTTGAACCTCATCGAATAGCAGCCCGCGGCGATCCGTCGGTAGGAACAAGCGAACCCACCCGCTATCCCGGTGGATCGAGAACCCTCTCATCCTACAGGAAACGTCGACAGGCGAAGTGAAATGCCACAACCGGCGACCTTGCCCAACGATATAGAGACTTATCTAGAAAATGTTGCGCACGCACTTAACGCAGCACACAGCGGCACCCCGATTCTTTTGAAAGATATCTGCGCGTCTTTAAATATAACCGTTTTGCGCCGACAATCGGTGCCGAAGGGGAAAGCATACCTATCTTGGGATCGCACATCTTTAGAACGCCCGCAAATTCACTTACCCCTTACCCGTCACAAGACTTGGGATCGGTTCTGTGCGGCCCATGAAATCGGACATTTTTTTCTTATAGATAAGTTTGACTACATTCCCACAAGTCGAGAATCTTATTGGAAAACAGAAGAGCTCTGCGATTATTTTGCCAGATCGCTTCTAATACCAAAAGAATTGATAAAAAACGACCTGGATTTAAATACGCACGAGCAAATAATTTCCACCTGCGATCACATTTCAGAGACTGCTTATGTCCCTTGGCTACAAACGGCTAAACGTATAAGTGAAAATGTCCCAAGAGTCGCGTTATTCACTTTTAGATGGGAAGACTCTGTACTGAAAACCACGGGATCAAGCCTCAAAGGACATAAGGGAAGATTTAGAGAGCTCTCTCAAGAGACTGAAGCTTATAGGCGCATTAAATGGGTATTTGAAAGCACCGCTCCTGCAAATATCTTTTCTATCGACCTGAACGAATTTAATGGAAGCAAATTTGGTGACTTCTTAAAGAAAATCGGCGCGGGCTCCATTTCGTTTCGCGTGTCCGCAAGAAATGGCACGGCCAGAGCAGTGGCTAATATTTGAGGGTTAATTAGCGACGAAGGTCGTTAATTCACTCCTCCTCCGCCACCGTCTCCACACGCACCGACCCTTCGCCCGCGACGGCGCAAGATAGTGCCCGGTAAACGACCCTTTCGCCTTGCCACCTGCTCAGGCGTGCCTTCGGCGACGATCTCGCCGCCCTTCACCCCGTCCTCGGGCCCAAGGTCGAGCACCCAGTCGGCGGTCTTGATGACGTCGAGGTTATTCTCGATCACCACGACCATATTCCCCTGTTCGACCAGCTGGTGCAGCAGTTCAAGCAGCTTGCGCACATCCTCGAAATGCAGGCCCGTCATCGGTTCGTCCAGGATGTAGAGCGTCTGGCCGGTCGCGCGGCGTGACAATTCCCTGGGCGAGCTTGACGTAACCCGGGTCGGCCTCCGGCGGCGTCGCCGGGAAGCATGGCCTTGCCGGGCATAATTATTACTATTGCGATGATTGTTAATATCAATATCATGGCCGAATCGCAGGCTGGATCGGGCTGATCCGCGAGGCGCGTCAATTAGGAGAGCATGTATCGAAGGCAAGGGGTCAGCCCGCTGCCTGGCTCGTTTTTGGGCTCGTTTTTGGGCTCGTTTTTGGGGGATTCGATGACGCAACGCCCGGTTTCCAACCCAGCCCCGGCCAATAACCCCGCCCCGGCTTATAACCCCGCATTATCCGGCAATCCCCAGTCCGCGACGGGACGCGCCTATCCCAACGGCAATCCCGATCTGGGCTACAACCCGCCCGGCGTCCGCAACACCGACAGTGCGGTGCCGCTCCGTCGCGACAAGCCGGTCATCCATAATTATGCCTGCAAGGACGCGGCGCCGGGCAATCTTGCCTTTCGCTGGACCTATGGGTCCAATGTCGCCGCCAAAAATCGCGATCCGCGCGTTCAGGTGGTGCAGTATAACGAGGACAGCTTCGTCCTGCGCCAGAATGTCTGTGTGCATTGGGAAGCGCCGTTCACTTATCTGCTGTTCGGGAACAAGGGCGCGTTGCTGATCGACAGCGGCGCCACCGCCGACGCGCAGCACTATCCGTTGCGCGCGACGGTTGACGCGATCATCACGCGCTGGGCGCAGGCGCGGGGGCGGCGCGCGGTGCCCCTGACCATCGCGCTGACGTCCGGTGAGGATGTCGCGCAGAACCAGGGGCTGGTGCAGTTTGCGGGACGGCCGGAGACGACCATCGTTCCGAAGCCGCTGCACGTCATGAAGCGGTTCTACGGTCTCGCCAACTGGCCATCCGGCACCGGCGCGATCGACCTGGGCGACCGCGTGATCGAGGTGATCCCGACGCCGGGCACGCACCAGGACGGTGTGAGCTTCTACGACCCCTATTGCGATTTCCTGTTCACCGGCGACCTGCTGTTCCCGGGCAAGATCAATATCGGCAATGACCGCGATTTCGTCGCGTCGCTCGAGCGCCTCAAGGCCTTTGCGGCGGACCGGCCGGTGAAGTGGTTGCTCGGCGGCCATATCGAAATGATGTTCGTGCCCGGAAAATACTATCCGCGCTTCGCGACCTACAAACCCTATGAGCGCGTGCTGGAGATGCTCCCCGCCGTGATCGACGAGGCGATCCAATATGCCCGCGACGTGCAGGGCAAGGACATGATGCTGATCCGGCCCGATTTCGCGCTCTTCAATGGGGTCAGTCCCGATCAGCGAACGCAGGTCTGGCCCGTGGGCGTGCCCAATATCAATGCCCCCCGTCCCTTCTGACGACAACCAGCCCTTTCTGACGATAACGCGTCCTTGCTGACGATAAGGAGAGCATCCGTGGATCGCCGCACCTTTCTGACCTACAACGCCGCTGCCGCCGCCATCCCGCTGTCCGGTATCGGGCTTATGGGCGTTGCCGACGCGGCGTCGGCGGCCGTTCGACCGGTCGATTTCAAGAGCAATCTTCCCGCCACCGGCAGCTTCCCCGCGAAATGGGACTGCGGCTCGTCGTCCTGCATGGACAACAGTGATCCGCCGGTGCAGGTCCATTGGTATAACCCGCACACCGCGATCCTGCGGCAGAACAAGGCCTATAGCTACGAGGCGCCGTTCGCGCCGCTCTATTTCGGCAATGACCGGGTGCTGCTGCTCGACGAAGGTTTCGTGCAGTTGCGCAATGACTGGGACCTGCGCGGCGTGGTCGACCAGTGTATCGACGACTGGTGCCGCCGCAACGGCCGTGATCCCGCCAGCCTCGAATTGCTGGTCGCGTTCAGTCACCTCCACGCCGACCATTATGCCGCGACCAACCAATTCGCGGACCGTCCCAACACGCGCTATATGGGCCTGACCCATGAGGAGATGGTGGGCTTCTGGGGCATGACCAATTTCCCGGAAGAACGCGTGACGCTCGATCTGGGCGGCCGCGATATCCTGATCTGGGGTTCGCCCGGTCACGTCGTCTCGGAATTCGCCTATTACGACAGCTATACCCAGATCCTCTACACCGGTGACATGTTCTATCGCGGCCGCTGCTATATCAGCTTCTGGCAACCCTGGTTCGACAGCATGAAGCGCCTGATCGACTTTTGCGACACGCATCCGGTGACGCACGTCATGGGCTGTCATGTGGAGATCAGCAGGGGCGGTCAGGATTATGCCTATGGCATGACCTATCAGCCCGATGAGGCGCCGGTGGAGATGACCGTGCAACAATTGCGCGAGGCATTCGCCCATGCGCAGACGATCACCGAGCCGGGCATTTACTTCACGGGAACGGTATTTCTCTGCAACCAGACACGCGGAACGACGACGATCGACAAGAACCCGTATCGGTATGGTTGACGCATTACTTCGCGCATGGGCTGACGCTTGCAGAATTATCATATGATTACACGTAGTTCCCGTGACACATGTAATCACTCCCGATTACCGATCGGGCCATCAAGGGCGTGCGGCGGGGACCAGATGCACGGTCACCCCGGTTCCCGGCATCATCGTGCGCGGCAGCGTAATCCTTATCGTCACCCGGTCGCCGGCGGCGGATTTGCCGGCTCGCCTCGCCTCGGCGAACTCGGGATAGGCCGCGCACCAGCGAAAGATCGTCACGCGTGCGACGCCAAGCGCCTCAGCAAGCTCGCGATCGGTGAAGCCCCGGGCGTAGCGTTCGCGAGCCTGGCGGACATAATCGGGTTTGAAGGTCGAGGGGCGTGTTTTCATGTCTGCCGCGATAGCCGCGATGAAGCGGTGTTTGAATCGAGCGGCGCAATGAAGCGCGGGGGAGATATGGGACACCGGTTGTGTTGTATCTTCGGCGCGCCGGGCGCCGGGGAGGCATCAGTATTTACCGTTTAATATCAACTACTTCGTCCACATATTGTGCAAAGTCCCGCGAGCGCCGCGCATTCTGCGCGTGACGATGACAGGTTGGGTTTGAGGGTTGGGTAAGCTGTCACCGTAACCCCCAATCCTGACCGACCGGACTGTGCTGATCAATCGAGAAACCTCTAGTTTAGGGGTTGTTGCACGTGTCACCGTAATATTGTCGTCATTGCCGGTGACCAAGGCCTTGAGATTGAGGAACATGTGATGCGCACCGGCCAGGATCGTGCCGTCAACGGGAGTTCCGCATATGCTGCGTTCTATCGGATTACCGTGACAGCGTCCGTCACGGCGAATACGATATCGTTTTATGCCAAATTGGAGGCTCATCTTGTCCGACCGCCAAAGCCTCCCCACTCTTCTGTGCGGGCTGGCTGTGCTCTGCATGTTCGGTTCGGCCGCCGCGGCCAAAACCGATCTAATCGAGCCTTTTCGCGAGTTGCAGATCGATCCGGCGACGCTGACGCTCGAGAGCAAGCTTTATCACCAAGGGGATGTGGTAGTGCGCGCGTCGCTGCGGCGACCGGCAACGACGCGGATTGAGGAAGATCGAAGGATAGACCTGAACGGCTTCACGTTAACGATCCCCAAGGACACATTGCTGACTGAGCGATCTTTCGTCCGCGCACCCAAGTCACGCTTGTTGAGCGACGCCGGTCGCTTCGGCATGCCATCGACCGGCATTCTGTTTTGCAACGCGGACCGGTTAGCGCTCGGGCCATTTTCTTCGGGCGATAATCTCAAACCGTTCAAGGGACTGGCCTGCCTTATCGATGACAATCGCGACGGCAAATTTGAAGCCGTTACGTTCATCGGGTTTTTCTCGGCACGAGAGGTTGGACCGGTTTCGTTATCGCCACTGGCTTATGAAGCGATGCCAGGCGCCATGGTACCCGATCATATCGACATGATATTCCAGCGATTCAGCGGCAATTATCTTTATCTGAAGCCAGTGCTTTATGGTAAGGATGGCAAGCAGGGCTCAATCCGCATGTACACCGACGAGCGGGTCAGCGCGCTCACAGACTATGCCGATGGTTGCCTGATTAACGCGCCAAGCGATGCGACCACACCATCAACCATTTTAGGCACCATCCTGACGGTCAAGGATGCCGATGCCGTCGCACAATCTTTTCGGGCCACGATTGCTGCACAGGCCTTTGCCAAACCTCTTACCGCGCAGGTCAGCGGCCATCAGCTGATCAGTGACTGGATACCTGAAACCCTGTCTCGGTGCGGAGACAAACAAAGACGGTGACCGGGGCGACCCATCGCTCGAGATAGTGGTATTGTGGCACCGCAACGAAACAGGGGCTGTTTTCACCGTAACTCGCAACTCCGCATAATTGCTAATAATCCGAAATGGTCCACACGCTGAAATCTCTCACGCCATGGGCACGAAAGGACCAAGCAGATAATCTGTCGCACCTGGCATGGTTGGACGACGCGGGAAAACGCCGCCGCCTATGAGGACGTCGTCCGCAACATCGTCATCCCGGGGATCGAGCGGATGAAGATCAAGGGATTCCAGCACATCGATCTCATGAAGCGCGATTGCGGGAATGAGTTCGAGTTCCAGACCATCATGTGGTTCGACAGTTTGAAGTCGATCGTCGATTTTGTCGGGGAGGATCCCGAGCGGAGCCACGTTCCCGATCAGGCTCGCGCGGTGCTCTCGCGCTTCGATGCACGCGCAACGCATTACGACGTGATCGATCGGCGCCCACAGGGTTTGGACAACGAGAGTATCGGGTAAGACGGCTCGTTGAACCGCGTTATCTCCCGGGTGCGGCTGGAGTGGCGCTGACCGTGCGCCATGGGGCAATCGCCGCTCAGCCGAGCCGATCGTACCAGGCGAAGAAGAAAGCGAGTTGCGCGAGGATCGCGAGATAGGCCAGGCCGATCTGAAAACGGCGCGCGGCGATCGCGGCGCCGAACGCGCAGGCGACGATCGAAAGCAGGGCGCGGGCGATATAGACCGGCCCGAGCGCGTGCGCATAGGCGGTCCCTTTGAGCAATGTATCGCCGATATCGAGCGCGAAGCTCAGCGCGACCAGCCCGAAGAACCATTTGCGCCGGGAGAGGAAATAGCCGGCATATCCGTCATAATCGTCGAGATTGCCGGGGAACAGCATCGCACAGATGAGGAAATAGCAGGACGCATAGGCGAAGATGAACAGATAGCGGCCGAAGGTCCAGTCGGTGATGTGGTTGAGGCTGAATTCCCACCACCAGTAACCGATGACCGAGAGCAAAGCCCAGATCACCCAGCCGAGATGGATCGCGCTGACCCTGGGTTTGCCGGGATGCTCGATAAAACCGGCCAGACCCTGAAGCAGGCGGCCGATGCTCAGGCCGAGGATCACGCTGATGATGACGCGGACATGCAGGAAAAGGTCGTTTGCCTGAGCGAGCGCCTGTGCCGTCACGATCGGATCCCCGAGCTGTTCGATGGGCCGTGAGTTGGTGATGGAGGGTGGCAGATGTGGTGGGGTCGGGCAATGGTGGGTGGCGAGGTAGTTTGGGTTGTTGCGAGCGGCGCTTTCGGAGGTGCCAGCGCGACCTGTCCGATCGCGGATGGGCGAGATGGTCGCAACCCGAGTTTAGGGGTTGTTGCACGTGGCACCGTAACTCCAAAACCCTGGCCGTGAGATGGTCGATCGGTGGATAGACGCGGGGCGTTGTGGCGGTGCTTCCGGGTTTAGTATTGTGTCCCCGGAACTCTGGTGTCCCCGGAACCCTTTGCATCGTCGATCCGGCCCAGGTCGATTGGCATGAGCTGAATTCAACCGCCGATCGCGATTTTTGTCAATCACCGTCGGGGGCTAAGTGCACTGTCACCGTAACTCACTGTCACCGTAACTAAAGCGACTATTGCGCCTTCACCGAAATCAACACTACTCGTCAGGCTTTCGACTAAAGTCTGCCTTTCCTTTAATTTGATAGTCCGCCAATATTTTGACTCTCCTATATATGCTGAGCAGTATCTTCAATGAAATTAGTGGATTTCTTGTACGAATATGAATATCCTCAGCGCTACTAAGGCTGAGAATCTCCGCCATCTGCTCCGCGTATTCTCTTATAAGCTGAACCTCATCTCGGGCAAGCCCAACCTCGGCCCGCTCCAGTTCAACCTTCAAAAGTTTTCTCCGCATGAGATCTGTAATAATAGCATTATAGGCTCTATTGCAGCGTTCTATTGATCCAGATACTCTATTCACTACAAAACATAGCGCTAAAGCGTTCGATAAATAGAGAGTAAGCTCAATCCATCCCGGAGACGCATATTGGATTGAAGCAATGCGAGGCTGCTCATTCCTTGGGGTCGCATACTTTAGCTGGTTATAAAAATTTACCGCGCTGTAGCCGCCTTGCCATGGAAAAGCTCGAAATGCGCGTGAAACACGATCTTCCGCCTCTTCATCGAAAGAGGGAAGTATTGCATCGAGAGCAAAGTACACCTGCTCAAAAGCTCGAGGAAGTTTGTATAGATCTTTCAAAGACCATTGACCGTCTATCGGAATTCCAAAGCGTCCATAGTTTTTCGCGACCATCTATAGAGCCTTATTCCATGAGTTTATACCAATCACGTACCGCAAGTTTTAATCTAATCGCTTCTTCTTCTGGCAAAAAATTACAGTGCGCGATCGGCCCTCGAACTAAGTTTAGACGGTTAACCACCCGTAATACTCTATTTCTTGTTGCATTAGAGAACATTCCGGAAAATACGTCCCAGTTCTCTTTAATTATTTCTCCAAGTTCACCGAATGTTGTATAATCTAGCAGGCGATCTGAGCGAGGAGGCAGGCCTTCAGACGCCTCTCTATCAAAATTCTTGCGGGCGTTTTCTTTAACAAATGGCGGGACTGCGCTTTCCCACCATCCTCGACCGACTATATCAGACATTGCGCCTTCAATTAAATTGCGTATGTCATTCTCAAGAACGTAAAATAACTTATAGAATTCGCTCATTCTATCTGCGTCGGCAACGATCTGAAATTCGATTTGCTTTATATAACCCGACACTAAAGAGTCGGCTTGCGCTTCAAGTGCTCCACGCGATCCGTATATCTTCTCTGCGGCCATCACCTCGCGCAGGGAGCGCGTGATAACAGCACATTTTAGTACAAATAATTCCAGGCTAACGCCGGTATTCAACGCAACAAATTCTCTCTTAGGCTTCGGAATATCGCATTAAAAACGGAAATATTTTCCGTTTCCGGAAGGACTATGCTTATTTGATACGAAAGTCCGAGAGATTTCAACCGGCCGACACTCTGATCTCGCTTCTTGTTATTATCGCCGTCATCCCCGTCTGCGTTATCATCATCCTCCGAAGATTCACTCGATACATCGGCAGTTATGAATCCTTTAACTGCGTCAAATGTCTGATACATTAATCGAACAATGGGGTCCGCCTTCTTGAGGCCCGTAATTTCAACAATAACATCCCTGATGGCGCTGTCGTCAGCTTTATGAATGTACTCATTGCGCTTAAAAAGTTCTCCAAACGCGTTCCGAAGTCCTTCAAAAGCAGCTTGAGATCGGCCGCTGTCCGTTTTAAACTTCGAATATAGCAAGGTGGGGGCGCCATCGGGACCAATAAACTGCATCTTTTTCAAAAATGGAGGCACCGTTCTTGCACTGCCCCCCCGACATTTTGAGAATCGTCGACATAAAATCGCTGGAGAATTTATCCGGGCGCTCAGCGGCAATAATTAGATCGAGTGCCTTTTTTACAGTCGCTGGCGCTATAGAGTAAGGAATCCCTCCTTTTATCTCCCGTCGCTCCGACTTGCCCTTATCAACAGGCGGCTGTGATGCCGCAGCTTCCCCTGAAGTTGCCATTCGATCATCCCCCGAGTTCCACTCGCAATTCCACTAAATGGATGGGCGCAATGAATGAGATACTCGCCGAGGAGTCAAGCACATTACCTGATACTCGTTAGGTTAATTATGGAGATCAATACAAGCTTCTGCGTGCCCCGTAGTGCCAGCGCAGTGTTTTCCGTCTCGCTCGAGGGAAGGTCAACTAGCCTTCTATCCGATACTGTGCCACTGAAATCAGGATTTAGTGCACTGCCATTGCCTTCTTGAGTCATCAAAATCCTGTTATGTTCCCTCTTAATTCATAGTATGTTTTTTCCGGAGGTAACTATGGCCCTTGATCGAGTGCATTTGCGCAAATTGCTCAAGCTATTCTTAATGAAAGACAATCTTCGATCCACTGCGATTCGCTCTGATGCGCGTGAGGTCATGAAAAAGCGAGATGAGGGCGCCGGGCCAGGCGGCGACTTCCACGTCCCTTTTTGGCATGACGCTAAGGCACATGCTGCAGGTCGATCTGACTTGCGCGAAGCAACTGATATTCAGATCGAGAAAAATTGGCGGAGGAAAAATCTCTATCCGCGCTTGCGAGACGGGTTTTTGCATTGGTGGAATGAGAAGCGGCGCTGGATTAACGAAGCAATCAGTGAACTTCCTAAGACTATAAAATCGACTTTCGGTTTTATAGAAATCGATGGAGTCGTAAAAGTCGAAAACCTCCTATCGCTGCGGTTAGGGGGCGATAAGTTTCGATATATCTACCCGTATTTTGCGGATAAACCAGCCCTTACCCCGGAAGGGGCTCGGCTGGGCCTTTGGCTAATGAGCAAAGCGTTACCGCAGTTTGATATCAAAGACATGAGAATACTTGATGTTATTCGAGGGGAATCTTTCTCCGTTGATAGATACCCGCTTAATGGCAAGGAGGAGGATCTTTTCCATCTTCGATATCGAAGCATTTTGAGAGAGTGGCGCGAACATTTCCGATAAACACTACTCCGCCGCCACCCTCTCCACACCTCTGCCCTTCGCTAACAACGGCGCCAGATAATTCCCCGTAGAGCTCCCCTTCGCCTTAGCCACCTGCTCCGGCGTCCCTTCGGCAACGATCTCGCCGCCCTTCACCCCGCCCTCGGGGCCAAGGTCGAGCACCCAGTCGGCGGTCTTGATCACGTCGAGGTTATGTTCGATCACCACGACCGTATTCTCCAGCTCGACCAGCTGGTGCAGCACCTCGAGCAGCTTGCGCACGTCCTCGAAATGCAGGCCGGTGGTCGGCTCATCCAGGATATACAAAGTCTGACCCGTCGCGCGGCGTGACAGTTCGTTGGCGAGCTTGACGCGCTGCGCCTCGCCGCCGGACAGGGTGGTCGCCTGCTGGCCGACCTTGACGTAGCCGAGGCCGACTTCCGCCAGCATCGCCATCTTGTCGCGGATCGGCGGAACCGCCTTGAAGAATCCTACACGGACTTCTCCAATATAACCTACCAGCGGCCGCCGGACTTCTCGATCGCCGCGAGCAATGCCTTTTTGCTCGCCGTCCGGTTCTTGCCGGCATTGCGTGGCAAATCAGTCACCCCAGCCGCGCCGCGCCGCGCCGTCAGCCGTTCGACCGCATCGGCATGCGCGATGCGCGGGCCCGTCCAGTCGGGAGCGAGGTCAGTCTGTGAACGCTTCGAGGCCATGATCGCCAAATGTTTCCTGCCGGATACGGCGTTCCAGATAGTCCAGATCGACATCGGGGTGAAGTCGGAACAGGGCGCGCGCCTGATCGAGCCGATCGCGCGCGGTGCCCGATGCATATTGCCCCATGCGATCGGCGATCAGATCCTCGACCGCAATGATGGCGAAGGACTGGCCGTCGGCGACATCCTCGATCAGCAGGATATGATCGCGGTCGACATTGCCGTCGAGCGGTACGCTGCCGACGATTTCGAAACCGAGGCGCAGTTCCGGGTGGATCCAACCGCGCGTGGACAAGCCCGGGCCGGATGGCCCCACAAAGCCATGCCGCTGCATTTCGGCCTCAAGTTCTGGCTGCACTGTCGAGCAGAGGTCGAAATCGCCGGTGGCAATCGCGCTGCCAGAATAATATTCGACCGCACCGCCGCCGACCAGGATCGGGCGGGACAGGCCCTGACGCGCCATCGCCTCGCTGATCCGGGCGAGGAGCAGCAAGGCGGCTTCGAATTCCGGGCGGTATGGTGATTTCATTTAGTCCCCCTCACCCTTCCGCCGCTTCGCGGCTCCTTCCCTCTCCCACAGGGGAGAGGGATTTTATTCCGCGGCGACGCTCTCTTTCGCGCGGCTTTTCAGCAGCGGCGCGAGATAGTGGCCGGTGAAGCTGCCCTTCGCCTTCGCCACCTGCTCCGGCGTGCCCTCGGCAACGATCTCGCCGCCCTTGACCCCGCCCTCGGGCCCAAGGTCGAGCACCCAGTCGGCGGTCTTGATCACGTCGAGGTTGTGTTCGATCACCACCACCGTATTCCCCTGCTCGACCAGCTGGTGCAGCACCTCGAGCAGTTTGCGCACGTCCTCGAAATGCAGGCCGGTCGTGGGTTCATCCAGGATATACAAAGTCTGACCCGTGGCGCGGCGTGACAATTCCTTGGCGAGCTTGACGCGCTGCGCCTCGCCGCCGGACAGGGTCGTCGCCTGCTGGCCGACCTTGACGTAACCGAGGCCGACCTCCGCCAGCATCGCCATCTTGTCGCGGATCGGCGGGACCGCCTTGAAGAATTCCACCGCGTCCTCGACATTCATGTCGAGCACGTCGGCGATCGATTTGCCCTTGAACTTCACCTCCAGCGTTTCGCGATTGTAGCGTGCGCCGTGGCACACGTCGCACGTCACATAGACGTCGGGCAGGAAGTGCATCTCGATCTTGAGCAGGCCGTCGCCCTGGCATGCCTCACACCGGCCGCCCTTGACGTTGAAGCTGAAGCGGCCGGGTTTGTAGCCGCGCGCCGCGCTTTCGGGCAGGCCGGCGAACCAGTCGCGGATCTGCGTGAAGGCGCCGGTATAGGTTGCCGGGTTGGAGCGCGGGGTGCGGCCGATCGGCGACTGATCGATATCGATCACCTTGTCGAGATATTGCAGCCCGGTGACCTTGTCATGCTTGCCGGCGAGCATGCGCGCGCCGTTGAGGCTGCGCGCGGCGGCGGCGTAGAGCGTGTCGATGGTGAAGCTCGACTTGCCCGATCCCGACACGCCGGTGATGCAGGTGAAAGTGCCGAGCGGCAGGCTGGCCGTGACGCCGCGCAGATTGTTGGCGGTGGCGTTGTGCACGGTCAGTTTCTTGCCGTTGCCCTTGCGGCGCTTGTCCGGCACCGGGACTTCGCGCGTGCCGTTGAGATAGTCGGCGGTGATGCTGCCCCTGGTCGCGAGCACCTCCGCGAGCGAGCCTTGCGCGACGACTTCGCCGCCATGCACGCCGGCGCCCGGGCCCATGTCGATGACGTAATCGGCGGTGCGGATCGCGTCCTCGTCATGTTCGACGACGAGCACGGTATTGCCGAGATCGCGCAGGCGGCGCAGCGTCTTGAGCAGCATGTCGTTATCGCGCTGGTGCAAGCCGATGCTGGGTTCGTCGAGCACGTAGAGCACGCCGGAGAGCCCTGAGCCGATCTGCGACGCGAGGCGGATGCGCTGGCTTTCGCCGCCCGACAGGGTGCCGCTGGTGCGGTTGAGGTTGAGATAGTCGAGCCCGACATTGTTGAGGAAGCCGAGCCGTTCGAGGATTTCCTTCAGGATGCGTTCGGCGATCGCGTTCTGCTGACCGGTCAGGTCGGCGGGGACATTCTGGAACCAGGTCAGCGCATCGACCACCGAAAGGCGCGTGACGCTGGAGATGTCGCGCATGCCGATCTTGACCGCCAGCGCCTCCGGCTTGAGGCGCGCGCCGTGGCACACTTCGCACGCGGCGCTGCTTTGGTATTTGCTCAGTTCCTCGCGCATCCACGCGCTTTCGGTCTGCAGCAGGCGGCGGTTGAGGTTGCCGATCACGCCCTCGAACGGCTTCTTGACGTCGTAGGATTTGCGGCCGTCGACAAAGGTCAGCGTAACCGGACGCCCGCCGGTGCCGTGGAGGATGATCAGTTGCACCTCGCCGGGCAATTCCTCCCATGGCGTATCGAGGCTGAAGCCGAATTCGCGCGCGAGACTGCCCAGCACCTGCATGTAATAAGGCGATGGCGGGTTGGACTTGGCCCAGGGCACGACCGCGCCCTTCTTGATGCTGAGCGCGTGGTTGGGGACGACGAGATCCTCGTCGAACAGCATCTTTTCACCCAGGCCGTCGCACGCCGGGCATGCGCCTTGCGGGGCGTTGAAGGAGAACAGCCGCGGTTCGATCTCGGCGATGGTGAAGCCGCTGACCGGGCAAGCGAATTTCTCGCTGAACACGATACGGTTGGCGGGGACGCCGGCGCCTTTCATCGCGCCGCCGTCGGTGGTGGCGGTTTCAGCGATGAACTTCTGCGGCGCTTCCTTGACGCGGTTCTTCTTACCCCCCTCCCCTTCAGGGGAGGGGTTGGGGGTGGGGGAGTCACTGGCGCCGGCGTTTGAGGCACTGCCCCACCCCAACCCCTCCCCTGAAGGGGAGGGGCTTAAGGAGGCGACCGTACCGTCCACCAAATCCACATAAGCCAGCCCATCGGCGAGCTTGAGCGCGGATTCGAAACTCTCCGCCAGCCG
This sequence comes from Sphingomonas sp. So64.6b, assembly GCF_014171475.1. Taxonomy (NCBI): domain Bacteria; kingdom Pseudomonadati; phylum Pseudomonadota; class Alphaproteobacteria; order Sphingomonadales; family Sphingomonadaceae; genus Sphingomonas; species Sphingomonas sp. So64.6b. Next base: position 2,885,892 of record NZ_CP048817.1, read on the forward strand.
CGTCGCGATGCCCGAACCGATCACCAGGCGGTCGACCACCACCTCGATGTCATGCTTGTATTTCTTGTCGAGCGCGGGCGCTTCGTCGATCTCGTAAATCTCGCCGTCGATGCGCACGCGGGTGAAGCCGGCTTTCTGCCACTCGGCCAGTTCCTTGCGGTACTCACCCTTGCGGCCGCGCACCACGGGCGCGAGCAGGTAAAGCCGCGTGCCCTCCGGCAGAGTCATCACGCGGTCGACCATCTGGCTGACGGTCTGCGCGGCGATCGGCAGGCCGGTGGCGGGCGAATAGGGAATACCGACGCGCGCCCAGAGCAAGCGCATATAATCGTAGATCTCGGTCACGGTCGCAACGGTCGAGCGCGGGTTGCGGCTGGTGGTCTTTTGTTCGATCGAAATCGCGGGGCTCAGGCCCTCGATATGGTCGACGTCCGGTTTCTGCATCAGTTCGAGGAACTGGCGCGCATAGGCGCTGAGCGATTCGACGTAGCGGCGCTGACCCTCGGCATAGATGGTGTCGAAGGCGAGGCTCGATTTGCCCGATCCGGACAGGCCGGTGATCACGGTGAGCGTGTCGCGCGGGATGTCGACCGACACGTTCTTGAGGTTGTGTTCGCGCGCGCCGCGGACGGAAATGTGAGTCAGCATGCGGTGACGTGTTCCATATTTGTTCGGATTGGGCAAGACCGTACGCGGCAGCACATGGCATGTGGGATGCCGATGCGTGACTCGCAACGGCCGGATATCGCCGACTTTATCGGGCGGCCCGATTTTACCGAAAGGCGCTTGCCCGGAACGGCGCCGGGCGCGAGAGTTAGGGCCCACCGATCGATGGAGCGCGCATGAGCAGCTTGTTGACCATCCTCCTGCCAATGCTGGCCGTTGCCGCGCCGGCCCCCGCCGAGCCGTTGCAGGCAGACCGGGCGGGTAACCGGATCGAGGCGTTCGCGGCAATCAAGCCACAGCCAGGCGGAAAGGCGGTGGACGAAGCCAGTACGTCGGCGCTGCACTGTACCGCCGACCGCAAGCGCTGCGCGCAGCTGAGCCGCGACGTGGATGCGAATGTGTGGACGCTTCATGTGTTCGACCGCATGCCCCCGCCGCAAGGCGCAACACCGATCACCAGCTTCGCGCTACCGGGCGAGAGTGGCGACGCGCAAGTCGCGATCTGGCCGAAGCTTGTCGTGCTGGCGCAATCGGGCAGCGTGATGATCGGTGTCGAAACCACGCTATCGACCAGCTTTTCGGGCGGTGGGGCCAGTTCCACGACATTGCGGCTGATCGCGCTCGACAGCAAGCTGGGCAACGCGCTGTCAGTGCTGAACGTGCCGTCCGGCGGATCGGCGATGATCCGCGCCTGTTTCGGTGAGAAGGACATGAAGCAGCGTGCGGGCGCGTGCCATGATGAATATGCATTCGACGGGACGCTGGCGATCGATCCGACGGTGAGCAGTGGACCGGCGCGCTTCATCTTCACGACCAGGGCGAAGAGCTATCCCGGCCGCGTCACGCGCCAGGCGGATTCGCTGGCGGCGGCGGCGCTGCGCAAGAAAGACCTGAAATGGGCGGTCGATCCGGTGTGCAGCTATCGCCGCGTCTTCGCGCTTAATGACGAAAGCGGCGACTATGTGCCGGACAAGCCAATACCGCCATGCGACGATTACCGAGTGGAGTGAGTTGTAGCATCAGTACATATCGTGTATTATGCAAACAACACACTCAATCAAGGACGGGTCATGGCCAAGAAGGACAAGGCGGCAAAGGCCGGCGGCGGCGCCAAGGCGGCGAAGCTGCCCAAGCGGATCGGCGGGATCAAGCTGCCCAAGGAATTGCGCAAATCGGGCGCGGCGCTGCTCGAAAAGGCCAACAGCCCGATCGGGCGCGAAGTGATCGCCGCCGGCATCACCGCAGTCGTTGCCGCCGCGGCACGCAGTCAGGCGGGGCGCAAGGCGGCAAGCAAAGCGGCCGAAACGGCTACCAGAACGGCTGAGGTCGGTGCGCAGGATGCCAAGCAGATCGCCGATGCGATCGGCGCGGCGGCGGGTGCGGTGATGCAGCGCCTGTTTGAGAAAAAGGCCAGCTAAGGCGCGCCTGAATGAGGCGACGCTACCCCAAAACCGTTCGGGCCCAAACCGTTCGGGCCCAAACTGTTCGGGCTGAGCTTGTCGAAGCCCCGGTGCAGCAAGTGAGGTCCCATATTTGGGCTCGTGCCCCCTTCGACTGCCTGCCAGGGCAGGCGCTCAGGACGGCTTCGACAGGCTCAGGGCGAACGGAGGTAGGGGTGCCAAAGCGGCCCTAACCCCGGACGCGCACCCCGGGCAGCATCCGCGCCAGCACGCCGTCGCGCAGCACGAGATGGTGGCGCAGTGCGGCGGCGAGGTGGAGCATGATCAGTGCGAGCATGAGCAGGCCGAGCGGCTCGTGTAACGACCGCGCCGCGCCAGCCACTGCCTTCGATACCGGCAAGAACGGGATGTCGAACAACCCGAACCAGTTGAGCGGACGCAGCACCTTGGCGCCGGACACCAGCAGCCAGCCGGTCAGCGGCAAGGCGATCATCAGCAGGTAGAAGGTGAAATGGACCGTATTGGCAGTCGCCCGTTCCCAACCGGGCATCGTCACGGGATGCGGCGGCGGGCGATGCCCGAGCCGCCAGGCGATCCGGGCCAGCGTCAGCGCCAGAATCGTGAAGCCGAGCGACTTGTGCAGGGGGATTACCCCCTTGATCCCGTCGAACAGCGATTCATGGAGCAGGCCAAGCGCCAGATTGACGATCAGCAGGATCGCGATGATCCAGTGCAGCGCGATCGCGCCCCTGCCGTAACGGTCGGTTCTGGCAAGGGCGCTACGCATCGGTCCTTCAGACCGCCAGCTGAGGAGCCGGCATCTTGCCGAGCTGTACCTGGCGCGCGAAGATATCGCGCATCAGCGAGAGCGAGAAGAGGTGCGCATAGAGCAGCGGCAGCATGCCGTTCTTCTGGATCTTGCGCAGCTGATCGCCGCGCATCTCGTTGAGCTTTTCCTCATTGACCATCTGGAAACCGCGATAGAGGAACGGCTGATCCGCGCCGTCCGGCTGGATCGAGACTTCGCCGTCCATCAACAGGTCCAGTTCCTTCAGCTCGCGCATGAAGTTGTTGGTGCGAGCGCCGGCCTGTTCGAACGATTCGTTGAACGACAGGATGTCCTTGACGAAAGCGGTCGGCTGGCCGTCCTCGAACATCGCCAGGCCGTCTTCGAAATTGCCGATCGCTTCCGAGGTCGGATCGAAGCAAAGCGACAATTCCTGCGCATCGGGGCGCAGTCGCGCGAGCATCCATGGGTAACGGCGGACATAGGCCGGTACGTAGAAATTATTCTCGATCAGCTTGCCTTCGTCGTCGATGAAGACATTAACGCCTTCGTTCAGGCCCATCAGCGCGATCGGAATCGAATCGTCACCGGCGGTGAAGACGATCGGCATGAAGCGCTGCGCCAGCGGGAATTCGTCGACCGTGACGGGAATCGCGTGCTGATTGATCAGGAACGGCGCGCGATCCATCTGCTTCGAATGGAACGCGGCATGGGCCTCCGAGGACAAGGGCTCGAGCGCGTTGTAGAAAAGCGGCAGTTGCGATTGCTGTTGTGGCGCGCTGGCCATCGGACTCTCCATCGAAAATTATAGTGCTGAACTGGCACGCCCCAGACCCCCCAGAGGCGATTCCTTTCCCAAGACGACTCTGGGGCGCATGAAACGAATGGCTCGTGGCTCTATGGTGTGGCGGGCGTGGGCGCAAGCGTCACGAGCTTTCCGGGGTTGAACAACCCGTGCGGATCGAGCGCGCGTTTGATCGCGCGCAGCGTCGCCATCCGCGCGGGTGAAGACAGGCGTTCGAGCTCCCCCAGCTTCATCTGGCCGATGCCATGTTCGGCCGAGATCGACCCGCCACTGGCGACGACCAGATCGTTGACGAAGCGCGTCACGCGCGGTGCGTCCTCCGCATACCAGCGCGCCGGGTCGATGCCGATCGGCGCGCGGACATGGAAATGGACATTGCCGTCGCCGAGATGACCAAAGGCGCTGGCATGCGTGCCGGGGAATGCCGCCTCGCTCGCCGCCGCCGCCTCGATCATAAAGCGCGGCATGGTCGCGACCGGCACCGAGATGTCGTGCTGCACGGCGGGGCCGGCGCCGCGTTCGGCTTCGGAGATCGAATCGCGCAGCCGCCAGAACGCCTCGGCCTGCGCCTCGCTCGCGGCGATCACCGCATCGGCGGCAAGGCCGTCGGCAAGTGCCGGCGCGAGCAGGCGTTCAAGCAACGCGGCGGGCGGCTCGGCGGCCTGGTCGGTCGCGACCGCCTCGATCAGGACGTGCCAGGGATGGTTTCCATCGAGCGGTGCGCGAGTGCCGGGAATATGGTGCAGCACCAGGTTGAGCGAATCCGCGGGAATGATCTCGAAGCTCTCCACCGCCTGCGTCGCGGCCTCGAGCCGGCGCAACAGGTTGAGCGCCACTTCCGGGCTGGCCACGCCGACCCAGGCGACCGCGCGGGCGGCGATTGCCGGCACGAGGCGCAGCGTGGCGGCGGTGATCACGCCAAGCGTCCCCTCCGCCCCGATCAGCAGCTGATCGAGATCATAGCCGCGATTGTCCTTTTTGAGCGCGGCGAGCCCGTCATGGATCGATCCGTCGGGCAGCACCGCCTCGACCCCGGCGACCAGCGCGCGCATCGTGCCGAAACGCAGCACCTGAGTCCCGCCGGCATTGGTCGAGACCAGCCCGCCGATCGTCGCACTGCCACGGGCACCGAGCGTCAGCGGGAAACGCCGCCCCTGTGCCAGCGCCGCGGCATGGAGATCGGCGAGGATCACCCCCGCCTCGGCGATCACCAGATTATCGGCCGGCGACAGGCTTCGGATATGGTTGAGGCGGCGCAGCGACAGGATCAGCGCGCTGCCGTCCGCCGGCGGCGTCGCCCCGCCGACCATCCCGGTATTGCCGCCCTGCGGCACGATTGCGACGCCATGGTCACTGGCGAGCGCGACGATCGCCGCCACGCCGTCACGGCTGTCGGGCGCGAGGATCGCGGGCGTGGTACCGTGATAGCGGCCGCGCCAGTCGTGCAGCCAGGGTTCGATATCGGCCGGATCGGTCAATACCGCCTTGGGGCCAAGCGCGGTGCGGACGGCGTCGATCAGCCGGGATTGTGCGGGCGTCATGGCAAAGCGCGCTATCACGTGCGGGGATATGAGCCAAACCCGGTGTTTGGGCGGGTGTGGAGCGGCGCGTCTACGGGTGGCGTTGCGGATCCATGCAGCGCCGCGCCAAGGCGGCCTCGCCCGGCGGTTCGCCCTGTTCCCGCAATACGGGATCGTGACTGTTTCTCGTCATGTCAAAGAGCGGATCGGCCGGCGATGAAATGCCGTTGGGAGTGGTGCTAACCGCCAAACCGATGGCGTTGAATCGGTGGGTCAGTTCAGCCGGCGCCGTGGCGTGGCCGGGGCATGGCGTGAACGTCCCAAAATCCCGTAGCTATGGGAACCGATACGGGAAGATGCATTTTCGGGCGTTCCACGGGAATTTACGGGAAATCTTACGGGAATTCCGAGGCAGCGGCATGGGAATTTCGCGGTGCGCTTACGGGAATATCGGGAAATCTCGTGGGCAATGTTCACGGTCGGCTCGTTTTCGGATGAGGCGATTTAAAGAGGTTTGTCTCTCGGGCTTTATTCGGGACGCCTGAATAAGACACGATGGACGCGTGATTTGAATCTTGCCGGATGGCTGCGCAGGGCAGTCCCGAAAGCTGCCGGGCCTCATGCATTCGCGAAGGGTGGCGTAATCTTATGTTTTCATCCCGCCCGACGCGCGACCAAGTTTGCGAGATCCACATCAAGACGCGGAAGGTCGGACGATCTGAGGTCGTCAAGCGCTTGCGACACTGTCCGCAGCCAAGGGGGATCGAACGCCGTATCCGGCGGCGTGTCGACGAACCTGAGTTCAAGCCCCGTCACGCTGAACCCGGGTCCGAGCATTTCCTCGCAATTTGCCAGCTCAATGCGTCGTATCGGTTTTGCGTTGGCCGGGTCGAGGACGACGATCGTGGGATAACGCGAACCCGCAGACGGCGTCTCCCGGCGACGCATGGTTGCCGCATCGACATTGATATGAGGGCGCTTCGCCTTCAGCCGTGACCAGATCTGGTTGGTGGACTTGCGGCGTTTCCAATCCGAGATGAAGGGTATGACGTTCGTATCCTGAGCGGCAAGTTCAGGCAGCGAGACGTTGCCGGAACCGCCAAGCAAGGCGAAAACGAGCCGCCCGTCCGGCAGCTCGACCATGGGTGCATTACCCGTGACCGTGTGATGGATACCGTTGTCGCCCCAGAATGGAACCGATCGTTCGATCGTCGCCTGAATGATCGAAGATCCGCGTCGGACCCCTTCCGGCGTTTGGATCGCGATGGTCAGTTCGTATCGGATGTGCCGATTGCGAAGGAGACGGTTGCCCACGAGAAAATAGGTAACCACAAACAGAGTGACGCCGAGACCGGCGAGTTTCCGCAGCCAAAGCCTAGGTGTGGAAAACGTCATGCATCGCTCCAGCCATGTGCTTTCGAAAAGGACGAATGTCGATCGCGCCGCGCCGCGCAACAGATGGTTGGTTGCCCTTCGAAAAGCCTCAAATGGAGGCGGATGAAGGCCACACCAAAAGGCTCAGAAGACTCCAGCTCACTCCCATGATGAAGGCGAACAGGCTCATTGCCTGTTGCACTCCCTTCCATCCGCTTGGGAGGGATGCACCGGTCAGCCAGGCCGCACCGGAAATCAGGACTGGGTAGAGAATCGCTCCCGCAAATGGTGACATGCTGCGGGTAATCAGCAGCGAGAGCGGCAGGGCGATCACCAACGCAAACAGCAGCATGGGCAGACCCATCACAAGCGCGATCCCAAAAAAGCCGTCCCATGATGGCTGCGAGGCGCTGCGCCCGCGTGGTAGGCCACCAATGACCGTCATGCCGCCGATCGCGAGCAGCCAGGCGACGCATATCTTTACAAGCCAGATCATCACCATGACCTCCTGCGCCCCGCCTACCCGCATTTTATTTCACAAACCGCTAATGTTCCGATGTTGTTGAACCAGCACCCGGCGATCAGCACGGGCTCGGGAGCGTTTGCCCGCCGCCCGAAAGCCGCCGAAGAAGGAGGGCTCTCTCGCCCATGAGAGGACTCAATAATCGCCTTTCACGAACGGTCCGTCGCAAGAGAAGTCGACCACAAGAGCCAGGCCGTTGGAATCCCGTCCGCAGTTCGAAACGGCAGGAAGGACGCTCATGACTCCGTGGAAGTGTGTCGCGCTTGTCGGTGCATTGGGAATGTCCGCCACTGCACAGCCTCAGGACGGCGTGGATTGGGGCGGCCTCATGCAGACCGAAGCCATGGGCAGCGCCATGGAGGAAGCCGCGCGTGAGGGATTGCCTGAGGCTGGGCGGTCGCGTTCCCGGACCAGTTCCGCAAACCCGAAAACCCAGGCGAACTGCGCAAAGGCGCGGCGTTGGCTGGCGGACGGCGTTAAGGACGCTCGACTTCCACGTGTCGCCAAGCTCTGCGCGCAGCTCGGATACTGACTCCGCATCAAACAAGCCGCGTGTGTCCGTCCACGTTTCGGGCTGCCGGCTAGTCAATTACAAATGAGGGCGACCGCAATCCTCCAAATCTGTTTTCCCGATCTATCCTCCTGCCTTCATAAACCGGCTTTATATTTTTGGGCAGGACGGCATCCAATTGCCGTTGGGTTGGCTTATATTTCGCGATGATTCTCATATCATTTTGCGTATCGAAATAAATTTCCGATCGCTCGTAGAAGCCATTTTCCATGCGATCCTTGGCCTCCATCATCAAGTCAAAAGCCTCGATCGAATGACTTACCCGGCTCCGATCGCCTTCAAATTCAAGGTGATAGGCAGGGTCACACCCGAAGAATACATAAAGCGCGGTCGCGATATCGCAGTCATCCTGTCGAACGATCCAGATCAGGGGAGCCAAACCGTAATCCCAATTGCATAGAAATGCAGCCATATGGCGCTCGTCGGGACCGGCAGACTTCAGCCAATTGGCGAATTTTACGAATTCGCTTTCAGAATAGTCGTCCCACGGCTTGCTATGGCTTGCCCAATCCATAAGCATAGCATCGTCATCATCCGTAATCAGCTTCCAGGCGTTGGCCCTGTCCGTCCTGCTTTGTATCTCATCGGTAAGGCGTTGATGCAGGGCGGTTCGCCTTTCCAGGAAACCTTCAGGGTAGACGCGCGATAACGTTATGTGCGCAATTCGCGTTTCATCAACGGATGCGTTCTCATCGCCTGCGACAAAATGAAGGGCTATATTGAAACTATCCGGCGTCATTCCAGAATAGCAGCTTTGTTTTGCATTGGTTGAATCGCATCGCAGACCCAATGACGAGATTTGCTTTGCCGCTGCTGCGAATGCCATTCCGATATGAAAGCCGTAGAATTTGTGCCGGCTCGGGAACGGATGCTCGACGCTGATCCTTTCGATTACGTCCTTGGTGCAGATGCCGTCAGGATGCCGATCGACCGGATCGCCAAAATAGAGGCTGAAGCCTCTCTCAAATATGCATGGAGCATTGTTCGGCCGGGCGAGTGCTTTTTCCGCAGCCTGCCGATTGTCGAGCGGCCGCAACTTTGCCAATCGAGACTCCGCGCTGGTGAAAGGCAAGAGCATAAATCCTGCAGTCCCGAAATCATGGACGATTCCGCCATCTTAGCGATGGAGTGCTAACGAAATGGCACATTGAGAATTCCAGATCCGCCGCCTTGCGTCGTTCAGCTCAGTTGCCGACTCGACCTGAAGCGGTCATTCGTCCAATCGGCTGCGGAGCGTCCATCATCGCGGTGCGTTCGTGGCCAATGGCCGCTGGCCGGTAGACTCGCCGTGGAGATCAGGTGTCGAATGCGTGAACTCGTCCATCCCCGGTTTCGGTCGACCGTCCGCTCGATAGTCATTCCGTTCGCTTTGTTCGCCGGATTGTTCGCCAGCGCCACTGCGTCCGCCCAGATATATGCCATGCAGAATGTCAGCGGCTGGACGGTGGCGGCAAGCAAGGACAAAAAAGGCTGCTTCCTGACCAAGACATACGACGGAGCCGGGGAAACGACCCTGCTTCTCGGTGTTGATATCGATGGCAGCAACCATCTCTCGGTTCTGAACGACAATTGGTCGATCAAGGCAAAGGACCGGCTCAACCTGAGCTTTCGGTTGTCGAATGGCGGTTATTCCGACCACCCGGTCGTCGGCATGGTATCGGAAGAGAAAAAGGGCTTCGTCACGACCTTCGAGACGAAATTTCTCTCCTATTTCGCCACATCCAAGGCGCTCCATATCTATCGCGGCGATGTGCCGGTCGAGCAGCTGAACCTGGAAGGAAGTGGTGCGGCGGTTGCCGAGCTGCGGCGCTGTGTCGAGATCTACAAGGCAAGGCCTGTGACGGGTCCACGAGAGAAAGAGCGTTCGGGCCTGATCCCCAGGGATCCGTTCGCGCCTGACGCGGGGCGGAAATCCCAGAATCCGGCGGGCGAGCGGTAGCGGTCTGCCATGTTCGTCGGACGTGCGCTATCCCGGCAGACGCTCAGCCCAGGCTATTGCCCATCATTTCGCCGAGGCGTACCGGCCGTTCGGGTGCCCAATCCCGGTTGAAGGCGATAGTGTTCGGCCTGAACAGCATCACGATCGTCGAGCCGAGCAGGAAGCGGCCCATTTCCTCGCCCTTTTTCAGCACGATATCCTGATCGGCATAGCTCCATTCGGAAATCTTGCCGGTGCGTTTCGGATTGACCACGCCGTGCCAGACGGTCGCCATGCTGCCGACGATGGTCGCGCCGACCAGCACCATCACGAACGGACCATATTCGGGCGATTCGAATAGGCACACCACGCGCTCGTTGCGCGCGAACAGGTTCGGCACGCCGCGCGCCGTGGTCGGATTCACCGAGAACAGCGCGCCCGGCACGTAGATCATGCGGCTGAGCTTGCCGTCGCAGGGCATGTGCAGGCGGTGATAATCCCGGGGCGACAAATACAGATTGGCAAAGCTGCCGTGGCGAAACAGGCCCGAGAGCGCGGTGTCGCCGCCGATCAGGTCGGTGGTGGTAAAGCGATGGCCCTTGGCCTGCACCATGCGATCGTCGTCAATCGCACCGAACTGGCTGATCGCGCCATCCACCGGGCAGATGAAATCGGCCGTGGCCGGAGGCCGGGCGCCGACCCTGAGCGGGCGGGTGAAGAAATCATTGAAGCTGTTGTAGCTGGCGATGTCGGGATTGGCGGCTTCGTTCATATCGACGCGGTATTTGCGAACGAACCAGCGGATCAGTGGGAGGGTTATCGCGCTTCCCTGCGCCCCCGCGACCCGGCCAGCGAGGCTGGTCAGGTGCTGCTTGGGCAACAGATGTTGAAGCAGAATCTTGAGGCGATCGGACATGGTCAGGCTCGAATAATGGACATTACGGCACAAATGTCATGGAGCGCGCGGTGCGCTTTGCGGGAAGGGTCGTGCGGTTCCTTAGACATGGTTGATGCGGTTGGACAATTGTCCTGCGGGCTGACTTTGCGGGCCGTTGCCGCCCGCAGACCTTTAGCGCCGAATGGCTCAAGCCGGGGTGCGAGTTGCAGTGTCGCTTCGCGCCCCGTTTCGGCCGTCTGATTCAACCCGGCAGGCCCTAATAGGCGCCATTCGAAGTCATATTTTGATGCCCAGGCTCGCGGCGGTCAGGCAGTTTGAGTCTGACCGGCCTCCGGGCGGTATTCTGTCACCGCTCGGGGGGGGCGATATCGGGATTCACGCCGGCCGGCTCATCAGCGAGATGATCTGCGCCAGACGCGGCGTCAGCGGAGAGCTGAGCATCATCTCCCCGCCCTGCTCGGCCGCCTTCGGGCCAAAGTCGCGGAGCAGGTGATCCCGGACGATGGCCGGCACGCAATCGTCATCGACGAACTCCGGTTGGGCCATCAGGGTCGCGACATGAGCGTCGTCGGCTTCGCGGTTGCCGGAGAGGTCGCCGATCCGTTCGAAAATGATCGAATAGGCGGACGGGATCCGGAGCGAGCTGCTCGCGGCGATCAACAGGCCGTCGAGCAGCGCGATCCTGGGCATCGCAACGACGTTCAGGATCAGAAAGGATGGTACGTGGCGTACGCTGTCGCTGGCGATAGCGAACACCTGGCCTTCGACCGGAAACATCGAGCCACCATAGCGGATATCGTCGGCGCCCAGCTCGAAGCGCAATCCGCCACTGCCCTCCTGGCGAATGATACCGTGCTGCTGGCAGAAGCGGCCGGGTTCGAACACCGAGGCATGCGTCGTACGCCAGAATCCTTCATAGGCTTCGGCCCGGGAATCGATCGAGTTGCGCACAAGATCGAGCAATTGGCCCGACAGCGTGGTGCTGGGCACCTCTGCGCCCGGCTCGGTGATTTCCTCGCCGAACAGCGCCGCGAAATCGACCATGTCGCGTTCCCAGTCGAGCAGCGTCAGTCCGGGACGTTTTTTCGCCAGGAAATGAGTCAGTCGCTCCAAATTATAAGCCGAGGGGCGAACGCTGCCCGACGCCCAGCGGCCGACCAGCGACTTGTCGACCCCGAGTTCCGATGCGAGGCGCCCGCGGCTCATCGACAGAGCCTTCAGCCCGAAGTTGAGGCGATCGGCAAAATGGTCAGCCATGTTGCTTGGTCTCCATTGCCCAGTGTCGACCGCGTACGGAGATGCGGACCGTCGTCCGTCATGGCTGTCGGTCGGGCCGAGACAAGCAATAGTGGCGCATGGCGTGCGAGATGTATCCCCAGGCGCACCATCTGTATCGTTGCGGCCAGCGCTGGGCTCACCGGTTAGCGAAGCATTTGAATCCATTCCCACATGTTCTGGCCGGATACATCGCCCTGAAAGGCCGGCAGGCGTCGGGCGGCAAGCGCGCGAGTTTCCTGTGGAGTCATGCCGTAGCGGCGCCGAAAGGTGCGCGCGAAATTGGTGCGCCAGGCGAAGCCGCAGCTCTGGGCTACATCGGCGATCGCTGTGCCACGCTGTGCGGGATTGCGCAGCATGGTATAAGCAAGATGCAGGCGATGCTCGCGCAAGCAGGAAGCGAAGCCGCCATGCGGCTCCATGAGATAACTCAGCTTGCGCTGCGATATGCCGAAGTGCGCCGCGACCTGCTCGGCGGTTAGGACCGCGCTGGCCGCCTCTTCGCTGAGGAAACGGCGAATCTGTGCGGTCAGGATCGGATCGAGACCAGCCGCATGTTCCAACGGGGTTTCCGAATTGAGCACCGCCGCCGCGAGCGCGAGAGTCGGGCGCACGACCGCCTCTGCCTCCCGCCCGCTCATCAACGGGGCCGATTGAAACAAGCCGATCAGATGGTTGCGGAGCAGCGCCGGCAGCGGGCCGGTGCCTGACACGCGGCGCAGATTCTGTTCGTCGGGCGCGTCGAGCAACGGCGCCAGCAAGCGCCGTGGTACGGTGAGATTGAGGCTGTCGAAGTCGCTCGTTTCGGTCGCTTGAGGCTGGGCGAGATCGGCGACGAGCAGATCGCCGGGCCCGGCGTCGCGGCCACCCCATCCATCGCGTCGGCCGTGCCGTCCCGACAAGCAGAATTGCAGAGTGATGTGATCGATCCCGTCGCGCCCGATGCGCGCGCGGGACCGGTCGAAGGTCTGCGCGGAGCTGCGATAGGCGGTCAGCACGATCTCGCCGAAATGATAGGCCTCGGCGCGAAAATGAAAGCGCGCAGCTTCACCCGCGCAGGCGCGCACATCGTAGAGTGCGCCGATGCTCTCTCGCCAGAGCGTTAGCGCCGCGGCCGGGCTGAGCCGCGCGGTTTCCAGCAAGCTATGCGGGATCCTAATCCTGGCTTGCTGGGCATTCCGATGCATTTCGTACCTCCGCACATGACAAGCGACGGGCTGGAAAGTCAGCGCTGAGGGTAAAGTCGTCAAGCATTTCATGTCCGGGGTCAGTATGGCGAGGTGCTGGCGTAGCTGACGATCCGGCAGCGCATCATCATCCGCATTCCGCGCCCGCCGGTCGCCCGACGCCCGAACCGCCCGTGCCGGGAAAGCGACGCCGGGACGACATTATGTTCGCTTTTGCAGATCGACAGTCAGATCAACGCATATAGAGAAGGGGATCGGCACCGACGTAGCGGCGCTGCTCCGCAAACGGTACGCTGCGAGTATCGACATCAATGATCTGTCGACGAATGCCGGCCGCATTGAGGGACGCTTTCGGCCAAACCGGCAAAGCCCCACCATTGGGGTCACCCGTCTTGATGAAGTTGGCGAAGTAGCCGTTCATGGTGGCCGACACCTTCCGGTCGTCATCCGTCCACGCGTAGAGTGGGTTGGTGTCGAGATTGCCGAGTGCGTATTCGATCTCGGCGCTGTGCACAGCGCCCCAGGGAGACGGGTTGCCGGATTTGTCCGTCACGAAACGAGGGCGGACGCGGGCATAATAATAATAATAGGTCGGAGCGCCGGCCTGCCGCTGCAGATCGAACCATTTCCACGTCGGCAAGGCGAGAAAGTCATCGCTCGCGACCGCCGTGGCGGCTGGCAGCACGTCGGCGTCGGTTTTTGCTGGATACAGCTCGAAAATGGCCTCTGCCTTGTCGCTCAGCGTGCGCGTCAACCCGAGGCGATAGCTTGCCACGGTAGGAGCACCATCGCCGAACACCGCTGATCCCGGCGCCTCCTGCGAATTCGAACCGACCAGCAGCGGCACGCGCGCGGCTTTCCCGCTCGAGAAGGTCAGCGATGGCGGTTCTGTCAGGAAATAGCCGTCGATCACCGCGTCGAAAGGCATATTAGCCTTGCCCTGCGCGTCGAGGAGCTTGTCCGCCGGCATGGCGCGAAGCGCGGCGGTCGTCGGGGCGCCGAGACCTTGCGCGAAGGCGAGAGCCTTTTGCTCAAGATCGGCACGCGCCGGCGGTGTCCATTTCTGCATCATCGCGCCGCTTTCACCGATCGCTCCGGCGATTGCGTCGCGCGACAAAGGCGAGGCCATCAATGCGCTGACCGCCATGGATCCCGCGGACTCCCCGCCAATCGTGATGCGGTCGGCGTCGCCACCAAATGCGACAATGTTGCGCTTGACCCAATTCAACGCCGCAACCTGATCGAGAAGGCCGTAATTGCCCGACGCATGATACGGCGAGGCTGCGCTAAGCTCGGGATGGGAGAAGAAGCCGAAGATACCGAGCCGATAGTTCATGGTGACGACGACGATGCCCTGCCTTGCCAGCGCGGCGCCGTCATAGCGCTTCTCCGAACTATCGCCCGCCATGAACCCGCCGCCGTAGATATAGACCAGCACGGGCAGCTTCCGTTTCGGCTGACGCTCCAGTTTCGCGGGTGTCCACACGTTGAGGTACAGACAATCCTCGCTGATCCCGGGCGACCTGAACATCATGTCGGAGTAAAGCGGCTGCTGCATGCAGCGCGCGCCGAATTCGGTTGCCTGTCGGACGCCCGACCATGATCGCGCGGGCTGCGGCTCCCGCCAGCGCAGGTCGCCCAAAGGCGGAGCCGCGAAGGGAATGCCGCGGAAAATTCGAACAGGCGATACGCCCGGTTCGATCGCGCCCTCGAGCTTTCCGCTCTCGATCACAACGGTCGGCCCTATGCCGCCTTGCGCTGGTGCGGCCAATATCGTCAGTGCACAAGCCAGTGCGAACCTTGTTGCCGATCGCATCGTCTCATTCTCTCCGACAAGCCCTATCGAACCAAGGCGTAGGCGATCACAGGGGGCGATCACAGGGGGTGATCAACGGGATCGTGTTTCGAACGCTTGGGAGCCATATGTCGATCGAGCTGGCTTGATTTCGTTCAGCCTATCGCGATGCAAACGGCGGCATCACATTGGTAAGTCGGTAACGCCGGCCCTTTGCTGCGAATCGACTGGGAAAATATGATGAGCAATCCGTCAAAACCGTGGGATGGAGAACTGGTCCGCAAATGGCTTGAGCGTCGTTTAGAAGCCTCGCGGCTGGATCAGGCGGCGGCGGACCGGCGCGGCTATGAAGCGCGGGACGACTATGACAAGGCTGCTGCCGAGGAATGGGCTTGCCGGGCGCTGAAGGGCGCCGCTTGCACAAACGACCAGACTGCGTTCGCGACGCGCCTCAAGGAGCTTATCAGCCAGGACGAATATCAGGCGACGGGTATCTATGACGATACACGATTCGAACGGTATGTTCGCACGCATCTCAGGAAACTGACCAAGATGACGAAGGCGAACGAGGGATTCGAGAAGACCCTGCGCCACCAGTGAGATGGGTGAAGTGTCGCCGTTGGCATGCTAAGTCATGACATGCTTCATTCGCGCGGCCCTGGCGGCACTGTCGAAATCGACGGTTTCAAATATGACTGGGAACTCCAGAGCGAGCCCCAACAATCCTCTGCCGATGGCTGGAAGGGCATGACGGTCTCGTTGCGTCAGAAAGATATGCCGCGCGAGGCCGTGCTGGAATTTCCGACGCCGAAGCGGCTTCTGAAAGGATTGCCGAAAGGGCGCTCTCACATCAACGACGCAATTGCCTCAAAAGGGGTGCGGGCAGCGTTATCGGCAGGATGGGATCCAGCGTCGCGAGGCAAGACCATGGTCTTCATGGTCGATGCCAACGGCGACTAGGGGTCGTTCGCAGCCGGGGCAACACCAACACCTCCCCAACACCCCCTGCGCCCCAACCTAGTTCATCGACTGTTCAAGCATTTGCGCTACGGCTGGTGGCAATGCCGAATCCGATCGTTCCCACCCTGATTCTGTTGCTTGCCGCGCCCGCCCCGACCGAAGGGCCAGGGCGCGTCGATGGCGTGGTGCTGGCGCAGCTGACGATCCGGCAGCGCATCATCATCCGCATCCCGCGCCCGCCGGTCGGCCCGACGCCGGAACCGCGCGTGCCGATCGAGCAGGATGTGCGGCGTATCGCCGAAAAGAAGGGGCCGAAATGCGTGCCGATGCAACGGCTCGCCGGCTCCGCCGTGGCGCGCAAGGACAGTGTCGACCTGATGATGGCCGATGGCGGCATGATCCGCGCGAAGCTCGACAAGGATTGTCCCGCGCTCAACTTCTACAACGGCTTTTACATCAAGCCGACGCCCGACGGGATGCTGTGCGCCGACCGCGACGTCATTCGCTCGCGCTCCGGCCGGGTCTGTCCGATCTCATCGTTCAAGCGGCTCGAAACGAAGCGCTGAGTTCGATTAGCCCCCGCATCGGGTATGTGCCGACGCGTTTACCTTGACTTTTGCGCTCTTATCCGCAAGCGCAACATGGCTGGCCGGTGGCTTTTCCCGAGCCTTATTTTTTCCGGATACCGCATGACTTTTGCCGATCTCGGCCTCTCCGACGAACTTCTCAAGGCCGTGAACGAGTCCGGCTATACTGAGCCGACTCCGATTCAGGCGAGCGCGATCCCGAGCATCCTGATGATGCGCGATATCGTCGCGATCGCGCAGACCGGCACGGGCAAGACCGCCGCCTTTGTCCTGCCGATGATCGACATCCTGGGCGAGGGGCGCAGCCGCGCGCGCATGCCGCGCTCGCTGATCCTCGAGCCGACGCGCGAACTGGCCGCGCAGGTCGCGGAGAATTTCGAGAAATACGGCAAGTATCACAAGCTTTCGATGGCGTTGCTGATCGGTGGCGTGTCGATGACCGACCAGCAAAAGGCGCTGGAAAAGGGCGTCGACGTGCTGATCGCCACGCCGGGCCGACTGATGGACCTGTTCGGGCGCGGCAAGATCCTGCTCAATGGCTGTTCGCTGCTGGTGATCGACGAAGCCGACCGCATGCTCGACATGGGGTTCATTCCCGATATCGAGGAAATCTGCACCAAGCTGCCCAAGCAGCGCCAGACATTGCTGTTTTCCGCGACGATGCCGCCGCCGATCAAGAAGCTGGCCGACAAGTTCCTCGATAATCCCAAGACGATCGAGGTCGCGCGGCCCGCCACGGCGAACATCAACATCAAGCAATGGATCGTGCCGGTCACGTCGTCCAAGAAGCGCGAGAAGCTGACCGAGCTGCTGCGTGCCGAGGATGTGCGCACCGCGATCATCTTTTCCAACCGCAAGACCACGGTGCGTGAGCTCAACAAGGCGCTGCAGCGCCAGGGTTTCCGATCGTCGGAGATCCATGGCGACATGGAACAGTCACAGCGCATCGCCGAACTCGACCGGTTCAAGGCGGGCGACGTCAACATCCTGGTCGCGTCCGACGTCGCCGCGCGCGGGCTCGACATCAAGGGCGTGAGCCACGTCTTCAATTTCGACGCGCCGTGGCACCCGGATGATTATGTCCACCGCATCGGCCGCACCGGCCGGGCGGGCGCGACCGGCATCGCCTTCACGCTGGTGACGTCGGAAGACGCCGAGAATATCCAGAATATAGAAAAGCTGACCGGGCTGAAGATCGACCGTTACGAAGGCGCGACCGATATCGCCGCGGCCGATGACGACGGCGAAGGCAAGCCACGCGGCCGATCGCGCGCCAAGCCGGCTGCGAAGGGCCGTGCGCCCAAGGTCGCGCCGGTCGAGGCCGATGCGCCGGCGGATGAGGCCCCCGCCCGCACGCCACGTGCGCCGCGCGAGGCACGCCCCCCGCGCGAAGAACGGGCGCCGCGTGAAGAGCGTCCGGCGCGTGAAGCCCGGCCTGCTCGTGAAGAACGGCCGGCGCGCGACAACCGCCGCGAGCCCGATGATGGGCCCGATGACGGCTGGAACGGCCCGATGCCGAGCTTCCTGAGCGCCAAGCTCATCATCGACTAAGCGATATGGGCGGCATTTTCGAAACAATGCCCGTGGTTCGGATCGAAAGTCCGTGCATCAATATCTGCGAGATCGATGATGTGACCGGCCTGTGCGCGGGATGCGCACGGACGATCGACGAGATCGCCGGCTGGACCAGCGGGTCGGCCGAATGGCGCGATGCGGTGATGGCGGCGTTGCCGGGGCGGGTTCGGGACGAGCGCGAACCGTAGCCACGAGCATTGCGTCATGCTGAACTTGTTTCAGCATCCAGGCGCGGCCAGTGGCCAAAGAGACGACACCCGAGGGGCAGATGACCGCGCCTGCGTTCGAGCGAGACTATGTCCCCCGGACATGGTCTTGGCTTGCCGGGGGCAAGCCAGAGCTCGAACGCTGAAACAAGTTCAGCATGACCCCGGTAATAGTCCAACCCTACCCCACCGCGCCCTTGCTGCGGGCAGACAGGAAGTCGGTCAGCGCGGACAATACCGCGGTGATGACGAAGGCGAAGTGGATGATCGTCATCCACATCAGCGATTCGCCATCGACCGGCTTGCTGGTGATGCCCATAAAGGTCTTGAGCAGCTGAATGCCCGAGATCGCGACGATCGAGGCGTAGAGTTTCAGCTTGAGGCCAGCGAAGCTCGTCGTGCCCATCCAGCCCGGACGATCCTCATGACCGGCGGTGTCGATCTTCGACACGAAATTCTCGTAACCCGCGAGGATCACGATCACCACCAGGTTCGCCGCGAGTACCAGGTCGAGCAGCGACAGCACTTTGAGGATCGCCGCCTCGACCGACAGGCCCATCATATGAGGCACGGAATAGACCAGCTCGCGCGCGAACACGCCAAGCAGGATCAGCACCGCGACGACCAGTCCGACATAAAAAGGCGCGAGCAGCCAGCGCGACGCAAACAGGCCGTTTTCGAACCAGCGTTCCAGATTAGCGAGCATCCAGGTGTTCCCGTACCATGATGTCCGGTTCCTGCCGCCCGCCCCTCGGCTTGGCAAGCTATCTCGACTGGCCGCGCAGGATGGCCCAGGTCATCAAGCGGGGATCATGCAGCGGGCGCCGGCATCAATGCATCGTCCTTGGCACCGGCGCGCTGATAGGCTTCGCGCGAGACGAGCCGCGCGACATAGGCGTCGAACGCGTCGCGCTTGGGCAGCGTACCGAACTGCGACCCCCAGGCGACCTGCGATCCGACATAGACGTCGGCGGCGGTGAAGCTGTCGCCGGCAATATAGGGATGCGCGGACACGGCCTTTTCAAGCACATCGACCATCAGGTCGTAAGTGCCGTAACCCGCCGTCATCTGCTGGCGTTCATCGGTGGTGACGCCAAGCGACCGGTTGGTGATGGCTTGTTCGGTCGGCCCGGCGGCAAAGAACAGCCAGCGATAATAATCGGCGCGATCGGTGGTCGGCGGGGCGAGACCCGCATCCGGAAACACGTCGGCGAGATAAGCGCAGATTGCCGCCCCTTCGGTCACGACATGGCCGTCATGGACGATCGCTGGCACCTTGCCCATCGGGTTGATCGCGAGATAATCGTCGCTCTTCATGGTCGAGGCGAAATCGAGCACGACGGTTTCATAATCGGCGCCGGTTTCCTCGAGCATCCAGCGCGCGATCCGGCCGCGCGACATCGGGTTGGTATAAAAGACCAGGCTCATCGGACTCTCCTCCGCTTCATTGGGAACATATATGGAACATTCGCGCGTCAGCCGTCAAGATGGCTGTGGAAGAATGCCACTGTGCGATCCCAGGCGAGCTTGGCGGCCGCCTCGTTATAGCGTTCCTTCGACGTGTCATTGTTGAAGGCGTGATCGACGCCCTCATAGGTATAGGCGGTGACTTGCTTGCCCGCGGCCTTGAGCGCTTCGGTCCAGGGTACGCCGGTGGCGGCGACGCGTGTGTCCTTGCCGGCATAATGGAGCAGCAGCGGCGCCTGAACCTTGACCGCTTCCTCCGGCGCGGGGGCCAGGCCGTAATAGGACACGCCCGCCGACAATGCGTCGCCAGCGGTGATCGCGACGCGGTCGACCAGTGCGCCGCCCCAGCAAAAGCCGATGATCCCGGCCTTGCCATTGCCATGCTCGCGCGTCTTCAACCGCGCGATCGTACCGATCGCATTGGCGATGACCGCGTCATAATTGGCCTTGCCGATCAGGTCGCGCGCGGCATTCTCGTCAGCCGGCGTGCCGCCCTGATCGGACAGGAAATCGGGCGCGACGGCGAAGTAACCGGCGAGCGCGACGCGTCGCGCGACATCCTCGATATGCGGGGTCAGGCCGCGATTTTCGTGCACCACGACGACCGAGCCCGCGCCCTTGGCATCGCGCGGCGCGGCGAAATAACCGGTCATGTTCCGGCCTGGGCCGATATTATAGACGTCCTTTCGCGTGACCAAGCGCGGGTCGGTGGGGTCGATCATCGCCGCGGCGGCGGGCGAGGCGGCGATCCCCGCGATCAGCGTTTCGGCGGCGGCAACCGATCCGGCGAGCACCGCCATCTGACGCAACAAAGTGCGCCGATTGCGGTGTTCATGGGTGAAGGCGTCATAGATCTGGACGGCGCGGTCGCGGATGTCGGACATAGGTGGCTCCGGATACGAGTCGCCCCCCGGCGTATGAGCGAATCCTAGCGCGTCAGATGGCGCGATACCACCATACGCCATCGACCACATGCTTGACTGCCCGGCCCTCGACCTCGAGCCGGCGGAGGTGCGCCTGCGCCTCGCCGGTCGCCATGCCGAGCATGTCGGGGCCGATCGCGCGGCGAAACAGGCGACCGAACACATCGACCGCGCGGCGCGGCTCGGCGAGGAAGACTTCGAGTTCGTCGAGCCGCTCGCGATGCTCGCGGTCCATCGCATCGAGCCGCGCATGAAGACCGGTGAACGGGTCGCCATGTCCGGGCAGCACGAGCAGATGATCGGGCAGCAGTTTGAGCTTGGCGATCGAATCGAACCATTCGCCGAGCGGGTCGGCATTGGGTTCGGTCACGCCAAGCGAGACATTCGGGCTGATCCGCGGCAACACCTGGTCGCCCGCGATCAGGATCCCGGCGGCTTCGTCGTACAAACAGGCATGTTCGGGGCTATGGCCGGAGCCGACCACGATCCGCCAGTCGCGCCCGCCGATGGTCAACGTGTCGCCATCCTTGATCCGCGTGAAGCTGAGCGGCATCGGCGTGACGATACGGCGGAAGCCGGCCCAGCCGCGCTCCGCCGCATGTGCGATCTGCTCCTCACTCCAGCCGGCCGCGACACGCATCGCGGTAACCTCTGTCGGAATCGCGTCGCGCGCATCGGCGACGAGCATTTGCGCGGTGAGCCATTCGCCGCGCGTCATCACCAAAGGTGCGCCATGATGATCGCACATCCAGCCCGCCAGGCCGATATGATCGGGATGGAAATGCGTGCCGATCATTTTCGTGATGCGCACGCCGGCGAGCGGCCCTTTGAACACTGCCTTCCACGCGGAGCGCGCTTCGGTCGTGTTCATGCCGGTGTCGATCAGCGCGACGCCGTCCCCGCCTTCGGGAGTGGCGTCATCAAGCAGCCAGCAATTGACGTGCTTGAGCGGCCCCGGAACCTTGAGCCGGACCCAGCGCACACCCCCGGCCACGGTCATCACATCGCCATCGGCCGGCTCCGCGCCGCCGAACGGGTAAGTCAGCCCTTTATGGCTGGTGGGCACGAAGCTCTCGTCGGGGACGAAGGCGGCATCGGACTGGGGTGGGGACTGGGGTGCGGTCGACATAGGTTGCGGGTAGCAACGGAATGCGCCCAGTGCCAACCTTCTTGTTGTTCTTCCCCGGCCTGCGCCGGGGGAGAACGTCAACTTAGCGCTTGAACAGGTTCTCGGCGGTCGGTTCGGCGGAGACCGGCGCGTCGCCCGCCTCGACCGCTTCGGCATCGAGCACCGCCTGGGCACGCTGCGCGCGCAATTCGGTGATCAGTGCCTCGCGATCGCCCTCGAGCCGCGTATCGACTGGGGCTTCGAGGCCGGCCGCCTTGGCTGCCTTGCCGACTGCCGCGTCAAGCTCGCGCTGCGTCGTCAGGCCGAGGGTCACCGGGTCCTTCGGCGTGATATTGGCAATGTTCCAGTGGCTGCGGTCGCGGATCGCGGCGATCGTGGTGCGGGTCGTGCCGATCAGATTGCCGATCGCGCCATCGGTGATCTCCGGATGGTTACGGATGATCCACGCGATGCCATCGGGCTTGTCCGAACGCTTCGACACCGGCGTGTAGCGCGGCCCCTTGGTACGGCGGACCTGCTCGGGCCCTTTGAGGATCTGCAGCGAATAATCGGGGTCGGCCTGACCCTTGTCGATCTCGTCCTGCGTCAGTTCGTGCGCACGCACGGGGTCGCGGCCAGTGAGCTTGGTCGCGGCGGTATCGTCGGCGATCGCCTGGATTTCGAGGATGTGCAGGCCGCAGAATTCGGCGATCTGCTCGAACGAGAGCGAGGTATTGTCGACGAGCCACGACGCGGTCGCATGCGGCATGAGCGGCTGAGCCATGGGGAAACTCCTTAAAAACAGAAAGGGCCGCCCCTTTCGGAGCGGCCATGTGCTAACGCCCGACTTACTGCGGATGGCGCGGGGTGGCAAGGTGCGAGCGCCTGTTGGCGAACCAGGACGAAAATGGCCGAGGCTGATATCGTAAGGTCATCGACCCTAAACTCGAATGGACCCGCTGCGAATGTTGTCCTTCATGCGACGTTTCTTTTCCCGCCAGGCCCAGATCACCGAGCGGCAACCATCGACAGTTGCAGCCACGTTGCTCGCCGAGATGGAGCGCGAGGCCCTTCCCGCAGTGGTGATCGAGCATGACGATGGCAAAGGCGCGTCCAGACTGGGCGGTTTGCCGGATTTACCCGAACGCCATGCCTGGCCGATTTGGCGAGACGCGCCACTCGCCTTTCTGGCTCAACTCGATTGCAGCGAGATCAGGGCGGCGAACGGGCCAGCCTGGTTACCCGATCAAGGTGTGCTCTTCTTTTTCTATAATGCCGAGCAGGAGACTTGGGGTTTCGATCCGGAGGATCAGGGGAGCTGGGCAGTCATTTACGACAGTGCAGCCACGCGGGACAACGCGATCAAGCCGCCGACCGATCTCAAACTGGTATTTGAGGCAGTTCCTCTGCGTTTCAGGTCGATAGCATCGATGCCAAGCGTCGATAGGATCATTAGTCCGCACGATACGCTCGAAGACGCTGATTGGGATCACCTGTACGATGCACGCGCGGCGCTTTTTGGCGGAAACCCACATCATCAGGTCGGTGGTTTCGCCGATCCGGTGCAGGGTGACGACATGGAACTCGACTGCCAGCTGACATCGAACGGCATCTATCTTGGCAGTGGTGATGGATACAGATCACCCGAGGCAAGATCACTTAAGGCAGGCAAGGGTGATTGGCGCCTGTTGCTCCAACTCGATACCGACGACAAAGCCGACATGATGTGGGGCGATGCGGGCATGCTCTATTTCTGGGTACGCGAACGCGATGCTCTCGCGAAGGAATTCGGCTCGACCTGGATGATACTGCAATGCAGCTGATCAGCTGACCGATCTGCGCGCAGAGCCGGATTGCGTCAGCCTGCTTGACGAGTTATTCCCGTCCTGTCGAAAAAGGCAGGGTCGGATCACGGTAAGCCCGACCCCTTCCAACTCGGAAGCTCTGCTCCACGCATCCGCGTGAGAACCCACGACGCGAGCCCGGCCTGTGCCGGGGGCTCGCGTTGGGTGTGCCGGTCGTCTTCTGGTTCCAGCGCGAGCTCTTTGTTGGAGCCTGTACCATGCGACTGAACCATCTCGACCTTCATGTGCCCGATATTGCCGCGACACGCGATTTCCTAATCGACCATTTCGGCTTCAGCGAAGTTGAAACACGCGGCAATGACGGATTGGCGATCCTGACCGACGATGCCGGCCTTGAGCTGGTGATCAGCCGGCCGATCGCGAAATTCGGAGGCTCGGATCAGGTCTCGATCGGCTGTGCGACCTATCATATCGGCTTCATCCTGCCGCAGCGCGAGGCGGTGGACGCGCTCCACGCCAGGCTGGCTGCGGCGGATGCCGAGATCTGGAATGCGCCCAGCGCGATCCGCGGCGGCTGGGTATTTTATTGCTTTGCCCCGGGCCATATCCTGATCGAAGTCGGGTGGCGCCCCTGAAACCCTTTTCGTGTCAGGCCGCGATCGACGCGGCGTCGAATGCGGGCACGAGCGCGCTCAGGAACTGATGCGCGCTCGCTTCCCAAGTGAAGGTCCGGCCATAGGCGGCACAGGCTGCGCGGTCGCGGGTCAGCGCGATCGCGATGGCGCTGTCGAGGTCATCGTCCATCGCGCCGGTCTCGGGCGTCAATATGTCGATCGGGCCAGTCACCGGATAGCCCGCGACCGGCACGCCGCAGGCCAGTGCCTCGATCATCACCAGTCCGAACGTGTCGGTCTTGCTGGGAAAGACAAACACATCGGCGGCGGCATAACAGGCGGCGAGATCGGCGCCGAAACGCGGGCCGAGAAATTTCGCCTCGGGGTATTTCGCCTCCAGCGCCGCCCGCGCCGGGCCGTCGCCGACCACCACTTTGGTGCCGGGCTGGTTGGTCTGCAGGAACGCCTCGATATTCTTTTCGACCGCGACCCGGCCGACATAGAGCTGGATCGGGCCGGGCAACGCCTTGATCTCCGGATCGGACACGACATGGGTGCCGAACATCGCGAGGTCGACCCCCCTGCCCCAATGCTTGATCCGCGTCAGGTCATGCGATTTGAGCGTCTCGACGATCGACGGGGTCGAGGCGAGGATCGATTGCGCGGGCGAATGGAACCAGCGGATATAGCGCCAGATCCATTCCGGATTCACGCCGGTGCGCGCCGCGACATAATCCGGAAACTGCGTGTGATAGGCGGTGGTAAAAGGAAATTCACGGGCGAGGCACCAGCGTCGCGCAGCGACGCACACCGGCCCTTCGGTCGCGAGATGGATCGCGTGCGGCGCGAAATCCTCGAGCATCTTGCCCACCGCATGCGTGCTGGCAAAGGCCAGGCGAATCTCGGGATAGGTCGGGCACGGCACCGAATAGAACAGATCGGGCGAGACGATCAGTACCTCATGCCCCTGACGTTCAAGCTCGGCACGGACCATTTGCAGGGTCCGCACGACCCCGTTCACCTGGGGCGTCCACGCATCTGTGGCGATCGCGATCCGCACCTTGGTCAGGCCGCCAACATCTCGATCTCCGCGGTCGCTCGCCCCGGCGCGTCATCGGGCAGTTCGCGCTTGGCGATCTCGTCGGCCCAATGGAGCAACTCCATGCGGCCATCGAAATGCTCGACCAAAGCGGTGCAGCCCTCGACCCAGTCGCCGTCGTTATAATATTCCACGCCGCCGATGTCGCGGAACTCGGCGGTGTGGATATGGCCGCACACCACGCCATCGACGCCGCGGCTGCCCGCCGCCTGCGCCACCACTTCCTCGTAATTGGAAATGAATTCGACCGCGTTCTTCACCTTGGCTTTCGCGTGTTTCGACAACGACCAGTAAGGCAGGTCGAAAAAGCGTCGATACGCGTTTACCCAGCGGTTCAGGGCCATCATGAATTCATACGCCACATCGCCGACATGCGCCAGCCAGCGGTGAGTCAGCGTGATCGCGTCGAATTCGTCCCCATGCAGCACGAGCAGGCGGCGACCATCGGCGGTCTCATGGATCGCCTTGCGGCGGATCGACACGCCGCCGAAATCGAGCCCGGAGAATTGCCGGAAGACCTCGTCATGATTACCCGGAATATAAATCATTCGCGTGCCGCGCTTGGCGCGCTTGAACAGCCGCCAGACAATGTCGTTATGCGCCGACGGCCAGTAGAATTTCTTCTTCAACCGCCATCCGTCGATGATGTCGCCGACCAGATACATCGTCTCGCTGTCGACATGGTCGAGAAAATCGATCAGCATCGCGGCGTTGCAGCCGCGCGTGCCGAGATGCACGTCGGAGATCCAGATCGTCCGGTATTGGCGCCGCTGCGGCACGATCTTTTCCGGAATCACCGGATTGGAATTCACGAAATCGCCGAAACCGGCCAGTGAACCATCCATCGCGATCTTGGTGACGACGTTCATGACGTATCCCCGAATAGCTGCCCCAATACATGCCGCTATGACGAGGTCGTGTTACATTTAGAATCGCGACGCGTGACAGTTTCGTGGCATTTCAGGCATCTAGTGTGACGTGCCCGGGCAACGCCGCGACACGGTCGAGCCATTTGCCGAGCGCCGGATAGCGCGCGAGGTCAAAGCGCCCCTCATGCGCGACATGGGTATAGGCATAGAGTGCGATATCGGCGAGCGTCAGGCGATCGCCCACGAAATAGTCACGGGTCGCCAGATGGTCGTCCATCAAGGCGAGCGCGGCTTCGCCCGCCGCGCGCTTGGCCGGAAGCTGCGCTTGCCGCACTTCGTCGATCGCGTCCTCGCCAATAAAGACATACCAGAAGCGCAGGGTCGCGATATTGGGTTCGTGATTATATTGTTCCCAGAACATCCAGCGCATCATGTCGGCGCGATCGAACCTGTCGTCGGGGATCAGCGCCGATCCTTCCGCAAGATACAGGCAGGCCGCGCCGCTCTCCGGCAGGAAGCGGTCGCCGACCTGCAGCACCGGGATGCGGCCATTGGCATTAACCCCGCCGAGGAACGCCGGCGTGCGCGTCTCGCCCGCCATGATGTCATATTCGCGCCGCTCGATCGGAATGCCGAGATGAGCGGCGGTCAGGCGGATCTTGTAGCAATTTCCCGAATTGGCGAATTCGTGAAGGATCAGGCTGGACATATCGGCTCCCCCGGGCTGGCGCGCCCTTCATGACGCGATGACGTGGCGCGTCAAATCAAACGAGCGCGCCGATCGACAAGCAGGCCTTGTCGACCGCAGGCCCAGTCGACTGCAGGCCCAGTCGACCGCAAGCCTTATCGACCGCAAGCCCTGCCGACCATTGCGCCGCATCCTCAGGCGATACGGGTCCAGTCCATGAACCAGTTCTCCTTCCAATTCTTGCCGCCATCGCGCGACATGCGCTGATACCAGCGGCACGAGGTCGGCGTGATCCGGTCCCAGATGCCGTGCACCGTCACCTTGGTATCGCCATCCATCTCCTCCGACACAAAAGTGCCGACGCCATCGACGAACACGCCGATCTGGCCGGGCACGGTGACCACGCCCGACCGGCCATCGACCCAATGATCCGACCAGATCTTTTTCTCGACGTCGAGCAGGCGCAGTCCCATGCCGGAGAAATTGCGTGCCGGAATGCGCAGTTCCTCGACGCTGCACACGCCGGCCAGGATCGGCCGGACCGTCGCTTCGCCGGGAAATTCGATCCACTCGCTATCGGTGCCGGGTTTGATCATGCGGTTATGGATCCGCCATTCGCCGGTGAGGAAATCGAAATCGCCCGGCTTGCCCGGCGGTTGCGGCGCCGGCGATGCCGCGCTCACCGCTGCGCCGCCCAGCGCGATTTGCGCAACGATCAACCCTGCCGCGCCCTGAAGAACCGTCCTGCGCCCAATAGTCGTCATTGCCCTGTCCCTTTTGCCATTCGATGCGAACCGCTATGGACCGTGCTACCTGACACTTTCCGTCAGTTATTATCGGGCATAGTGCAAAAATCATGCGCGCCAGCCGGCTCCTCTCGATCCTGATCCTGTTGCAGCTCCGCACGCGGCTGACCGCGAAAGCGCTGGCCGAGGAATTCGAGGTGTCGGAGCGGACGATCTATCGCGATGTCGATTCGCTCAGCGCGGCGGGGGTGCCGGTCTATGGCGACCGCGGTCCGGGCGGCGGGTTCCAGTTGCTCGACGGGTATCGCACGCGGCTGACCGGGCTCGCCAGCGATGAGGCGGAGGCAATGCTGATGATTGGCCTGCCTGGCCCCGCGGCTGCGCTCGGCCTGGGGCCGGCGGCATCGCGCGCCAGGGGCAAGCTGCTCGCGTCGCTGACCCCCGGCTCGATCGACGGCGCGGCGCGGATCGGCGCGCGTTTCCATCTCGATCCGGTCGACTGGTACCGCGACGACCAGCCGGCCGAGCATCTGCCGCGCCTGACGCGCGCGGTGCTCGACCAGCGCGTGATCGACATGCGCTACGAAAGCTGGACCGCGACGCATGACTGGCGGATCGAGCCGCTCGGTTTGGTGATGAAAGCGGGCGCCTGGTATTGCGTCGCCGCCGCTCGCGGCAAGACGCGCATCTTCAAGGTGGCCAATATCCTGTCGGCGGCGACGCTCGACACGGTGTTCGAACGGCCCGTGGGGTTCGAGCTCGCCGCTTTCTGGTCGGACTCGACCGAGCGGTTCGAAAGCGGGTTGCGGCAGGAACATGCAATGCTGCGCGCTTCGCCGGTCGGCCTGAAGCGGCTTGCCCGGCTGGGCGGTTATGCGGTTCGCGCTGTGCAAACCGCCGGGCCGGTGGAGGAGGATGGGTGGGTCCGGCTCAGCCTGCCGGTCGAACGGCCTGAACAGGCGGCGCTCGACCTGCTCGCCATTGGGCCGGAGATCGAGGTGATCGATCCGCCGGCATTGCGTGCGGCGTTGCATGAACTGGCCGGGCAGATGATCGACCGCACCGCGCCGCAGGTTTGACCGGTTACATGATCCCCGTCACGGCACGCCGCCGCCCCGCCGCACCGAGTTCGAACAGCCCATAACCACCGACCGCAAGCACGAACAGCCAGCCCCACATCTGCGTCCAGAGCGGGAAATCACCATCGTCGAGCGGTTTTGCCCGCTTGATCCCGACTTGCCGCAGATAGTCGTCGGTGATCGGCGCCACGACGAACTCACCGCCATTCTCGTAATAGATGACATGGCCATGCTGTTTGCGGACAATGAACGGCATCGCCGCGAGGTCCTTCTCATAGAAGGAATAGCCATATCTGAGCGGTGGCCTCTCGTCGGTCAGGTCGGTGATCGGGACATTCATCGGGATCGTCCGCTGACGGCCGAGTTTGCGGATGTGGATGCCATAGCCATCGATCGCCCGTGCATAATCCGGCGGCAGATCGCGATCGGCGATGCGCGCGCCGGGCAGCACGCCCGACTGAGTACCGATCAATCCCGGCCGCCGCGACAGGACGATCGTCGTCGCGACCGCCAATATCAATATACCGAGGAGCACAGCGCGAATGGTCGCGTCCCGCTTGATCACCGGATCGTCTTTTATCGCCATCGTCCTGCTTCCCCCCGGAATTTCCGACTTCAAGTTGATCTGCGGATCGGAGGCGTCGTCACTCCTCCTCTGACGCGGCGGCGGCGGCGGGCGCGATCACCGACGCGATGATCGGTGCCGCCGACGTAGCCGCGACCGACCGGGTCATCGCCTCGAGCGACGATCCGTCGATGCCCAGTTCCTTCATCAGCCCATCGATCAGCGGCGCCTGGGCACGGTAGCGCAGCGCCGCCGAGACCGCCGAATTGGCGAGGTTGCCATTCCCGCCATCGCCGTCGATCGCCACGCCGGCGCCACCATTGCCTTGCAGCCCTTCGACCTGAACGATCTTGATGCTGTCGATCGACTCCATCGGCCGTGCCGCTTCGCGGATCAGTTCCGGCAGCACCTTGAGCAAGGCGAGCTTGGTCGCCATCGACACTTGGTCGGACGAGAGCAGGTTCGCCGCCTCGTTGACCGCGCGCTGGCCCGCCGCCTCGACCTCGAAGCGGACCCGGTCGCCTTCGGCCTTGAGCTTGGCGGCTTCCGCTTCGCTCTCGGCGGTCAGGCGCACCGCTTCACCGCGGTTGGCGGCGGCGTGCTTCTCGGCCTCGGCCTGGACCTTGATGCCGATCGCGGCGCGTTCGGCTTCGCGCGACGCGTCGATCAGCTCGATGCGCTTCTGGCGCTCGGCGATCTCGGTCTCGCGCGCGGTGCCGACCTGTTCCTCGGCGGCAACGGCTTCGGCGCGGGCCTTGTCGGCCTCGGCGCGCGACTGGCTTTCTTCGCGGCTCTTGTTCTGCACCGCGATCTGCTGCTCCTGCCGAGCGAGCGCGAGCGCCTGTTCCTGTGCGATCTGCGCTTCCTTGACCGCGCGGTCGGCTTCGATCTGCGAGCTGTCGACCTTCTGCTTGGCCTCGATCTTCGCCTGATCCGCCTCGCGCGTGCGCAAAGCCTGTTCGCGCGCAACTTCGGACGCCTGGCCGGCGCGTTTCAATTCGATCTCGCGCTCCTGTTCGAGCCGGGCGAACTCGGTATCGCGGCCGATCAGGAACGACTGGCGCTCAGCCTCGAGATTCTTGGTCTCGATCTGGATCCGCGTGTCCTGCTCGATATCGTTGCGTGCTTTCTTGCGCAGTTCGATCTGCTCGGTCAGCTTGGTCAAGCCTTCGGCATCGAACGCGTTGTTGGCGTTGAAATGCTCGATCGAGGTCTGGTCGAGCCCGGTCAGCGAGACGGATTCGAGCTCCAGGCCGTTCATCGCCAGATCGGCGGACGATACCTGCTGCACCTTCTGCACGAAATCGGCACGCTGTTCGTGCAGCTGGTTCATCGTCATGCCCGCCGCGACCGAGCGCAGCGCGTCGACGAACTTGCCCTCGACCAGTTCCTTCAGCGCATCCGGGTGCATGGTGCGCATGCCGAGCGTCTGCGCGGCGGTCGCGATCGACTGGGCGTCGGGACGCACGCGGACGTAGAATTCCGCCTTCACATCGATGCGCAACCGATCGAGCGTGATCAGCGCGTCGGTGTTCTTGCGCTCGACCGCGAGCCGCACCGTGTTCATGTTGACCGGCATGGTTTCATGGAACACCGGCAGCACCAGCGCGCCGCCGTTGATCACGACCTTCTCGCCGCCGAAGCCGGTGCGCACGAAGCCGATCTCCTTCGAGGCACGCTTGTAGAGCTTGGCGAGGATCATGCTGAGGATGATCGCCAGGACCAAGAAGATCCCGGGATAGACCAGATACGGGATGACCGAACTCGACTGGGCAACGACGTCGTTCATGAAACTCAGACTCCGATATACGGCAGGCGATGGTCGCCGCGGGAAATGGCACGAAAGATCTGGTCCTCGCGGCGCACGAGCAGGATACGCTCGCCCTCCTCAAAGACCTGGTCGGGCGCGTTGGGCTCGACCATGACGTAATGGGCCTGGCCATGCTCGTCCTCGACCCGCGCGCGGGCGGGCGAGCCATGGGCGGCGCGGCCAGTGACGATGCTGCCCGTCTCGCCGACTAGGTCGTCGAGCGAGATGGCGGTGGTGTGATCGCGCGGCAGGATGCGCGCGAGACCGCGCGCGGCGAGACCGGTCGCGGGTAGCGCGGCGGCAAGCGCCGCGGGAATCGCAAACCACGGATCGAGCAACGCGCCGCTGCTGTCATGGATCGCCTGCTGCCCGATCAGCCCGATAATGCCGAACAGCGCGAGGAACACCACCAGCAGCATAAGCAAGGGCAACCGCCCGACGCCGAGCCAGCTGAGCAAGTCCGGGTGCGAATCGAAATCGCCATCGATATGGGCGTCATGGCCGAGCCCGACCATCTGCACGACGCCGATCAACAGCATCAGGACGATGGCCGAAACGAAGACGAAATTTTCCGGCGCCCCGAGAAACGCTAACATGCCACCCTGCCCATGGCAGCGATTGTAATGGCCTGTACGGGGCGCGCTACCGAAATCGGACCGGTTATGGCGATTCAGATGGTTAGCGAAACCTCCTCTCGCCCAAGCCCTCCATCACCAGCACGATCTTGCCGACGTGATCGCCCGCCTCCATCCGCTCATGTGCCGCCGGCGCGTCCGCCAGCGGGAAGGTCTTGTCGATCACCGGCTTCAACCGACCCGCCTCGACATGCGGCCATACCGTGCGCGCCAGTTCGTCCGCGACCAAGCTCTTGAACGCAGTATCGCGCGGGCGCAGCGTCGATCCAGTCAGCGTCAAGCGGCGGCGCATGATCTCGAAGATCGGGATCGTCGCGGTCAGGCCGCCCTGTACCGCGATCGAGACGTGGCGGCCATCATCGGCGAGACACTGCATGTTGCGCGGCAGATAATCGCCACCGACCATGTCGAGCACCACCGCGCAACCCCCGCCGCCAGTGATCGTCTTCACCTCGGCGACGAAGTCCTGCGTTTTGTAATTGATCGCATGATCCGCGCCGAGCGCCTTTGCCGCGGCGCATTTCTCGTCCGATCCGGCGGTGACGATGATCGTCAGGTCGAACAGATTGGCGAGCGCGATCGCCATCGTGCCGATGCCGCTGGTGCCGCCATGGACCAGCACCACATCGCCCTCCGACGCATAACCGCGCTCGAACAAATTGGTCCACACGGTGAACAGCGTCTCGGGCATTGCCGCGGCTTCGACCATCGACAGCGCTTCGGGCACCGGCAGGCACTGGCCCCAGGGCGCGACGGCGTAATCGGCATAGGCGCCGCCGCTGATCAGCGCGCAGACCGGCTGGCCGAGCGCCTCGGCCATGACACCTTCCCCAAGCGCGACGACGGTACCGGATATCTCCATGCCAAGGATCGACGGTGCGCCGGGCGGCGGCGGATACAGCCCTTTGCGCTGCATCACTTCGGGCCGGTTGACCCCGGCCGCCGCGACACGAACCAGCACTTCGTCGGGACCGGGCACCGGCACCGGGCGCTGGACCAGGACCATGACCTCCGGCCCGCCGGGCGCCTCCGGATCGATCGCATTCATCATCGTCGGAATGCCATTCATCGACTTACCCGCTGTTATAGTGCTGAGACTGAACCTGAATGCCGAAGAAGCAGTGCTAACTAGGGTCCACGATCATCGCTGGCAATGCACGGGATCGTTTCGAAACGCGGTAAAACCCGGTGGTGAAGACCGCGTCCGTCAGCCCGCTGAGATGCTCGCGACCTTGCGCCGCCAGCGTCTTGACATCCGGCCGTAGCAAGGCGACCTTCCTCCATTATGGATTTGGACGAGATCCTTCCGAAAAGAGGCGGCGACCCGCTGGCCGAGCTGACCCGGCAGGATCTCGATCCGCTGTCGGTCGCCGAGCTTGAGGCGCGCATTGCCGCGCTGGAGGCGGAAATCGAACGCACGCGCGGAAAAATGCAACGCGCAGTTAACCATCGTGAAAGCGCCAACGAGTTATTCAAGCGATGAGCATTGGCGCTCCGGCAGGCTGGAAGAGCCGGGGCGTTTTTCAAGTGCTTGATGCGGGCGTCTCGCCTTCCAACATTAGTGGAAAGGGCCGTCCGCATTCGTAGCGGCCCGCATGGAGTAATCTGAATGCCTAGTTTCGCCTCCGCGCTCGAGACCACGCTTCATAAGGCGCTCGAAGCCGCGTCGTCGCGCCGCCATGAATATGCGACGCTGGAACATCTCCTGCTCGCGCTGGTCGATGACGAGCACGCCTCCAACGTCATGTCGTCATGCGGCGTCGATCTCGGCGAGCTGAAAGCGACCGTCGCGCATTATCTCGATACCGAGCTCGAGGCGCTGAAGGTTGACGCCGCCACCGATCCCTCACCGACCAGCGGTTTCCAGCGTGTCGTCCAGCGCGCGATCCTCCACGTCCAGTCTTCGGGCCGCGACGAAGTGACCGGCGCCAATGTGCTCGTCGCCCTGTTCAGCGAGCGCGAAAGCTATGCCGTCTATTTCCTCCAGCAGCAGGACATGAGCCGTCTCGATGCCGTCAGCTTCATCTCGCACGGCGTCGGCAAGGGCGGCGCAATTCCCGAAGCGCGTGAAGTGAAGGGCGCGGAAGAGGAAAAGACGCAGAAGCCGGGCGGCGAGAAGGGTAAGAGCGAAAGCGCGCTCAAGCAATTCACTGTCGATCTCAACGAGAAAGCGAAGAACGGCAAGGTCGATCCGCTGATCGGGCGCGGACCCGAGGTCGATCGCACGGTGCAGATCCTGTGCCGCCGCTCGAAGAACAACCCGCTTTATGTCGGCGATCCCGGCGTCGGCAAGACCGCGATCGCCGAAGGTCTGGCGCGCAAGATCGTCGAGGGCGATGTGCCCGAGGTGCTGTTGCCCGCAGTAATCTATTCGCTCGACATGGGCGCATTGCTCGCCGGCACGCGTTATCGCGGCGATTTCGAGGAGCGGCTGAAGGCGGTCGTCAACGAGCTCGAAAAGCTGCCCGATGCGATCCTGTTCATCGACGAGATCCATACCGTGATCGGTGCCGGCGCGACCAGCGGCGGCGCAATGGACGCGTCGAACCTGCTGAAACCCGCTTTGTCGGGCGGCACGATCCGTTGCATCGGATCGACCACCTACAAGGAGTTCCGCAATCACTTTGAGAAGGACCGCGCGCTGCTGCGGCGCTTCCAGAAGATCGACGTCAATGAACCGACGATCGAGGACACGATCAAGATCCTGACGGGCTTGCGCACCGCGTTCGAGAATCATCACTCGGTCAAATACACGCCCGACGCGATCAAGTCGGCGGTCGAGCTGTCGGCGCGTTACATCAATGACCGCAAGCTGCCCGACAAGGCGATCGACGTGATCGACGAGGTCGGTGCGATGCAGATGCTGGTGGCGCCGAACAAGCGCAAGAAGACGATCACCACGCGCGAGATCGAAGCCGTGATCGCGACGATGGCGCGCATCCCGCCGAAATCGGTCTCGACCGACGACACCAAGGCGCTGGAAAGCCTGGAGACCGATCTCAAGCGCGTTGTGTTCGGACAGAATGCCGCGATCGAGAAGCTTGCGTCCGCGATCAAGCTCAGC
The DNA here is from genome assembly GCF_014171475.1 of Sphingomonas sp. So64.6b. Classification (NCBI taxonomy): domain Bacteria; kingdom Pseudomonadati; phylum Pseudomonadota; class Alphaproteobacteria; order Sphingomonadales; family Sphingomonadaceae; genus Sphingomonas; species Sphingomonas sp. So64.6b. Next base: position 2,920,411 of record NZ_CP048817.1, read on the forward strand.
CGTGCGGGCTTGCGCGATCCCGACAAGCCGATCGGCAATTACCTGTTCACCGGCCCGACCGGCGTCGGCAAGACCGAAGTCGCCAAGCAGTTGGCCAGCATCATGGGCATCCCGCTGCAGCGTTTCGACATGTCGGAATATATGGAGCGTCACTCGGTCAGCCGGCTGATCGGCGCACCTCCCGGTTATGTCGGATACGACCAGGGCGGGTTGCTGACCGATGCAGTCGATCAGCAGCCGCATTCGGTGCTGCTGCTCGATGAGATCGAAAAGGCGCATCCCGACCTGTTCAACATCCTGTTGCAGGTGATGGACAACGGCAAGCTGACCGACCACCACGGCAAGACCGTCGATTTCAGGAACGTCATCCTGATCATGACGACCAATGCCGGGGCGTCCGACATGGCGCGTGAAACGCTTGGCTTCGGCCAGCTGTCGCGCGAAGGTGAGGACGAGCAGGCGGTGCAGAAGATGTTCACGCCGGAGTTCCGCAACCGGTTGGATGCGATCGTGCCGTTCAGCTATCTACCGACCGACGTGGTCGCGCGGGTGGTGGAGAAGTTCATCCTCCAGCTCGAACTGCAGCTCGCCGACCGCAATGTGCACATCACGCTCGACGACGAATCCAAGGCGTGGCTGACCACCAAGGGCTATGACAAGCTCTACGGCGCGCGCCCGATGGGCCGTTTGATCCAGGAAAAGATCAAACAACCGCTCGCCGAGGAATTGCTGTTCGGCAAACTCGTCCATGGCGGCGAAGTGACGGTCAAGATGAAGGACGGCGCTTTGGTCTTCGAGATCACCGCGGCGGCACCGAAAAAGCCCCGCAAAAAGGGCAAGGCCGAAACCGTCAGCGCGAAATAAGATCGCGTATCAGCAATGCAGAAGGGCCGGGCGAGAGTCCGGCCCTTTTGCTATTGGCGATAATAAGCGACGGGCCCACCACCCGACCGCACCACCACGGTCACCGTCGTGCCGGGCGGTACCGCATAGGTGACGGGCGGCGACGCGGGCGGTGGATAATAGGCCTGCACCGGCGCCGGCTCGCAACCCCGCCAGCCACAGGCGCGCAATTGCGCCGCGCGCTCGCGCGCCAGCCGGCGCATCCATTTATCCTGAGCGATCGCCCATGACGCCTGATCCTCGGTGCTTTCCCAGGCCTCGTCGCGGCAATCACGATCGCTGCCGCACATCCGGTTCACGGTCCGGTCGACCCGGCGGTAAAGCTCGGCGATCCCCGCGCTGGTCGACAAGTCGAGATCGGCGGCGGCGACCACGACCTGCCGCGTTTCATAAGTGTCGCCCCAGCCGGCCTCGGCTGTGCCCGAAACGGCCGCAAGCGCAGCCACGATCAGCAATTTCCGCACCATGTCCGACTCCCCGGATTATGATGGTTAACATTAGGCGCCAGACGACGGCGAATGACAAGCTGTCCTGAGCGCCCAGTCTCTCCTTCGGGTCTCGGATCTGGACAGACTTGAGCGGCCAAGGAGGCCTTGGCCATGCCGTTCAGCATCGATCAAGCTGACCAGGTTCAGCCTCAGCATTCATTTGATGGCGGGAGTGGCGCGACATGCGGAAATCCGGCGGTCAACCTGCCGCTGCCCGATTTCACCGCGGAGAGCCTGGCGCGAGTGATCGGCCCCGATACGAGCCGGCCGATCTACATCTATTGCAACAATAATTTCCGCAACAATTTCGCCCCGGTGGTGACCAAGTCGCGGCCCTTGGCGCTCAATATCCAGACCTTCGTCAATCTGGTCGGCTATGGATACAAGCAGGTCTGGGAACTCGGCGAAGCGGTCGACATGAATGATCCGGCGATCGGCTGGGTCGAGAGCTAGGGCAGGAGGCCTATTTCTTCGGCTACGCGGCAAGTCGCCCGCTCGATCCGGAGACCCGTTCGTCAGCGCGCAGCGTCAACACCGACACACCGGACGCCGTAACGGCGACGGTGTGTTCGAACTGCGCGGAAAGCGACCCGTCGCTGGTCACGACCGTCCAGCCGTCAGCCTCGGTCCTTACGCTCCGTCGACCTCGATTGAGCATCGGTTCGATCGTGAAGACCATGCCCTCGCGCAGCGCGAGGCCAGTTCCCGGCTTCCCGAAATGCAGGATCTGCGGTTCCTCATGCATCTCCCGGCCGATGCCGTGGCCGCAATATTCACGAACTACGGAATAGCCGTTTCGCTTGGCATGTCGCTCGATCGCCCAGCCAATGTCTCCAAGCCGCGCGCCCGGGCGGACCGCGCGGATGCCCATCCACATTGCTTCGTAGCTGGTTCGGACCAGCCTCCTGGCGGCTGGGGTCACCTCACCGACAAGATAGGTTTTGCTGGAATCCGCGATATAGCCGTTCTTCTCGAGCGTGATGTCGAAATTGACGATGTCGCCGTCCCGAAGCACCTCCGATGACGATGGAACGCCGTGGCAGACGACGTGGTTCACCGAGGAATTCAACACAAAGCCGTAGCCGTACTGGCCTTTGCTCGCGGGCCGGGCGTGGAGATCGTCGACGATGAAACGCTCGACCATTTGATCGATCTGAAGTGTCGACATGCCGGCGAGCGCGGTTCGATCCAGCAGCTCGAATACGGACGCCAGCAGCCGGCCGGATTCGGCCAGCAACGCCAGTTCCTCAGGCTGCTTCGTCATGCTTTACCAGTGCCAATGGTTGCGCCGAAACGCCTGCCGACCTGAGTTCGCGCTCGATGATCTCGGCGAAACCGAGCGTCGGATTGGTCTCGCACAGCATGCCGACTTTGATCCAATAGGCGGCCTGCGCATTGATCGACCGAAACGACACCTTGCTCGCCCGGCGCACCTGGTCGTGCAGATCATCATCTATGTTCACGATGCCCATGCGAGTCCCTCTATACGATTCGTATATGAACCGTATAGGAGCCATATAGCAGAAAGCCCAGAGCGGTTTCGAACCGCTCGAGCGTCGGAACGCGCTGCCGGCGGAACGGTGAAAGGCGGCCCTTTTCGCGCGCCGGATGCGAGCAATCGGCCCGATGCAGCGCCGCTCTTTACCTTCTGTTCGGCATCTCTGGTTAAGACGCTCGCATGTTGCGGGCATTGTTTTTCAATCTGTTGGCGCTGACCTGCTTCAGCTTCGCGACATTGTTCGCGATGAGCGCGCCCGCGCATGCGCAGGCCGGAACGGTGGGCAAGCCGATCCACCTGTGCATCCTTCGCGCTGCTCCCGACATGACCGCCGCGACCCTGTTCCGGTCGCCCGCCGCGTTCGACTGCACTACGCCACAGCCGAGCTTCGGCTCAGGCAATTTCTGGGCGATCAGCCAGCCGATGTCGGTCTCCGATCCACGCCAGCGGATCGGCGTGCGCGTGCTCAGCCAATGGCAGGACAGCATGACGCTGTATGCGCTCTATGCCGATGGCAAGGTCGCGACGATTCGCACCGATGCCCATTCGGCGACGCGCCACCTGCAGCTTGGCGCGATCGTGCATCGCTGGCTACCGCGGCGCGACGTCCCGGTGGTGCGGCTGTTATGGCATGTCGAGGGCAGCATGAACTTGCGCGGCATTGTGCTCGGCGCGACGATCGCGACAGGAACCGAGGCGGCGATGTCCAATATCGTGCTGGCCGCGATCTATTCCGGGTTCGGTGGCCTGTGCCTCGCTCTGCTGCTTTACAATCTCGGCCTGGCCCGGGCGCTGCGCCAGGATTACCTGCCGCTCTATTGCATGATGCTCGTCGCGCTGATGCTCTACGCCTTCTCATCGTCGGGCGCGCTGGCCTGGGCTTTTAACGATATCGATAACCGGGCGCGCCTGCGCGTCAACTATGTCACGTTGGCGATGGTCGGCGTGTCGGCGGTCGCGTTTCTCGGTTATTTCTTCGAACATGGCGTGATGACGCCGCGCCTGCGCGCGCTGAGCCGGATCGCTTCGGTCGCGGTGGCGCTGCCGGCACTGGGTGTGGCGCTCCTCGCACCCTGGGGGATGCGCGTCTTCGATACCGCCTTTGCGCTCGGGTTCGGCTTGCTGATCCTGTCGATCTTGCCGATCCTGTACAGCGCCTGGCGGCACCGCAGCCCCTATCTCTGGCTGTTCGTCGTCGCATGGTCGGCGCCTATCGGGCTCGCCGCGCTGCGCACCGCCTATAGTTTCAACTTGCTGGAGTATAGTTTCTGGATCGATAACTCGACCGTTGCCTCGATGGCGATCGAGGCGGTGCTGTCGTCGATGGCGATCGCCTATCGCATCCTGATGATCAGCCGGGAACGCGACGAAGCGCGCCAGCAGGAGACCGCCGCGCGCCTTCTTGCCGATACCGATCCCCTGACCGGCCTGCTCAACCGCCGCGCTTTCCTCAACCGTGCGATCGGCCGAGACGGCGATCAGGCGCTGCTGCTGATCGACATCGACAATTTCAAACGGGTCAACGACACGATCGGCCATGATGGCGGCGATGAGGTGCTGCGCGTGGTCGCACGGATCCTGCGCGCCACGACGCATCCGCAAGCGCTGGTGGCGCGGATCGGCGGCGAGGAGTTCGCCGTGGTGACACCACGCGACCGCCAGATCGAACCCGAATCGATCCTTGCCGGTTTCCGCAGCGGCCGGATGCCGTTCGATCTGCTGGTCACCGCCAGCATCGGCGTGTGCGTTGGCCCGCTGACCAAAGAGGCCGATTGGAAGGCGCTGTACCGCGCCGCCGATCGCGCCCTGTTCGACGCCAAGGAAGCCGGCCGCGACCGGGTTCGCGCCGCAGGATCGCCACAGCTGAAAAGGGCCGCCGCGGCCTGAGAGTCTGTTTGGAAATGCGCTGAAGGCGCATTTTGGCGGTGCCGGCCCACTCCCGCTCCCGACCACCCATTCAGGATATGCTGTGGGTGGTCGGGAGGGGGAGCGGGCGGGACCGCCTTCAAAACTCGCTCTTTCGCGAGTTTTCAAACGGGCTCGGCTCCACTTGTCGTCGCGCCGTTCGATCGTTACACCGGAATCGTTACGGGGGCTGATCTACGGAAAGGAGCGTCTGGTGCGCGACCGTCGAATTGGCCTGCTCGTTGTCGCAGCTTTGCTGCTGATGCTTTCCGTGCGCCATCCGACCGCGGATATCCGGATTATCACTCATGACCGGACCGACCTGACGCCGCAACGTGTCCAGGCCGCACTCGATCTCGGTGTCTTCGCGGTATCTGTGCTGGTCACTTGGACCAGGCATCTGCCAAGTGTCTGAAAACGTGACTCTTGCACGGTCCGAAACCGCTGCTTACACCTATGTCAATGACTAACCCGACCTCATCCCTGATCGCGACACCTACGGGCGCCTGGGCCGATGCCTATCGCCATCCCACACGCTGGGATACGCCGTTCCCGCCTTTGTCGATGGTCGAGTTGTTCGACCGCGCCGCCGCGCTCACCGGCCAAGCGCCGCTGATCGATTTTCTCGGCCGACACTACAGCTATGCCGAGACACTCGACGGCGCCAACCGCGTCGCGGCGGGGCTGGCCGGCCTCGGTTATGGGCCGGGCGACCGGATTGGGTTGTTCCTGCCCAATGTGCCGCATTACCTGGCGGCCTATTACGGCATCCTCAAGATCGGCGCGACGGTGGTCAATTTCTCGCCGCTCTACACCATCGACGAACTGGCGCATCAGGTCGCGGATTCGGGCACGCGCATGCTGTTCACCGTCTCGGCCAGCGCAGTATTGCCGACCGCGTTGAAAGTCCTTGAACAAAGCGGCCTCGAACGGCTGGTGGTAGGGTCGGTTGCGGGCGCGCTCTCCCCGGCAAAGTCGCTGCTCTATCGCCTGTTCAAGGGCAAGGAGACGACCAAACGGCCCGACGATCCGCGCATCATCGCCTTCTCCGCGTTGATCGACAATGACGGCCAGCACACCGTAGCAGAGATCGATCCAGTCGATCATGTCGCGCTGATCCAATATACCGGCGGCACCACCGGCACACCCAAGGGCGCGATGCTGACTCATCAGAACCTGTCGGCCAATGCGCGTCAGGTGATGGGACTCGATCCGCATGCCGGCGCGGCCGACCGAATCCTTGGCGTGCTGCCGCTGTTCCATGTCTTCGCCAACACCTGCGTGCTCAACCGCACCGTGCTCAATGGCGGCTGCATCGTCATGCTGCCCCGCTTCGATGCAGGGCAAGTGCTCGCCGCGATCCACCGCACCAAGGCGACCGCGCTGCCCGGCGTGCCGACCATGTACCAGGCGCTGCTCGATCATCCCAAGGTCGGCCAGACGGATTTCTCTTCGCTGCGGATCTGCATTTCGGGCGGCGCGCCGCTGTCGGCCGAATTGAAGGCGAAGTTCGAAACCGTCACCGGCGCCACCGTGGTCGAGGGCTACGGCCTGTCGGAAAGCAGCGGCGTGGTGTCCGCCAACCCGTATGAGAATGAAGGCAAGCCCGGCACGATCGGTCAGCCGATCCCGGGCACCAGCGTCGCGCTGGTCGACAAGGGCGACCCCGCTTTACCCGCGCCCGCGGGCGAGCCCGGCGAACTGGTCATTGCCGGCCCGCAGATCATGAAGGGGTATTGGGAAAAACCTGAAGCGGACGCAGAGGTGTTCGTGACCGACGACAAAGGCGTACGCTGGCTGCGCACCGGCGATGTCGGGACGATCGACCCCGATGGCTTTGTCCGTATCGTCGACCGGCTGAAGGACATGATCGCGGTCAGCGGTTTCAAGGTCTTTCCGAGCCAGATCGAGAATATCCTCTACCGTAATCCGGCGGTGAAGGAGGCGTTGGTGATCGGCCTGCCCGATGCCTATCGCGGCGAACAACCGCGCGCTTATGTGACGCTCGCCGACGGACGGATCACGACCGGCGAGGAATTGCGCGACTGGCTCAACCCGCAACTCGGCCGGCATGAGCGGGTCGATGAGGTGGTCATCCGCCTGACCATGCCCAAGACGATGATCGGCAAGCTCAGCCGCAAGGATCTGGTCGCCGAGGTCATGGCCGAGACGCCGGCCGGCGGCTGATCCGACGCGCCGGTGTTTAGGGCGCCTGCGAATGTGCCAGTCCGGCACGCTTTCCTCATCACCGTGTTAACCATCTCCATTAGCTTCGTTTTATCCATCTTTCGGCGGCGCGATGGCGTAGTTTCTCGATCGTGGACCGAGGGAATACAAATGAAATGCGATTCGTCCTTTCGCGGTTACGTGGCCGCAGCGCCGGCCAGGTGTTGCAGCTGATCGTCAAGAATATCCGGCACGCGATCGCCGGCCTCTCGCCCGAACGGCGCGCGCGGCGCATCGCCGATCTGGCGTTCGACCGGCGCTGGGGCACCGAGACCAGCCGCAGCGTCAGCATCCATGAACTTGGCATCGCCCGGTCGCGTATGGCGCAGTGCAACCGGTACGATCCAAGCAGCGCCGGAATGCTGACCGATCCGCTCGCCGCGCTCGACCTGGACCCCACCGCGCATGATTTCATCGACTATGGCGCCGGCAAGGGCCGGGTGATGATGCTGGCGATGGAGCTTGGCTTTGCACGTGTAACGGGAATCGAATTGTCGACGCGGCTGTGCGAGGTGGCGCGCGCCAATATCGAGCGTTTCAGGAGCCAGCATATCGGCATGCCCGCCGGCCGGGTGATCGGCGCCGATGCGACGATGTTCGTGCCGAGCGGACGAGACATCATCGCCTATTTCTACAATCCGTTCGATGCCACGGTCATGACCGTGGTGCGGCACCGGCTGGAAAGTGCGCTACGCCACCGCACCGGCCGGGTCGTGGTGATCTACGCCAATCCCGAACATGGCGCCGTGTTCGACGCGCCTGGCTGGTCGCACGGGCCGTCCACGCCGGGCGTCGCGACGTTCATCGCCGGGGCGGAGAGTTTCGGGCGGCAGGCGCTGGCGGCATAAGCGCACCTGGCCGCCATGCCCTTTCCTGGTCATCCCCGCTTTCACCTTCGCGCGGATGACGGATGGTGGTGGCGCCCCTACCCCACCACGGTCTTCAAATTCATAAACTCGTGCAATCCATATGGCCCAAGCTCACGTCCATGGCCCGATCGCTTGATCCCGCCGAACGGCGCCTCGGGGCTGCTCGCCAGCATCTGGTTCACCGCGGTCATGCCCGCCTCGATATACCGCTCGAACTGCTCGCGCTCGGCCGGGTCGTTGGTCCAGACCGACGAGCCCAGCCCAAACGGTACGTCGTTGGCGAGGCGGATCGCCGCATCGATGTCCGCCGCCTTGAACACCATCGCGACGGGGCCGAACAATTCCTCCTTCGCCACGGCGTGATCGACCGGTACATCGACCAGGATGCCCGCCGACATATAAGCGCCTTTGCCGGGCAGCTTCTCTCCGCCGAGGATCAGTTTCGCGCCCTCCTTCTCGATCATCGCGATCTGGTCGAGTACGGTCTGGCGCTGCTCCTCGCTCGACAAGGGGCCCATATCGGTATCGGCCGACATCGGATCGCCCGCCCTGACCGCCGCCATGCCAGCCGTGAACTTCTCCAGAAACCGGTCATAGATATCGGCGTGCACGATCATCCGCTTGGCGCAGATGCATGACTGGCCGGTATTCTGGATCCGCGCGGTCACCGCGGTCTTTACCGCCTTGTCGAGATCGGCCGAGGGCATGACGATGAACGGGTCCGACCCGCCCAGTTCGAGCACGACCTTCTTCAGCGCGCGCCCCGCCGCCTCGGCGACCTTCATCCCCGCGCCTTCGCTACCGGTCAGCGTCACCGCGACGATACGATCGTCGGCGATCAGCGCATCGACCTTGTCCGACTTGATCGCGAGATTCTGGAACACGCCCACCGGAGCACCCGCCGCGATCACCATCTCCTCGATCGCCGCCGCGACGCCCTGCACGCTTGATGCATGTTTCAGCAGGCCGACATTGCCCGCCATGATCGTCGGCGCAAGGAAACGCACGACCTGCCAATAGGGGAAATTCCACGGCATCACCGCGAGCACCGGGCCGATCGGCAACCAGCGCGCGGTGGCGGTGCCGGTCGCGGTGGTGAACTGGCGCGAGGCGAGCATGGCCGGCCCCTCCTGCGCATAATGGCGGAAACCGGTGGCGCATTTCTCGACTTCGGCGAGCGAGGATTTCAGCGTCTTGCCCATTTCGCGCACCGCGATTTCGGCCAGGCGCTGGCGGTTGGCGTCGAACTGATCGGCGATCGCCGAGAGCAAAGCGGTGCGCGTCGCATAATCGGTCGTGCGCCATGCCTGGAACGCATCATGCGCCCGCTGCACCCTGGTTTCGATTTGGTCGGCGGTCAGCTCCGCAAACGATTCGCCGGGCTCGCCGGTCGCCGGGTTGATGCTGGTGAACATGGGTTCTCCGTTGATCCGCACTCGCATAACGCAGCGAGCGGTGTTGCTATCCCCATAAAAGGCCGGACGCACGGTGGCTATCCTTGACCCCCCGATACCGCCTGCCGCATAGCGGCGCGATGGAACAAGCGATCGAAGAATTGTCGTTCGAAGCGGCATTGAGGGAGCTGGAGACGATCGTCTCCCGCCTCGAAAGCGGCGATGCACCGCTCGAAGAGGCGATCCGCCTGTACGAACGCGGCGACCAGCTGCGGCTGCGGTGCAAGGAACGGCTCGACGCGGCGCAAGCGCGGATCGAGGCGATCCGGCTCGACGGCGAGGGCCGGCCGACAAGCACCACAAACTTTGCCGCCGGCTGACCCTGTGATCGCAACCTCCCTGACGCTGCAGGCCGCGCTGGGTGAGGTCGCGACCGATATCGACCAGCGCTTCGACGCGCTGCTGGCCATTCCCGACGACCCGCGTGCCGATCTCTACCGCGCGATGCGCCATGCCGCGATCGGCGGCGGCAAACGGCTGCGCCCGCTGCTCGCGCTGGCGACCGCGCAGCTGTTCGGCGTCGATCGCGACTGCGCCGGCCGCGCCGGCCTCGCGATCGAATGCATCCATGTCTATTCGCTGATCCATGACGATTTGCCGGCGATGGACGATGACGACCTGCGTCGCGGCAAGCCGACCGCGCACAAATTGTTCGGCGAAGCGACCGCGATCCTCGCCGGCGATTGCCTGCATGCGCTGGCGTTCGAGATCCTCGCCGATCCCGCCACGCATGGCGACCCGCATGTCCGGGTCGAGCTGATCCTTGATCTCTCGCGCGCGTCCGGGCCCAATGGCATGGCCGGCGGCCAGATGATGGACCTGGAAGCGGAGAAATCGAGCTTCGACCTGCCCACCGTCACACGATTGCAGGCGATGAAGACCGGCGCGCTGATCGCCTGTTCGGTCGAGGCGGGTGCGATCCTCGGCAAGGTCCCGCCCGAACAGCGCACCCCGCTGCGCGGTTATGCCCGCGATCTCGGCCTCGCCTTCCAGATCGCCGACGATATCCTCGATGTCGAGGGCGACGAGGCGGTGGCGGGCAAGAAACTCGGCAAGGATGCGGCGGCGGGCAAGGAAACCTTCCTGTCATTGCTCGGACTCGACCGCGCGCGCGGTCAGGCGCGCATGTTGGTCGATCAGGCGGTCGAGCATCTGCAGAGCTTTGGACCCGAGGCCGACTTGCTCAGGGACATTGCGCGGTTCGTGATGGACCGCGACCGGTGACACGATGGCTACACGGTGGCGTGCTACTCGTGATCGCCGCGGGGACCGGGCTCGTCGTGTTCGCGACTGTCTTTCATGCCGCCGACAATTCGGCTGGCCATCTGCTTGGCGAATTGAAGCAGGTCCTGCCCGGTATAAGCTGCGAGGATGCTGCCCTGAGTCGCATCGTGCAACGAGGACCGGGAATGGCCGTCCACGGTACATCGACCATCCATAGCGAGGTCCGCATCTCCGGATCGCCCGCCTGTATCAACAGCATTCGTCGGGAGAATGCGGTGCGCACAGAAACTGGCTTGGGGCAGGAACCCGTGGGTGATGAAAATGCCTTCACCTACGCACCGGCAGGCGACGCCGCATTGTGGACACGCGACATCTCCGAATGACCCGCGCATGTGCAGCCCTGCGACCGACCCTTGACACACGCACACGCCCCTCGCAGGCACAAAATTCTCGCGTGATCTGGCAAAGGCTGTCGACATGACCATTCGCACCGGCGTCTATCCCGGCACGTTCGATCCCGTCACGCTCGGGCATATGGACATTATCCGGCGCGGTGCGAAGCTGGTCGACCGGCTGGTCGTCGGCGTGACCACCAACCCGTCCAAATCGCCCATGTTCAGCCTCGAAGAGCGCATGGAAATGGTCAAGCGCGAGGTTGGCGAGATCGGCGGCGAGATTCATGTCGTCGCGTTCGATTCGCTGCTGATGGATTTCGCCGAGCGCGAAGGCGCCAAGGTCATCGTGCGCGGCCTGCGCGCGGTCGCCGATTTCGAATATGAATATCAGATGGCGGGCATGAACCAGCAGATCAATCCGCGCGTCGAGACGGTGTTCCTGATGGCCGATGTCTCGCTCCAGCCGATCGCCAGCCGGCTGGTCAAGGAAATCGCGCTGTTCGGCGGCGACATCCATAAATTCGTCCCCGCCCGCGTCCGCGACGAAGTCGTCGCACGGGTCGAGAAGATCGGCCGCAAGGGGTCGTGATAACGGGCATTGTTCGCTTCGATCCCTCACCCTGAAAGGTTCGGATTGGCGCACGCCCGGATTTGCTCTAGACCCCGATGATTCCTCGATATTGCGAGACCAAGATGCGCTTCATTGCCAGCCTGATTGTGTGTTTTTCGGCCCTGATCGCCGGGCCGTTGGCGGCGCAGGAGGTCTATACCCCGCCCCCGCCGCGTCAGCCCGTCGCGCCGGTGACCGACAAGGAAAACCTGCTTTATCTCGACCTGTCGACCGGCGGCCGGGTGACCATCTGGCTGCGTCCCGATGTCGCGCCCAAGACGGTCGATCGGATCAAGACGCTGACTCGCCAGCATTTCTATGACGGCCTGTTGTTCCACCGCGTGATCGACGGCTTCATGGCGCAGACCGGCGATCCCAAGGGCAACGGCACCGGCGGATCGACGCTGCCCGACCTGCCCGCCGAGTTCAATTACCTGCCGCATGTGCGCGGTGCGGTCGCCGCCGCACGCGAAGGCGCGCCCGAGGGCGCCGATGCCGCCGCGAAGAAAAAGGCCGAGGACAGCGCCAACAGCCAGTTCTTCATCGTCTTTCAGCCGCGCCTGACGCTCGACAAGAAATACACCGTGTTCGGCCGCGTGATCGAGGGCATGCAATATGTCGACACGATCGAACGCGGCGAACCGCCGATAAACCCGTCGCGCATCCTCCACGCCTATGTCGCGGCCGACAATCCTCCCGGCTATATCCCCGCCCCACCGCAAGCGGCGCCAGCGCTGGGTGCGCCGGTGATCCTGCCCGGCACCGAGGCGCTGGTCGGCAAGCCCGCGGCGACCCCCGCCAATCCTGGCGCCAAGCCCGCCGCTAAAAAACCCGTGGCCAGGAAACCCGCCGCGAAGAAGTAACCATCGTCCCGCATATGCGGGACTGACGGGGACGGCATGAAGGTCGATCTGTTCGATTTCGAATTGCCGCCGGAGCGCATCGCGCTGCGGCCGGCCGAACCGCGCGACGCGGCGCGTCTGCTCGTGCTTGATGGCGCGGGACCGGATGGCGCGACGCGCGACCTGCATGTCGGCGACTTGCCCGCGCAGCTTCGTCGCGGCGACATGCTGGTGTTCAACGACACGCGCGTCATCCCGGCGCAGCTTGAGGGCGTTCGCGCGCCACGCGCCGATGGCGGCCCCGATGCGAACCGCGATGCCGCTGGCGCGAAGATCGGCGCGACGCTGCACAAGCGTGAGGGGCCACGGCGCTGGCGCGCATTCGTGCGCAACGCGAAACGGCTGCGCGACGGCGACACGATCGATTTCGGCCAGGGCGTCACCGCGATCGCCGCCGACCGCGCCGCGGATGGCAGCTTCGCGCTGAGCTTCGCCGGCGAGGAACCGGTCGAGATCCTGCTCGAGCGCGCCGGGCGCATGCCGCTGCCGCCCTATATCGCCGCGCGCCGCGACGCCGATGCGCGCGACGCGGAAGACTATCAGACCATGTTCGCCGCCGAAAAAGGCGCGGTCGCCGCCCCCACCGCCGCGCTGCACTTCACCCCCGCGCTGATGGCGACGCTGGCCGGGGCCGGCGTGGAGCAGGCGATCCTGACCCTGCATGTCGGCGCGGGCACGTTCCTGCCGGTCAAGGTCGACGACACGACCGAGCACCAGATGCACGCCGAATGGGGCCGCATCGACGCCGCCACCGCCGACCGCCTCAACGCGGTCCGCGCCGCCGGCGGCCGAGTCATCGCGGTCGGCACGACCAGCCTGCGCCTGATCGAAAGCGCAAGCGGCGAAGACGGTATGATCCGCCCGTTCGAGGGCGACACGGCGATCTTCATCACCCCGGGTTACCGCTTCCGCGGCGTGGACGGGCTGATGACCAATTTCCACTTGCCGCGCTCGACCTTGTTCATGCTGGTCAGTGCGTTGATGGGGCGGGAGCGGATGCAAGCCGCCTATGCGCATGCGATCGCCAGCGGATATCGGTTTTACAGCTATGGCGATGCGAGCCTGCTGCTGCCGTGACGGGCGTTGGCCGTTAACGGTCTGTCCGCTTTCGGGAAAAGATGCCGGAACACGGACCCTCGCGCTACATCAGACTTGGCTGGCAGCTATGGCCCCCGTTGCGGCCGACTGTCCTGATTGAAACGGACCGGAATATCAGACATGCTCTCATCGAATGTTTGGGGAGGGGCTCATGCGCAAGCTGTTTTGGGGTCTCGCTCTGCTCGGCTCGGCGACCTTGGTTTCGCCGGCGTGGGGGCAGGCAACGACGCGCCCCTGCAGCGTGGAAGAGTCTGTAGGGCCCGCATGCCTGCTCGCACGACAAGAATTTTCTTCCCTGCCTTCGAAGTCACTTTACTGGCATCTGGACCAGTTTGCATCGAAGGAGGCTGCCCAAGCGGCTGCCATATCGACGAGCACGGTGATTGATGCATTCGGGTCGATCTGGCTCTTCACTATCGAGCGCCGTTCATGGCGACCGAAGAATGGCAAGCACATCTCCGATATTGGTCCGCTTCCCGTGCAACCTGCTTCGACCTACGCGGCCGAATATCTGCGCTCTGTCTTCAGTCCCGGCATGACTGCGCCGCTTCATGTCCATTCGGGTCCGGAAGCCTTTTACGCGGTGAGCGGCGATACCTGCCTCGAAACCCCGGAGGGCGTGCAACTTGGCCGGGGCCCCGGCAACAGCCTGTTGATCAAGGGCGGGCCGCCGATGCTGCTCATGGCGGTCGGAAAGGAGCGGCGCAGGGGTTTTGCGCTCATATTGCACGACGCCCATCAGCCGCCGACGACCCTGACCCACGATTGGCATCCGCAAGGCCTTTGCGAACGGCAACTGCCAGGCGATCAAGCAAAATAGCGTTAGGCCGCGTTCCCCCACTTCCCCTCGTTCAGCGCGCCACCGCGACGGTCCCTTGGAATGTCCAGGATCGGCGGACAGTATTTGGTTCTCTTTTTAGGCGGTCGATGTCTGGGGGCCGTTCCATGTGTCGAACTATGCATCGGAACTCGCCGCCGTCCGCGGCAGCATTGGCGAGCGTTGCGTCGTCAGGATGTCGTAGATTGCAGCCGTGAACTCAGCATCTCTGCAAACGGTAAAGACGGCTGGTGTCTCATCCGCATGTCGCACGAAGCACGCGGGCGGAAGCGGGATCGGTTTCGATCGTGACGCGATTATGGCGCAGATCGTGTGTAACGGGATCGCCAGGTGAGATTTGGCGCACGATAGTCGCGCCGGTCAGACGCATGGCATCAATGTCGGTCGGCTTGATCTCGCTGACCAGGCGTTGTGCGGCAGCGACATTGCAAACGCCGGAGACAGGCGTTTGGGGAGTGTCGGTAGTACAGCCAGCGAGTGCCAGCAGGGCCGCCGCCGCAAGCACCGGAGCGGCAAATCTTGTTGGATATTCGAGCATCGAACAGTCCTTAGAATTGTCATCCGCCTTTTGCGACCGGCAATTCTGTGGTGGGCAACTTGCCGAAAGACGCCGTTTAGGGGTTCCGGCGACCCTCCACGTAACGACCGTACGCCCGAGGGGGCAGGTCAATTGCGTGGAGTGTCGCCAGAAATGAGAACTATCCGCCTGCCCCTGCGACGCTCACGCGCCTTCCGCACCGGTGCCCAGATCGGAGAGGATCGCGTCGAGCTGCCGCAACTGCTCGCCCCAGCCGCTGGTGCTGCCGGAGGCAATCGCCTCGTCGAGCGATTCCTTTGAAGGGTAGAGGTCGTGGATAGTGACCAATGTCTCACCACCGCTCTCTTTGAACGTCACCGTTGTGACGGGCCCGTCCTGGTCACCTTCGTCGTTGGTCCAGACGATGCGGGCGTTGGGCACGACTTCAAGATACCGGCCGTGAAAAATCATCGTCTGTTCCGAAGACGGGTGGCCCATCTCGAGGCGGTAAGTGCCGCCAGTGCGGACGTCGGCCTCGTAGGAGATGATGGTCACACCGAAGGATGCCGGCGCCCACCATCGCTTGAACAGCTCGGGCCGGGCCCAGGCCTCGAACACGAGCCGCGCCGGGCCCCTGACGGTGCGCGTAACGACGAGCTCGCGGTCGGATTTTCGGTCAACGGTGGCTTCAGCATCAATCGGGCGCATCGCCTTCCTCCTTCACTCTCAGTTCCTCGACAATCTCGTCCAGGACATCGAAGCGCGCCGCCCAGAGCCGGCGCTGCTTGTCCATCCATGCCATCTCGGCCTCGAAATCGTGGCGGCCCAGCCTGCACGTCCGTACCCGCCCGACCTTTTCCGTCGTGACGAGCCCCGCCTGTTCCAGAACGCTGACATGTTTCTTCATGCCCGTGAGGGTCATGTCGAAGCTTCCGGCCAAAGCAGAGATCGACGCGTCCGCACGAGCAAGCCGCTCCAGGACACCACGCCGCGTGGCATCGGACAACGCCGCGAAAGAGGCATCAAGGTTGATCGGCGCAAACTGAACCATATGGTTCAGTGTCTAATGGCAAAGGCTGCGCTTTGCAAGCGACGGCTTTCAGGATCTTCGGCCGCGTGCGTGAACGGAAAATTTGAGCGCGAAGCGGACGTGGCTTGAGGTGGCCGTGCCCTGCCAGTCAGGTTTTGGCGCCCATGATCACGGAAGCGGACATGCGCGCGCAGCATCAACCGTGACCGCAATCGACCAACATACGCCGTTCGTAAAGCGAGTTGCGAATGGCAGCTCCCGACGGAACCCGTCATTCGACGAGGCCAGAGGACGAGCGTCAGTCGCTCGATCCTTGCCATAGAGCGCGTCCGGTAACTGGTCTTGAACGGCGTCGTTCCTGCGGTCACTCGGCACAAGCATTAAGCCAACTGGCGAGGGGCCATTGTAAGCGGGCAGCTATCGGGCGCCTCGGTGCGGATAGCTCATGTACGCGGGCCTTTTCTGCACATTGTTTTCCGAACCGGTTGATGGACATTGGCCCGCGGCAACGGCCGGCTCCGGCCGACCAGTACGCCGATGTTCAGAAAACGGCCGTTTTCTGGACAGCTCCCCTCAGCCGCGCTTTCCCACAAACGATCTATTTCCGAGAATGCCAGCTTATCGAGCGCAGACGCGGACTCGCTCGTTCACCCAGCACCCGCCCCGTTTGCGAGCCTTGCCGAGTGAATCGGAGGCGCGATCATCGGTAGGATCAGCATTCCAAGTCACATCGGCTGTGCCGTCGCCGTTCGACGACACCATCGCGAAGTGTGGGTAATGCGGCTTGCCATGATCCCGGGTGTTCAGGGTGTAGTCGCCGGCTCCCATTGGATAGACCCAGCGACCTGCTACCTTTATCTTGCCGTCGACCTCGAGTCGGCATTCCCGCTGCTGTTCCGACGAGTTAGCCGTCTGGCCGCGGTTGGAAGGCTTCGCGCGTTGAGCCGCGACAATGCGCGACAATGGGAGTCATGGGCACAAACATTGCGGCGGCACAAAGAAGGTTCAGCACACGCTGTGTTTCGGCGTGAGATTGGGGACCACCTGACCCGGTAATCGGCACCTAAACGGGGACCACCTTCCGGGTCATCTATGTTCGCCTGCTGTGTTGGCTGGCGACGAGGTGGAGGATGACGACGGTGGAGACGATAGGACGGATCAGGCGCGCGCATTTCGTGCAGAAGTTGTCGGTGCGGGAGATCGCGCGTCGACTGCATGTGTCGCGCAAGACGGTGCGCAAGGCGATCGAGGCGGAGGAGCCCGTGTTCACGTACACGCGGGTTGCGGAGCCCAAGCCGAAGCTGGGTGGCCACGCGGCCGCGCTGGAGCAGATGTTGGCCGAGAACGAACGCAAGCCACGCCGCGAACGTCTGACGCTGATCAGGTTATATGAGGTGCTGCGCGGGCTTGGATTTGAGGGCGGCTACGATGCTGTTCGCCGCCATGCCCGTCGCTGGCAACGCGAGGAAGCGGGGCGGACGGCGACCGCGTTCGTGCCACTGAGCTTCGATCCTGGCGAAGCGTACCAGTTCGACTGGAGCCACGAAGTGATCGTGATGGCGGGCGTGACGACGACGGTGAAGGTCGCGCACGTCAGGCTTTCCCACAGCCGGATGTTCTTCGTGGCGGCCTATCCGCGCGAGACGCAGGAGATGGTGTTCGATGCGCATGCACGAGCGTTCGCCTTCTTTGGCGGTGTCTGCACGCGCGGCATCTACGATAATATGTCGACGGCGGTGGACGTGGTGTTCCTCGGCAAGGAACGCCGGTTCAACCGGCGGTTCCTGCAGATGTGCAGCCATTATCTGGTCGAGCCGACCGCCTGCACGCCGGCAGCTGGCTGGGAGAAGGGACAGGTCGAGAACCAGGTTGGCCTCGTGCGCGAGCGCTTCTTCACCCCGCGGCTGCGCTTTGCGAGCTACGAGGAGCTGAACACCTGGCTGCTCGATCGCTGCATCGAACATGCCAGCGCCCATCGTCATCCCGAGTTGCGCGAGCGGACCGTCGCCGATGTGTTCGACGACGAGAAGGCGGCGCTGATGCGGCTGCCGACGACGGCGTTCAATGGCTTCCATGCGGTGACCGCGACCGTCTCCAAAACACTGCTCGTGCGGTTCGATTACAACAAGTACTCGGTCGCGGCCCGCGCACTGGGCCGCCCGGCGGAGGTCCACGCCTATGCCGACCGGATCGTTATCCGGCAGGGTGATGATATCGTTGCAGAGCATGCGCGGCGCTACGGTCGCGATCAGACGATCTACGATCCGTGGCATTACGTACCGGTGCTGGCAAAGAAGCCGGGTGCGCTGAGGAACGGCGCGCCGTTCAAGCAACTCGCATTGCCGTCAGGACTGGAGCGTCTGCGCACCCGTTTGAAGGAGAGCAGCGATGGCGACCGCCAGATGGTCAAGATCCTCACCGCCATTACCGTCGATGGTCTTGACGCCGTGGAGAACGCCGCTGCCGAAGCACTCGCGAACGGGGTGGCCAGCGCCGATGTGGTGCTCAACATCCTGGCCCGGTCCCGATCGGCGCCGGTGGAGCCCACCATTGCAACACCCGACCATCTGCGGCTTGAGATCGAGCCGATCGCCGATGCAGGCCGCTACGATCGCCTGCTGACCCCGCTTCGTGAGGCGGCGTGATGATGGAGCGCCACCAGATCCTGGAGTTGATGGGCGACCTCAAGCTCGCCGGTATGCGCCAGGCCTATGACGAGGTGATCGCCGATGCGATCAAGCGCCAGTATCCCGTTCAGCATGTCGTCGGCGATCTGTTGCGGGCGGAGATCGCCGACAAGCATGCCCGCTCGATCAAGTATCAGATGACGATCGCCAAGCTGCCGCTTGCAAAGGAGGTCGCCGAGTTCGAGTTCGCCGGCACGCCGATCAACGAAGCGCTGGTTCGCGATCTCGCCACCGGGGCGTTCCTCGCCAACCAGCGCAATGTCGTGCTGGTGGGCGGTACGGGCTCGGGCAAGACGCATCTGAGTATCGCCATCGCGCGCAGTTGCATCCGCACCGGTGCCCGCGTTCGCTTCCACAATACCACCGATCTGGTGAACCGGCTCGAGATGGAGGTCCTTCAGGGCCGCACCGGCAAGCTTGCCGAGCATCTGTCGCGGCTGGACCTCCTGATCCTCGACGAACTTGGCTATCTGCCGTTCGCACGCGCTGGCGGGCAGCTGCTGTTCCACCTCATCAGCCGACTTTACGAACACACCTCGGTCATCGTCACCACCAACCTGGCGTTCGGCGAATGGCCGACCGTGTTCGGCGATGCGAAAATGACGACCGCGCTGCTCGATCGACTTACCCATCACTGCGACATCGTCGAGACAGGCAACGAGAGCTGGCGGTTCAAGAACCGAAGCTGAGCGCCGTCGCTGCCGCTGCCAAAGAGGATGTCGTTCTGGGGGATGTCGGCTCCGGGCTACGCCCTACGCCGACATCCCCCAGAACGACGGCACGTGAGTGGTCTCCTTTTACATGCCGATCCCGGTCCCCGTTGCCGCGCCGATTGACAATCAAGCCATGCGGCGCTGTGTTGCGCCGCGCCCAGCGCCCGTTGTGGATCGGGCGTTGCTGGTCCTTGTCGTCCTCATCGAAGACCTCGGTCTCGAACAGCTTTCCACTGAGGCTTGTCACGGCGATGTGTCGCGCGCGCGCCTCCACTGCGGCATATTTGTGCAGCGGCTTTTCGACGAGATAGGAGAACAGGATGCTCTCGTTGGGCTCCGAGCCGCCGCCGTTTTCGCGCAGGTCGAGGATCAGGTCTCTTGCGCCGCGCTGCCGGATTTCCCCAAAAAGGGCATGGATCGCATCGGGTAAATTCGCCCCCACCGCGCGCATGCGGGCGTTGCTGAAGGTCGGAACGTTCAGATAGGCGGTGCGGCTGTCGAGCCATTCGAGCATCGGTAGCGGGGTTGGATCATCGCCTTCCGGCGGGCGGGCGGAACGCGACACCGCTATGACATTGCGCTCGGTCTGCCCGGCAGGGCTGTCGAGCACGATATGGAAGCGCGATTGCGCTCCCCGCAAACGATACAGCATTGCCGCGAAGCCGCGCCCCGAGATATCGCGCATCGTGCCGGTGCGGATCACGCCGTCATGCGGGGTGACCGCCACCATCTCGCGCAGCAGTTCGACGTCGCTGATGCCATCGACCGACACCAGCCGCGTGCCCTTCGCAATGTCGGCGGCCGTGCCATAGCCGGCGAGGACGAAGGCACCCTGCTCGGTCCACAGCAAATCCAGCGGGAAACGCGGCGCATCGCGGTACCGCTGGTTCATCGCATCGCTGGGCTGGACGCTCAGATGGCCCTCACCGATCTGGCCGAGGAGCGGGCGCACGATGCGCCACAGACCCTCACTGTCGGTAACGCCCGCGACGCTGGCGCGCGCACGGGATTTTGCCGCCGCCCATGCGCGGCGACTCTGATGCCAGTAGATATTCGGCATGGCCGCCTCCACCGCAGCGATGGCGAGTTCCAGATCCTCCTTTGCGCCGGCCTGGGTCAGCGCGGTGGTGGCGGGCCCCGGCGTGTCGGCGATCGCCGGCCCCGCGGCGAACATGCAGGCGGCGGCGAGGAGGCGGCAGCGTCGCCAGGGAGTTGGCATCATCAGGAAAGTCCGATACGCAAAATATTGCCTTATTTATTGGAGGCAATATTTTGCCTAGTCAAGTTACGCCATCCTTCCTCACCCATGTCGCGGCCAATGTACGAGCGCGCCGCATCGCCGCTGGCCTGAGCCAGAAAGGCTTGGCGGACGCCTCCGGCGTCAGCCTGCGCATGGTGGGGGGAATCGAAAATGGCGCGACCAGCGTCAGCACGGCGACGCTCGACCGGATCGGAATCGCCCTGGGTGCCACGCTCTCCGAGCTGGTCGCGGACCCCCTGGCAGCGCGGAGTGCCCGGATCGACCGGGTTGGTTGGAGCGGAGACAAGGGCGGCGAAGCGGTGTTGCGGTGGAGCATCGATACAAGGCGGGAGGTCGAACTGTGGGAATGGCGATTGGAGCCGGCCGAACGCTATCAGGCCGTAGCGGACCCCGTTGGGTGGCACGTGATGATCTTCGTGGTCGAGGGGCGACTGACGCTGGAACTCGAAGCGGGGACGGTCGAGGTGAGCGCGGCAAGCCATGTGTTCGACAGCGCGCAGACCCACGCCTTTGCCAATTTGGGAAAGGACGTGGTTCGCTTCTTCCGCTGCACGGCGTGGTAACAAGGGCAGCCCGGGAGACTGGCCGCAGACAAATCCGGCTGTGCCGACCGCAATTGATGCACGACGGGAATGTCCGTTTCATCAATCGGCCGATTCTAAAAGCTGCCGTTCGTCATCTGGCTGCCTGAAGGCTCGAATGGCTAGCTTTGGGAGATTTGGCCTGTAGCTTTTCGGTCGTCGAATGCAGGCATCTCGCGGCCCGTAGGATGGCGCGAGACTTTCCGCCGCGGAAGTGCGGAAATATTTCGCTGAAGGTGGAATGAAACCAAGAGGTTGAGCGCTGTTCCCGCTATGTTCTTCATTAATAAGTCATGCCGCAACTTGAAGGCGGAGAAGGGTTGAATGGGGTTCGAACGCAACAGCGACGATGACCCGCAGCGGAACGCGAGTAGCCGAACAAATGTCCGCTACCTGCCTTCTCCCGCTTCGAAGCCGCCGTTCTTAACGGCCCAGCTTCAGCCATGAAGCAGCACCTGAACCAACGTCCGGTGTTGGAAGCGCTCACGCGCTCGCGAATGTCGTTTTGTGGGTCCACGCGGCCGCGGCCCGCCTGGCTGGAGTCGACCAACTCGCGACGTTCGCCCGTGCTGGAAAGCGCGTCCATATTTGACATGAGCCGGCGTTCGAGCGTCGTGAAGCCTGCCAGTCCGTAGTTGCGCCAACTTCACATCGCATTATGATGACCGCATGAAATTCATCACTCTCAATCGCGCGTCCGCTTCCCCGCTGATCTAAGCGGGCCGGTTTCCGCTCACTCGGCGGTTATGCCGCCCGATGACCCACGCCTTTTTGAGAAACATTATGCGAAACCAATCAGATCCTGCGCTCAGCGCAGATGACATTGTCTCGTTCGTGCGGGACGGCTTCATCCGTATCGATGAGGCCTTCAGCGAGCATATCGCAGAGCAAGCGCGCGCGATCTTGTGGAAAGCCACCGGTTGCGACCCTGATGATTGTTCATCATGGACCCGGCCGGTCGTGCGCCTGGACCAGTTCGGCCAAGCCCCGTTCCGGGAGGCAGCGAATACGCCGAAGCTGCGCGGGGCTTTCGACCAGCTCATCGGAGTTGGCCGCTGGCGTCCTCGCGACAGCCTTGGCACCTTTCCAGTCCGCTTTCCCCACGAGGACGCGGCCGGCGACGATGGCTGGCACATCGACGTCAGTTACGGTTATGAACACCCGGACTTCATGGAGTGGCGCGCCAACGTGTGCAGCAAGGGACGAGCCTTGCTGATGCTGTTCTTGTTTTCGGATGTTGGCGTCGATGATGCGCCGACCCGCATTCGTGTCGGCTCGCACGCTGACATCGCCAGGCAACTCGCGCCGGCAGGCGAAGCTGGCCTGACCCTTCGCGACCTTGCCGCCGATGGGTTCGCCGGCTCGGCACATCGGCGAGAGAAACTAGCGCTGGGTAAAGCTGGCACGGTATATTTGTGCCATCCTTTTCTCGTACACGCTGCGCAACGGCATCGGGGAACAGCGCCGCGATTCATGGCCCAACCGCCATTGATGCCGCGCGAGCCCATCTCTCTGTGCCGGGAGGACGGAGACTATTCCCCGGTCGAACAGGCGATCCTAAACGCGATCTCCCACCGATAGGGAGGATTTGATCGGCCCGTCTGCTTTAAGCTCCCGACGGCGAAAAGCGGACGGGCCGTAAACCAACCAAGAATTGCGCATCGAGCCGTGAGCTAGTTTGCCCGCCGGGTCGACCGCTTTTGGACGAAGCTGCCGTTCGCTGAGCGCGTGACGAACGACGGCTTCGTCCCATAGCCGGTCGTATGGCGCGGAGGCGGATGCGTGAACGGACGGCCGCTTTCGGGCGCGCCGATCGGCAAGCTGAACGGCGAGCGTGAGGCGCAAGGCGGTCGTAACCAAGGCTGACCATCGCAGGGTCCGAGCGCAAGCCCCGCACCGACACGCCGTGCAGGGCAGTCACGCAATGTACCGACCCAAAGGCCGCCATGGCTGACGATTTAGCGGCGTGAAACCGCACCGGCCGCCGCCGGTAAAGGTCCGGTCCGATTCAAATCTCTCTCTGGTGCCGTCATTCACGCTCTACCGCGCCGTTCTCACGGTACGGATAAAACCCATTCGACCAATTGATTGAATCAACACCCCCTGAATCGAGCCAATCATGAATTCGCCGAAAACTTCCCGTGTTTCCCGTAAGCGCCCCGCAAACTTCCCGTGCGGTCACGCCGGTTTTCCCGCGGTTTTTCCCGTAGTTTCCCGTAAAACGTCCCAAAAAACATTCTCCCGTAATCATTCCCGTGGCTATGGGAATTCGGGTCGAAATCGCGGCGCACCGGATCGCTGCGGCTCGGACCGTGAAGGCGCCGCCGATTCAAACCCGCCCCGCTCGCCGCTAAGCCCTCATCGCCACTCGAACACCGCCGACCGCTCTTTGACATGTCCAGCATCACTGCGATCCGGTTGCATCGACAACCGGGCGAACCCGGAATTGCGGTGCCAGTCGACCAATTCAGCCGTCAGAATTTTGAGCCTCGGTCACCTGAATGGCCGCATCACCACTATAGCCCGCCCAAGACAATTCGATTGTCATGCGCTCCCACGCGGCTAGTCTGCATCCTGACTATTTGACCGGGGGGCTATGTCGGAGCGGAAACTCAAGGCGTGGCAACAGGCGGGTCTGATCGACGCCGATACCGCCGCGCGGATCCAGGCATGGGAAAGCACGCATACGCGGCCCCTTGGGGTGTGGGCCATGGTCGGGCTCGGCGCGCTGGCGATCGGCCTGGGGATCGTGTCCGTCGTGGCCTCCAACTGGGATGCGATCCCCGGCGAGGTGCGGCTTGGGCTTCACTTCGCGCTGATGGCCGGGGTTGCCGCCTTGCTCTGGTGGCGGCTGTCGAAAGCATCGGGCGAAAGCGACTATGTCGGCGACGCCATGTTGTTCGTCGCCGCGGTGCTGGGGCTGACCTTCTTCGCGCATATCGGGCAAGTCTATCAAACCAGCTCTCCCTTGTGGCAGCCATTGCTCGTCTGGCTCGCCATCTTCTCGCCCTTGCTGCTGTCGTTCGGGCGGGGCTGGCCGGTTGCCGGGCTGTGGATGGCCGGCGTGCTCGGCACCGCATGGTCGCACGCCGATGACTATGGCCATTTATGGCTGCTGGATGGTCGCGGCGGCGAGCAACTGCCTTATCCAGTCCTGTACTGGGGTCTGATCGCCAGCCCGCCGATGATCGTCGCGGCATTGGCGGCGGTCATGCGCGGCCACAGCACCCGGCCGATATTCTGGCGCCTGCTCGAACAAGTGGCGATCGTCACGATCCTGATCGCACTGAGCATTATTTTCATCACGCGCGGGTGGAGCGGCCAGACGGATTACGTCACGGGCAGCAGCGTCATCCAGAGCCTGTTCCTGGCTGGCGCGGCGGGCATGATCTACCTCGTGCGGCGCACCCGAACCGGGGAGGCCAGCGCCGCCATTCTGTGTGTCGGGGCGGTGCTTCATTTCGTCATGGCGATGGTGCGGGATTTTCGCGGCGCGGTCGACGATCCGTGGATCCCGGCGCTCCTCTTCCTCGCGCTATGGGGCGCGGTGGCCGGTGGTGCGCTTTATGCCGGCTGGCGTTGGGTGTTCCAGTGCGCCATCGGGGTGATCGCGGTGCGGATCATCATCCTGTCGTTCGAACTCAGCGATGATTTGCTGGGGAGCGGCGTCAGCCTCATCGCCTCCGGGCTCTTCGCGATGCTCGTCGCCTGGGCAAGCGTGAGGATCTCGCGGCGTTATGCGCCGCGACGGGAGGCCGAGGCATGATCAAGGCCGTGTCGAATCGCCTCTGGCTCGCGGCGGCGCTTGCCCTGCCATTGGCTGCATTCGCCTATAGCTGGGCGAGTACCTATCGGCTTGCGCAACAGGGACAGGAATGGCTCATCCCGATCCAGGGCTATGATCCGCGCGACTTGCTGCGCGGGCATTACATTACCTATCGCTACGACTGGCCGGTCGCCGCTTCACCAAAGCGACGCGACGGCGCGCCCACGATAGTCATGGATTATTATCTGGGCGGATTGTGCATCGAGGGCGTCGCGCCGAACATCACCAGCGTACGGGCCGTCGATACCGTGCCGCGACGGGCGGGAGAACCGGTCGGACAAGGATGCGCCATCATCGTCCGGGCCGCGCTTGGCACGCGTCAGGAAGTGCGCGGGCTGGACAGCGGCATCTTGTACGCGTCGCAGGCCCGGGCACTCGAACTGTCGCGGCAGCTGGCCGACCGCAAGCAGCAAGGGCTGCTCCGTGTCAGGATCAGGCCGGACGGCGTCATGCGCCCGGTCGACCTGGCGTTCAGGCCGATGCCTGCGCCAACGCCGGCTCCAGCGCCGGCCCCAACGCCGACTGGCGATCCCGCACGATAGCGGCGCAAGCCAGTTGT
This sequence comes from Sphingomonas sp. So64.6b, assembly GCF_014171475.1. Classification (NCBI taxonomy): domain Bacteria; kingdom Pseudomonadati; phylum Pseudomonadota; class Alphaproteobacteria; order Sphingomonadales; family Sphingomonadaceae; genus Sphingomonas; species Sphingomonas sp. So64.6b. Next base: position 2,945,995 of record NZ_CP048817.1, read on the forward strand.
CGTGAACCCGGTCAGCCGCGGAATCACGACCGCGAAAAAACCCGCCGCATCGTCTGGACGCCGCCGCCCCGGCCCCGCTATCGGCACGCGATGAGCATCATCGCCACCATCATGAATACGTCCACCGGACAACCTATCCAGCGCATGACCTTCGGGCGCATGCCCAAGCCCTGGGCCTCGTTCAATCTCGAAACCGGCGAGCTCGTCACCGCCGACCGCGTCCATGTCGGCAAGCCCGCGCCGGGCAAGTTCGTCGCACCGGTCGAGGTGTGGGTCACGCCCAAAGGTTGAGCGGCGGCAAGCGATTCAACACCAACGTCACCTGTGCCAGCATGGAATCGGGCGAATATTCCGCTGAATCCCGTCCCGGCTCTTTGACATGCCCGGCTCTTTGACATGCCCGGCTCTCTGAAATGATTGCGAAAAATCGGGTCTCCCCGCCTATTCCAGCCGGAACAGGTGACGCCGGTCCTGTTATCACCTGTTATCGTGCTGTTATCGTGCTGTTATCGTGCTGTTATCGTGCTGTTACTCAATAACAGGTGAACAGCCATCAAGTTACTGAATACAGGCCATGAATTCCGGGTCGATTGCCGGCATGACAGCCAGAAAAAATTATTCCGCATAACAGGTAAAAACAGGACAGCGCGCAAACCTCGACCGGCCGCACCCGTTGCTGAACTTAGCAGGTTTTTGATTGGACTGCCGTATCCGCCTGGCTGTTGGGGCAGCCGTCGTTGATCCACACCGTCAGCGCGGCGATGATGTCGGCCTGGGTCGGCGTGTCGGTATTATAGGGTGGCGACGGCTGGGGCATCGGGCCGATCGATCCGGTGTTGGGATCGAACGCGCTGCCCGCCGTGCCCGACAGCGCCATGACGATGTTCGACGCGGCGGCATTGCCGACCTCGACGATCTTGAACCCGGGCACGCCGGGCATGTCCTGGGTAATGAACTGATTATAGTCCAGGTCCTCATAGAACACGCCGTGCGGCGCGAGCGCAGGCGTCAATCCGTTCGCCGCGACGAGCGCCGACAGGTTCTTCTGAAGGTCGGCATAGTTGCTGATCGTGATCGTCATGCTGGATCTCCTTTTCTTGCTCGATTGCGCTCAAGCGCGGGTTTGCATCGGTCGGTAGCGAGTGGTCAGTGCGGCAGGGTCAGTGCGGCAGGGTCAGTGTGGTAGGGGGAAGCCGGCCGGGTTCTGCGGCACGACCGGGCCACCCGGATAAGGGCGCACGGGTTCGGGGATGAAGGCGTTGCCGGTGGCCGCGATCACGCTGAAATCGCCGCCCTGGAACTGGCCCTGCGAACCATGGCAACCAAGGCAGCCGCCGGCGGTAAAGCCGACATATTTGCCGCCCTGCAGCTTGGCGACATGCGCGGTGTTCGGCCCCGGCACATTCTGGCTCGGGCCGCCCAGGCCGCCCTGGAAGAATTGCAACGTGTCGTTGGTCTCGGTGGCGAAGTTCGACAGAAAGAATTGCTGCGCCGGCACCGGCCCGCCGGGATCGTTCTGCACCACCGCCTGGACGCCGATCAGCTGATAATTGGCCCAGACATTGGTCGCCCCGAACAGGCTGCGAACCTGCGCCTGCATCGCCTGGTTATAGGCGACCAGGTTGAACGGGCTGCCCGCACCCGGAATGGGGAATTGCCGCGCCGCGGTAATCACGCCCGGATCGGGCAGCGCGCGCGGGTAACCGGCCGGCCCGGCCACCTGGGGGTTGGTGTTGATGAAGCGGAATCCGTTCGCCTCGTTGCTGACATGCTCGAACGTCGCGAAGGTGAAGGTCGGGACGTTGGGCGTCTTCTGGATGATGTGCAGCGCGATCAGCAGCAATATGTCGTTGTTCGCGACCAGCCCGCCACTCGCATTCTTGGTGTAGTAAATGCCCTTGGTCCAATGGAACGCGTTGAGATTGTCGAGCTTGCTGTCGTAACGCCGCCAGGTCGCCTTGATCTCGATCGCCCCGCTCGGCAGTTCGAACGGCGTGCCGGTCACCGGCATGTTGGTGATCTTGGCGATCGCCTGCGCCTTGGCCTTGCGCCGCGTCGCCGCATTGTTGAACTGCGTCGTCTTCAGGTAATTGAAGATGACCGGATTGCCCTTGGCCTCATAGACCAGGCTCGCCTTGGTCTGCGCATCGAGGATCTGCTGCTGTTGCGCCGGCGTCGGATTAGGAAAGGATTTGCTCAGCGCATCCGCGGCGACCGCAAACGGCGTATGATACATGTTGGCCAGCGTGATCTCGCTCGCCTCGTCAAGGTTGTTGAACAAGGTGAGGCTGGTCTGCGGCGTCGCCTTGGTGATGGTCGTCGCTGCGCCATATTGATAGGCTGGCGCGGCATTCGGATCGGGCAATATGTTGCCGCCGCCGGTCGCATAGGTCGGGTAGAGCTCATTGCGGTGATAGAAGGTCTCCCACACCGTGACGCCGCCCGGCCCGGTCGCGCCCGACACATCGGTCGGTGATGGCTGGCCACGGAAATACCCCGATGACGGGACCGCTGGATTGACCTTTGCCGGCCAGGTCAGCGCGATGAACTCCTGCCAGGCGAATTGCGCCGCCTGCTGCGGATCGGCGGGATTGGCGATATCGGTCGGCACGGTCGCGCTGAACGCCGGCGCGGTTGCGGTTGCGCTGGGCTTCACGTCGTCCGTGGCGTCGGATCGACTGCAGCCACTCAACACCACGGTACCTAGAAGCATGGCTGGAATCGCCATTCGCGACAGTTGCCGGCCAGAATTGATAAAGAAATCATACATCATGTCTTGCCCCACCAGGTGACAGCGACCGAGTCGACCATGCGACTATTTTCGATGCCGGCGAATTTCTGCGATCGCGCCGACTATTTGTCCACCGCAACACGAGCCATCTTGGTTCTATACTGACGAACAAGGCGCAATCCGCGATACTTACCCTCGTGCATGCCGCGCGTGCGAACGCGCTATCGCGATCACCAACAAACCGGCTATCGCTGCCATGGCCATCGGCCCAGCCAGCCGTGAAAGGACCAAGATGCGCCGCCTGCCGCCCGCTTCCTTACTGCTTGCCTGCCTGCTGATCGGCGCCACCGTCCCGGCCTCGGCACAACAGGCGCAACCGATCGGCATCGCCCCGCCCGGCCCCGGCTCCAGCACTGGCCAGCCGGCCGCGACGATCGTCGCCGAGCCGGTCGCGCTGTTGATCGCCGCGTGCGACGCCAATGGCGATGCGCGCGTCACGGCGGCCGAACTCAGCGCCTTTATCGCCAGATCCTTTGCCGCCACCGAAGGCGCCGGAACCGGATCGATCGGCTACATCGCTTATAGCGACTGGGCGCTGAAATGGCTCGGCGACCGCAACGCCCTGCCCAGCCCCTTCTCGGTCGATGCCGATCATGACGACCGCATCACGCTGCCTGAGATGCAGGACCAGTTCGCCCGGTTGTTCGCGCGCTTCGATGTCGACAAGGACGGTGTGGCGACACGCGCCGAGCTGCTGACGATCAAATCGGGCCTGCGTGATCCGGTCGGCCGGGGCAAACGCGGCGGCAAGCCATGACCGCGTGACCGGCATCATGGACGGGCCCGATTGCGAGCCGGGCATGGTGGCGGTATCGAGCCTGATGCCCGTGCCGCGTTACAAGATGGTGATCCTGGATTTCGACGGTACGCTCGCGGACAGCGGCGACTGGTTCCTGTCGATCTCCGACCAACTGGCCGACCGCTTCCATTTTCGCCGCGTCCGACCCGAAGAGGTCGAGATGCTGCGCGGACAATCGAGCCGCGAAGTGATCCGCTACCTCCGAGTGCCGCGCTGGCGGCTTCCGGCGATCGGGCGCTATGTCCATGCGCTGCTCGCAACGCAGATCGACCGCATTTCGCTGTTCGACGGCGTCGCGGCGATGATCGAGACACTTGCCGCGAGCGGCGTCCGGCTGGCGCTGGTGACATCCAATTCGCAAGCCAATGCCTGCGCCATTCTCGGACGCGAGATCACTGACCGGATCGAGCATTTCGAATGCGGCGCGTCGCTGTTCGGCAAGGCACGGCGCTATCGCCGGGTGCTGCGTCGCGCGAAGCTGCCCGCCGATCAGGTCTTCTCGATCGGTGACGAAACCCGCGACATCACCGCCGCGCGCAAGGCCGGGATCGGTTCCGGCGCGGTGATGTGGGGTTACGCCAACCGCGTCGCCCTGGCCCGCCTGTCACCGGATGCGATGTTCGAAACGCCGGGTGAGGTGCTCGACCTGGTGCTGGGCCGGCATCGCAACCCCGTGCCGACCGCCTGACCGATGCGCGCTATCCCGGACAGCTTCGACCCGGCGGTGGTGACCGCGATCGACGCGCGGCTCGATGCGGTCGCGCGCGATGAACATGTCGCGCTGCCGCTGGTCGTTGAAAGCGGCAGCCGCGCCTGGGGATTCGCTTCGCCCGATAGCGATTATGATTGTCGCTTCATCTATGTCCGGCGACGGCGCGATTATCTCGCGCTGTGGCCAAAGCGCGACGTGATCGAAACGCCGCTCGACCCCGTGCTCGACGTCAATGGCTGGGATCTCGCCAAGGCGCTGCGGCTGATGGTCAAAGGCAATGCGGTTGCGGTCGAGTGGCTGCGCTCGCCAATCGTCTATCGCGGCGACCCGGTGTTCCGCGATGCGCTCGACGCGTTCGCGAACGACCATATGCCGAGCGAGGCGGTGCAGAGCCATTATCTGCATCTTGGGCTGCAACAATGGGCCCGGCATGGCGAGGGCGTCACATCGGGCAAGAAATTATTCTACGCGCTGCGCCCGGCGGCAGCGCTGCGCTGGAGCCGGTTGCACGACCAGGCCTTGCCGCCGATGCACTTTCCCACGCTGATGGCCGAAAGCGATCCGCCCGCCGATGTCGCGGCGATTGTCGCCGATCTCATTGCGCGCAAGGCAGAGACCCGCGAACTGGGCGCAGCGGTCATTCCAGTCGAGATCGCCGCGTTCATCGAAACCGAATATGAACTGGCATCCGGCCGTCAGCGCGAAGACCGCGCCGACGACCGCGCCAGGGCCGCCGCCGATGCGCTGTTCACGACCCTTTTGGAACGATTTTCTCCCGATGACTAAACCCCGTTTCGACTTCACCATCCACGCCACCGACGGCAAGGCGCGTAGCGGCGAGGTCGCGATGCGGCGCGGCACGATTCGCACGCCCGCTTTCATGCCGGTCGGCACCGCCGCGACGGTCAAGGGGATGAAGCCCGGCGATGTACGTGCAAGCGGCGCCGATATCATCCTCGGCAATACCTATCATCTGATGTTGCGGCCCGGCGCGGAGCGCGTCGCACGGCTCGGCGGCCTGCACGGTTTCATGGGCTGGGACCGGCCGATCCTGACCGATTCGGGCGGCTATCAGGTGATGAGCCTGTCCGACCTGACCACCCGGTCGGAGGATGGCGTGACCTTCAAAAGCCATCTCGACGGCACGCGCCATACGCTCAGCCCGGAACGCTCGATCGAGATCCAGCGGCTGCTCGGCTCCGACATCGTCATGGCGTTCGACGAACTGGTTCCGACCACTTCGACGCGCGAAGTGCAGGCGGCAGCGATGGCGCGTTCGATGCGCTGGGCGAAGCGCAGCCGCGCCGCGTTCGATGCGGGCGGCGAGCATGCCGAGGGCGCGGCGCTGTTCGGTATCCAGCAAGGCGCGCTCGACCCCCGGCTGCGCGGCGAGAGCGCCGGCGCGCTGATCGAGATCGGTTTCGACGGCTATGCGGTCGGCGGCCTTGCGGTCGGCGAGGGGCAGGAAGCGATGTTCGCCTGCCTCGACTTCGCGCCGGGGCAATTGCCCGAAGACAAACCACGCTATCTGATGGGCGTGGGCAAGCCCGACGATATCGTCGGCGCGGTCGAACGCGGCATCGACATGTTCGACTGCGTGCTGCCGACCCGCTCGGGCCGCACCGGCCAGGCGTTCACGCGGGCCGGGCCGATCAACATCCGCAACGCGAAATTCGGCGAGGATAGCGGCCCGCTCGACCCGGCCTGCGCCTGCCCGGTCTGCGCGACCTGGAGCCGCGCCTATCTCCATCATCTGGTGCGCGCGGGCGAAATGCTTGGCGCAATGCTGATGACCGAGCATAACCTGTATTTCTACCAGGCGCTGATGGCCGATTTGCGCGCGGCGATCGTCGAGGGACGGCTCAAGACCTTCGCCGATGCGTTCAGGACGGGTTATATGAACAAGGGTCAGTGAAGATTGGCCAATGAAGATTGGGCGAGAAGACCGACGACGTGAAGGATGATGGCGTGAGTGACGACAGCGTACCCGAGATGAACGAGATCGAAGCCGCGGCGCGCGAGGCGAAGCGCGCGCGCGAGGCGGCGGATGCGAGCGTCGAGGCGCGCGAGGACGGCGGCAACTGGCCGATCCTGCCGATCAGCATCGGCGTCGGTTCGGCCGCACTGGCGGCGGCGCTGCTCTACGCCAACCGGTCGCGCAAGAAGCGCGACTGACGCGCTCGACGGCGCGCGCCTTCGTCGAAGAATTACCTTAACCATCAAGTGTTTCGCCGCGGGACGGCGCGAAATCGGGGGCAGCCTGTTAAGGGCCTGTGCGCTATGCGGGCGCGATCGAACTCGATGTGAGTCGATATTGGCCCAAAGGCGCGCTGCTTGACGCTGGAGATGATCACCAACTGGTTGCGGATGCGGCGGCTCGGCAAGCTCGGCATCGTCGGGATCGTCGCGTTGATCTTTGCCGGCGTCTCGGCGCATGCGGCGATCCGCGCGATCGTCGAGCAAAGCGCGCCGCCGGTGACGGTCGCGCCACGCCCGGCCGGCTATGAGGCCGAGGATCATTTCCCCGGCGCCGCTTATCTCTATGTCGCCGATGAGAACGCCGCGCCCGCCAAGGGCACGACCGGCACCGCTGCGCTGCCCGACCTGCCTTTGCCGCCCGAGGCCGCGACGCTTGCCGCCGATACTTCGGTCCAGGCCGCCGCACCCTTTTCGATGCGCTTCGCCAGCGCGACCGATCGCGGCCGCGCGCTGCAATGCCTGACCGCAGCGATCTATTACGAAGCGGCGAGCGAACCCGATGCGGGGCAGCAGGCGGTCGCGCAGGTGATCCTCAACCGCGTGCGCCATCCGGCCTTTCCGGCGACGGTGTGCGGCGTGATCTATCAGGGGTCGGAACGCACCACCGGATGCCAGTTCAGCTATGCCTGTGACGGATCGATGGCGCGTATACCGTCCAAGGCCTATTGGAACCGCGCGATGCGCGTCGCCGCCCAGGCGCTCAACGGCGGCGTCTTTGCCCCGGTCGGCATGGCGACGCATTACCATACTTATGCGGTGACCCCGTCGTGGAACCGCAGCCTGGTGATGACCGCCGCGATCGGCGCGCATTTCTTCCATCGCTGGCAGGGTTATTGGGGCACGCCCGGCGCGTTCCGTCAGGTCTATCGCGGCGGCGAACCGCTACCCGGCCCGCATCCGCGCGCCGAGATTCACGCCGTCACGCTGGCCGCCGCCGCGGCGGTGCCGCCTGCGCCGCGTACCGCGCCAGCGTCGATCCAACCGGCCTATGCGCAGAGCGGCATGCCGACCGGCGGTTACGTTCCGGCCGCCGCGCCGACTGCGTTGCCGGGAGATTCGCAAATCCTCGATCGCTGGAAAGATTCGGGCAAACCACTGCACTGATTCGCGCCATCCGCGCTACCCCCTCCCCGTTCGTGCTGAGCTGGTCGAAGCACTGTTCTTCTTCCGCCCGTGCAAAGAAGAACGGCCCCGCCATCGCTGGCGGGGCCGTCCGGTCTTGTCAGTGTCCGGCGCTTAGTAGCGGCGGCCCTGACGGTCGTGCTTCTGGATCTTGATCCGCTGGCTCAGCGCATCGAAGCGGCGATCGAGATCGCGGCGCTCGGCGATGGTCAGGCCGGGGCGGCTGCGGCGATACTGCGCCTCCAGATTGGTGAGTTGACGAAACTGCGCCTTCAGCCGGCTTGCTTCGACCCGGTTAAGCGCACCGGAGCGGATGCCCTGATCGATCCGGTTGTACAGGTTTGCCTGGCGCTGATTGATGTTCTGCCACTGACCCTGGCCATGGGCCTGCGGATAAGGGGCGGCGGTGGCGGCGACGGGCAGCGCGGTTGCGGCAAAGCCGAGGCTCGCGATCAAAATGGCGATTTTCTTCATAACCCTCACTCCTTTTACTCGGCCGATCTCGTTGGCCTGAAAGGGGTTATGAAACTCATGTGTCGCGCGGATGTGCCAGCGATGCGAATAAAGTGTCGCAAATTTTGCCGGCACGCGCAGCGCCGTTCATCTTGCGGGATTCGCCGGGGAGGAGGGCGCGTTTCCCGCCCTTGACGGGAAGACTCAGTTGGACGCCAGCCGCCGCGCGAAATGGACCTCGACCGCACGCCGTACGCTTTGCGCGATGCGCTTGCGGCCATCGGGCGAATCGATGAACGCGGCATCGCTGGGGTTGGAGATATAGCCTGTCTCGAACAGGATCGACGGCATGTCCGGCGCCTTGAGCACGACCAGCGATGCCATGCGGTGGAAGTTCGCCTTGACCGGAATCAGCGGCTGCGCTTCGCGGCCGAGCAAGCGGGCGAAGCTCGCCGAACTGTTCATCGTCTCGCGCTGCGTCAGGTCGATCAGGATCGACGAGATGTCGGTCGTCGTATCGCCAAGGTTCACGCCCGAGATGATGTCGGCCTTGTTCTCGCGCGCCGCAAGCCGCGCCGATTCCTTGTCGGAGGCGACTTCGGACAAGGTGTAGACCGATGCGCCGCTGGCCAGGCCCGCGCCGACGCTGTCGCAATGGATCGAGATGAACAAATTCGCCTTCAGCTTGCGCGCGATACCATAGCGTTCCTGCAAGATCAGGAAGCGGTCGTCGTCACGCGTGAGCGCAACGCGCACTCGTCCCGAGCGCAGCAATTCGTCACGGATCGCCCGGGCGATGCGCAGGGTCACATCCTTTTCGCGCAACCCGCTATCGGGCGAGATAGCGCCGGGATCGACCCCGCCATGGCCGGCATCGATCACCACCAGCGGCCGGCTGTCGTCGCCATAGACGGTCGGCAGCAGCATCGTCTTGCTTGGCTTGGGCACGGGGATAGAGAGTTCGTAGCGGCGCGGCGCGGCAGCGGCGGTGAAGTTGCTGAACGGCGGCAGAAAGCTCATCCGTCCTTCCGCGGCCGCGCGTGCGAAGCTCGCATCGTCGACCGTGCGCAACTCCAGCGTCAGTTCACGGCCGTCGCTCGCGAAGCTCCCCTCCGTGACGATCGCCGGCTGCGAGAGATCGAAAACGACCCGCGCGCCCTGCTCGCCGCGCGCAGCCTGACGCACCGCGCGGATCGGTCCGCCGGCATCCGTCCGGCCACCCGGGGTCGCACCGGTGATGTCGAGCGCGATACGATTGGGTCCGGCGAGCATGAACATCGACGCATCGACCACCGCCGCATCGAACTTAACCACGATCCGGTCGTGCTTGACCTCGACACGCTCCACCGACGCCGCCCAGCTGGGGGTGCCGGCAAGCCAGCATGCCAGAAGGGTCAGGAAGAAGGACACACGAGCGTAATGCCGCGCCGATAGTGGCGCGGTCCAGCGAAAATACATGGGCGGGGGGTCCCATTCGAACAACAATGACTATCGCTTGGCTAAACCACCGCCCCTTCCAACACGGTGAAGCGACGGGGTTAACGCGTCGTTGGGCACGATATTGCCGGACAGCCGGCCCGAACGTGCCGGTTGCTGCGCGCAACGACCGGTGCTAGATGCGAAATTGCACCGGCAAGCGCATAAGTTCGCGCCCAATCCGGTCTACTTGGCCGCCCCTCTCTGGGCGCGGCCCTTCCAGGTTGAAGTTCGCAATGACGCATTTCCTTTCCCGCCCCCACCGACCGGTTCCGACCGGCGGGTTTGTGGGCGTGTCAGGTGCCACGGGCCATGCGCCCGGGCGTGCGCTGCGAGCAGAGGCACATTTCGACAACAGCGGCACGTTCAGGCCAGGCGGCGTTTCCGCCGGGCAGGACGGCCATTACAATCGCGCGCGGCCATCCCGGCCCAGCCTTTACCAGCTGCATCCCGGACCGCGCGCCCGGAGAATAGTCAATGACCACGCGTATGCTGATCGACGCACGCCACCGGGAAGAAACCCGTGTGGCGGTCGTCAAAGGGAACCGGATCGAGGAGTTTGATTTCGAGTCCGCCGAGCGCAAGCAGCTCAAAGGGAATATCTATCTAGCCAAGGTTACCCGGGTTGAACCGTCGCTGCAGGCGGCGTTCATCGATTATGGCGGCAATCGTCATGGTTTCCTGGCGTTCAGCGAAATCCATCCCGATTATTACCAGATCCCCAAGGAAGACCGTGACGCGCTGCTGCGCGAAGAGGCGGAGCATGCCGCCGAGGAAGCAGCACTTCGCGCCGAACTGGATGCCCAGGACGAGCTGCACGGCGACGATTATGACGACGAACATGACCATGGCGATCACGACCATGATCACGAAAGCGAGATCGACGAAGATACGGTAGAGCGTTTCGAGGATGATGGCGGCGTCGGCGCCGAAGTGGCGGCCGAAGAGGGCGGCCGTTCGCGCGGCCGTCGCAAGCGCAGCGCATCCGACGACGCGGTCGACGATTTGCGCGAACGCCGCATGAATCTGCGCCGCCGCTACAAGATCCAGGACGTGATCCGCCGTCGTCAGGTGCTGCTGGTCCAGGTCGTCAAGGAGGAGCGCGGCAACAAGGGTGCGGCGCTGACCACCTATTTATCGCTTGCCGGCCGCTATTGCGTGCTGATGCCCAACACGTCGCATGGCGGCGGGATCAGCCGCAAGATTTCGAACGCGGGCGACCGCAAGCGTTTGAAGTCGATCATGGCGGACATGAAGCTGCCGCCGTCGATGGGCTGCATCGTGCGCACCGCCGGCCTGCAGCGTACCAAGGTCGAGATCAAGCGCGACTTCGATTATCTCGCCCGGCTGTGGGATGGGATCCGCGACACGACGCTGCAATCATCGGCGCCGGCGCTGGTCTATGGCGACAGCGACCTGATCAAGCGCGCGATCCGCGACATCTATAACCGCGAGATCGACGAGGTGATCGTCGAAGGCGAGGACGGCTATCGTCACGCCAAGGACTTCATGAAGCTGCTGATGCCGAGCCATGCGCGCAAGGTGAAGCATTATTCCGACCCCGTGCCGCTGTTCCAGCGCGCGCATGTCGAGGATCAGCTTGGCGCGATGTACCATCCGGTGGTGCAGCTGAAATCGGGCGGCTATCTGGTGATCAACCCGACCGAGGCTCTGGTGTCGATCGACATCAACTCCGGCCGGTCGACGCGCGAGCATTCGATCGAGCAGACCGCGACCGCGACCAACCTCGAAGCGACGCAGGAAATCGCACGCCAGTTGCGCCTGCGCGACATGGCTGGCCTGGTCGTGATCGACTTTATCGACATGGACAACGGCTCCAACGTCCGCAAGGTCGAGAAGGCGATGAAGGAGGCGTTGAAGAACGATCGCGCCCGCATCCAGGTCGGCCGCATCTCGAGCTTCGGCCTGATGGAAATGAGCCGCCAGCGCCTGCGCACCGGCGTGCTCGAAGCATCGACCCGCCAGTGCCCGCATTGCGAAGGCACCGGTCTGGTCCGTACCGCATCGTCGTCGGGCCTGTCGGCGCTGCGCATGATTGAGGATGAGGCGGCACGCGGCCGCGGTTCCGAAGTCACGTTGCGCGCGAGCATGGAAGCGGCCTTCTACCTGCTCAACCGCAAGCGCGCGGAACTGGCCGAGATCGAGGATCGCTACGGCGTGAAGATCGAAGTCGCGCCGGACGGCGAACAGGAAGGCGCACGCATGGCGGTGGAGGTCTCCGGACCGCCGCCGGCCCATGCCCCGCGCTTCGACGCGCCGATCGAGGATCTCGACGATGATATCCCCGAGGATATCGAGGACGAGATCGACGAGGTCGAAGAGGAAGAAGCCGAAGCGCCGCGCCAGGCACGCGAACCGCGTGAGCGCGGCGAGCGGACCGAACGCTCGAGCGACGATGAAGGCAGCTCGCGCCGCCGTCGCCGCCGCCGCGGGCGTCGCGGTCGCAACCGGCCCGAGAGCGATGGCACGCCAGAGGGCGATGCCGAGGCTGCACGTGTCGCCGCGGAAGACGATGCCGAGGATGCCCTTGAGGACGCCGAAGCAACAACCGAGACCGGTGATGTCGAAGCGATGGGCGACGCGCCCGCCGGCGACGGCGAAGGCCGTCGTCGTCGCGGACGCCGGGGCCGTCGCGGCGGTCGTCGCACCGAGGGTGAGCGGACCAACGAGGCAGGCGACGTGATCGCCACCGACGAGGCCCCCGACTCTGTATCAGCCGAAGAGCCGGCCGAAGAGCTAGTGGCCGAAGCCGAGCCGGTCGAAGCGCCGAAAAAGGGTCGTCGCCGTCCCAAGGCGCGCGATGCCGCCGAGGCACCGGTGATTGTCGCCGAGACCCCGGTCGAAGCGCCGGTCGCTGAAGCCGAGGCCGAAGCACCGGCCAAGCCGAAGCGGGCGCGCAAGCCCAAGGCAGCCGCGGTCACGGTCGAAACCCCGCCCGCGGCACCGGTTCCCGAACCGGTTGCCGAGGAACCGGCGGCCAAGCCGAAGCGGCGTGCCCCGCGGAAAAAGGCCGGAGCGGCAGCCGAAGCGGCGCAACCCGATGAATCCGATATGCGGGCCATCCCGCTCGCTGACGGACTAGACGGTGCGGCCCCTGCCGATGCGGCAACAGGCCCGGACGATGCGGCCAATGATGCCGATCCCGGCGAGGCCGGTTCGACGCGTCGTGGCTGGTGGCAGCGCACCTTCGGGGCGTAAGCCTGGTTCGCTTTAGGGCGAGAGGATCAGTTAGCGGCGGTGAAGGCGATATGCCTTTGCCGCCGTTTCCTTGTTGGCCGCGCGGTTGTGTCTTGATCGCCGATAGTCCCCCTCTCCCTTCCGTCGCTTCGCTCCTCCCTCCCTCTCCCACAAGGGGAGAGGGAATTAGGAAGCGCGATTCCTAAATCTCCTCTCCCCCTATGGGAGAGGAAGGGGGCCCGCGCGCAGCGTGGGAAGGTGAGGGGACTGAGGACATGATCACACCACACCTCCCCTTCACCCCATATTCACCCCCACCAGACCACACCCCGCCCTTCCCCGTTGCCACAACCGGAAGAAGTGTCGATATGTCGGGCATGAAGCGTTTCATCGCTGGTCTGGCGGCCTCCATCCTGCTCTGGGCGCAACCCGCTTATGCACAGTCGATTCTGCGCGATGCGGAAACCGAGGCGATGTTCAACGACATGTCGCGGCCGTTGATCATCGCCGCCGGCCTGAGCCCGCGCAACGTCCGCGTCGTGCTGATCAACGACGATTCTATCAACGCCTTCGTCGCCGGCGGGCAGACCGTCTATGTCCATTCGGGCCTGATCCAGGCGGCCGACAACGCCAATGAAGTGCAAGGCGTGATCGCGCATGAACTCGGTCATATCGCGGACGGCCATGTCGTGTTGCAAAGCGACGGCGCACGGCCCGCGATGGGCATATCGATCCTGAGCATGGTCCTTGGCCTGGCGGCGATCGCGGCTGGCGCGGGCGAAGCCGGGATGGGCATCATGCAGGCCGGCCAGCAAGCGGCGATGGGCAAGTTCCTGTCCTTCACCCGAGTGCAGGAATCGACCGCCGACGCGGCCGGCGCGAAGTATCTCAACGCGGCGGGGATCAGCGGCCGCGGCATGATCAGTTTCTTCAAGAAGCTGCAGAACGAAGAATATGCTTACGGCATGGGCAATATCGACCCCTATGCGCAAAGCCATCCGCTGAGCGGGCAACGCGTCGCCAACCTGACGCACGACCTGCAAATGGGGCCGGCCTGGACCGCCAAGCCGGACCTGCCGCTGGAAGAACGGTTCAAGCGCGTCAAGGCCAAGCTGCGTGGTTATGTCGCCGATCCCAAGACGACGATGAATATCTTCCCGGAAACCGACCAGAGCGTCTACGCGCATTATGCCCGTGCCTATGCCTGGCATAAGGCGGGGTACCCGGAAAAAGCCGATGCCGAATCGGCGGCGCTGCTCAAGGCGGATCCGCACGATCCCTATTTCCTGGAGATAAGGGGTCAGATCCTGCTTGAGGCGGGCAAGCCGGCCGAAGCGCTGGCGCCGCTGCGCGAGGCAACCAACCGGTCGGACAATTCGCCGTTGATCGCCACCACCTTCGGCCATGCGCTGATCGCGACCGACGACAAGGCCAATTATCCCGAGGCGGTGAAAGTGCTGCGTCAGGCGGTCGCGCGCGACGACCAGAACCCGTTCGCCTGGTATCAGCTCGGCACGGTCTATGATCGCACCGGCGACCAGCCCCGCGCGATGCTGGCGACCGCCGAACAGGCGAGCATGAACGGCAATTCGCCGATCGCCGCTTATACCGCGCGCGGCGCCATGGCGGGCCTTACCCCCAACAGCATCGACTGGATTCGTGCGCAGGACATCGCGATGACCGCGCAGAACGACATCGATGAAAATCCGAAGAAATTTAAGCGCCGATGATCTCGGCCGATCTGGAAAAGCAAAATCGCCGATGATTGATCGCCCGACCGAAAATAGACTGACTGGAAATAGACTGGCCGGAAATCGCCTGGCCATCGCCGGCGCCGCCCTGCTTGCCGCGCTGATCGGCGCGGCGGCGATGTGGGGCTGGCAGCGTGCCGCGCCGGGGTCGCTCGGCGCGGCCGATACGGCGCGAGTCGAGGCGGTGGTGCGCGACTATGTGCTGGCTCATCCGGAGATCATCCCGGAGGCGATGGACCGGCTACGCGATCGCGAAATGGGCAAGACGATCGCCGCGAACCGCAAGGCGATCCTCGAACCCTTTGACGGCGCATGGATCGGCAACCCCAAGGGCGACGTCACGCTGGTCGAATATTTCGATTATAATTGCGGCTATTGCCGCGCCAGCCTGCCGACCATCGCGCAGCTGATCGAACGCGATCCGAATGTGAAAGTGGTATTCCGCGAACTGCCGATTCTCAGCGAGGAAAGCGTCGTCGCGGCAAAGCTGAGCCTGGCCGCCGCCGCGCAAGGCAAGTTCAAGGTCCTGCACGACGCGCTTTATGCCGGTGGCCCGCTGACGCCGCAGAGCATGGCGGCGGCGGCCAAACAGGCCGGTCTCGACATGACCAAAGCGGCCGCGATGGCGCCTCGTGCGGAGGCGGAGATTGCGGCCAACCGCGGCATCGCGCAGCAACTCGGCATGAACGGCACGCCAAGCTGGGTGATCGGCAACAAGGTCGTATCGGCCGCGCTGCCGCTCGACGAACTGGAAAAGGCGGTCAAGGCGGCGCGCGAGAAAAGCTGAGAGTCTTCTCTGTTTTTGAAAATGCGCTGAAGGCGCATTTTGCGGTGCCGCGAATTTTCAAACAGGCTGACCGCTTGGTATGAAAATGCGGGGAAGGCGGAACGGCATCGTCTTTCAAAAAGCGATGGACCCGATTGAAGCCCGGCATGCCGCGCCCTACCTAAGGCCCATCCTGAAGGGGGCCTAGTGAACACCATTCTTTCCGTCAGCGGCGTATCCAAGACCTATGGGTCGGGGACGACCGCGCTGCATTCGGTCGACCTCGACATCGCCAAGGGCGAGATCTTCGCGCTGCTCGGGCCCAATGGCGCGGGCAAGACGACGCTGATCAGCATCATCTGCGGCATCGTCACGCCCTCGACCGGTACCATCACCGTGATGGGTCATGACGCGATTAGCGAATTTCGCGCCGCGCGCCGGCTGGTTGGGCTGGTGCCGCAGGAATTGTCGGTCGACATGTTCGAAACCGTGCTGGCCACGGTCAGGTTCAGCCGCCGCCTGTTCGGCCGGTCCGGAAACGACGCCTATATCGAGCAAGTGCTGCGCGACCTGTCCTTATGGGACAAGCGCGACGCGAAGATCCGGGAATTGTCCGGCGGCATGAAGCGCCGCGTGCTGATCGCCAAGGCGCTGAGCCACGAGCCCGATATCCTGTTCCTCGACGAGCCGACCGCCGGCGTCGATGTCTCGCTGCGCCGCGACATGTGGAAACTGATCCACCGGCTGCGCGACAAGGGCACGACGATCATCCTGACCACCCATTATATCGAAGAAGCCGAGGAGATGGCCGATCGGGTCGGGGTGATTGACAAGGGCAAATTGATCCTGGTCGAACGCAAGGCCGAGCTGATGAAACGGCTGGGCAAGCGCGAGATGCTGATTTCGCTGCAGGATCCGATGAACACCATCCCCGCCGAACTGGAGGAATGGCACCTCGAGCTGGAGGATGAGGGCAAGACCTTGCGTTACGTGTTCGACGCACAGGCCGAGCGCACCGGGATTCCGTCGCTGCTGCGCAAGCTCGCCGAGCTTGGCATCGGCTTCAAGGACCTGGAGACGAGCAAATCGTCGCTCGAGGATATTTTCGTCGACCTTGTTGCCCAGGGTCAGGCCGAAGGGGTTGCGGCATGAACGGGCATAGCTTCAATGCACATGGCGTGTGGGCGATCTATCGCTTCGAAATGGCGCGCTCGTTGCGCACCTTGTGGCAAAGCCTGGTCACGCCGGTGATCACCACGTCGCTCTATTTCGTCGTATTCGGCGGCGCGATCGGCAGCCGCATGCAGACCGTCGACGGGGTCGGCTATGGCAGTTTCATCGTGCCGGGCCTGATCATGATGTCGCTGCTGACGCAGAGCATCTCCAATGCGTCGATCGGCATCTATTTCCCCAAATTCACCGGGACGATGTATGAGCTGCTCTCGGCACCCGTGTCGGCGATGGAGATGGTGCTGGGTTATGTCGGCGCGGCGGCGACCAAGTCGGTGATCCTCGGCCTGATCATCCTGCTCACCGCGATGCTGTTCGTGCCGCTGCCGATCGCGCATCCGTTCGCAATGCTCGCGTTCCTGGTGTTGACCAGCGTGACGTTCAGCCTGTTCGGCTTCATCATCGGCGTCTGGGCCAAGGGGTTCGAACAACTGAACTTCGTGCCCGCTCTGCTGATCACGCCGCTGACCTTCCTTGGCGGCGCCTTCTATTCGATCAGCATGCTGCCCCAGCCCTGGCAGACGGTCAGCCTGTTCAACCCGGTGGTCTATCTGGTCAGCGGATTCCGCTGGAGCTTCTTCGACAAGGGCGATGTCAGCGTCGGTATCAGCCTGGGCGTGACCGCGCTGTTCATGATCCTGTGCCTCGGCGCGATCGGGTGGATTTTCAAGACCGGGTATCGGCTTAAATCTTGATCCTCCCGGCACGGGGAGGGGAACCGCCCGCTTCTTCAGCGGGTGGTGGACGGGGCGCTCTCCACGAGCGCAGCACTTGCGGCCCGGCCCCCTCCACCATTCGCTTCGGCTCATGGTCCCCTTCCCCCGGTTCCCGGGGGAGGAATTTACTTGATCACCGGCAGCACCACCTTCGATCCCGTACACACACTCTGCGTCGCCTTGACGAAATCGCCCGGTTTCGCGCGCGCGATGTTGGGCACGAAACTTTGCGGGTTGCGGTCGATCACCGGGAACCAGCTCGACTGGATCTGCACCATCAACCGGTGCCCTTTGAGGAAGACATGGTCGTGGTCCTTGAGCGGCACATCCCATGCCGTCACCTTGCCCGGCACCAGCGGCTTGGGATCGGTGCCGCTGGCGAGGAACCGGCCGCGCCTTACCTCCATCGCGATCGGCAGCTGATAACCGCCCAGTTGCTGCGTATAGGCGCCAAGCGGCGCGCTATTGTCGAACGGCGCATAATCGTCAGGCAGCACATCGATCAGCTTGACCACGAAATCGCTGTCTGTGCCGGTGGTCGCGGCCATCAATTGCGCGACGATATTGCCGGTCACCGTCAGATTCTCAGATAACGGCGCGCTGACATAACTCAGCACATCGGGGCGATGGTCGACGAAGCGCTGGTCCTCGGCTTCCCACCAGCGCCATTCGGGGCGGGGATAGGTTTTCGAGATCGGGCGTGGACGGAACGGCACCGGATTGGCCGGGTCGGACAAATAATCGCGACACGCCTCCCCGGCGGCGGGCGCGGTGAAGGACAGCGAGCCGTCGGCATGAAGGTAGAGATCGGTCGCCTTGGCCTCGGCCGGCGGCCAGCTCTTATATTCCTTCCAGGCGTTCGATCCCGACTGGAAGCTCTTCATCTCGAAATTCGGGCGCTGCCCTTTGCCGTGCAGCCAATAGGCGAAGAACGGCGCCTGGATCGTGTCGCGGAAATCCTTGCCGCTATCGCCGCCGAGCGGCACGCGGCCGATCATCGAGGTATTGCCCTGCCACCCGCCATGCGCCCAGGGGCCGGCGACCATCTGCGCCAGGTGATCGGGGTCGTTCTGCTTTTGCCGCGCATAGATTTGCCACGACCCCCACGGATCCTCCTGATCCCAATAACCCGCGACATTGAGCGTCGGCACGACCGTCTTGCCGAGCGAATCGGTCCAGCGCTGGTTGGTGTAGAAACTGTCGTGATTGGGATGGTCGAGCAGCGCCGTGAACATCGGCGAGCGGCCCTTGAATTGCGCCTTGTCGATGCCCTCGGCGGTGCCCATGCGCAGGAACCAGTCATAGGTGTCGAGCGTGTCGTATTCGGGTCCGACATCGTTGGTCTTGCTCAGTTGCAACGACCCGACCCAGTCGGTCGCATAGCTCAGCCGCAACGCGCCGTTGCGATGCAGATCGTCATTCTGCCAATAATCGATCCACGCCGCCTGCGGACTGACCGCCTTCAGCGCCGGATGCGGCTTGGCCAGCGCAACGGCGGCGGCGAAGCCGGGATAGGACACGCCCCACATCCCGACCTTGCCGTTATTGCCCTTCAGATTCTTCACCAGCCAGTCGATCGTGTCATAGGCGTCGGTCGCCTCATCGGTCGCTTTACTGTTCTTCGGATGGACGGCGGTCGACAGCGTGAACACGCCGTCCGATTTGTAACGTCCGCGCATCGATTGGGCGACAAAGATATAACCGTCCTGCATCAGCGCAGCGTAACTGCCCGGCACGGTCGCGGGCGCGACATCGGGCACGCCATAGGGCGTCCGCTGCAGCAGGATCGGCAATGGTGCCGTGGCATCGCGCGGGCGCAGGATCACGGTCTGCAGCTTCGCCCCGTCGCGCATCGGGATCATCACTTCCTCGAAAGTGAAGGCCGATTGTACCATGGGGGCAGCAGCGGGCGAGGCCTGCGGTCGCGCCGGGGCAAGCGGCGCAATGATGGCGGCCGATGCCGCCGCGATCGAAAGGAAACCGCGAATCCGCATATGCATCACCCCAGATGTGAGTGACAACTAAAGGCGCACGGCTATTCTCTGTCAATTGAGCGGATTACGCGCCGCCGTCAGATCCGGTGTTCGCCCTTCACCCAGCGCACCGTGCCGGAGCTGGCGCGCATCACCACGCTCTCGGTGGTCATCTTGCCGCCCTTGCGCTTGACCCCGGCGAGCAGCGACCCGTCGGTCACGCCGGTCGCGGCGAAGATGCAATCGCCCTTGGCCAGTTCGGTCAGGTCGTACTGCTTGTCGAGATCGGTCACGCCCCATTTCGCGGCGCGGGCGCGCTCGTCATCGTTGCGGAAGATCAGCCGGCCCTTGAACTGACCGCCGACGCAGCGCAGCGCGGCGGCGGCAAGCACACCCTCCGGCGCACCGCCCGACCCCATATAGATGTCGATCGTGGTATCGGGATTGGTCGTCGCGATCACGCCGGCGACATCGCCGTCACCGATCAGCATGATGCCGACGCCAAGCCCGCGCAATTCGGCGATGAGCTTTTCATGGCGCGGCCGGTCGAGCACGCACGCGATGATCTGCGAGGGGTCGACACCCTTCGCCGCGGCAACGGCCTTGATGTTCTCGGTCGGGCTTTTGTCGAGGTCGATGATGCCGTCGGGATAGCCCGGGCCGACCGCGATCTTTTCCATATAGACGTCGGGCGCGTTGAGCAGCCCGCCTTCTTCCGCGATCGCCAGCACGGCGAGCGAATTGGGGCCCGCGGTGGCGCAGATCGTCGTGCCCTCGAGCGGGTCGAGCGCGATGTCGATCTTCGGCCCCTTACCGATCGCCGACCCGACCTTCTCGCCGATGTAGAGCATCGGCGCCTCGTCGCGCTCGCCTTCGCCGATCACCACGGTGCCGTCCATGTACAGTTCGTTGAGCGCAGCGCGCATCGCCTCGACCGCAGCGGCATCGGCGGCTTTCTCGTCGCCCCGCCCGACCAGCGTCGACGCGGCAACCGCGGCGGCCTCGGTCACGCGGACCATTTCGAGCACGAGGACGCGGTCGAGGACCTTGCTGGCGGTGGTAGTCATGGAAATCCCCTCTAGAATCTTTGACCGCGCGGATAGGCGGCGCGTGTTGCAATGTCGAGACAGGAGCTGGGGTCGGGCCTCAGCGCGACCGGCGCGCACCCTTTGCCCGAACCTTCTTCGGCGGCGCGATCTCGAACAGATAAGGCCATTCCTTGCCGGTCACGAACAAGCGGCGGCGCACCTTGTCCCAGGCGATGCCATTGGCGACCTGATTCTCGCCCCGCACGCCGGCACGGGCATGCAGCGCCGAAAGATCGATCCAGCCGATGACATGGCCGCTTTTGGGATCGATCCGCGCGATGCGGTCGGTCAGCCAGATATTGGCGAGAATCTCGCCATCGACATATTCGAGCTCGTTGAGCTGCTCGATCGGCAGGCCGTTCGCGGTGACACGGAGCGTGCGGCGCTGGCGGAAAGTGCGCGGATCGAGAAAGCGCAGGGTCGATGTGCCGTCGGACATGATCAGGCTGGTGCCATCCGAGGTCAGCGCCCATCCCTCACCTGGATAGCGGAAGCTGCCGAGCTTCCTGAAGCCGTCGATCGACCAGCGGAAGCCGATGCCGTTCTTCCAGGTCAGGCTGATGATCTGACCACCCCATGGGGCGATCCCTTCGCCGAACAGCGGCGGCTCCACCGCGACGCTCGACCGGACCCTGCCGCTGTCAAGATCAACCTTGCGGATGCCGGATCGCCCGACCTCGCCAGTGCTCTCATAGAGCGCGCCATCGAGATAGAAGAGCCCCTCGGTATAGGCGCGCGGATCGTGCGGATAGGTGCGCACCAAAGCGGCCGGGTCGATCGGCACTTGCTGCGCGATCGCCGGGCCGGCGGCGAACAGTGCCGCTGTGAGGAGAAGCCATCGCCTCACGCCGCAGGCACCGTGTCGCGAACCCAGAAATTGCCGCGCTGATGCGTGACGATCAGCGTCATGGCATCGACCTTCCACCCGTCGGGCGTGCGCACGAGATGGTGGAGATACGTGCCCCAGACCTCCCATAACGGCTCGCCATTGCCCTCCATGCGGTTCCACGCATAGCCGGCCGACTCCACATCTGCGGTATCGCCGGTGAGTACCACCTGATGGTTGGTGCGCATATGGAAGCTGGTCTTGGCCGCGGTCAGATTCGTCGTCCAGGCCTGGACTAGCGCGTCGCTGGAGATTTCGGCCGCAGGCTGACCGGACAGCGAGCTGAAATCGGCGGTCAGCCGGTCGGCGAAATGGGATCGCGCCGTCACCCAGTCCTTTCCATCCACCGCCCGGTCGATCGCATCGACGACGCGGATGATTTCGGCGATGGTCTGGCTGTCGGAGGCATGGCTGTCGGGCATGATCTTTCCTCAGTCGCGCAACAACTCGTTGATGCTGGTCTTGGAACGGGTCTGCGCATCGACGCGCTTGACGATCACCGCGCAGTACAGGCCGGGCTTGTCGCCGCCGCCGCCAGTGCTGCCCGGTACGACCACCGAATAGGGCGGCACTTCGCCGCGAAACACTTCGCCGGTCGCGCGATCGATGATCTTGGTCGACGCGCCGAGATAGACGCCCATCGACAACACCGCGCCCTCGCCGACGCGCACGCCCTCGGCGACTTCCGCGCGCGCACCGACGAACGCGCCGTCACCGATGATCACCGGATCGGCCTGAAGCGGTTCGAGTACGCCGCCGATGCCGGCACCGCCCGAAATATGCACGCCCTTGCCGATCTGCGCGCAGCTGCCGACCGTCGCCCAGGCGTCGATCATCGACCCTTCGCCGACATAGGCGCCGATATTGACGAAGCTCGGCAACAGCACCGCGCCCTTGCCGACGAACGCGCCGCGGCGGACGATCGCGCCCTGCACCGCGCGGAAACCGGCGTCGCGGAATTCGGCTTCGCCCCAGCCGCTGAACTTGGACGGCACCTTGTCCCACCAATTGCCGTCCGCCGGACCGTTCGACATCAGCACATTGTCATTGAGACGGAAGGACAGCAGCACCGCTTTCTTGAGCCATTGATTGACCCGCCAGCCGCCCGCGCCATCGGGCTCGGCAACGCGCGCGGTGCCGGCATCGAGCATCGCCAGCGCTTCCTCGACCGCCTTGGGCACCGCGCCGACCGTGGTGAAGCCGAGATTGTCTCGATCGTCCCAGGCGGCCTCGATCACGGATTGCAGATGGTCGGTCATTGGGCCTCCAAAACGGCTTGCAGCCAGTGCGTGATGTCGTGGGTGGTGAAATCGATATAACTGCGGTCGCTGTCGACTGCTTGTTCCGAACCATTATCGACCCACACCGTGGTCATGCCGATCGCCTTGGCCGGCGCGAGGTTGCGCGCCATATCCTCGACGAACAGCGATTGTGCGGGATCGAGGTCGAATGCCGCGCACAGCCCGGCATAAGCCGATTCCTGCGGCTTTGGCGCGAGGTCCATTGCATGGATGTCGTGGATCGCCTCGAACGTTTCGCCAAGACCAAGCCGACCGAGCACGCGCGTCGCATAGGGCGTATCGGCGTTGGTGAAGACCAGCTTGCGCCCCGGCAGCTTCGCGATCGCGGCGGCGAGGGGCGCGTTTTCCTCAAGCACGTCCATTTCGATATCATGGACGAAATCGAGGAATTCGTGGGGATCGACGCCATGTTCGGCCATCATACCCGCAAGCGTGGTGCCGTGGCCGTGGAAATAGCCCTTCTGGATGCGCCGTGCCTCGACCAGATCGACGTCGAGACGCTGCGCGATATAGGCGCCCATCTTCACATCGATCCGGTCGAACAGCTTCGCGCTCGCCGGATACAGCGTGTTGTCGAGATCGAAGATCCAATTGCGGATATGGGAAAGGCGTGGGTCCATATGCGAACGGGCTCTAGGCTGGCGGCCCGCATGGGGCAAGGCGGTGCGCCATCCTCGCCGTCATGCTGAACTTGTTTCAGCGTTCGAGCTTTGGCTTGCCCCCGGCAAGCCAAGACTATGTCCGGGGGACATAGTCTCGCTCGAACGCAGGCGCGGCCAGATGACCCAAAGATGATAGCTGTTTGGCTGGCGACCGCGCCTGGATGCTGAAACAAGTTCAGCATGACGAAGTAAATCTTTGACTGGCGAACCCCCGCATCCCTCCCCATCTTCCGCCCATGACAGCCTATTCCCTGCTCGATCTCGTGCCCGTCGTCGAAGGCGGCACCGTGTCCCAGGCGCTCGCCAACGCCGCCGATCTCGCTCAGCACGCCGAAGCGCTTGGCTTCAGCCGCTACTGGACGGCCGAGCATCATGGCATGACCGGCATCGCCAGCGCCGCCACTTCAGTGGTGATCGGGCATGTCGCCGCCGCGACCAGCACGATCCGCGTCGGTGCCGGCGGGATCATGCTGCCCAATCATTCGCCCCTGATCATCGCCGAGCAGTTCGGCACGCTCGATGCGCTGTTCCCCGGCCGGATCGACCTCGGACTTGGCCGTGCGCCAGGGTCGGACCAGAAGGTCGCGCGCGCCATGCGCCGCACGCTCGAAACCGACTCCAACGCCTTTCCGCAGGACGTGCTGGAACTGCAAAGCTATTTCGCCGATGACGGCAAGACCGGGATCAGCGCGACGCCGGGCGCCGGCGCGAAGGTCGACCTGTGGATCCTCGGCTCAAGCACGTTTGGCGCGCAGCTCGCTGCGGCACTCGGCCTGCCCTATGCTTTCGCCTCGCATTTCGCGCCCGACGCGCTCGATGCGGCGATCGCCATCTATCGCCGCGACTTCCGTCCTTCGGCTGCACTGGCGAAACCGCACGTCATGGCGGGCTTCAATATCTTCGCCGCCGACAGCGACGAAGAAGCCGAACTGCTCGCCAGTTCGCAGCAACAGGCGTTCGTTGCCCTGCGCACCGGCAATCCGGGCAAGATGAAACCGCCACTCGCCGGCTATCGCCAGTCGCTCGGCGCCCAGGGCGCTGCGATTCTCGATCATGTGCTGCAATGTTCGGCGGTCGGCAGCCCGGCCACAGTCGCGCGCGGGATCGCCGCGTTCATCGAACGCACCGGCGTGGACGAAATCATGGTGGCGAGCTCGATCTACGATCACGACGCGCGCAAGCGGAGTCTCGAGATCACCGCCGAAGTGATGAGCGAACTGAAAGTGGCCGCATAAAATTCCTCCCCCGCAGGGGGAGGGGGACCGCGAGCGAAGCGAGGGGTGGAGGGGTGTGCCAAGCAGTGTTCCGCCTGTGGAAAGCCCCTCCACCATTTGCTGAAGAAGCAAATGGTCCCCTCCCCTCCGGGGAGGAATTAGTTGGCCGCCGGCAATCTCAACCGCACCAGCAAACCACCCAGATCCTCGCTCTCCTCAAGCGACACGGTGCCCTCGTAAATCTCCGCCACGTCGCGCACGATCGCCATGCCCAACCCGGTGCCGGGCTTGCCCGAATCGAGTCGCACACCGCGGTCGAAGATGCGCACGCGCTGTTCCTCGGGGATGCCCATGCCGTCATCCTCGATCAGGAATTCGACGAAGCCCGAATGCTGGCCGACCGTGACGAACACGCTGCCGCCGCCATATTTCGCGGCGTTCTCGATCAAATTGCCGAGCATCTCATCGAGATCCTGCCGCTCGACATGGACCTGCAGCGTCTTCGGCCCGGCAATGTCGATGCGGACGTGGCGATAGAGCCGCGCGACGGCGCGTTCGACCGATTCGAGGCTCGGCCAGACATCGGCGCGGCTGTGCGCCGATCCGCGCCGGCCGACCGCGCGGGCGCGCGCAAGGTGATGGTCGACCTGGCGCCGCATCGTCCGCGCCTCGCGCACCACCGTCTCGCCGAGATCGTCGGCCTGTGCCGTCGCGGCGTTCATGATCACGGTCAGCGGCGTCTTCAGCGCATGCGCCAGATTGCCGGCATGACGGCGCGCTTCCTCGGCCTGACGCTCGTTATGCGCGATCAGGCCGTTCAGTTCCTCGACCATCGGCGCGACCTCGATCGGCATCGCGCGCTCGATCTGGCGCGATTTGCCGGCGCGCATCCGCGCAATCTCCTCGCGCACCTTGCGCAGCGGCCATAGCCCGTAAAATGTCTGCAGCGCGGCCATGACGAGCAAGCCGACACCAAGCAGCGCGAAGCTGCGCACCAGCGTCCGCCGTAACGCACTGATCTGCGCGTCGAGCCCTTCGCGGGTCTGCGCGACCTGAAAACGCCAGCGGATCGGCGATCCGGGCAGTTTCACATCGCGTTCCAGGATACGCAGCTTCTCGCCGTTGAACTGAATGCTGTCGTAACTGTGGATGCCGAGATCGGTGTGCTTCGACCCGAAAGCGAGACGCCGGTCCCATAGCGAGCGCGACGGAAAATCCTCACGCCCCGTGGTGCTGACCTGCCAGTAAAGCCCCGAATAGGGTTCGAGGAAGCGCTGATCGGCGGGTTCGCGGTTGAACACCACTTCGCCGTCCGGACCGATCTCGGCCGAGACGATCAACGCGGTCAGGACATATTCGAGCTGGTCGTCGAAATTGCGCGTGATCGCGGAGGACAGCACGCGATCGAGCGCAAAGCCGCCGCCAGTGAGCAGCAACAGGATCCACGCCGCGGCGATCAGGATCATCCGCCGGCTGAGCGAGCCGGTGGTGCGGACATAACCGCGCCCGAGCGGGGTTTCGGGTTCGATCGTGGCGGGAGCGTTCGCCCCCTCCTCTCCGTTCGCCCTGAGCTTGTCGAAGGGCTGTTCTACTTCTTCCACGGTCAGAAGGAGGAAGAACGGTGCTTCGACAAGCTCAGCACAAACGGTGAGAGGGCGGTGCGCGCATCAAGCATCGGGATCTTCAAGGCTATAGCCCAGACCCCGGATGGTGGTGATCACTTCCTGGCCGAGCTTCTTGCGGATGCGCGTCACGAACACTTCGATGGTGTTCGAATCGCGGTCGAAATCCTGGTCGTAGATATGCTCGATCAGTTCGGTCCGGCTGACCACCTTGCCCTTGTGATGGAGCAGATAGCTGAGCAATTTATATTCCTGCGCAGTCAGCTTGACCGGCTCGCCGGCCAGCGTGACCTTGCCCGAACGCGTGTCGAGCCGGACATCGCCCGCGGTCAGTTCCGACGAGGCATTGCCCGAAGCACGGCGAATCAACGCGCGCAGCCGGGCGATCAGTTCCTCCGACTGGAACGGCTTGGCGACGTAATCGTCGGCACCGGCATCGAGCCCGGCGACCTTGTCCGACCAGCTGTCGCGCGCGGTCAGCACCAGCACCGGCGCGGTGCGGCCTTCCTTGCGCCAGCGGTCGAGCACGGTCAGCCCGTCGATCTCGGGCAAGCCGAGATCGAGTACGATCGCGTCGTAATTCTCGGTCGAGCCCATGAAATGCCCTTCCTCGCCATCGGTGGCGAGGTCGATCGCATAGCCGGCACCTTCCAGCGTGTTCTTGAGCTGCTGGCCGAGATTGGGTTCGTCTTCGACGATCAGGACGCGCATTCTACTTCCCCTCCAGCCACCAAAAGGCGGATTATTTACCGGTACGGCCCATGACGCGGCCCGACTGGCCGTCGACTTCGACCCAGATGACAATGCCATCGCGCAGGAATTTCAGCGTGTAAATGCCGCTGAGCGAATCGAGCTCGACACCAAGATACTGCGCACCGCGCATTTGCGGCACGACGCGCCGCTCAATCTCGTGCAGCGGCAACAACTTGCCCTTTTTGAGTTGATCGAACGCTTCGACCTGGTCGCCACGGCGTTGCTGGGGCGCAGGATCGGCGACGGCCGACCCGGCGGCGGCAACCATGCAGAAAGCGAGAGGGAGCAACATCTTCATCTGCCTCGCATAGGGAGACGGGCTTGAACAGCCTGTGAATGCACGCGTTATCGTTGCGACAGGCAAGGCCGACTTGCCCGCCACCCGCATCCTACCTACAGCCCCCTCAAAATGACCGCTCGTCCCGCCACATTCAGGGCAGCGGCGAAAATCCCAGGACATCCATGGCAGCCCCAATTCTCGCATTCGAAAATCTCGGTATCATTCAAGGGTCCGGGTGGCTGTTCCGCGGCCTCGATATCCATATTCAGCCGCGTGACCGGCTTGCGCTGATCGGGCGCAACGGCGCGGGCAAGACCACGCTGCTCAAGCTGATCGCCGGTTCGATCGAGGCGGACGAAGGCCGGCGCACGATCCAACCGGGTACGCGTGTCATCCTGCTCGAACAGGAACCGGACCTGCGCGCGCATGCGACATTGCTCGATTATGTCCTGCACGGCGAGGAGGCGCCGCTGCCCTATGAAGCCGATGCGATCGCCGATCAGCTCGGCATCGACCTGTCGCGCGACGCGGCAAGCGCGAGCGGCGGCGAACGGCGACGCGCGGCGATCGTGCGCGCGCTGGCGCTCAACCCCGACGTGCTGCTGCTCGACGAGCCGACCAACCATCTCGACATCGCGGCGATCGACTGGCTCGAGGATTGGCTGAGCCGTTACCGCGGCGCGTTCATCGCGATCAGCCATGACCGGACTTTCCTGACCCGCCTGACCAAACAGACATTGTGGCTCGATCGCGGATCGGTGCGCCGCGCGGAAATCGGTTTCGGCGGGTTCGAGGCGTGGACCGAGCAAGTCTATGCCGAGGAAGCGCGCAACGCCGAAAAGCTCGATGCGCGATTGAAGCTGGAGGAGCATTGGCTGCTGCGCGGCGTCACCGGGCGGCGCAAGCGCAATCAGGGACGGCTGACCAAGCTGCACGAGATGCGTGCGACGCGCGCGGCGATGATGGGTCCGCCGGGAACCGCCAATCTCTCGATCGGCACCGACGATGCGCGCACCAAGATGGTGATCGACGTCAAGGGCGTGTCGAAATCCTTCGGGGACCGGCCGATCATCAAGGACCTGACCTTGCGCGTGATGCGCGGCGACCGGATCGGCATCGTCGGCGCCAATGGCGCGGGCAAGACCACCTTGCTCAAGCTGCTGACCGGCGAGCTCGCGCCCGATTCGGGGCATATCCGCCTCGCCAAGACGCTCGACCGGATCGTCATCGACCAGCAGCGCAGCCTGATGGCGCCGGAAAAGACGGTTCGCGAAGTGCTCGCCGATGGCGGCGACTGGATCGAGGTACAGGGCATCAGGAAGCACATCATCGGGTATCTGAAGGAGTTCCTGTTCGAACCCGGCCTGGTCGATGCGCAGATCGGCACGCTGTCGGGCGGCGAGCGTTCGCGGCTGCTGCTCGCGCGCGAATTCGCCCGGCCGTCCAATTTACTGGTGCTCGACGAACCGACCAACGACCTCGATCTGGAAACGCTCGACCTGCTGCAGGAAGTGATCGGCGATTATGACGGCACCGTGCTGATCGTCAGCCATGACCGCGATTTCCTCGACCGCACGGTGACGATCACGCTTGGCCTCGACGGGTCGGGCACGGTCGATGTCGTCGCGGGCGGTTATGAGGATTGGGAGAAGCGTCGCCGCCTGCGCGTCAGCGGCGGCAAGCGCCCCAACCCGCGCAAGGTCGAACCAACCGCGCCGCCGGCACCAAAGGTCAAGCTGACCTACAAGGACCAGCGCGATTACGACATACTGCCCAAGCGGATCGAGGAGATCGAGGCCGCGATCAAGCGCGACGAAGCGACACTTGCGGATCCCGCGCTTTATTCGCGTGATTTTCCGAAGTTCGAACTGCTGACCAAGGCGATCGACAAGGCACGGGCTGAAAAGGAAGCGGCGGAGATGCGCTGGCTCGAACTCGCCGAGCAGGTCGAGGGGCTGGGCTAAGGCCAGGTGTCTTTTCTTCCGTCATCCCCGCGAAGGTGACGGTGAAGCGTTAAGCGCCCAACTCCAGCGTCACGCGCGTGCCGGTGCGATCGCTGTCGGTCCGGAGCGTACCACCGGCCTGCCGCGCGAACGCCTCGATCAGGCGGCCGCCCAGGCCGTTGTCGCGACCGGTAACAACCGGTGCCTCGGGCAACCCGACGCCATCGTCCGACACCGTGACGATCCAGCCACCGCCGCTGACATTGCGGAACGTCACCAGGATCGCGCCGATATCGCGGCCGGGAAAGGCATGCTTGGCGGCGTTGGTGACGAGCTCGTTGACCACCAGTCCGATCGATACGGCGCGGTCGCGCGGCACCGATGCTTCGTCGGTGTCGCAAGTGAGCGTGATGCCGCCGCGCAGGAACAATGCCTCGGACAGCGCCGTGCACAGGTCGCCCAGATAATCGCGCATCTCGACCATGCCCGGCTGGTCGCCGCCGCGATAGAGATGGCGATGCGCGCGCGCGATGCTGTCGATGCGCATCTGTGCCACCCCCAGCGCGTCCGCCGTCGCCGGGTCGGCCGCACGGCGCTTCTGCATGTCGAGCAGCCCTGCGACGATCGCGAAATTATTCTTCATGCGGTGGTCGAATTCGGCGAGGAACAGGTCGCGATCGGCGATTTCGCGATCGCGCTCCTGCGTCGCACGCCGCGCGGCGCGGCGGAACAGTTCGGCGACCGCGATGGTGATGATCGCGGTGACCGTGACGACGCCGATCGAAAGCGGCCCGGCGCCGTTCTCGAACCGGAATGAATTGCGGATCGGGAAAAGATAATACCAGATATACAGGATCATCACCGTCGCGCTCACCGCGCCCGCAAAGGCGCGCGCGAACAGCGTGGCGAGCATGATCGCCGGATAGATCAATGCGAACGGCGCGGCGCCACCGGCCACCAGATCGAAGCCGATGCGCAGGATGCGTGCCGCGCCCGATGTGATCAGCCCAACGGCAATTTGCGTCACCCAGACCGGAATGGTCGGCGAGAGGCGATCACAAAGGTCCAGTTCGCCGATACGAGCCATGGTGTGGAGTCAGCAATGGCGCGCGGATCAAGTCAAGCGGCGTTAGCGAGCAACCTGATCCATATCAGTCATAATCGCAGCGAGCGTCCGTTCCGGCCGGCAAGATCGACGATATAATGCCACGCCACGCGCCCCGAACGGCTGCCGCGCCGCGTCGCCCAGCCGACCGCGTCGACCGCGTCGAACGGCAGGTCATAAGCATCGGTATAACCGCGCACCATCGCGAGATAGCCGTCCTGATCGACGACATGGAATCCCAGGCTCAACCCGAACCGGTCGGCCAGCGCGAGATTGTCGTCGACCGCGTCGCGCGGATTGATTGCGCTTTCCTGCTCGGCAATGTCGCGCGGCACCAGGTGACGGCGGTTGGAGGTGACGATCAGCCGCGCATTGGCCGGCCGCGCCTCCGCCCCGCCCTGCAGCATCGAGCGCAACGCACGCGCGTCGCTCGCCGCATTGAAGCCAAGATCATCGATAAACAGCACGAACGCGCGCGGCACCGGCGCGATCGCCGCAAACAAGGCGGGCAGCGTATCGAGCTGCGTGGTGACCACTTCGATCAGCGCGAGTCGCTTGCCTTCCCCCTGAAGTGCCGCAACCGCGCTTTTGACCAAAGCCGATTTGCCCGTGCCACGCGCGCCCCATAACAACACGTCATGCGCCGCCTGACCCTGGGCAAGGCGATCGAGGTTGGCGACCAATGTCGTTTTCTGCGTGTCGATGCCGTGAAGCTGATCGAGCGGCAACGCCGCGAAATCGCGCGCCGCGGCCAGCGCGACACCGCGCCACAAATAGGCCGGATGGGCCAGCGGATCGGCCGGCACCGGTGCGGGCGGCGCGATACGGTCGAGTGCGGCGGCGATACGGTCGAGCGATGTCTGTTGATCTTCGGCCATACCATCTTCCGTTCGGGCTGAGCTTGTCGAAGCCCCGCTCTTCTGGTGCGCAGCGTTAGAAGAAAGAACGGCCCTTCGACAAGCTCAGGGCGAACGGTTGAGATTTAGGCCAGGGTCTTCAACAACGCCGCCGCCGCATCGCGGTCCTCGAAGCTCGGATCGGACAGCGCCGCATCGATCTGCCCGCGCGCATCGGCACCGCGGCCGAGTTCGGCATAGACCTGGCCGAGGTGCCAGCGCAGCATTGCGTGTTCGGGCGCGATCGCCACTGCCTTTTCGAACAATTGCGCCGCGGCGCCATTGTTCCCGCTTTGATAAAGCGCCCAGCCATAGGCGTCGGTCACCACCGGGTTGAGCGGCGCGAGGCGATAGGCCGCCTTGGCATAGGAAAGACCGGTCGCATCGTCGTCATCGCCGAGATAGGCATAGGCCAGTTCGGTGAGCAAAGCGGCGTCGCGGTTGCCGACGCGCTGGCGCAGTCCCTCCAGCGTTTCGATTGCGGCGTCGAATTCGCCCGATGCGAGCTGCCAATGCGCGGCGAGACGCTGGCCGGCGATGTTCTGCGGATTCTGCGACAGGAACAGCGCAAGCACGTTCGACGCTTCGGGCCGATGGCCGGCGCGGTCGAGCGCGTCGACCGTGCGCAACATGGTCGGTTCGTCGAAACGGATATCGGCGGCGCGGCGATAGGCGGCGGCGGCTTCGCCATAACGCTTCAGCACCATCTGCATGTCGCCGACCGCAAGCCAGGCGGCGGGCGCGCCGGGCGAAAGCCGGGTCAGCGCCTGCGCCTGATCGAGCGCCTGGCCATTTTCGCCCGCATCGACCAGCGCGCGCAGGAACACCATGCGCCGCACCGGATCGTCGGGATTGT
Source organism: Sphingomonas sp. So64.6b (assembly GCF_014171475.1). Classification (NCBI taxonomy): domain Bacteria; kingdom Pseudomonadati; phylum Pseudomonadota; class Alphaproteobacteria; order Sphingomonadales; family Sphingomonadaceae; genus Sphingomonas; species Sphingomonas sp. So64.6b. The sequence continues at coordinate 2,977,847 of NZ_CP048817.1, forward strand.
CGTTGGCGAGCCCACCGAGCACGGTCAGGCTGTCATCGGTGCCGAACGGCACCGACGCATCGCGCACCGGAAATGCCGCCCGGTCGAGATATTTGCCCGCCCAGTCGCGCTCGCCGGTGCGCTCGAACGCGCGCGCGACCAGGGTCAGCGTATAGCTGTCGGCATCGAAGCGCAGCGCGACCGGGCGCAACACATCGAGCGCGCCCTGCGCATCGCCCGAACGCAGCATCGCCGCACCAAGCAGGCGGCGCGCGGTGATGTTCATCGGCTGGCGCGCGACCAGCTCGCGCCATTTGTTGATCGCCTGTTCGTAACCGCCCGCCTGATAATCGAGCGTTCCTTCGAGCAGCAGCGCGCCGGGCAGGCCGCTGAGCGTGCCGCCGGTGCGCTGCATCAACGTGCGGGCAAGGTCGTAATTGCCCGCGCGCGCGGCGAGTACCGCCTGAAGATAGAAAGCCTGAGCACTGTCAGGCCGCGACGCGAGCGCGCGGCGGGTCGCGTCGAGCATATCGCCATAACGCCCGGCATCGCCGAGCGTTGAGGCATATTCGATCAGCGCCGGATGATAATAGGCATCGCGCGCCAGAGCCGCCTCGAACCAGGGCAAGGCCGCGACCAGGCCATATTGAGTCCGCACCAGTTCGCCGCGCAAGGTCAGCGCCTCGAGATTGGCGGGGTCAAGCTCGCCCGCCTTGGTCGCCGCGTCGATCGCGCCGGCGACATCGCCCGAATTGTAACGCACCCGGCCAAGATCGGACCATGCCGCGCTATCCCCCGGCGCGGCCGACAGAAGATTGGACAGCGCACGCTGCGCACCCGGCAAATCGCCTTGCGCGGCCAGCGCGCGCGCGCCGACGCGAATCGCATAACCGGCAAAACGCGGCTCCGCCGTCGCCGCGGTGGTCGCCGCGCGCTTGGCATCGCCCTGCAGCAGATAGGCATGGGCGTAGAGCTGTTGCGCGCGCTTGGCGTCGAACCCGGCCGCCTTGGCGCGGTCGAGTTCGGCTTCGGCGCCAATGCCGTCACCAAGCGCCAGGAAAGCGCGCGCCAGCACGGCATGCGCCAGGCCCCAATTGGGATCCTGCTTGATCGCCGCCTGCGCATGGTTGCGCGCCGCGCTGATATTCCCCGTCTTGAGCATCGCCAGGCTCCTGGCGAGCGACAGCCGCGCAGTCCCGGCATCGGCGCTGGCCGGCACGGTCGCGGCCAGCGTGAACAAGGCGGCGGATACGATCGCAGCGCCGCTCGCAAGCAGCGTACCGATGGTGGCTTTAACGGGCTTAAGCATGGAGGTCATAGCTCTTCAAAAGATCGTAAAGGGTCGGGCGGCTCACCCCTAGCAGCTTGGCGGTATTGGAAATGTTACCGTCGGCGCGGACCAGCGCGTGGCGGATCGCCTTGCGGTCGGCGATCTCGCGCACGCTGCGCAAATTGAGCGGTACATCCTCGGCATCGCCGGCCAGGTCGAGATCGGCGGCGGTGACCAGCTTGCCCTCGGCCATGATCACCGCGCGCTTCATGCGGTTTTCCAGCTCGCGGACATTGCCCGGCCAGCCCCATGCATCGATCGCGGCGCGCGCATCGGGCGACAGGCCGGTAACCGATGAGTGCATCGTCTTGGCATATTTCTTCAGGAAATGATGCGCGAGCAGGCCGGCATCGCCGCTGCGTTCGGCCAGCGACGGGATGCGCACGACGATCTCGGCCAGGCGATAATAAAGATCCTCGCGGAAGCGGCCCTCGGCGATCATCGCATCGATATCCTGATGTGTCGCGCACACGATCCGCGTGTCGACCGCGATTGGCTTGCGCCCGCCGATCCGTTCGATCACGCGCTCCTGCAGGAAACGCAGCAGCTTGACCTGCAGCGGCAACGGAATGTCGCCGACCTCGTCGAGAAACAGCGTACCGCCCTGCGCCAGTTCGATCTTGCCTTCGGTCGTCTTGACCGCGCCGGTGAAGGCGCCCTTTTCATGACCGAACAATTCGCTTTCGAGCAATGTCTCGGGAATCGCCGCGCAATTGATCGCGACGAACGCCCCGTTCCGGCGCGGGCTCGAATCATGCACGCCGCGCGCGAGCAATTCCTTGCCCGTGCCGCTCGCGCCAAGCAGCATGACCGATACGTCCGCGCCGGCGACGCGCTCGATCGTGCGCGTGACCTTGAGCATCTCCGGCGCGGCGGTGATCATCCCGCCCAGCGCGGTGGTGCCGGAACGCTCGGCGAGGCGGCGATTCTCCGCCTCCAGCGCATGCACGTGAAAGGCGCGCGCGACGATCAGGCCGAGCGCGTCGATATCGATCGGCTTGGCATAGAAATCCCACGCGCCATCGGCGATCGCGCGCAGCGCACTTTCGCGCGCGCCATGCCCGGAGGCAACGATGACCTTGGTATCGGGCTTGAGCGTCAGGATCGCCTGCAGCGTCGCGAACCCCTCGGTCGTGCCGTCCGGATCGGGCGGCAGGCCAAGGTCGAGCGTGACCACATCGGGTTCCTCGGCGCGCACCGCGTCGAGCGCGCTGGCACGGTCCGACGCGACGACCACGTCATACCCCTCATAGGCCCAGCGCAACTGGCGCTGCAGCCCGACATCGTCCTCGACGATCAGCAATTTGGGCAGCGATTTGGGTCGTGCTGCGTTGGTCCCGGTCATGCCGCGCGCTCCATCGTATCGGTTCGGACTCGCGGCAAGGTGACGCGGAAACGCGTGCCCTCGCCTTCACGGCTGGTCACCGCGACGCCGCCGCCCATCGCCTGGGCAAGCTGCCGCGCCTCGAACGCGCCGATGCCGAAACCGCCGGCCTTGGACGACACGAACGGTTTGAACAGCTTGTCGCGAATAAACGCCGGCGACATGCCGCATCCGCGGTCGATCACGTCGATCACGACCTGGCCGGCATCGGCGGAAACCGCGATGGTCACCGGTTCGGCGAACGGGCTCGCCTCGATCGCGTTCTGCAGCAAATGACCGAGCAATTGTTCGAGCCGCGCCGGATCGGTCTGGGCCAACGCCTCGCCGCCGCCGATCACCGCGACCGGATGCTGCGCGCGGCGGCGCGCGGCAACACGCTCGACCAAAGGCATCAATTCGACCGGGCGAAGTTCCTCGGCACGGGCGCTGTGATGCTGCGACAGGCGCGCGAGCAAATCATTCATCCGCCCCGCCGAATCCTTCAGCGTCGCGACCATATCGGCGCGGAACTCGGGGTTGTCGGCATGGCGTTCGGCATTGCGCGCGACCAGCGTCAACTGGCTCACCAGATTCTTGATGTCATGAAGGATGAAGGCGAAGCGGCGGTTGAATTCGTCGAAGCGCTCGACATCGGCCAGCGCCTCCTGCGCGCGCGCCTCGGCGAGGTAACTTGCGGCCTGACGCCCGGCGATGCGCAACAGGTCGAAATCCTCCCAGTCGAGCGCCCGGTCGAGCGCCGGCCGCGCCAGCAGGATCGCGCCCTGCAGCCGGTCGAGATGGACCAGCGGCACCAGCGCCCAGGCGGTGTTGGTGTCGAGCATCCATTGCGGCACGCTGGCCGCTTCGGCGCCGGCGGCGGCATCGTTGCGGATCATGTCGAGTTCGACGATCCGCCCGCTGGCGACGAGATAGCGCGCCAGCACATCGTCGCCGCCCGCGACGGGCAGCCCGTCGCGATCCCATTGCCATGCCGCGCCGATGCCCAGCCCGGTGCCGTCGGGCACGAGCAACAGCCCGGCGGGCGAATCGGTCAAATCGGCGACCGCCTTGACGATGCGCTCGTCGAGCGGCGCCGCGCCCTCGGGCTTGCCCAATGTTTCGGTGAAGCGCGCCCATTCGGCGCGATAATCATAGCGGTGATTGAACAGATGCTTGGCCAGCTTCACCTTCGCCCAGCCCTTGAGCCAGGGTGAGGAGACCAGGGTCAGCGTGGTGGCGGCCGATCCGAGCACAAAGGCGGTCTGCGCGATGCGCACATAAGCGCCGCCGAACGCCGCGATCAGGCTGGTGATAAGCACCATGATCACCAGCCACAATATGGTCGCGACGAGCGACAGCGATTGCCAGGCGACGGTGCGCGACAGTTTCAGCGTCCAGTCGCCATTGCGCATCACCGCCAGCGCGAACAGCGGCGCGAGCAAAGTCATCGCCACGCCGCGCGTCGCGACCAGCTCGACGCCCCAGCTTTTGGTCAGATACGCGACGGCATGGATCGCCAGGTCGATGCACCACATCGCGGCAAGCGCGATGACCACCAGCCTGATCCCGCCGCGCGCGCGCGGTGCGACCGCCGAATAGAGATGATGGACCAGGACCAGCGCGCTGACTGCGACCATCATGCGCAGCAACAGGCGCACCGATGCGAGCGACGCCGAGGCGATATCGGCCGGCGGCAATGTCGCCTCCGCCACGGCCAGGCCGATGCCCGCCAGCACGATCAGCACGACCACGCCGTAAACCGTGATCACCGCCCCGCCATGCGGCGCATCGGGATCGCGCCGCACCAGCGCGAACATGAAGCCGAGCCAGGAAAGGTTGCGCAGGCTTTCGGCGACGCGCGCGGTCACGTCGCGCGGATCGATCCCCGCCACCGCCAGCGCCCAGAGCGCAGTCGCGGCGAGCGCGACGACGAAGGTCAGCCGCGGCAGCGCGGTCGCCGCGTCGCGCAGCTGCGATACGGCGAGCATGCCGAAGAGCAAGGCGGCGAGCGCATGGCCCCACAGGATGATGGTCATCGCCATCGGCCTACCGCGCACCCTCCGGCCACAACACGACGCGGATCGTCTGCAGCAGGATCAATATGTCGAGAAAGGGCGAATAGTTCTTGGCGTAATACAGGTCGTATTCGAGCTTCTGCCGTGAATCCTCGATCGACGCGCCATAGGGATAATTGATCTGCGCCCAGCCCGTGATGCCCGGCTTCACCATGTGGCGCTCGGCATAATAAGGCAGTTGCTGTTCGAGATCGTCGACGAATTGCGGGCGTTCGGGACGCGGCCCGACAAAGCTCATCTCGCCCTTCAGCACCGACCAGGTCTGCGGCAGTTCGTCGATCCGCACCTTGCGGATGAAACGGCCGATACGCGTGATGCGCGGATCGTCCTTCTCCGCCCAGACCGCCTGACCGCCGATCTCGGCATCCTGGCGCATCGAACGCAATTTGATGCAGTCGAACCCGACGCTGTACAGGCCGACGCGGCGCTGGCGGTAGAAAGCCGGCCCCTTGCTCTCCAGCTTGATCGCGATCGCCGTGAGCACGATGATCGGCGCGGTCAGCGCGAGTAACAGCGCGCTCGCGGTAATGTCGAACAATCGCTTGAACAGGCTCGACAACATCCGCCCTGAGGAGAAACCGTCGGAGAAGATCAGCCAGCTCGGATTGACGCTCTGCAGGTCGACCCGGCCGGTTTCGCGTTCGAGGAAGGTCGAGATTTCGTTGACATGGACGCCGGTGGTCTTGATCCGCAACAGATCCTTGAGCGGCAGCGCATTGCGCCGTTCCTCCAGCGCCAGCACGACTTCGCTGGCGTTGAGCAGCACGACATGGTCGGCGAGATTATAGATCGCGTCGCGCGCGATCGCCTCCGGGATCACTCGTGCCGCTTCGCTCATCGAGACATAACCAACCACCACGAACCCGGCGCCCGGCGTCGCGGCCAGCGCCTTTAATCGCGCCGCGCGTGCGCCCGCGCCGAGCACGACGACGCGGCGCTTGAACGCCTGCCCGCCGAGCATCTTGCCAAGCAGGACGCGCAAGCTGACCAGCAACACCATCGCCGCGGCCATCGAATAAAGCAGGTTCGAACGCCAGAAAGTGATCGCCGGCATCAGAAAGAAGATCACGCTGAGGAAAATCACGCCGAGCGAAATCGCCACGACCAGCCGCGCCGAGGCGTAGCGCAGCGATTGCAGCGAACTCGCGCCGTAAACCCCGACCGCGATCATCGCGAGTTCGAGCGAAATGGCGAAAGTCAGCAATTGCGGAATGCGCGTATGAATCGGTTCGACGATCATCGCGATCTGGTTCGCGCGATAGGTCCAGCCGAACTCGGCGGCGACAAGCAACAACAGCACGTCGAACAGGCCGAGCAGCAGCACGGCGTGCGGTATGTAATGCTTGAACAACCTGATCATTGAGTCGCGCCTTACCCGTGGCCGTGTAAATTTTTCCGACACGTGGGCATGGCTGTCGCAGAAATTGACAAATAAAGGTTGAACACGCCCTTCTTCCCCTCCCTTTCAAGGGAGGGGCTAGGGGTGGGTCAGCATTTGCGGGGCTCGATGCCCCGCCAATGCTTCGGAACTTGCGCGACGCTGCTGAGTCTTCTGAACGCGCACCCGGACCCTCGTCCCCACCCTAGAAGGGCGGCGCGAAAGAACGTAAGTGCGACGCAACAGGAGGATTCGAATGCCGCTTTCCAGACCGATCGTCCCTGTCATCCTTTCGGGCGGATCGGGTACACGGTTGTGGCCGATGTCGCGGCCCGAGCGCCCCAAGCAGATGCTCGCGCTGACCGCCGAGCAAACCATGCTGCAGCTGACCGCGAAACGCGCGACCGGCGAACGCTTCGCCGCGCCGATCGTCGTCGCCAATGCGCGTCATGCCGACATGATCGACCAGCAACTCGACGCGGTCGCGGCGGGCGCGCAAGCGATCATCCTCGAACCGATGGGCCGCAACACCGCCCCCGCCATCGCGCTCGCCGCGATCGCCGCGGGCGGCGGGCCCGAACCGCTGCTGGTCATGCCGTCGGACCATGTCATCACCGATGTCGATGCGTTCCACGCCGCGATTCATGCCGCGCTGCCGCTGGTCGCGGAGGGCTGGCTGGTCACCTTCGGCATCGCGCCCGACGCGCCGGAAACCGGCTATGGCTGGATCCAGATCGGCGAAGAGATCGCCGAAGGGGTCAACAAGGTCAAAAGCTTTGTCGAGAAACCGCCGCGCGACAAAGCCGAGGCGATGCTTGCGGCGGGCGACCATGCGTGGAACGGCGGCATCTTCCTGTTCCGCGCCGACATGTATCTCGGCGCGCTCGCGTCCTTCGCGCCCGACATGCTGGTCGCGGCACAACAGGCGATGGACAAGGCGCGGCACGAGGGCAAGCGCATCTATCCCGACGCGGAAGCGTTCGCCGCCTCGCCCGCCGACTCGATCGACTATGCGGTGATGGAAAAGGCCGCGCGTGTCGCGGTCGTGCCGGTCGATATGGGGTGGAGCGACCTGGGCAGTTGGGACGCGCTCTATGCGCTGAGCGCGGATGGTGATGGCCATGCCCATGCCGGTCATGACGGCGGCGAAGTCGTCGCGATCGACACCGCAAACTGCCTGGTGCGCAGCGACGGCGTGCGCATTGCGATCGTCGGGGTCGAGGATCTGATCGTCGTGGCAAGCGGCAACGACGTCCTGATCCTGCCCCGCGGCCGCAGCCAGGAGGTCAAGAAACTGATCGAGGCGATGAAAGACTCCTGATGCGGTGCCGAGCTTCGATGTTGGGGAGCCATCATCCGCCACACCGTCACCCCGGACTTGTTCCGGGGTCCACTAAGCCGCTGGGTTGGGAATAGCAGTTTGAAAGCCAGGATCGCGGCGCTGTTGACCCGGGAACAAGTCCGGGGTGACGGGATGTTTGGAAAAGCGGCCCTCAATTGATGTTCCCTTACAGGCCGTTTCGCTGGTAGCTTGCAATTACATAACGCAGTATATAACACGCTATCGACTCACTGGAGCGATGGCATGGCGAACGATGTCCTGAAGGAAATGGGCTATCTCTTCCTCGGTAGCCGGTTGAAAAGGCTGGCCGAACGGATGCAGGCCGATGTCGCGAGCATTGCCGAGCGTGCCGGGCTGGCGATCCAGCCGAGCCAATATCCGATCCTCGTCGCGCTCGACCGTTTCGGGACGCTGACCGTCGGCGCGCTGGCCGAGAAGCTGGGGCTGAGCCAGCCGGCGATCACGCGCAACCTGGCCCGGCTGGTCGAACTCGGCCTGATCGAGACGATCGCTACGCCGGGCGACCAGCGCCGCCGGTCATTGTCGCTGACCGAAGCCGGCCATGAGGCGATGGCGCGATCGAAGCGCGACGTCTGGCCGTATATCGACGCGGCGGTGCTTGAGCTGTGCGATGGGCTGGATGGCCCGCTGCTCGGGCAGATCGCGACGATCGAGGATGCTCTCGAACGCCAGTCGCTTGAGCGGCGCGCGCTTGACGGGCCGGCGTCGGGCCTGATGATCCGGGAATATTCCGACGAGTTGGCGCGCGATTTCCACGACATCAATGCCGAGTGGATCGCATCGATGTTCCGCATCGAGCAGACCGACCGCGACGTGCTGGAAAACCCCCGCGTGCGGATCATCGATCCCGGCGGGGTGATCCTGTTCGCCGAAGCGAAGGGTCTTGGCGTGGTCGGCACCTGCGCCCTTCAGAAAACCGGCGAGCGGCAATTCGAGCTGACCAAGATGGGCGTGCTCGAATCCGCGCGTGGCCGCAAGGCGGGCGAATATCTGCTTGACGCAATGCTACGCCGCGCGCGGCAGATGGAGGTCGAAACACTCTATCTGCTGACCAGTTCGAAATGCGCCGCCGCGATCCATCTCTACGAGAAACACGGCTTCGCGCACGACGCGGAGATCATGCGCGATTTCGGCGCACGCTATGAACGCTGCGACGTGGCGATGCGCTATAGAGGTTAGGCGGTACGGGGGTTAGGCTGTGGCGCTCTTCTTCGGCTTGACCGTCTTTGCCTTGGCCGGTGCGGGTGCAGCAGCGACAACAGGCTTGGCGGTGACACGTGCGAGCGCGCGGTTGCGCCGCTTGTTGGCTGTACGTAGCTGTCCCATGGGGAAGTCCAATCATGTCGGAGGGCATCGCGGTGTCGGGCCGATCGCCGGTCGCCGCAATGATGGCCTGGCTCATGGTCATGATATGCGGTCCGTGACAAGCGCTATCGCCGCGGCGTGGCTTGCGCCCCAGGCACGACATGCCGATCTTGAATGCCGATAACGATGCCGGAGCAGAGACGATGTTATCCCCCACCACCCTGACCGCCGCCTTCGACCGCGTGACCGACTATTGGTCGCCCAAGGTAATCGGGCGGGTCAATGATCAGTTGCTCAAGGCGGCCAAGCTGAAGGGCGAATTCGTGTGGCACGCGCATGATGGCGAGGACGAGCTGTTCTACATCGTTAAGGGCTCGCTGCGGATCGAGTTCGAGGATGGTCCGGTCGAGCTGTCGCAGGGCGACTTCCTGACCGTGCCGAGCGGCGTCCGGCACAATCCGGTCGCGGACGAGGAATGCTGGGTGCTGCTGATCGAACCGGCCTCGACCAAACATACCGGCGACGAGGTCACCTCGCGCACCCGCAGCCTGGACGAGCAGCTTAGTTAGTGCGTCATCCTCGCGAGATGATCATCCGCTCATCAACGGCACTGGCCTGCCTCCTGTTGCTGAGCAGTTGTTCGTATAGCTATGAGTTGCTCGCAACGGTCATCAACGCCGACTGGCCTTTGTTGTTGATCTGAAATCCCGAAAAACGCCGTCATGCGTCAACGCTATCGACGTGGTCGCGCATGGCGAAGCGCGAGCAAGGGCAGCGCCGGGCGATGACCCGTCGCTGATCGGATTCGGCACATGCTTTTGGAAGCCGGTGTGGAAGGCGAGGTTCGGGCCCTGTCAGACCGGCAGGCGCCGCTATTATCGTTGGGTCGAGCAGGGCGTGATCGACCGGATCTTCGCGGCCGCGTTGGATGATCCCGCCGCCGGCGACTGGATTGGGGATGTCGGAACGAGCATTCCCCGCGTCGGTTGCGCGTCGGTTGCCCTCCGGCCAAAAGCGGCGCAGATTTGGCCCGCAGGTCAGGAGAGTCTCGATGAAGCGCGCGATGCCCAGGGCTCTTGCGGATGCCCAAGGCGGCGCGAGTTGAGCTAGCGGCACCGATGCGCAGAGCCGATATCATCGCCGGTCTGTCGGTTGCCGGCCTGATGCTGCCCGAGGCGGTCGCTTATGCCGGCATCGCCGGGCTTGCCCCGCAACATGCCATCCTCGCGGCGATCGTTGGCGCCCTGACCTATGCGGCGATCGGCCGCAGCCGTTTCGCGATCGTTTCGCCGACGTCCTCCTCGGCGGCGATCATGGCCGCCTCGCTTGGCACGCTGACCGCCGACCCCGCCGTGAAGATCGCGCTCGCGACGATCACGGTGGCGCTGGTCGGCATCACCTTTCTCGCGGCATCGCTGGCGCGGCTTGGCGGGTTGACCGGGTTCGTTTCCCGGCCGGTGCTGCGCGGCTTCGCCTTCGGGCTCGCGATCACCATCATCCTCAACCAAATGCCTTTGGTCTTTGGCGTTACGCCGCAAGCGGGCAATGTCTTCGGCCTTGTCGCCGGCCTGTTGTCCGATTTCGGGGCCTGGAACGGTGTGAGCATCGCCACCGGGGCCGCCGCGCTGTTCCTGCTGCTGGCACTGCGACGGCTGCCTTCGATCCCCGGGGCGTTCATCGTGCTGGCGGCCGGCATCGCCGCGTCGATCCTGTTCGACCTGCCGGGGCACGGCGTTGCGACGGTCGGTATCATCGAGCTGAGCATCGCGATCCCTTCGCTGCCGCACATCCCCTATCCGATGCTCGCGGGGCTGGCCGAGCTTGTCATACCGCTGGTCCTGATCCTGCTTGCGGAGAGCTGGGGGACGATGCGCGCGCTGGCGCTGAGCCATGGCGACCGGATCGAGCCAAACCGCGAACTGGCCGCGCTCGGCATGGCTAACCTCGCCTCCGCGCTGGTCCAGGGATTACCGGTCGGGGCGGGGTTTTCCGCCGGCTCGGCCAGCGAGGCGGCCGGCGCCAGGACGCGAGCGGCAGGCGCGATCGCCGCGACCGGCCTCGCTTTGTTGATGCTGGCCGGCGTCCGGCTCGTCGCGCACCTGCCACAACCGGTGCTCGCGGCGGTGGTGATCGCGGCCCTGTCCCACGCGCTCAATCCGCAGCCGATCGTCCGGCTATGGCGCCTCGGGCGTGACCAATATGTGGCGATCGGCGCGGCGGTCGGTGTCCTGGCGCTCGGCGTGCTCAACGGCATGTTGTTCGCGATATTATTGTCGATCGCGGCGCTGGTGCGTCGGCTCGCCTCGCCGCAACTGGTCAGGCTCGGGCGGCTGGGCAGCTCGCAAAATTTCGTCGATCTCGCGCGCCATCCCGACGCGACCCCCATCCCCGGCGTGGCGATCTGGCGACCGGCCGAGCCGCTGTTCTTCGCCAATGCCGAAGCGGTGCTGTCCCTGATCGCCAGCCAGCAGGCCGCCGACCCCACCATCACCACGGTGGTGGTCAGCCTGGAGGAAAGCTTCGATGTCGACAGCAGCGCGGTCGATGCGTTGATCGAATTCGATGCGCGCCTGCGCATGAATGGCGCCCGCCTGTTGCTCGCCCGGGTCCGCGACACCGTGCGCGACCTGCTGATGGCGGCCGGGGCGCATGACCTTGTCGCGCGAAGCAGCTACAGCGTGGACGATGCCGTCGCCGGCCTGTCGCAGGAGACCGATCGATGATCCAGGATCCCGAACCGCTATTGCATCCGAGAGAAATCGCCGGCCTGCGTCCGACGCAGATCTCGGTCGGCCTGCGCGAGGTCGAACGCAAGCGTCAGGACTGGCGCCATCGTGCCGAACGCGAGGGTCCCGACTTTCTCGGCCGCCACATGCTTCCAGTGGTGATCGGACCCAAGAACCGGGCGTATCTGATCGACAATCATCACCTTGCGCTCGCCCTGCATCTGGAGGGTGTGACGCATGTTCTGGTCCATATCATCGCCGATCTGAGCGCGCTCACCCGGCCCATGTTCATCACCTTCATGGATAATCGCAACTGGCTGCACCCGTTCGACGCGAAGGGCATCCGCCAGGATTATGACGATATCCCGAAGCACGTTGCCGGCCTGGTCGACGATCCATACCGGTCGCTTGCCGGCGCGCTGCGGCGCGCGGGCGGCTATGCCAAGGTCGATACGCCCTATGCCGAGTTTCTGTGGGCCGACTTCCTCCGGCGGCGGATCAAACCGGGCCGCGTCGATGGCCATTTCGACAAGGCGCTGTCCGAAGCGCTGGCGCTCGCGAACGGTCACGACACGGCACACCTGCCTGGCTGGGCCGGGACGAGCGGCTAGACTCCGCGCACGACGCAAGACCTAGGCCGCGAAGTGGGAAAGCGCCGGACGGGCCAAATCGATCATCGGCTGTGCCGCGGAAAAGAAATAACCCTGCAATTCATCGCATCCGGCCGCGACCAGAATATCGGCCTGCCGGCTGGTCTCGACCCCTTCGGCGGTCACCGTCAGGTCGAGCGCATGACCTAGCGCGATGATCGCCCCGACAATGGCGCGGGTGCCCGCGGAATCCTCCATGCGAGCGACAAAGCTTTGATCGATCTTGATCTTGTCGACGCGAAATCGCTGCAGGTAGCCGAGCGACGAATAGCCCGTACCGAAATCGTCCAGTGCGATGCGGAAACCGGCGCCGCGAAGACGCAAGAGGGTGCGATGGATTGCCGGGCTGTCATCCAGCAGGACGCGCTCCGTCACTTCAAGTTCGATGCGTCGCGGATCGGCGCCCGCATCCAGGAAAACCGACAGGAGCCGGTCGGCGAAGCCCTCGGTTCGAAATTGTACGGGCGAGAGGTTGACGGCGAAAAAGGCCTGGGGCCATTGAGCGGCCGTGCGGGCGACCTCATGAATGACGAAATCGCCGATCGGCCCGATCAGCCCCGTCTCCTCGGCGACCGGGATGATTTCTCCGGGAGTCAGGAGCCCGTGGACCGGATGATGCCAGCGTAGCAGCGCTTCGAAGCCAACCACGCCGCCGCTCGCGGCATGCTCCGGCTGATACCAGACCGCGAGTTCGCCTTCCTCAAGCGCCCGCCGGAGTTCGGAGTTCAGGATGCTGCGGCGCCGGGTTTTGGCGTCCATCACGGAGGCGTAAGGACGCGCGCAGTTCCGCCCATCGTCCTTCGCGCGGTAAAGCGCCACGTCTGCCCGACGCATGAGTTCGACCTCATCGACGCCACCGGCCGCTCGCGCGGTTCCCACGCTGGCAGACGCGAAAACCTGGCTCTCGGCGAGATCGAACGGTCTGTCGAACAGCCCCCGGACGTCATCGCAGAAGGATCGTACGGTGCTTGCGGTCCAGTTTTCCGCGAGCAGGACCGCGAACTCGTCTCCGCCCAGTCGTGCGACGACGTTGCCCGGTGGGAGAAGAGCGACAAGCCGATCCGCGAATTTCCGGATCAGTTGATCTCCGGCCAGATGGCCCAGCGTGTCGTTGACTTCCTTGAAACGATCGATGTCGATCATCATCAGCCAGATTGGCTGATGCGGGGTGCACGCCGCCAGCGCCTTGTCGATCCTGAGCTTGAGCAGCGAACGATTGGGCAGCCCGGTCAATGGGTCGTGAAAGGATCGGTATGATGCTTCGGTCTGAGTCGTTGCGAGCGAATGCATCGACTTCGACAAGCGGAACGCGAGCGCGCTGATAAAGGCACCCAGCGCGAGGAGAACAAAGGCGTTGAGCGGAATGAGCGTGTGCAGGATTTTGGTGCCCGGAAGCTCGGGATGCCAGATCAAATAGCCAAAATTCTGCCGCCATTCGGTCCGCAGCAACAAGGACTGCTCTCCGTCCCGGGCATTGTCCACACGACTGAAGCGTGGCGCGTCGATCAGATGTCTGGCGCTCAGGTCGGCAAGGAAATTTCCATCGAGATATCGCACGCTGACGAGCAGGGGCGAGCCGTTCGGCTGCCGCACATAACCGGGTGTCGAAGGCTTGATCATCATCGCGCTGGCGGCGGCCGGGCGGCCGTCGACCAGCATGAGATGCGTGTCGTGCGTGGCCCGCGCCGTTGTGCGGACGGTGGTGTGCTCGTGCAACGGCCTGGCGATATTCCGGTCGTGCCGGCCATTGGGAACATCACGACGGCCGCGTGCGCCGTCGATGATGATCAGCAGGTCCTTCCTGACCGCCATGAACCGCCGGTTGGATACCAATCGACCCTGGCTGACCGACTGGATCGGCCGGTCCGAGCTGTCGAGGATAAAGACCTCGTCGTGTTTGAAGATCCTGTGGAGCCAGGAGCCGATATTGTCGTACAGCCAAGTCTGCGGGGGGTGAGGATCGGCAAGCTTGGTGGCCGCATCATCCCATATCGCGACGGTTTCCTGCTGAAGAGCGAGCTCGTCCAGACTGACATCGATGGCAAGCTGCGCGACGCGTAGCTGACGCGCTACTGAGATTTGATCGCTCTGGTGGGTCGACCAGTAAATACCGGCAAAGGCGAGTCCGGCCATTCCAACCAACAGCAGCATGGCCGAAACCGCGATGGCCCTGAACGGCTTTTGCGCATGATCGCCGAATACAGGTCTGACTCGGCGATCTGGCATCGTCATTGATAGGATCGCGCACATTAAAAAGGCATTAATTCCGCTATTTAGTGGGACACAGATCCTTACCACGTGGCCGGGCCGCTGCGCTCGGCGGGATGATCGCGATGCCGTCGAGATGGCGTACCCGGTGCGCCAGTGCGGGCGGCACCGCGCCGTCGACCAGCACATAGAGCCGCGCCGGATCGATCAGGCCGGCGCGGAAACGCCGTGCCGCCGCGTCGAGGCGCCGGCGCGTCGCCACCGTCTCACGCGAGGCGTAGAAGAACGGCACCGGGCGGCACTGGCGTACCGCGCGCCACGCAATCTCCTCCATCACGACAAGGTCGCCGAACGGATCGGGCGGCTGGAAATCGACCGCGCCCGCGCGGGCGATCAGTGCGTCCCAGCGCGGATCGGGCGTGCGGTGATAGGTGCCGGGCGTGTCGGCCAGGACGCTGGTCGCACGGACCGCGGCGAGCATCGGCATCAGGTCGACCAGTTGCAGCGCGAGCGCGCCCGCAAGGATCAGCGGCGCGCGCTTCATGCGACACATGATCAGGATCGCGGCGATGGCGATGGTGTAGGTGACCGGCCAGAACAGCCGCCCCGATGCGCGCACCGGATCGAGCAGGTCGATGATCGCGGGTGGCAGGCGGACGCCGCCGACCGGCTGACCGGCGAACAGGGGTTGCGGCCCGATCGCGACCACCGCGAAGATGAGGAACGCCGGCACGAGCCAGGCAAGGCGCCGCAGCGCGTCGCGCGGGAGCGCTTCCGCGTCCGCGCCGTGACGCAGGCCGAACGCCAGCCTGACCAGCGCGGCCAGTGCCAGCGCGAGCAGACCGGCGCCGAGATACTGGAACCCCTCAAAGCCGCGCCCGCTCTCCGGCGAGGACGGCAGGAGCGCGGAATAGGTCGGGTTGCCCGGGTTCCACAGCGCGTCGATCGGCATCGGGAACCGGCCATAGGTGCCGGTCGATCCGAAATGCTGGCCGAGGATGCCGTGCAGCGACACGATCAGCGCGGTGGCGATGGCGACGATCGCCGCATGGATCAGCGTCCGCCCGCGTTCCGGTTCGGCGACCAGTGAACGCAACACCGAGCTGGCCCAGATCGCGGCGACCATCAGCAGCAGATAGCTATGGACCAAAGCCGCGACACCGAGCAGCGCGATCCACCAGAGCGGGCGGCGCGCGCGGACCGGATCGAGATGGAGCCATAGCGCCCACAGGATCAGCCACTGCGCGCACAGGCTGGCATGGCCGTAGCGGTTGATCAGCACCGGCATCAGCACGAGCAATGCCGCGCCGAGCCAGGCGCTGACCCCGTCGGGCGCGTGACGCCGCACGATCGCCCAGCCGAAACCGGCTTGAAGCAGCATGCAGGCGAGATACCATGGGCCGACGAACTGCAGCCCCGGCGGCAGCCATGGCGCGACCGGGCCGAGCAGCAGGCCAAGCAACGGGATGCTGTCGGTGAACAACAATGCCATGCCGTCGGGCGCGCCGATCAGCGGCTGGTGAAGCAATGGCCATGAGCCAGCGGCGCGCAGATAAGCGGCGAGCCCGATCGCGCTCTGCCCCCGGTCATGGCCGTCGATCACCCAGCCGACATTGCGCGGGTCGAGTACGCCGAGATGCATCCAGCCGGCGAACACGATGACGGCAAGCGCCACCAGTGCGAAGGTGGGAAACAGGCGGCGCATCGGCGGTTAGCGTCCGATGCTTTGGGGCGGGGTGCCCGTTGCCACGAGGCCTTGGCAGGACTTCCACATGCGTCTTGCTCCCACCGTCACCCCGGACTTGTTCCGGGGTCCACTGAGCCGCAGAATCAACGGCTTGCGAATTTGCGGAACGGTGGACCCCGGAACAAGTCCGGGGTGACGGCTAAAGGCTTGCGAAGGCCTTGCCTGCACGGGGATGACGATGGCGTCACGCCCGGATCACAGCGCGGTGAGTGTCATCGTGTGCGTGCAGCCGCCGAGCACGACGATGCGGATCGCCGCCAGGTCATGCGTTTTGGCCAGGGTCGAGACCATGTCGTCCTCGATCGCGAGGCGCTGCGACGTGCTGAACGGCGTGGACGGCGCGAGCGTGGCGACCAGGTTGGGCAAGGCGCGCTTGAGCGCCGCGGATTCGCTGCAGCCCGATACCGGCACGACGATCAGCCGCATCTGCCACACCTTGCCGTCGGGCCGCGTGAAGATCTGGGCGTTGCCGCCCGGCGCGGTGAGCGTGCGGATCGCGCCGCCGGTGGTCGCGTCGCGAATGCCGTCCTTGGTCGCCCCGCCCTTCCATGGCGCGCCGATCTCGTCGATCAGCCTGGCCGCGCCGTCCAGGTCGACCGCGAACGCCGGGCGCGCAGGCGTCGCTTCGGCGGCGGCATTGTCGTCCTCGGGCGCGGGCGCCGGCGTGGAATCGCAAGCGGCGAGCGCAAGCAGCGCGGTTGCCGCGCTCAACCAGGTCAGGGTCCGCATCGTCACTTCTCTCCTTACGCCATCAACGCTTCGCACTGGTCGAGCGTGTCGCGGAACGTCGCGATGATCGCCTGATACGGTGCCGGCGACGCCATATCGAGCCCCGCGCGCTTGAGCAACGCCACCGGGTGATCCGAGCCGCCCGACTTCAGCACGCCGAGATAATTGTCCCGCTCCTTCGCGCCGCCCTTCAGGATCGCGCGCGCGAAATAGGACGCGGCGGAGATCGAGGTGGCGTATTGATAGACATAGAAGCTCGAATAGAAATGCGGGATATACCCCCATTCCGAGCCATAGACCGGGTCGATCGCGACCTTCGGCCCGTGATAGCGTTTGAGCAGGTCGAGATAGATCGCGCTGAACGCCTCGCCCGACAACCCCTCGCCCGCTTCGGCCTTGTCGTGGCACGCCAATTCGAATTCGGCGAACATGGTCTGGCGATAGAAAGTGCCGCGGATCCCCTCAAGCTGCTGGCCGAGATAATAGAGCTTCTCTTGCCTGGTTTTCGCGCGGGCGACCATATAGGCGGCGAGCAATTGCTCGTTGCAGGTCGAGGCGATCTCGGCGGTGAACAGCGGGTATTCCGCCTTGTCATAGACCTGCGCCTTGGCCGCGAGCAGCGAGTGCATCGCATGGCCCCATTCATGCGCATAGGTGGTCAGCCCCTCGTAATTCTCGCCCAGGTTGAGCAGCAGATAGGGGTGCACGTCATAGGCGCCGGGGTTCATATAGGCGCCCGAACGCTTGCCGGGACGCGGCAGCGGATCCATCCATTTGCCCGCCGTCGCCTTGCCCAGCAGCGCGACATAGTCGGGGCCGAGCGGCTTGACCGCCTCCAGCGTCAGGGTGCGCATCTCCGGCACCGTCACCTTGCGGTCGAGCGACACGAGCGGTGGATAGATGTCGTAATAGGCCATGTCGGGCAGTTTGAGCAGGCGGCGGCGCAGCTCGAAATAACGATGCAGTTCGGGCAGGCCCTTGTTCGTCTCGGCGACCAGGGTGCGATAGACCGCCTCCGGCACATCGTTGCCCGAGAGCGAGGCGGCGAGCGAGGTCTTGTACTTCCGCGCCTTCATGTCGAACACATCGGCCTTGAGCTTCGACAGATAGGCAGCACCAAGCGAGTTGCGGAACTGGCCATAGGTCGCCCAGAAAGTGTCGAACACCTTCTTGCGATCGGCGCGGTCGGGCGCGTCGCGGGTCAGCGTATAACCCTGATCGTCGAGCCGGATCGACTTGCCGGTCGACAAGGTGATGGTCGGCCAGGGGATGTCGGACGCGACGAGCTGACCGCGGATATCCTCGGGCCCCTGCAGCGGCGCCGAGGTGCCGGCGAGCAGCGCCTCCTCGTCCGCGCTCAGCGTGTGCGGCGCCTGGCGCAGGATGTTGCGAAGAGTGAAATCAAAGCGCGATTTGAGCACCGCATCGGCGGCGATGAACCGCTCGATCTTGTCCGATCCGATCGCGAGGATCTCGGGTGCGAACCAGGAGCTTGCCTCGCCATAGGCGGTGTAGAGATCGACCGCCTGTGCCTGGCGCTGCTGGTTGGCGGAGACGCGGACATCCTCATCCGCCTTGAGGCTGACATAGACATAGATGCGCGCGATCGTCTTGCCCATGTCGGAGCCGGCGACCATCGCCCTGGCGAGCGTGTCCGCGCTCTCGCCGAGCTTGCCACGATAGGCCGCGAGCGAAGGAAGCGCGGCGAGCGCCGCCTTGCGCGCGGCATCCCAGGCGGCATCGTCGGGGTAGATCTCCGACAGGTCCCATGCAGCTCCACTCCCCGGTGGCGCCGCGGTCGCGGCGTCCTGTGCCCTAGAGTCCAGGGCCCAGGCGGGCATCGCGGTGGCGAGCGTGGCGGCCAGCGTGGCGGCGGTCGAAGCGGCGAGCGTCTCGCGGCGAGTCAAATCGGTCATGGGTTCCCCCGGGATTGCGATGCGTTGCCGGCACTGTGTCGCGGCTGGCGGGCAATTGGAAGGGGGTGTGTCAATTCTGTAAGGCACCTGGTTTTCGCGGTGCCGGCAGCCCGTGGTTACGGGAGTTTTTGCGGCAGATGTTTTTTGGCGCGTTGCACGGGAAATTACGGGAAATCCTACGCGAGTTTCGGCGCACGGCCGCGGGAATATCGGCGGCGCGGTTACGGGAAAACGGGCAAGTGGCGGGACGGGCATGATGACCTGGCTCGATTCAAACGGTTCGCCGGATGGGCTTTACCGCACGCGAAATGCGGTTGCGGGAAAGGCAGACATGACAGTGGCAGAGAGCAAGTTGAATCGCGTCGAACCGGCGGAAGCGGAAGCGATGAGGGCAGAAACGGCGGGGGCGGTAGAGAGTGCGGCGTCGTGCGACGATGCGGTGGGCCATGGCAAGCCGCCAAGGGAGCATCAGTTCAAGAAAGGCAACCGGGCCAGCGTCGAGGGCAAAAGGCGCAAGGTGAAGGCGGCCGAGGAGGTGGTGCCACAATTGCCCAATGAATCGGTCCACGGGATGCTGATGGCCGAGGCGATGCGCATGGTGCGGGTCAAGGCGGGCGGGCGCCTGGTCGAGATCCCCGCGATGCAGGCGGCGTTCCGCGAGATCGCGATGAAGGCGGCGCGCGGCAACCGGCTGGCCGCCGCGACGCTGGCGCGGCTGATCATGCAGTCGGAGGCGGCGGAGGCGCGTGCGGCGGCGCTGGCGCCAGTGAAGCCCGCCGCGCCCTCATGGGCGGAGCTGGAAGCGCGCCGGGCCCGGGCATTCCAGTCCGAAGAGTTCAAGGCGGCCGAGGAATATAAGGAAGTCTGGACGCAAGTGCTGACCAAAACGGCGAAGCTGAAGGCCGAGCTGACCGCTCCGGTGCCGCATCCGGACGAGGTGAGGATTGGCCGTGTGCAGGGCACAGCGGACTGGCCGGGCGCGCAACCGGACGAGATGCTGTCGCTTGACGGGCTGGCCGCAACGCACGCCGAGCTGCAGGCAGACCTGCCGGTGCGGCGCCCGGCGATCGAGGCGATGGTGGAGAGCTATGACAAGGCGGCCGCGTGGTGCGAGTGGTTCGCGTTGAACGATATCCGCGACCTGATCGCCGATCACCTGCCCGAGCGCTATGCCGGGCAAGTCCAGGCCGATACGCGCGCCGCAGAGGTGCGGGCGCGCGACCGATCGTTGCGATCGATGGCGGAACACGACCGCCGGCAGCATGAACGTCGGATCGAGATGGACGCCGCCGCCGCGGCGCGCGCGAAAGCGGCGCGCGCGCTGGCGTTGTCGCGCGACTGGTCCGAAATCCGGCGCGATGGAGATGAGGAAGCGGCCGGCGATGGCACGGAGCGCATCGCGCGCGTCGCGAAGCCGGTGTCGAAAATCACCGGCCCGGCGCGCACCGTGGCCGAGGCAAGCGCATATCGGGCGGCGTGGCTGGAGGTGCTGAAGGCCACCGAGGAAATGGAGTATGATTTAAAGCCGGTGCCACCGCCCGAAGACGTGATCATCAATGCGGCGGCGAAGACAGTGACCTATCGCGTGCCGCCAGAGGCTGGCCAAGGCGCGACGCTGAACAGCATGCGCGCAACACTCGCCACGCTGAAGGAGCTTGCGATGACGCACGAGGGCGCCATGGGTTTGCACGCCGAGCCGTACCACATGTTCATCGCGCAGCGCAGACGCGACAATGCGTTGAAGCTGTGCGCGGTGATCGAGCGGCATCTGGCGGGGGTTGAGGCGGGGCGTGGGTGATCAGGGGGCGTTTGGTATTCGGATAAGTGGCATGGGCGGTGTACCGCGTCCCGCCCGCACCGGGCCGGCGCGCCACGCTGGACAATCTGCGTGCGACTCTGGCCGCGATGACGGCGGCGGCGGTGGAGCATAATGGCGACATGACCTGCGCCGCGTTGCCGCATTTCGAGGCGATCGAGGAGCGCAAGCGCGACGAGATGCTGGCGTTGTGCGCGGTGGTGAAGTGGCATTTGGCTGGGGCTGAGGATGGGGGTGGGTGATTTTTGGGGGAAGGTCGATATCGGTACGGCGCTAAAATCGGCGACGGATGTCAGACGCCTATATCGGGTCGTGATCCATCATCGATGTGGTCGCGATCGAGGCACTTGCAGACCTTTCCGCGATGCGCGAAGTCACGGATATGGCATTAACCGACCCTTTCAAAGATCCGCTTGGCACGATACGCAAACAGCCGCCCAGCGTCTTTCGTCGCATTGCACGCTGGTGGGCCGTTCTGGGTTCTCTTCTTGTGGTCCTCGCTGGCACAATGGCCATTGCTCATTATGGTTATGGCGTCCCGATTTATGATGAGAATACAGGAAAAGTAATCGACCCCAAACTAGCCGCTGCGCTGATCATCGTGCTTGGATTGGGCGGATTTTTATTCGCCGTCGCCGGCACGTTGATCCTCCGGGCATCGCGCACCAGGTAGGTCAAGAAAGCGAGTATCAGGCTTTCGAAAAAATTGACCGCGCTGTTGATTCCCATCACTTGACGGCAAGATCAATCAGCGTGACTATTTGTTGGAGTCCTTGGAGGGCGACACGATGACGTCCAGGCTGGCGATTGTCTTGAGTGGCGGTGGAGCGAAGGGCGCTTTCCAGGTCGGCGTTCTGGACGCACTTGTGAACGTACGCGGTGTCAAACCGGCCATTGTCGTTGGAACATCCACTGGTGCCATCCAGGCGCTTGGTGTTGCTCAGAATGATGTCACCGGCCTTAAGGACATGTGGCTCGCCCTCAAGAATTCCGAAGATATCTACAAGAAACGTGGCGGCGTTGCCGGTGCGGTCGTGTTTGGCGAGAAGGCGATTTACAACGCAGCCCCGCTGAAAAAACTTCTGCGGAAATTCGCCGACCCGGCCAAGCTTGCGGCTTCGGACATCGACATGCAGCTGGGCGTGGTCAGCCTTCAATCCGGTGAATTTCGCACCATCGACAAGACGGTCCCCAGCATCGACAATTGGGTCTATGCCAGTTGTGCGATGCCGGTCTTTTTCGACCCGTTGCAGACATCGGATGGTCAGCAATGGGTGGATGGCGGGGTGCGGGACGTCACCCCGCTTGGCGCGGCCCTGAAGCTCAATCCGACCGGCGTGCTGGTCGTGCGGGCATCCCCGGTGAGCAACCCCGCGACCACCAGGAAATTTGGCGGACTGATCCCGGTGGGCCTGCGGGCGGTAAACCTTCTTCAGTCGGAGGTTTCCCGAAACGACCTGGCGAATACGTCACTCATCAACGACATGCTCGCCGCGCGCGACCAGATGTTTTCAGGCCTTGAGGCAAAGGGCATGTCGGCGACCGAAGCCAGCGCGCTGTTGCTGCCGCTCGACAAGCAGATCTCGGAGTATCGGTTCGCACAGGTGCGCGTCATCGAACCAAAAGAGGAATTTTCCGACACGCTGGAATTCGATCCCGCCAAGATCCGACGGGCGATTGATGCCGGGCGCGAGGCGGTTGACGAGCAATGGCCGGTGATTGAGGCACTGACGCGGTAGAAATAACAGCGATAGTGCAATGATCGACTCGGCCAGTTGGCATGGCCAGGTTGAATTTAGTGAACTGTCACCGTTACCCATTCAAGAATGATCTGGGATCCACGATGAACTACCGTATTACATTAGCAATCTTCGTAGCTATTTTCTCCACTGGATGTAGCGCCACCGATAAGGCCCCGCAAAGCCATCAAGCAGAATTTGATGTCATATATAGCGATTTTGGAGTGGACCCGATCACCGGGTACCATGAGGAAGAGATCGAGCGCGTCGGATGTAGGTATAAGATCTCCGCAGATGATTTTGCGTCACTAATTATTGGACGCGCAAGTGATAAAGAATATTCCAACACAGACATTAAGGCCGAAATTATATCCGATAATCAAGAAAGAATGTACGTAGATGATTCAGGTGTTCTGAAAAGATCGTCAGGATATTTCAAAATCAATATCGAGAAATTTGAGAAGGTACTTGTACTCACGAAACCGTGCGACATCGAGAAACCTTCACCACCCCGGCCGTGATCCGGAATTAGACGGCGTCAAAGGCGCTCTACGTATTTCCCGTCACTGAGCGTGTCACGCCGTTCGGGCTATTCAGGCGATCATTCGAACTGCTGGAAAAAAGAAGCTCCTTATGGTCAACGCCGTGATTACGGTGACACGTGCAACAACCGCTTATCTCGCGCTACCGACGGGAGGTGATGCGAATAAGGGGGTTATTGCACGTGTCACCGAACGAGAACCACGTGTCACCGAACGAGAACGACCAAAACTCACTGAATGGGCGGACGAGTGCCTTCGGATCAATCACCTCGACACATTGGTGCAGAGAGAGATCAAGGCCGGGACCCTGATTCGTGCCGCCGACCCGAGCGAGCGAGCGAGAGTTGCCGCGTGGCGGCTGTTCAACGAAATGATGTCGAGTTTTGAGGTTAAAACACTGTCCTTGTCCCCTTCTGGCGCTGTAAACCCCGGCGTGATATTGATGCCGCAACAGGGTGGAGGGCGCGCATCGTGACGGAAATGGAAGCAACGACCAATCGTTCCGGTGGATCGATCGAGACAGCGCAGCGCAAGCCATGGTCGTCGCCCAAGGTGATCGTTTCGACCCTGCGCGACAGCGAGGCGAACGTCACGCGCTTTACCGATGGATCGACCCCGTTCTTCGGCCCTTACGGAAGCTGAGCCGCGCGGCGCGGGTCGCATCGCGCCTCACTCGTTGCTCGAATCGAACCAGCCGATGAAGCGCGCCAGCGTGGTCATGCGCGCCGCGACATAGAGCGTCGCATGATCGGGCCGTTTGCGCTCGTCCGCGTCCGCGATCATGCGTTCGACCCGGTCCAAATCAAGATAACGAGACAAGCGCCCACCCTGGTCGAGCCGCCGTGCCTCGGCGAGCGCCGCCGGCGCACCATGCTTTACCATGCGGAACATGTCCGGTTGTTCGGCGTCATTGCCCGGCGGCCGTTTCAGCAGCTGTTCCGGCAGGATGTCGGCAAATGCCTGACGCGCCAGATAGCGTTCCAGCCCATTCCGAAAATCAAGCGATTCCGGGATAGCGAGGCCCAGTTCGACGACCCTCTTGTCGTGGAAAGGCCGGGACAGTTCCAGTCCGTCCGCGGCCGCAAGCGTCGCATGGAGCGGCTGGCTCCGGGTGACCTTGCGCAGATGATGCAAGCTGGCGTCGCGCCAGCGGTGATGCCTTACCCGCGAATAGCGCAGCCGCCCGAAATCGATCGCGCCGCCCCCCCGCAACGTGTCGGCAAAGGCGGGGTTGATCGGCCGGTCGCGCCACGTCGCCGCCGCGCGCCGCGCCGCGTTGAACCCCTGCACCGGCAACAGCGCCGGGATGACCTCGTGGCGCAATATCGCCAGCCATGGCCACCCCGTGGCGCGCGCGCGCATGCGGAATTCGCGCACAAATCGGCGCAGCTTGCCGCGCCTCAGGATTCGTCCGAGCAATGCCCCGCCAGTGATATTGACGGTATAGTCGCCGCCATGCCCGTCGAGCACCAGGCGTGCGCCGGTCGACGCCGCGATCCGGTACATGCCGTGCCGGACGTGAGGATTCCCGGCGCTGTCGTCGGTCGCGAAAAACGCGGCCTCGATATCGGTGAACATGCCCTCGTCGCCGCGGACATAGTGGCGCAGATCGAGGAATGGAAAGGGCCGGAACGCCTCCACCGCCGCGCGCGCGTCGCGCACCGTCCGGCGCTCGCCTTCGCCCAGCACCGACGCCACCGCGACGATCCGGCGCCCCGTCCCCGCGACGATCGGCCCAGCGATGGCGGCGATGCTGCCGCTGTCGAAACCGCCGCTGAAACAGAGCGCCGGCGCCTGGCCGAGCCGGCGCACGCGGCACGCCACCGCTTCGGTCACCACGGCGCGATAGGCGTCGAGATAATAAGCCTCGTCATGGCCGAGATGCGCGGGGGACGCGTGCGGCTCCCAATAGACGCGGCGCGACAGCGTCCCGTCCGCGGCGAAGCGCATCGTCGTGCCACCATCAAGCGCGCAGATCGAGTCGTAGATCGTCTCGCCTGGCGGAAGATCGATCGGACCCAGTATCCGCCGCCCGATGCCGGCGTCCGACAGGCGGCGCGGTACGCCCGCGACCGCCCAGAGCGCCTTCACTTCGCTGGCGAAGGCCAGAAAGCCGTCGCCATGATGATAATAAAGGCCGCGCTGGCCCATGTGATCGCGGCCAAGCAGCAAGGTCCGCGCTCGGGCGTCCCAGATCGCAAAGGCGAAATCACCGAGCAAATGCGCGGCGAAATCCTCACCCCAATGGCGATAGGCGGCGAGCAGCACCGCGCTGTCCGACATGTCGCGAAGTTCGGCATCGGTCAGGCCGAGCTCCGCCGCCAGCGTTTCGCGATTGTCGATACGGGCATCCGCCACGAGCATCAACACACCGTCGCGCACCGGCTGCGCCTCAAGCCAGTCCTCCTGATTCACCCGCATCAGGCAATGGCCCATGGCCGCACTGCCCTCGACCGCGGCCTGCCGCCGGTCCGGGCCGCGATGCGCCAATATGGTCCCCATGCGCTCGATATCGCGTTGCGCGACCGAGTCGCCGTCGAACCGAACGATCCCGAAAATCGCACTCATGTGCTGCGGGCGATGCGCAAGCCTTCGCAGAGGCGATCAATCATGCCCGGCGATAACATTCCGCCCACGGGCTTGTCATCCCCGGCGGCTTGCGTCGGGGGAGCTTTCGGGGACACAATACTAAAGAATTTAGTATTGTGTCCCCGAAATTCTAACGGTCCTCTGGAACCTGAGGCGGCAGCAGGATAACCGGCTACCGGAGCGATTGCGCGCCACGGTCGCCGGGTCCGTCCCAAGCGCGTATGCCTCGCGGCTTCCGGGGTCCCGGTGGCAGTCCACTAATTGCCACCGGCGCATGGACAAGCAACCGCGCGACAAACGGTCAGGGATTCAAACGTTTCGGCCATAGGAGCGCCACGCCCCTGTCGAAGGCGCTCTACGTATTTCCCGTCACTGAGCGTGTCACGCCGTTCGGGCTATTCAGGCGATCATTCGAACTGCGGAAAAAAGAAGCTCCTTATGGTCAACGCCGTCCTCAAGCCCGACACAGATGCACTGGCCGCGGAGCGTGCCGCGCAACCGGTCGTGCATCATCAGCCAAAGGGCTTTTCCGACCATTTCGCCTTGAGCTTCACCAAGTTGCTGCGGTTCAGCGCCGATACCTTTTTCGCCAAGCGTTACGGCCATCGCGCGATCGTGCTGGAAACGGTCGCGGCGGTGCCCGGCATGGTCGGGGCGATGTTCACTCACCTGAAATGCCTGCGCCGGATGCGCGACGATGAGGGCTGGATCCGCACCCTGATGGAGGAGGCGGAGAATGAGCGCATGCATTTGATGACCTTTATCGAGATCGCCAGGCCGACCTGGTTCGAGCGCATGGTGATCCTGTCAGTGCAGGGCGTGTTCCTGATCGGTTTCTCGATCCTGTACCTGCTCTCCGCGCGGACCGCGCACCGCGTGGTCGGTTATTTCGAAGAGGAAGCGGTGACCAGCTACACGCTTTACCTGCAGGAAATCGACGAGGGTCGTTCGCCCAATGTGCCCGCACCGGCGATCGCCCGGCATTATTGGAAAATGGCCGACGATGCGACGCTGCGCGATGTCGTGCTGCTCGTGCGCGCCGACGAGGCGCATCACCGCGACGTCAACCACGGCTTTGCCAGCACCATCGCCGGTACGCCGGTCGACCGGATCAACGCGGCTTACCCGCCCCATGCCAGCGACCTGGCGGTGGGCGGCTAGGCTATCCCCCGCGCCGTGACCGCGCGGATGTTCAGGACCGTGATCCGTCGGGGTGATGGCAGGCGTCACCGCAATGCCGGCGACGTTTAAAGGCGCGGCCATGCGTGCAAGCGTGTATCAGGGCGGATCACGACATGAGAGCGAGGCCATGGCCGACGACACAATCGACGATATCGCGGCGCGGCTGGTGGCCAAGCGCGCAGCCAATCTGGTGAGGGCCCGGGAGCTTCAGGCGCAGCGCGACCGTGCGGAAGCGGTCAAGGACTCCACCCCAGCGGCGCAAAAGCAGCTCTGGGACGCGGTGGAGGCGCGGATCGACGATTTCCTCACTGGCCTGAACGCAAAGCTGCTGGCGGCCGATATCCGGATTTCATTCGCGCCGATCGAACAGGCGCCGGGCGATCGGATCGTGGCGCAATATCGGGCTCGTTTCGACCGATCCTCGCAAGGGGTGGATCACAGGATCGGCACAGTGTTTCACGCTGGTATCGACGGCGTGACGCGGATTTATATTTCCAATCCCGATGACGAACATCCATTGGCGACGTTCGAATTCCGCACCGAGACGATCAGCGAAGCACAGATCGAAACCGTGTTTTCGCACTTTCTCAAACTGGGCGAGATACAATGAACAACGAAGACCTGCTGGATTTCACCGCCGAAATCGTCGGATCGCATGTGGCAAATAATTCGGTCGCGGTGAATGACGTGCCGGGCCTGATCACCAGCGTCTATGACGCGCTGAGCGCCCTCGGCGCGCCGGTCGAAGTCGAAGCGCCGATCCAGGCCCCTGCCGTATCGATCCGATCAAGCGTGAAGCCTGAATCGATCACCTGCCTGGAATGCGGCGGGGTGCAGCGGACGCTCAAGCGCCACATCAACACGTCGCATGGCCTGACGCCCGACGGTTACCGGGCGAAGTGGAACCTGCCCGCAAGCTATCCGATGGTCGCGCCCGCCTATTCGGCGAAGCGGTCGGAAATGGCCAAGAGCCTGGGCCTGGGTCGCAAGGCGGGACAGAAGGCGCCGGCGAAGCGGGCTGCGCGGCGGAAGTTGGTTGTTGTCAGTTGAGGTGATGGCGGCGGTGCGTTTCGTTCGCGCCTAGCACGAGAGCAAACCACACACCCATTCGAGCAACTACGCCGCAAGCCATATAACCCCACAACAAAAAAGGCCGGGGATCGCTCCCCCGGCCTCTTCTTTGTGCTTCGAGCGGCGCGGGCCCTTCGACTGCCTGCAAGGCAGGCGCTCAGGATAAACTACGCCTGCGCTGTCGTCGGTCGGGAGCTTCGGGGACATGGGAGTTTCGGGGACACAATACTAAACTAATTAGTATTGTGTCCCCGAAACTCCCTCGCGCCCGACTTGATCCAAATGGGGGCTCGATTTGTCGTGGCTGTCCTGATGCGTGACGAAAAAGGGGCCGGAGATTGCTCTCCGGCCCCTTCTTTGCGTTGTTCGGTGTTTGGCATGGGCGCGGGCAAAGCCCGCGCTTTCGTCGGACGGGATCGGCGGCTTGCACCGCCGACCCGCCGGCCGGACCGGAACGAGTCCTGATTTAGCTTTCGCTAAATCAGGCCGTTCGCGGTCAGAAATCCATACCGCCCATGCCGCCCATGCCGCCGCCGCCCATGGGCATGGCAGGCTTGTCTTCCGGCAGTTCGCTGATCGCCGCTTCGGTGGTGATCAGCAGGCCGGCGACCGAGGCCGCGTCCTGCAGTGCGGTGCGGACGACCTTGGTCGGGTCGATCACGCCGCTCTCGACGAGGTTTTCATACTGGTCGGTCTGTGCGTTGAAACCACGGGTTTCGTCGTTTTCACGCAGCAGATTGCCGGCAACAACCGCACCATCGACACCAGCGTTCTGGGCGATCTGGCGCAGCGGCGTCTCGAGCGCCTTGCGCACGATGTCGATGCCGCGGGTCTGGTCGTCGTTCGCGCCCTTCAGGCCGGCAAGAGCCTTGGTGGCGTACAGCAGAGCCGTGCCGCCGCCGGGGACGATGCCTTCTTCGACCGCTGCGCGGGTTGCGTGGAGAGCGTCGTCGACGCGATCCTTGCGCTCCTTGACTTCGACTTCGGTCGAACCGCCGACCTTGATCACGGCAACGCCGCCGGCGAGCTTGGCAAGACGCTCCTGGAGCTTCTCCTTGTCGTAATCGCTGGTGGTGTTCTCGATCTGCTGGCGGATCGCGTCGGTACGGCCCTTGATCGCGTCATGGTCACCGGCACCATCGACGATGATGGTGTTGTCCTTGTCGATCGTGACGCGCTTGGCGGTGCCGAGCATGCCGATCGTGACGCTCTCGAGCTTGATGCCGAGGTCTTCCGAGATCATCTCGCCCTTGGTCAGGATCGCGATGTCCTCAAGCATCGCCTTGCGGCGATCGCCGAAGCCAGGCGCCTTGACCGCTGCGACCTTCAGGCCGCCGCGCAGCTTGTTGACGACGAGCGTGGCGAGAGCCTCACCCTCAATGTCCTCGGCGATGATCAGGAGCGGACGGCCCGACTGAACGACGGCTTCCAGAATCGGGAGCATCGCCTGCAGGTTCGCCAGCTTCTTTTCATGGATCAGGATGTACGGATCGGCGAGTTCGACCGACATCTTTTCCGGGTTGGTGATGAAGTAAGGCGAGAGGTAACCACGGTCGAACTGCATGCCTTCGACGACATCGAGTTCGAATTCGAGGCCCTTGGCTTCCTCGACGGTGATCACGCCTTCCTTGCCGACCTTTTCCATCGCTTCAGCGATCTTCTCGCCGACGACGGTGTCGCCATTGGCCGAGATGATGCCGACCTGAGCGATTTCCTTGGTGCCCGAGACGGGCTTGGAGCGCGCCTTGAGATCCTTGACGACTTCGATGACCGCGAGGTCGATGCCGCGCTTCAGGTCCATCGGGTTCATGCCGGCCGAAACCGACTTCATGCCTTCACGGACGATCGCCTGCGCCAGGACGGTCGCGGTGGTCGTGCCGTCGCCGGCGATGTCGTTGGTCTTCGAGGCCACTTCGCGCAGCATTTGCGCACCCATGTTCTCGAACTTGTCGCGGAGCTCGATTTCCTTGGCGACGGTGACGCCGTCCTTGGTGATGCGCGGTGCGCCGAAGCTCTTGTCGATCACGACGTTGCGGCCCTTTGGCCCCAGCGTGACCTTTACCGCGTCGGCGAGAATGTCGACGCCGCGCAGAATGCGTTCACGCGCGTCACGCGAAAATTTTACGTCCTTGGCTGCCATGTGAGGCTACCCTTTCGAAAATTGAAGTTGAGTGTTTGGAGGCGGAGAAGGTTCAGCCGACGATCCCGAGGATGTCGGATTCCTTCATGATCAGCAGATCTTCGCCGTCGACCTTGACCTCGGTGCCCGACCATTTGCCGAACAGGATCTTGTCGCCGGCCTTGACGTCGAGCGGGGTGATCTTGCCGTCATCGGCGCGGGTGCCGGTGCCGACAGAGACGACTTCGCCTTCCTGCGGCTTTTCCTTGGCGGTTTCCGGGATGATGATCCCGCCTGCCGTCTTCTCTTCCGCTTCTACCCGGCGGACGAGGACGCGGTCGTGCAACGGACGAAAGTTCATGCGCGATAGTCCTTTTAGTAGTGATTCTGAATCGTTGTTAGCACTCGCCATCGGTGAGTGCCAGCACGGCGCATATGTGTAGCGGGCCGGCGATCGTCAACCGGCTTTGCGATAAAAAGGTGCCTGGGCGGTGCAGTTTGAAAATTCGCGGAAGAGCGAATTTCAAGGCGATGGCGCATTTTCCAAACAGCTCTTAAGCCGGGAGAAGCCCAAACCGGCCGCGTGCCGACCAGCGCCACAGCAGCAGCACCGAGACCGCGAGCAAACCGGCGGCGAGGCCGAGCCAGATGCCGACGCCTTGCATATGAAAAAAGAAGCCAAGCAGGATCGCGGTGCCGAAGCCGATCACCCAATAACCGAATGCGGCGATCAGCATCGGCACGCGGGCGTCCTGCAGCCCGCGCAATATGCCCGCCGCGACCGCCTGTGCGCCGTCGACCAGCTGGAACAGCGCGGCGATGGCGAGATATTGCACCGCAAGCGAGACGACGACCGCGTTGGCCGGGTCATGGACATCGATATAGACGCCGACGAACAGCCCGGGCAGCGCGAAGATCAGCGTCGCGGTGACCACCATGAAACCGATCCCGACGCTGAGCGCGGCGCGGCCAGCGCGCGAAATCCATAAGGGGTCGCGCGCGCCATAGGCCATGCCGACGCGGATCGTCGCCGCTTGCGACACGCCGAACGGCACCTGGAACGCGACCGCCGCGATATTGAGCGCGATCGCGTGTGCGGCAACCTCCGCCACGCCGATCAGGCCCATCAGGATCGCCGCCCCGCCGAACAGGGCGCCCTCGAACGTCCAGGTCAGCGCGATCGGCACGCCCAGGCGGACGATTTCGAAGAAGCGCGGCCATTCGGTGCGCCACCAGCGCCCGAACAGCCGATAGCGGCGCAAATGCCGGTCGGTGAGCAGGATCACGACATAGGAGAACATCATCACCGTCATGGTGATCACCGTGGCGATCGCCGATCCTTCGAGGCCAAGCGCGGGGAAGCCGGCATTGCCGAACACCAGCAGCCAATTGCCGATGATCGCAACGCACAAGGCAAGCGCGGTGACGGCAAAGGCCCAGCCAGGCCGGCCCAGTGCGGCGGCGGTCGTGCGCATGACGGCGGCGGCGATGCCGGGGACCAGCGCGAACAAGGCGATATCGAGAAACGCGCCCGCGCGCCGCGCCACCGCAGGGTCCTGCCCGGCGGCGAGCAGCAGCGTTTCGCCATGCGCGAGGATAATCAGGAAAGGCAGCGTGCCGAGCAGCGCGAGCCACAGCGCCATGCGGAACGAGCGGCGCACGTCGCGCACCGCGTGGCGGCGGCGGCCCAGTTCGGCGGCAATGATCGGCGCGGCCGCGCTGGTCAGGCCGATCAGCGCGAACATGATGACGTTGAACATGAACACGCCGAGCGTGGCGGCGGCAAATTCGACCGTGCCGAGCCGCGCGACGAAGATCACATCGACCCCGGACACCGCCATCTGCAGCAGATTGGCGCCGACCAGCGGCCCGGCGAGCCGGAGCAGCGCGCGCAGTTCGTCCCGCATCGTTTGCGGCACGCTCTCGGGGCCGGCGGGCGGCGGGGAAATCGCAGTCATCGTCACGTCGCCGCCCTATCGGGCAATCGCCGGCGCGTCACGTTCGATACGGGCATGTCGGGCGATACGGGCATGTCGGGCGGGAAAGGCCGGATCGGGCCGTATTGCATCTATAGTACAGCCGTTTACTCCCGCGCCGTCATGCTCTAGCGGTGCGGCTCTATCTCGCGCCATCATGGAGAGCGCACGAATGAAATTGGTTCGAGGCGCCTGGAAGATCCTGGTCGGCATCAAGGACGCGCTGGTGCTTGCCGCCATGCTGTTGTTCTTTGGCCTGTTGTTTGCGGCCCTGGCCGCCAAGCCGAGTCCCGCGACGATCCGTGACGGCGCGCTGGTGCTTGCGCTGAGCGGCTCGATCGTCGAGCAGCCGACCGAGGCGGATGGCTTTGCGGCCTTTGCCGGCGGCAGTGCGCCGGTGAAGGAATTCCGCCTGCGCGATGTGGTGCGCGTGCTCGACAAGGCGAAGGACGATGACCGGGTCAAGGTCGTCGTGCTCGATCTGGACAGCTTCACCGGCGGCTACCCCGCCGCGCTGAACGAAGTCGCCGACGCGGTCCGCCGCGTGCGCGACAGCAAGAAGCCAGTGCTCGCTTATGCCACCGGCTATACCGATTCCGGCTATCGCCTCGCCGCCAATGCCAGCGAAATCTGGATGAACCCGATGGGTGGCACGCTGTTCACCGGCCCGGGCGGGAGCCAACTTTATTACAAGGGCCTGATCGACCGGCTCGGCGTCAACGCGCACATCTACCGCGTCGGCAAATACAAGTCGTTCGTCGAACCCTATACGCGCAGCGACCAGTCGCCCGAGGCGAAAGAAGCAAGCCAGGCGCTGTACGGCGTGATCTTCGACCAGTGGAAACAGGCGATCGCCAAGGCCCGGCCCAAGGCCAAGATCGACGCGCTGCTGATGACCCCCGATGCAGTGGTCACCGCCGCGCAGGGCGACATCGCCAAGGCCAATCTCGACGCCGGTATCGTCGACAAGCTCGCCACGCGGATCGATTTCGACAAGCGCGTGGGTGAGATCGCCGGGACCGATACGGGCAAGATCGCGGGCAATTTCCGCACCATCAAATACGATAATTATCTCGCCGCCAACCCGTTGCCGAGCGGCGGCGACGCGATCGGCGTGCTGACCGTCGCCGGCGAAATCGTCGACGGCAAGGCCAATGCCGGTACCGCCGGTGGCGACACGATCGCCAAGGCATTGCTCGACGGGCTCGCCAAGAAATCGCTGAAGGCGCTGGTCGTGCGGGTCGATTCGCCGGGTGGATCGGCGCTCGCGTCGGAAACGATCCGCCGCGCGATCCTTGAGGCCAAGGCGCAGAAACTGCCGGTGGTCGTGTCGATGGGTTCGGTCGCGGCGAGCGGCGGTTACTGGGTGGCGACGGCGGGCGACACGATCTTCGCCGAACCGACCACGATCACCGGATCGATCGGCATTTTCGGGATCATCCCGACATTCGAGAACACGCTGGCCAAGATCGGCGTGACGTCGGACGGGGTGCGCACCACGCCGATGTCGGGTCAGCCCGATATCGTCGGCGGCACCACGCCGGAAACCGACCGCGTGCTGCAGGCGGGGATCGAGAATGGCTATCGCCAATTCCTCGGCCGCGTCGCGGGCGCGCGCAAGATGAGCGTCGAGCGCGTCGACGAAATCGCGCAGGGCCGCGTATGGGACGGCGGCACCGCGCACCAGCTCCACCTGGTCGATCGTTTCGGCACGTTGCAGGATGCGATCGACTTTGCCGCGAAACAGGCCAAGCTCGACCCCGCAAAGGTCCATGCGGTCTATCTCGAAAAGGAACCCGGCTGGTTGTCCAAACTGGTCGCGAACTGGGGCGGCGGAGAGGATGAGGACGAAGCCGATGGCGACGTCTTCGCGCGGATCGGCGCCGACCGCCAGGCGGTCCTCGCGCGCGCGCTCGGCGATATGCGGCGGCTGACCAGGACGTCGTCGATCCAGGCGCGTTGCCTCGAATGCGTCGGCATGGGCCCGGCATCGCCGAGCCGCGACGACCTTCGCCTGATGGACATCTTGCTCGCGAGGTTCACCAAATGATCGTGATCAGGGCAGCGCGGCCCGAGGATGCCGCCGCGATCGCCGCAATCTATGCGCCGCACGTGCTCACCGGCACCGTGTCGTTCGAGACCGAAGCCCCCGACACGCGCGCGATGCGCGGCCGGATGGCGGCGTCCGAGGGGCTTTACCCGTGGATTGTCGCGACCAATGGCGATGAGGATGGCGGGGTGATCGCCTATGCCTATGCGACGCGTTTTCGTGACCGCCCGGCTTATCGTTATGTCGTCGAAACCTCGATCTATGTCGCCGGCACGGTGCAGCGCCAAGGTGCCGGCCGGCTGCTTTATGAGGCGCTGATCGACACGCTGCGCGCGCAAGGCTTCACCCAGGCGATCGGCGCGATCGCCTTGCCCAACGAGGGATCGATCTCGTTGCATGAAGCGGTCGGCTTTCGCCGTGCGGGCGTCTATCGCGAGGTCGGTTACAAGAACCGCCAATGGATCGATGTCGGTTTCTGGCAATGCGAGCTGAACGACGCGGTCGTGCCGCCGATCGAACCAAAGCCGTTCAGCGAAGTGGGCGTGGTGCGGGTTTAGGGCACGTCGGTTTGAGTGGAATCTCCCCGTTTCTGTTCGTTTGGTAGGACCAAGCTCGAAAAGCTCTAGCGTCGGCTAGGGTGCGAATCCGGCGCGCCTGTAAGCAGTTGTTGGCGGGCGCCGGTTGACCCTCGCCAAACCGCAAGATCGGTCGAGCGCGTGATATCCGTGAGCGCCTAGCTGGTGTCGCCACGGAGGACAGGACGATGAAGGCGGCGCTTGAAAACTATCATGCCCGGATGCAGCGAGTGCTGGACCATATAGACCGGCATCTTGACCGTGATCTGGACCTGGAAGCGATCAGCGGCGTCGCGGCTTTTTCCAAATATCATTTCCACCGGCAGTTCATGGCGACCTTCGGGTTGTCCGTACATCGCTATATCCAGCTCGCCCGCATGAAGCGCGCTTCGTACCGGCTGGCCTATAGGGACGCCCAAAGCGTCACGGATATAGCGATGGATGCCGGTTACGACGCACCGGATGCGTTCGCCCGCGCCTTTCGGCAACGGTTCGGACAATCGCCTTCGTCGTTCCGCAAATCTCCCGATTGGGAGCCGTGGCTTGCGGCCTTCGGGCCTCTCGACAACGCCAGGAGCAAGCTCATGCAGAAGATTTTTACCCCCAACGACGTGACGATCCGCGATGTATCCCCGACACCGGTGGCGATCATGGAGCATCGGGGCGACCCGGCGACGATCGGCGCCACAATCCAGCGCTTCATCGCGTGGCGCAAGGCCGCTGGCCTGTCCCCCAAGACAAGTCCGACCTTCAATGTCTTCCATTCCGATCCACGCACCACGCCTCCGGTCGAATACCGGATGGATCTATGTGTCGGCACCGATCGGCTGGTTGAGGCGAAAGGCGAGAAGATCGAGACCGGCATGATCCCCGGCGGTCGCTGTGCGGTGCTGCGCGTCGTCGGCAACACCGACAATCTGGAGCCCGCCGCGCTCTACCTTTATCGCGACTGGCTGCCGGCCAGTGGTGAGGAAGCGAGGGACTTCCCGATCTATTGCCAGCGCCTCGCCTTCTTCCCGGAAGTGCCGGAGCATGAGGCGGTCGCGGAACTCTTTCTGCCGCTGAAATAGCGCCCTCGGACGGCGGCTTGTCCCTTCCGATCGGCAAGCGGTTACCTGCGCCGCCGACCCGATCGGAAGTGTTGCCGCCGAACGCCGGCCGCGATAGGCTGGCAGGGCGAGCCGGAAGTGGATCGCGCGCGCGCGATGTGAGCTGAACGACGCGGTCGTGCCGCCGATCGAGCCCAAGCCGTTCAGCGAAATGGGCGTGGTGCGGGTTTAAGGTTGGTTGGGTGGTGACGCCGTAAATTGGTGCGGCGGTTATAGACCCGGTTGCAGGCGTTCCCGCACCTGATACCAATGGTACGTACGCTTGGAGGTTGCCGGTGCGCGCGTATCGATCGTTTTGTCTTTGGGCAGATGGGATGCAGGCCGGAAGCTCGGGCTCCGATAAACTCATTTACCTCATGGGGGTCATCCCGATGTTTGCCGTCCCCTTGATCGGGGAATGGTGGTTGATTCCCGCTTCTATTTTCGCCTTTGCCTGGATGGCTTTCCTTTTGTGGCGCTTCTGGGTGATGGCCAGAACAGGTTATGTCGGAGGTGATCTATCGGTGCTTCGCGAAGCCGAAGCTATCGAGAAGAAGCGTTCGAGCGATCCGCCCACAAACGGCGACTAGGCGCCCCTTCCGGTCATCGGCGGGCTATGCCACTCCAAAAATTAACGGCTTCCGCGTAGCCAAAACACGGCTGGGGGCATTCTATGATTTCGATTTCGTCAAAGCGCTTCGGTGAAGACCTTGAGATTTTCGAGGTGAAGAATGAAGCTGGGGAAGTTTGGGCATTCGAGCCGGAAGAAGATGGGTTAGGCTGGGGAAGCGGCCACGAACACGTGTGGATTGGTAGTCCAACTCAGATTTTTCGCATCTACCATGTCGCGTCGCGTACCAAGACCGCAGAAATCTCCCTGCCGCGACAAAGCCAGAAGTTTCGAATGCTTAAAGGAAGCGCCGATGGAAGCCGTCTGTTTGTGCTTGATCCTATCGATGCCGATCAGTCCACCACTCTACACGTTATAGACCTCGCCGCTGGAAGAATTGCCGCAAGCCATACAGGCCTGCCGGGCTTCACATCGGTCGTTCCAATCGAATGGCCTGATGGGCGATTATTTATTTGGAACCTGAAGCGCCCCGATCACTCAGGAATTTCCGTCGCGACCATCGATCCCGCAAGCGGGGAAAGGGTCATCGAGATTTTAAGTACAGGACCGGCGTGGGATAGAGTCGTGCCGTCGAGTGACGGCGAGTATTTGCTGCGTCCCGATCCTTGCGCACTTGGCCTAAAAAGTGTCGGACGCAATCCGAGCAAGCTATTTGGTTTTCGGCACGGGTCGGGTGGCGATGGGCAACGATATTATGGCGTTGTATGGCAGGTCTGGAAAACAGATCCTCTCCGTTTTGTCAGGCGGATAGTCGTCGCTTGGTTGAAACCGGAGGAAATGCGGGGATCATTCGGCTTTCAACATGAATACGAACCCGATGAAGCGTTGAAATTGACGCGCGAAATGTGGGACGTCGTTGCGAGCGTCATGGCTGATACAAACTCCAATCCGGGAGTTGGGGCACCATCAAGAAGCTCATTCCCGAAAGAACTCGTAGCTGACGACGCGATGTGGCGACGGATTTATAACAGCTTCGAAAACCTCGGAACATCCGGCGCAGAATTCAAAGCCTGGGAAGATGATGGTGAAGCATTTTGGGTCACGACAAACGGGTATCTCTCTCGTGTAGGGATTGACGGCACTATTTCGCCCAGACTTTATTTTGAGCGGCTAGGCTTAGCTGCCAACACGACACCGCCATGCGCAGTAGAGCCTTCGTCGATCCGGCCGTTGAGAGATTATAAGGCCCAGGCGGAATTCAGCTCGCGTGGGGAGGCGCCGGGCGGCAGCGCCATCGTCGATGGCACGCCATCGGATGAGATTGTAAGGGCGATATCGCAAGGTGACGATCATTGGCGTGAATCGCCAAAGGCTATTCCTATACCTCCAGACCCACGAGGAAACCGGATCGATATTCCGCTGTCAGACTGGTCAAATGCCGCAATTGCACGCGCGATAGACGATCTTACGGCAGAAATTACACCCGATCTTGCTCGTCGCGCCGACGATTATGAGATCGCACTGAATTTCAAAAGCGCCGGGAAGCTTATATCAGAAGCCGAGTTTTTCGACCGCCTGCCCCGTGACCGTGCCAATTTGGGGCCTGCGTTGCGCCGCTTGGTCGATCAGTACGCCGCCGCCGCGCTTCAAAGCGAATTTCTTTACTCCAACACCACCAACGGACACGGCTTCCTGTCAGGCGCCGTCCTGACGTTGGGGCTGATCGACCCGGAAGCGCTACCGACAGTGCAAGCTTATGGTCGCGTTGTCGATCGAGAGCATGAATACCAATTCGCTGGCCGGGTCGTGCCTGCGATAGTCCAAGCGCATGGCTGGTCCGATGTCATGGTCGATTTTGTGTTTTGGGTGATGATCCGAAACTATTTCAATACGCTCACGGATTTTAACGCGATATGGACGGAATGGGGCTTGCGAGACGCGTTGGACTCACGCGACCCAATTGCTTGGGCGCAAAGGGTTGTTGGCGCAAATCGACGTGCCTTGACCTCCGGAAAATTTGCTGCCGGACGGCGAAAGGGAGGCTTGAAGCAGCTTGGCTCTGACGTGCCGAAGCCTCACGATTCTTGGCTCGCGACATTTCTGAAGGAGGCCGACCGCCTTTTGAAATGACACCTGGCATCGATTTGCCTGGGCCTGCCGTAAAACACATGATTGTCGCCATAGCTGGCCTGACTGATCGCGGCCCCGCCGCCCGTGCAGAATTCACCACCTTTGGTCGTTCGCGGGTATGACGGGGACTCGATCGAAACAGGCGCAGCGCTAACGCCGCCCGCGATAGGCCGGCAGGGCGAGCCGGAAGTGGATCGCCGCCGCTGGCAAGGCAAAGCTGGCCGGGTCGCGATAATGCCGCCGATCGAACCCAAGCCGTTCGGCGAGGTTAGCGTGGTGCGGGTTTAGGGTTGGCTGGGATGTGAAGGGCGTAAAGTGATGTGGTCGCTATCTGCCCAAGGCAGATGTCCGCGCGAAAGTGTCACTGGACGGTGAACGTGACCTCGTCGCAAAATATGCGAACAGCGAACCCGTTGATGAAGCTGAGGTGAAGGCCTTCCGGCTCCTGTCGCTGAGCCATTTGTTCGTCGAGGAATGATAGCCAGTCACACTCTTCGTCAAAATATGCGATTTCGATACCTTCGTCGTCGATGCGCGTCGCGATTGCGCAGAGATCGTTGAACGCCAGGCGCACGTTGCCATCACAACTGAGGGTTACCGTCGACGGTAGACTATTCGGGTTGATGGCGTAGTCGTTTCGCTTGAATCGCAGTTCGACCGCGCTTCCGCTGAGGTCCGTGCCAAAGAGCTCAAGGTCATAAGCATTATGAAGGTCGATGAGCATGTCACCCCATTTTACGACTGACACGCCATCGAACTGGAAATTCCGTCTCAAGGACTGCCTCCCTTAAGGTCAACCATGGGCGAAACGACGACCGCTTTCCACCACTTCCGGCCATTCGCCGGTATGGCGGCTGATCCGAATCGCAGCGATGCGCTAGCGCCGCCCGCGATAGGCCGGCAAGGCGAGCCGGAAGTGGATCGCGGCCGCTCGTAACGCAAATCCGGCCACAGTCGCGATCGTTGCGGCGATGGCGACCGGGGCGCCGAGCAGGACCAGTCCGACGTATAGCGCCGCAGACAGCGCCGCCGCCGTCACATAAAGTTCGGGCCGCATCAGGATCGACGGCTCGCCTGCCAGCACGTCCCGGATGATGCCGCCGACACAGCCGGTGACCACGCCCATCAGCGCGGCCGGGATCGGCGGGATGCCATAGCCGATCGCCTTGGCCGCGCCGAACACGGCATAGGCGGCGAGCCCGACCGCGTCGAACCAGTCGAGCGCGGCGTCCTTCCACCAGCGCTGCGGCGTCACCCAGATGACGAACGCGACCAGCAGACACACTGCGGCGTAGCGGCTGTCGTGCATCCAGAACACCGGGGCACCGATCAGCAGATCGCGCACCGTGCCGCCGCCGACCCCGGTGACCAATGCGAAAAAGGCGAGCGTGACCATCGTCTGCCCGCGCTTCGCCGCGGCGAGCGCACCGGATGCGGCGAACACGGCGAGACCGGCGATGTCGAACCAGGGGGCAAATTCGGGCAGGACGTGAGTGGCGACTGGGAGCATGGCCACCTCTCTATCAAACCCCTCCCCTTCAGGGGAGGGGCAAGGGGGTGGGGCAGCGGCGATCCGGGGCTCGATGCCCCGATCGCCGCTATGGGCCTGACGCAACGAGTCTTTTTCAGCGCGCAGACGCGCGCACCCATTCCCTACCCTCCCTTGAAAGGGAGGGGCTTGAGAAATTGCTGCCCCCAAACGCAAATAGGGGCCGGCATTGCTGCCGACCCCCTGTCGCCGCGCCTAGATTCGCTTGACCTTCCCGAAGGAAAATCCGCGCCGTCCGGTTTCGGCGGCCCCGCTCCACCTTTCGCCGCGGACAGCGACAGGCTTTGCGGTTCGGTCACCGGGGCCGGATGCGACGATCTTGCGACCATCGGCAAACCGGCCTCGGCGGCCAGCTCAAGTCAGGATCGAAACCCTGTCTCTCGCCTCGGCCACTCTCTTTCCGGATCCGTCTCGTTCATCCCTAAAGACAAACGCGCGATCTTCCGGCCTTCCTGCAGCCAACGCCCATCTCCATCACAAGGACATCGAAGGACGCCTGGAACACCTGCCTCGCCTCTTCCCGACCGCCACCGCTTTCACGGCTTTGCTCGACCGAGCACTCAACCTGCATTCCGCCGAATTCGCCAATGGTTTCCTTGCGGCACCTGTTCGCTCCTTCGACATAAGCACTTGATGTTTCTGCGATTTCTCGCTTCCGCATCCCCTGCTTACAGTCATGAAGGTGTCATCGAATCCGAGTCGCGCCAACAGGAAAACGACAGTGCGCGGTTGTGGATAACGTGGATAACGTGGATCGATTCCAGCCTGCATCGCTGACAATCGCCGTAGATGAACGGGTCGTTGTTTTCGGTTCATGCAACCTCAGTTAGAAACAGAGCGTTACGGACCCGGTATTGATTCAGGATAAGGGAGAAAACACATGCGTAGTTTCATCATGGCGCTTAGCGCCGCATCGCTCGTCATTCCGGCCACCATGGTCTTTCCGACCAGCCAGGTGGAAGCGAAGAAGAAGCATTACCAGTATCGCGAATGGCGTGGTCGTGACGGCCGCACGCATTGCCGCAAGCCCGACGGCACGACCGGCCTGATCGTCGGCGCAGTCGGTGGCGCATTGGTCGGTCGCACGATCGACACGCGCGGCGACCGCACGGTCGGCACGCTGGGCGGCGCGATCGCCGGTGGCCTGCTCGGCCGCGAGATCGATCGCGGTGGCAGCAGGCGCCGTTGCCGCTAAGCGGTTAAAGCACCACTTAAGAGGGCGCGGCATGATTGCCGCGCCCTTTTTCGTATCTGCAAAGGACAAACGCCATGACGACACGCAGCGGATCGGCCCGGTATGAGGGCTTCGGCAAGGACGGCAAAGGCCATGTCTCGACTCAGTCGGGTGTGCTTTCGGACACTGTCTATGGCTTCAACACCCGTTTCGGCGACGAACCCGGCACCAATCCCGAGGAATTGATCGCCGCCGCGCATGCCAGCTGCTTCACCATGGCGCTGAGCTTTGCGCTGGCCCGTGCCGGTTTCAGCGAGGGTACGCTGGAGACGAGCGCCAAGGTGACGCTCGACAAGGACGGTGACGGGTTTTCAATTACGAAGTCGGCGCTGGACCTGAAGGCGACGATCGACGGGATCGACGCGGATCAATTCGCGGAGATTGCGGCGGATGCCAAGGCGAATTGCCCGGTGTCGAAGGTGCTGAATGCCGAAATCACGCTGACGCATAGTTTGAATGCGTGATGCCTCCTAGTAGCCCCTCGCTTTATGGGAGGGGTTGGGGAGGGTTCAGCGGCGGACGGGGCTCGATGCCCCGGTCGACGCTTCGCGCCGAGCGATAGCTTCGCGATCGCACCCTCCCCCGACCCCTCCCATAAAGGGAGGGGAGAAGATAAAGGGAGGGGAGAAGATGACGCTGAAGTGAACGGCCTGTAGTTTTCGGTTCACGCAACCTCGACAGGCCGGTGCGCGTTTAACCCGCACTGTTCACGACCCAAGGAACGCTTATGCGTATCGCAATTCTCGCCGCCATCGCGGCGATCGCCCTGCCCGCCGTCCCGGCAATGGCGCAATCCAACCCACGTGAAGCCAATCGCGAATACCGCGAGGACTCACGCGATGCGCAGCGCGAGTATCGCAAGAATCTGCGTGATGCCGATTCACGCAAGGATGTGCGCGAAGCGCGCCAGGAATATCGCGAGGATGTCCGCGATGCCCGGCAGGATCGCCGCCGTGCGACGCGCGATTGGCGCCAGTATCGCAACTATGACTACAACCGCTACGAGCGCGGCCAGCGGACCTATTATGCCGACCAATATTATCGTGACGGCCGCTATTATCAGCCGCGCCGGTTGAGCCGCAACGACCGCATCTATCGCGGCAGCAACGGGCGTTATTATTGCCGCCGCAACGACGGCACGACCGGCCTGATCATCGGTGGCATCGCCGGTGGCGTGCTCGGCAACTCGATTGCCAATGGCGGGTCGAAGACCATCGGTACGCTGCTTGGCGGCGGTGCGGGCGCGTTGCTCGGCCGGTCGATCGATCGCGGCCAGGTCAATTGCCGCTAAGCTTTAATCAAGCAGAATGAGAAAGGGCCCGGTGAGCGATCACCGGGCCTTTTTTAATCCAGCGATAATGAAGATCAGAGCAGGCCGCCGCCGATGAACAGGCGGATCGCGCAGATGATCACCAGCACGATGTTGAGGTTGCGTCCCATCTTGCTCGATGACAATGCGCCAAGCGCGATGCCGACGATCCCGATCGGGATGGTCAGCCAGTTGAGCCAGCCAAGCAAAGGAATGAAGCCGATCAACGTCAGGAGCAGGACGAGGAGGCCGATGAGGATCGAGAAAATGTTCAGCATGAGGCGAACATGACGATCGCACACCGCCTGCGCAAGAGGTGATCTCGCGACGAGCGACTTCATCGCCAACGCTATCTTAACCCATTTCTGCGCAATGATTTAAGCCTGTGCGGGAGCGTTTTATGGTTCGCAGTCGGTTTGGTTTAGCGATGGTTCTGGTCCTGCCCGTGGCGCTTGCCGCGTGCGGGCCGCGCGAGGGCGAGCGCAATCTCGATTCGCTCGACCAGGAGCTGATCGACGGCAATTCGGCGGGAAACACGCGCGACCCGGCCTTGATGAGCGCATTGCAGGACCAGATCATGGTCGATCCGACGCTCGCCTCGCAGGCCAATAACGACGCCGTCCGTCCCCCTGCCCAGCCCTATTCGGGTGCGGTGCCCGCCGACGGAATCGCTGGCGGGGCCCGTGCCGGCGCGGGCGCCGGAACAAGCGAAGCGGTGAAATCCACCCCCGCGCCGAAAGCCGGCGGCTGCGCGCAGTGCGACGCGGCGCGCGAATCGCTGACGCTCGGCGCGCTCGCCGCGCGGCAAAAGGATCCGCGGACCGCCGATTGTGCCAGCAAGATGCGCTATTCGACACGCTGGGTGCAGCGTTTGCCCGCCGACCTGCCGCTTTATCCCGATGCGCGGGTCAGCGAAGCGGCCGGTGCCGAGGGCGGGGGCTGCGCATTGCGCGCGGTCAGCTTCGCCACATCGGCCTCGCTGCAGAGCGTGCTCGACTGGTATTATACGCGCACCACCAATGCCGGTTATTCGGCCGAGCATGAGGCGGACGGCGCCGAACACGTCCTTGGCGGTACGCGCGACCGCGACGATGGCGCGTTCGCCTTGTTCCTGACCAAGCGTGGCGATGGTGGCACCGACGTGGATCTTGTGGCGAATAACGGGCGCTGAACGGGCTGACGGTTCGCAAACCAAACAAGTCGGGGTGTCGGGTTGGTGATTACTCCCTCCAGCAAAGTCCCGTACTTGGCTCCACGGTGTAGTCACGTGACAAGTCCGGGGTGACGGGCGGACGCACGAAGGTTCTCTTTCCCCGCCATCCGCGCTAACGCAGCGCCATGAATTCCCTTCTTCTAGTCATGGCCGGCGGCGCGATCGGTTCGGGCGCGCGTTTTCTCACCGGGCGCGCGACGCTCGCCTGGTTCGGGCCGTCCTATCCGTGGGGCACGCTTGCGGTGAATTTGATCGGCGGGTTCCTGATGGGCGCGCTGGTTGGCGCGCTCGCGCGTGCATCGGGGATAGGAGGGGCCGTATCGGGTGAGAATTGGCGGCTGCTGCTTGCGGTCGGCGTGCTTGGCGGGTTCACCACGTTCTCGGCCTTTTCGCTCGACACGGTGCTGATGCTTCAGCGCGGCGAGCTGTCGATGGCCATTATCTATGTGCTGGCGTCGGTGATCGGATCGATCGCCGCATTGTTCGCCGGCCTCGCACTGACAAGAGTAGTAGCATGAGCGATTCCCCGAAAGCCCCGAAGCCCGCCAAGGGCGGAGAGGATAATGTCCGCCAGTTCAATGTCGGTCTCGACGATGACGGCATCCGGCTCGATCGCTGGTTCAAGCGACATTTGCCCGACACCAGCTTCACCACCGTCGCCAAATGGGCGCGCACCGGGCAATTGCGCATCGATGGCGCGCGCGCGACGCCGGGCGATCGCATCGCCACCGGCCAGACGATCCGCGTACCGCCGGCCGAACCGGTGCGCGAGGATGCGCCGAAGAAGCGCGAGCGCCCGCCGCTGAGCGACGAACAGACCGACTATATCCGCGAGATGGTGATCCACCGCGACAAGCAGGCGATCGTGCTCAACAAGCCGCCCGGCCTCGCCACGCAGGGCGGGACCAAGACGCACGAGCATGTCGATGGCCTGCTCGACGGGCTGCAGTTCGATGGCGAGAGCCGGCCCAAGCTGGTCCATCGGCTCGACAAGGATACGTCGGGCGCCTTGCTGATCGCGCGCACCACGCGCGCGGCGGCGTTCTTCGCCAAATCCTTCTCCTCGCGCAGCGCCAAGAAGGTCTATTGGGCGCTGGTCGTCGGCGTGCCGGCGATCGATGACGGCATGATCGAACTGCCGATCGCCAAGCAACCAGGCAGCGGCGGCGAGAAGATGCATGTCGACGAAGCCGAAGGCAGCCCGGCGCGCACCCGCTACCGGGTGATCGAGCATGCCGGCAACAACACCGCCTGGCTCGAGCTGATTCCCTATACCGGGCGCACGCACCAGCTTCGCGTGCATCTTTCGGCGATCGGCCATCCGATC
Source organism: Sphingomonas sp. So64.6b (assembly GCF_014171475.1). Taxonomy (NCBI): domain Bacteria; kingdom Pseudomonadati; phylum Pseudomonadota; class Alphaproteobacteria; order Sphingomonadales; family Sphingomonadaceae; genus Sphingomonas; species Sphingomonas sp. So64.6b. The sequence continues at coordinate 3,022,696 of NZ_CP048817.1, forward strand.
GTCGGCGACGGCAAATATGGCGGACAGGCCGCGTTCCTGACCGGCGCGATCAGTCGGAAGATGCATCTCCATTCGCGGCGCATCAAGATCGACCATCCCGATGGCGGCGAGATCGAAATCCAGGCCGAGCTGCCGGCGCATTTCGCCGAGAGCTTGAAACATCTCGGGTTCGACGAGATGCTTGGCAACATGATGCCGCTCGACACGCCGCCACCGCCGAGCAAGGCGGTGAAGAAACAACAGGCGAAGCAGCACGCCAAGAATATGCGCAAGGATCGCAAGGGTGAACGGCGGCGGCGCGGCGAGCGCAGCGAGGCCCCCGCCCGCCCCGCGCGTCCGACGCGACCCGCGCGCTGAGCCCGGTAACCAATGCATCCCAATCCCGTATTCCGCCCCGGCGATGAGGCCGGGATGCTCGACTGGGCGGTCGGGATTGGCTTCGCGCATATCTTTGTGACCACGCCGGACCTGCCACTGGTGGTTCACGCGCCGGTCGTCACGGTCGGTGAGCGGCGGCTGCGCTTCCATGTCGCACGCGCCAATCGCGCGACGCCGCATCTCGATGGTGCGCGCGTGCTGCTCAGCATTGCCGGCGCGCAAGGGTATATCACGCCCAACTGGTACGTCGCGCCCGGACAGCAGGTGCCGACATGGGATTATACGGCGGTCGAGATCGACGGCGTGGCGCGTGCGTGCGACGATGACGCGCTGGTCGAACAGCTTGACCGGCTCGCCGCAATCCATGAGCCGCGCGTGATTCCGGAGAACCCGTGGACGCGCGCGAAGATGGATGAGGATCGCTTTCGCGCGATGCTGCGTGCGATCATCGCCTTCGAGGTCGAGATTGACGGGATTCGCGGCACGCGCAAGCTGAGCCAGAACAAGTCCGCCGCGGACCGCGCCGGCGTCGTCGCCGGCCTGATGCGCAGTGGCCATGCCGACCTCGCGCGCGAAATCCCGCAATGAACCGCCTCGCCTTGTTCGATTGCGATGGCACGCTGGTCGATAGCCAGGCCAATATCTGCCAGGCGATGGAAGAAGCGTTTATGCTCCACCGGCTCGATCCGCCCGGCCGGAACGACATTCGCCGCGTCGTCGGGTTGAGCCTGGTCGAAGTGATGCGCAGCCTGCTGCCCCATGCCGAGGACGCGCAACACCGTGCGTTGGCGGAGGATTACCGTGTCACCTTCCTGCGCTTGCGCACCGCCGGCGCGCTGACCGACGAGCCCTTGTTCGGCGGCATGATCGCGGCGCTCGATGCGCTGGCGGCATCGGGCTGGGTGTTCGGCGTGGCGACCGGCAAGTCCGATCGCGGCCTGATCCGCGTGCTTGACGAACATGGTATCAAGGCGCGCTTCGTGACGCTGCAGACCGCCGATCGCCACCCGTCCAAACCGCATCCGTCGATGATCGAAACCGCGATCCGCGAAGCCGGCGCCTCGCCCGAAACGACGGTGATGATCGGCGATACGAGTTATGACATGCTGATGGCGCGGGCCGGCAATGTCCGTGCGCTGGGCGTGGCATGGGGCTATCATCCGGTCGACGAACTGATCGCGGCCGGCGCGCATGCGATTGCCAAGGATGTCGCGGATTTGCCGGGACATATGGAAACGATAAAGGCCTGATCTTCCCGTTCGTCCGGGCCCTTCGATTGCCAAAAACCGTTCGTGCTGAGCTTGTCGAAGCACCGCCATCCTCACACACCACCGTGCTTTGGGGGTACGAGCCCTTCGACAGGCTCAGGGCGAACGGTAGTATTGGGTCGCACATAGCGAAATCTGGTATAAACGCCGCGCCAAGGTTTCTCGACTTCGCTCGAAACGAACGGCAAGTGTGATCATCCAACCCGTGCAAGGCACCGCAATGACCGATCCGGAAACCACCGCCCGCAACCGTTATTTCCTGATCGCCGGGTCGCGCATCGCCGGGGTCGCCGGCGCGCTGCTCGGGCTGGTGCTGATCGGCCGGGCGCAGATCCTCGAACAGAAGATCCTCGGCACCGCGATCGTGCTGTCGGCGCTGCTGATGGTCGCAATCGTGCCGCGCGCGCTCGCCCGCCGCTGGCGCAGCCCGCCCCAGGATTGAGCCGGGTATGAAGCGCTTCTGGACCGATGTGGCGACCGACGCAGACGGCGTCGTCACACTCGACGGCAAGCCGGTGCGCACGCCCGGCCGCGCGCCGCTCGCCATTCCATTCACGCCTCTGGCCGAAGCGGTGGCCGATGAATGGCGCGCGGTGAGCGGCGAGATCGATCCGCGCACGATGCCGCTGACCGGGCTGGCCAATGCCGCGATCGAACGCATCGGCGCCGACCCGGGGAGTTTCGCCGCCGGCCTCGCCGTGTTCGCCGAAAGCGACCTGCTTTGTTACCGTGCGGAGGATCCGCCGGCGCTGGTCGAGCGCCAGGCGCTGTTATGGGATCCGCTGCTCGACTGGGCGCGCACGCGTTACGACGTGCATTTCGAGCTGGTCATGGGGATCATGCACCGCGCGCAGCCGCCGCTGACCATCACCCGCCTGAGCGACGCGATCACGGCACGAACGCCATGGGAACTGGCCGGACTGGCGCCGATCGTGACGATCGGCGGCTCGCTAATCGCCGGCCTCGCGCTGATCGAGGATGCCGCGAGCGCCGGGGACATATGGCGCGCGATCGAACTCGACGAGGATTGGCAGGCCGAACAATGGGGCCGCGACGACCTGTCGCTTGCCGCGCTCAAATCGCGGCGGCGTGATTTCGATGCCGGGGTGCGGTTCCTGGAGCTGATTGCTTAGGGTCGGTTGACTCTGGCTTGTCACTCCCGCGAAGGCGGGGGTCCCGCTGCCTTGCCCCGCACTGGAAGGAGAAGCGGGATACCCGCGTTCGCGGATATGACGTGGGATCAGGCAGGTAGGATGGGACGGCAAAACGGCGCGAAAGCCATGCCTTCGCGCCGTTTCGAACCGGTCAGTTGCAGACGCGAACCGCGGTGCGCTGTCCGGAATAGTCGTCCCAGCGGGTCTCGACATGGCAGCTTCCATAACCGCGCTGGCCGTAACCATCGCGGCGGTCATAGCCGTTATAACCATTGTCGCGATCATAGGCGCGGCGATCGTCATAGCCCCGGTCGTCACGATAATCACTGTAACCATCGTCGACATAGGTTTCGCGATAGCCGTTCTGGCGATAACCGCGATGATGGCCGCGACGGCGGTCGTTTGCGCTCGATGCGATCGCAGCGCCGATCGCCAGGCCGGCGATCCCGGCGATGATCGCGATGCCGCCATTGTCGTTGCCGCGATGACGGCCGCCATAACGCTGTGCTTCGGCAGGTGCGGCGGCGGTCAGTGCCGTTGCGCCGAGCGCGAGGGCAAGCGTTGCTTTGGTGAACACGGTCGTCATGGCTTCTACTCCAGGAGCAGCCCCGATGACGTCCGGTACGGGCGTCGGGTCGTGCAGCTTGTCGACACATTTGCGCCACCCGCCGTGAACCGATGCAGAATGCGCTTTGCAGCCGCCATTCATCTCATCGGCATCGGTGCGATCATCATCCACAGCGCCATCGCGACCATCATCACATTCTCGGTCAGCGACACAAAACCGAGCGGCACTTTACTGTCGCCGCCCACACAGGCGCATTTGATATCGCGCTTATCGATATAGACCGCCTTGATTACCGACACCGCACCGATCCCGCCGATCACCAGCGCGATCGGCACCGACAGCCACATCAGCGCGCCCGACAGCATCAGCACGCCGGCCAATCCTTCCGCATAGGGATAGATATAGCCGTACGGCACCCAGCGCCTGGCGAGCAGGTCATAGTTCAGGAACATGCTGGAAAAGCTCTCGACATTCTGCAGCTTCAGCATCGCCAGCACGCACATGCTGAGCGCGATGAACCATTCGCCCGCGCGGACGGTGAACGGCGTGCCGAACACCGTATAACTCACGGCCAGCGCCATCAACGCGGTCATCGCGAACAGCGCGATCACCGGTCGGTAGAGCGTCGCCTCCGGATCGCGCACGCTTTTGCCAAAGAAACGGCGCAGATCGTCATAGCCGCCGATCCGTTGGCCATCGATAAAGGTCTGCGGCGTCGTCGCGACACCATGCTCGGCCTTGAACGCATCGGTCTGCGCGCGGGTCGTAAGCCAGCGATCGTCCACGTGATAGCCCTGACGCGTGAGCAAATCCTTCGCCTTCAGGCCGAACGGACAGACATGGTCCTTCATCACCATACGATAAAGAATGGATCGACGGGTATCGGGGCTGGTCATTTCAAGTCTCCGGAAGCGTGCCTTGTCGCTCCCAGCCCCTATACGCTCCGTACCATGGTACGGAGTCAAGCGTTGGTGATGATAATGATTGCGCGGCTCTTTCGCGACGGCGATGTGGGGTGGAGACAGCGCGCGATTGGCCCGATCACAGGTACAAAACACTGCCGCTAAACTGGTGCCCCTCTCCCAGCCGGAGAGGGACGCTGTCAGCGCAGCAGTTTGCGGATGAAGCCGATGATCCCGGTCTGGCGCGAGCGTTTGAGCTTCTCCGCCGCAAGGATGGTCTTCACGCATTCGAAGCATTGTTCGACATCGTCATTGACCAGGACATAGTCGTAACCGTCCCAATGGCTGACTTCATTGGCGGCGCGCGCCATGCGGGCGTTGATCACGTCCATCGAATCGGTCGCGCGCTTTTCCAGCCGGTCGCGCAGGATCGGCATCGACGGGGGCAGGATGAAGACACGAACCACGTCGCCGCCGGCGAGCTGGTGAAGCTGCTGCGCACCCTGCCAGTCGATGTCGAACAATATGTCGCGCCCTTCCTCGAGCACGTGCCAGACCTGCGCCTTGGGCGTGCCGTAGCGATGGTCGAAGACATGCGCCCATTCGAGGAATTCATGGTTCGCCGCCATTTCGCGAAAGGTTTCGAGATCGACGAAGTGATAATCCACGCCATCGACTTCACCCGGGCGCGGCGGGCGCGTGGTGTAGGACACCGACATGCTCAGTTCGGGTTCGTCGGCGAGCAGCTTTCGCGCGATGGTCGATTTGCCCGCGCCCGATGGCGAAGACAGGACGAACAGCACGCCGCGACGCTTGAACCCGTGCGGGTCGTCGGCGGACTCGAATGGCTTTGCGGAGGACGGCATGGGCGCTAATGGCGGCGCAATGGGGAATGCGTCAAGTCACGCGCGATGGGATCGCGACAAAAGCTGGTTGATCATCGCAGCGCTGATCGCGCTGGCGGCGGTTCTGATCCTGCTCGCGATGGGGCGCACGCCGGTCTGCGCCTGCGGCACGATCAGGTTTTGGCATGGCCAGATCAATTCGCCCGAGAACAGCCAGCAATTGAGCGACTGGTATTCGCTCAGTCATTTCATCCATGGGCTGATCTTCTACGGCCTGACCTGGCTGGCGTTGCGCAAGCGGCCGGTCGGCATGCGCCTGGCGCTGGCGGTGCTGATCGAATCCGGCTGGGAAATCCTCGAAAACTCGCCCGTAATCATCGACCGCTACCGCGCCGCGACGATCGCGATCGGTTATACCGGCGACAGCGTGCTCAATTCCGCATCCGATATCGCCTTCATGGCATTCGGGTTCCTGATTGCGCGGAAATTGCCCTGGTGGGGCAGCGTCGCGGTGGCGATCGCGCTCGAACTGCTCGCGCTATGGGTGATTCGCGACAATCTGACGCTCAATGTGTGGATGCTGGTCGCGCCGAGCGATGCCGTGCGCGCCTGGCAATCCGCCGGCTGAGGTCAGCCTGTCTTGCTCGCCTTGCGCCGGTCATAGGCCTTTTTCGCGACATAGGCGCCGCCCAGCGCCAGCCCGATCGGACCGAGCCGGGTGATCACGCGACTGGCGACTAGGCCGATCGCCGCACCTTTCAACCCGCCCTGCCCGTCGCGCCGGTCGATTTCCGCGCCAAGCAGCGCGCCGATTAGTCCGCGGATCATGCCGTTTTCTCCGATGGGCCGAACGCCCTTTCCTTCAATTCGGCGGCACCACGCAGCACCGCCCAGCCGACCGCATAGGTCACCGCGAGCGGCACCACGACCTTCAGCACATTCGCGGTGATCGCGCCGTAGATCGCGCCATCCGCCGCGCCATCATCGCCGCTCATCGAATCGATCGCGCCGCCGATCAGCGCGCCAATGGTCGTTGCACCCATGTGATTGTCTCCGTGGTTCGCCGGGCTAAGCGTTTGACGGAGCGGGGAGTTCCATCGCTCCTCCCCCGCAGGGGGAGGAGTTTAGGTCACACCATTTCTTCCGGCCGCACCAGGCGGTCGAAAGTCTTCGCATCGACCAGGCCCAGCGCCAGCCCGGCCTCTTTCAGCGTCAGTCCCTCGGTATGGGCGTGCTTGGCGATCTTCGCCGCATTGTCGTAACCGATCTCCGGCGCAAGCGCAGTGACCAGCATCAGCGAGCGGTCGACCAGTTCGGCGATCCGCCCGCGATTGGGTTCGAGCCCATCGACGCAGCGTTCGGCGAAACTCTCCATGCCGACGCTGAGCAAGTCGATCGAGCGCAGCACATTGGCGCCGATCAGCGGCTTGAACACATTGAGTTCGAGATGCCCCTGCAGACCACCGATGGTGATCGCGACATGATTGCCGATCACCTGTCCCGCAACCATGGTCAGCATCTCGCACTGGGTCGGGTTGACCTTGCCCGGCATGATCGAACTGCCGGGCTCGTTCGCGGGCAAGTCGAGTTCGCCGAGACCGGAGCGCGGCCCCGAGCCGAGCAACCGGATGTCGTTGGCGATCTTGGTCAGCGCCACCGCAAGCGTGTTGAGCGTGCCAGAGAGATGGACCAGCGGATCGTTCGAGGCGAGCGCCTCGAACGCGTTCTCCGCCGGCACGAAAGGCTGGCCGGTGATGCCGACCAACGCCGCGCAGAATTCACCGGCGAAATTCTCCGGCGCGTTCAGCCCGGTGCCGACCGCCGTCCCACCTTGTGCGAGGCGGCCGACGCCGTTCATCAGCCCGCCATCGATACGCTTGCCGCAGCGATAGACCTGATTGGCATAGCCGGAGAATTCCTGGCCCAAAGTCAGCGGCGTCGCGTCTTGCAAATGGGTGCGCCCGATCTTGACGATATCGGCCCAGGCGTCCGCCTTGGATTGCAGCGACGCCCGCAGCCGCTCCAGCGCGGGGAACAGCCGGTCGCGCACCGCCATCGCCGCCGCGATGTGCAGCGCGGTCGGGAAACTGTCGTTGGACGACTGGCTCATATTGACGTGATCATTGGGGTGGACCGGCGTTTTGCCGCCCCGCGTGCCCGTCATCACCTCATTGGCGCGTCCGGCGATCACTTCGTTGACGTTCATGTTACTTTGCGTGCCCGAGCCGGTCTGCCAGATGACCAGCGGGAATTGATCGTCGAATTCACCGCTGACGATTTCGGCGGCGGCGGCCTCGATCGCGTCCGCGATCTTCGCATCCAGGCCGTACGCGCGATTGACCCGCGCCGCCGCCTGTTTGACCAGCGCGAGCGCGTGGATGATGCCGATCGGCATGCGTTCCTGCGCGCCGAACGGAAAATTCTCGATCGAACGCTGAGTCTGCGCGCCCCAATAGGCGTTGGCAGGGACTTCGACGGGGCCGAGCGAGTCGGTTTCGGTGCGCATTTCCTGAGACAAATAAACCTCCGTTCGCCCTGAGCATGTCGAAGGGCCGCTTTTTTCTGAAACGGAAGTAAGGAAGAACGGTGCTTCGACAAGCTCAGCACGAACGGTAGGGAGATATTCTTCCTACTTCTTGCGCTTGAAATCCACCGCGACGACGTTCGACCCGTCCTCGACCGGCATGACGGTCGGGCCGTCATTCTCCGCCTCGTCATGCGGATCTGGGCCATCTGGGCCATCCTGCGCCTGGAAGCGGAGTTCGAAATTGACCGAAGGGTCGTGGAAACCCGTCACCGCCGCATAGGGGATGACCAGTTTCGAGGGCACCTGGTTGAAGCTCAGCCCGACCGAGAAGCGCTCATCGTCGACGATCAGGTCCCAATAGCGATTCTGCATCACGATGGTCATCTCGTCGGGGAAACGCTCGATCAGGCGCTGCGGGATATCGACGCCGGCGGCCTGAGTCTTGAAGGTGATATAGAAATGATGGTCGCCGGGCAGACCGCCATTGGCCGCGACCGAACCGAGCACGCGCCCGACCACGGCACGCAACGCCTCCTGGACGATTTCGTCATAGGGAATCAGGCTGTCGGGCAATCCATCACTCATGCACCCTTGGGTAGCGGGCTTTGGACGCCCGTCAAGATTGTGCGGTCAAGATTGCATGCGCGGCGCGCCGCGTTATGGGGAACGCCATGATGCGCACCGCCACGATCAGCCGCTCGACCAGCGAGACCAGTATCGACGTCACCGTCAATCTCGACGGCACCGGCGTCTACACCATATCGACCGGGATCGGCTTTTTCGATCACATGCTCGAGCAGCTGTCGCGCCATTCGCTGATCGATCTCGACGTGAAGACGGTCGGCGACCTGCATATCGACCAGCACCATACGGTCGAGGATACCGGCATCGCGATCGGCGAGGCGATCGCCAAGGCGCTTGGCGACAAGCGCGGCATCCGCCGTTACGGCGACGCGCTGTCACCGATGGACGAGACGCTGACCCGCGTCGCGCTCGACATATCCGGCCGGCCGTTTCTGGTGTGGAAGACCGAATTCAGCCAGAAAAAGCTCGGCGAGATGGACACCGAGATGTTCGAACACTGGTTCCACAGCTTTTCGCAGGCGGCCGGCATCACGCTGCATGTCGAGACGCTGTACGGGCAGAACAACCACCATATCGCCGAAGCCGCTTTCAAGGGGCTGGCGCGCGCGCTGCGCACCGCGGTCGAGATCGACACACGCAAGGCCGATGCGATCCCCAGCACCAAGGGGATATTGTAAGGTGGTCGCACGGCCCGACGCGCCGCTGTGCATGATCCTGTTGCGCTATCGGGCGCCGCTCGATCAGGTCGATGCGCACATGAAAGCGCATGTGGCATGGCTCGAAAAAGGCTATGCCGAGGGCATCTTCATCGTATCCGGGCGCCGCGCGCCGCGCACCGGCGGCGTCATCCTGTCGCGCGGGCATCAGCGCGATGTAGAAGCGCTCGTCGCGACCGATCCCTTCGTCATGTCGGGCATGGCCGAAGCCGAGGTGATCGAGTTCGGTGCGAGCATGGCAGCGGATCGATTTGCCGCCCTGCTGATATGAGCATCGCGCTGATCGACTATGGCGCGGGCAACCTCCACTCCGTCGCCAATGCGCTGAAGGCGGCCGGCGCGACGGGAATCGCGATCACTGCCGATGCGGCGCTGGTGGCAAAGGCCGACCGCATCGTCCTGCCCGGCGTGGGCGCGTTCGGCGCCTGTGCGGCTGCGTTGCGCGCGGTGCCCGGCATGGTCGATGCGATCGAGGCGCGCGTACGTGGTGACGGCGTCCCGTTCCTCGGCATCTGCGTCGGCATGCAATTGATGGCCGCAACCGGCGAAGAACGCGGCACACACCAAGGGCTCGGCTGGATCGATGGCAGCGTCAGCCATCTGACCCCCACCGATCCCGCTGCCAAGGTGCCGCATATGGGCTGGAACGATGTCGTGCCCGGCCGGCCCCACGCGCTGATCGAAGCGGGCGAAGCTTATTTCCTGCACAGCTATGCGTTCGAGGGCGCCGATGTGCTGGCGACGACCGGCCATGGCGGCCCGGTCACCGCCGCGATCGGCCGCGACAATATGATCGGCGTGCAGTTCCATCCCGAAAAGAGCCAGGCCTATGGTCTGGCGTTCCTCTCGCGCTTCCTGGAGTGGCGGCCATGACCCTCATCGTCTTCCCCGCGATCGACCTCAAAGCGGGACAGGTCGTGCGCCTGGCCGAGGGCGATATGGATCGTGCGACGGTCTATGGTGACGATCCCGCGGCGCAGGCGATGATCTTTGCCGAACAGGGCGCGGATTATCTTCATGTCGTCGATCTCGATGGCGCCTTTGCCGGCGCTTCGGTCAATGGCGAAGCGGTGGCGGCGATCGTCGCGCAATTCCCCGGCCATGTGCAGCTCGGCGGCGGCATTCGCAATCGCGAGTCGATCGAGAAATGGTTCGACCTCGGCGTCTCGCGCGTCGTGATCGGCACCGCCGCGCTGGAGAATCCGGACCTGGTGCGCGAAGCGGCGAATGATTTTCCCGGCGGCATCGTCGTCGCGGTCGATGCCAAGGATGGCATGGTCGCGACGCGCGGCTGGGCCGATGTCTCGACCATCGAAGTGGTCGATATGGCGCGCCGGTTCGAGGATGCCGGCGTTGCCGCCTTGCTGTTCACCGATGTCGGACGCGACGGCATGCTGAAGGGGTGCAACGTGCAGGCGACGGTCGACCTGGCGCGCGCGGTGCGCATCCCGGTGATCGCCAGCGGCGGCGTGAAGGGCATCGCCGAGATCCATGTGCTGGCGTTGCATGCGCGCGACGGGATCGAGGGCGTGATCACCGGACGGGCATTATATGATGGGCGGCTCGATCTGGCCGCGGCGCTGAGCGTGGCGGCGGCGGCGTGAGGGGTGTTGATCTTGCCCTCTCCCGGCCAGGGAGAGGGTTGCGCAGACTTGGTCCGCGTCCTTCACGCGGGCCTAGTCGTAGCTGGGAGAGGGCGATTCTTCTTTTAGGCCGCAGACGCGGCCTGCCCCTCTCCCAACCCTCTCCCCGGACGGGAGAGGGCTTTAAGTCATGACTCTCCGCGCGCGCGTGATCCCGTGTCTCGACGTGGCCGATGGCCGCGTGGTCAAGGGTGTCAATTTCGTCGACCTGCGCGATGCCGGCGATCCGGTCGAACAGGCGCGCGCCTATGACGCGGCGGGTGCCGACGAGCTTTGCTTCCTCGACATCACCGCAACGCATGAAGCGCGCGGCACGATTCTCGACGTGGTGCGGCGCACCGCCGAGGTGTGTTTCATGCCGTTGACCGTCGGCGGCGGTGTGCGCACTCCGGACGATGCGCGCGCGCTGTTGCTCGCCGGCGCGGACAAGGTCGCGGTTAATTCGGCCGCCGTCGCGCGGCCCGAACTGGTCGCCGACATGGCCGACCGCTTCGGCAGCCAATGCGTCGTCGCCTCGGTCGATGCGCGCCGCGTCGCGGATGGATGGGAAGTGTTCACCCATGGCGGCAGGCGCGCGACAGGCATCGACGCGGTCGCCCATGCGCTCAACCTGGTGCGGCTCGGCGCGGGTGAACTGCTGGTCACGTCGATGGACCGTGACGGCACGCGCGATGGTTACGACCTCGACCTGATCCGCACCATCGCCGACCAGGTCGCGGTGCCGGTCGTCGCCTCGGGCGGGGTCGGGTCGCTTGCCGATCTGGTCGCCGGAGTGTGCGAGGGTCATGCCAGCGCAGTGCTGGCCGCCTCGATCTTCCATTTCGGCGAAGCAAGCATTGCCGACGCCCATGCCGCGCTGGCGGCCGCGGGCGTGCCGGTGCGGCGGCCGGTGACGGCGTAGCAGCGCTTAACCGGCCGTTCGTTTCGAGCGAAACGAACGAAGGAAGGTACGAGTAATTTAACCGCTCGCTCCTACACCTCCCGGCATGCGATTCCTGCTCCTTCTCCTGATCACCACCCCGGCCTTTGCCGCCCATACCGGCGTGCCGAAGATCCGCACCGGGCCGGAACTGTCCGACATCGCGCTGTTCGTGATGGCCGCGATCGGCGTCTATCTCGTGCGCCGTGCGATGCGCGCGCGGTTCGCCAGGCGTCCAAAGGATTGACCTGAAGGCCAGGCTGCGCCAGCCAGCGCGCATGGCCGAAGATTTCCTGACCACACTCGAAACCGTGATCCGCGACCGCCGCGGCGCCGACCCGGCGACCTCCTATACCGCAAGCCTGTTCGCCAAGGGGCGCGCGAAGATCGCGCAGAAACTTGGCGAGGAAGCGGTCGAGACCGTCATCGCGGCGATGCGCGACGACCGCGCCGAACTGATCGGCGAGGCGACCGACCTGATGTTCCATCTGCTCGTGCTGCTCGCCGATGCCGGCCTCGGCCTTGACGACATCCGTGCCGAGATGATCCGGCGCGAGGGTGTGTCGGGTATCGACGAGAAAGCGGCGCGGCCGAAATAACCTGTTCGTGCCCAACAGGGGCTGAGAACGAACGGTTTTTCGGATAACAACGATATGCGGACCGAAAGGATAGATATGCCGATCGATGCCACCAAACCCTATGACGACCAGAATATCTTCGCGAAGATCCTGCGCGGCGAAATCCCGTCGAAGCGCGTCTATGAGGACGAGCATGCGATCGCCTTTCTCGACATCAATCCACAGGCGCCGACGCACATCCTGGTAATCCCGCGCGGCGCCTATGTCTCATGGGACGATTTCAGCGCGCGCGGGTCGGACAGCGAAATCGCCGGCTTCGTGCGCGCGGTGGGCGAAGTGGCGCGCAGTGCCGGGCTGGTCGCGCCGGGATATCGGCTGCTCGCCAATACGGGAACCGAATCGGGCCAGGAAGTGCCGCACCTCCATGTCCATGTCTTTGCCGGAAAACCGCTTGGTCCGATGCTTGCCCGATAAGGGCGCGCGATAGGGGATTGCACGAGGCGGTTTTGCCACTAGGCTCCGGCGCTTCGCACGGCGGCCAACGCCGGCATTATGATCTTCAGGGGATTTGTTGATGATATTCGGGCGTGTAAAATCACTCGACGCCATTCTCGCGACAGCCGAGAAGAAAGGCTTGCACCGGTCGCTCGGTGCGTTCCAGCTGACCATGCTGGGCGTCGGCGCCGTCATCGGCACCGGTATCTTCGTGTTGACGTCGGAGGCCGCGCAAAAAGCCGGCCCGGGCATGCTGATCAGTTTCATGATCGCCGGCTTCGTCTGCGCGGTCGCGGCGCTGTGTTATTCGGAACTCGCCTCGATGGTGCCGGTGTCCGGATCCGCTTACACCTATACCTATGCCGTCACCGGCGAAGTGCTCGCCTGGATGGTCGGCTGGGCATTGATCCTCGAATATGCGGTGGGCGCCAGCGCGGTCGCGGTCGGCTGGTCCAACCATGCGGTCGGGTTGCTCAGGGGATTGGGGCTCGACGTACCCGCCGTCATCAGTAACGGCGACGCGCTGATGGCGAAGGTCCAGATCGCCTTTGGCGCGACGGTGACACCCGATCTCATCACCGCGACTCAGGTCGGCGGTTATTTCAACCTGCCGGCGGTGATCATCTCGGTGCTGGTCACCGGCCTGCTGATCCTCGGCACGACCGAGAGCGCACGCGTCAACGCGGTGCTCGTCGCGATCAAGATCCTCGCCCTGACCGCCTTCGTCATGCTGACCATCCCGGTCCTCAAGGCCGAGAATTTCACTCCCTTCGCGCCGACCGGCGCGACCGGCGTGCTTGGCGCCGCGGCCTCGATCTTCTTCGCTTATGTCGGCTTCGACGCGGTTTCGACCGCGGCCGAGGAAACCAAGAACCCGCAACGCAACGTGCCGATCGGCCTGATCGCCAGTCTCGGCATCTGTACTCTCTTCTACATTCTGGTCGCCAGCGGCGCGATCGGTGCGATGGGCGCACAGCCGGTTACGTCGCTGACCGGCGCGGTGCTGGCACCGGGGTCGGCCGAAATGGCCGGGCGTTGCGCGTCGATCGTCGGCGGCGGAGCGGTCGAGCCTCTGGTCTGCTCCAAGGAAGCGCTGGTCCATGTCCTCGACACGATCGGCTGGCATTCGATCGGCCGGCTGGTCGGCCTTGCCGCGGTGCTCGCGCTGCCATCGGTCGTGCTGATGATGATGTTCGGCCAGACCCGCGTCTTCTTCGTGATGGCGCGTGACGGCCTGTTGCCGGCGAAGCTCGCCAGCGTCCATCCGCGCTACAAGACGCCGCACGTCGTGACCGCAGTCACCGGCGTCATGGTGACCATCGCGGCGGCGATCCTGCCGGTCGGCAGACTCGCCGATTATTCCAACTCCGGCACGCTGTTCGCCTTCATGATGGTGGCGATCTCGGTGATGGTGCTGCGGTTGAAGGATCCGTCGCGCAAGCGGCCGTTCCGTACGCCGGCGGTGTGGATCATCGCGCCGCTCGCGATCGTCGGCTGTATCGGGCTGTATGTGTCGCTGCCGTGGCTCGCGATCCTCGTTCTGCCGATCTGGGGCGGAATCGGCCTGCTCGTCTACTTCCTCTACAGCCGTTCGCGCAGCCATGTCGGGCGCGGCTTGGACGAAGTGAACGAGGGACTGGTCGGCGACCTCGAGCCGCCGGTGCCGGGCACCGAGTGACCTGATCGTCAAACGACACAAGAAAGGGGCCGGGAAGAAATTCCCGGCCCCTTTTCTTTGTGGTCCGCGCGTCCAACCCGGCTTTTGGCCAGGGATTGGGGGACGCGCGCGAGACTTAGCCGAGCTTGCTTGCCGCCAGCGCCTTCATGTCGACCATCGGCCGCGCGCCGATATGCGAGATGATCTCCGCCGCGCAGATCGCGCCAAGGCGGAGCGACTGCTCGACGGACTTGCCCTGTGCCTGGCCGGTCAGGAAACCGGCCGCGAACAGATCGCCAGCACCCGTCGTGTCGACCACCTTGTCGATCGGCTCGGCCGCGACCGACACGGTCGTGCCGCCCGACACCGCGATCGCGCCACGCTCGCTGCGCGTCACCACCAGCATCGGCACCTGCGCCGCCGCCGCCGCGACCGCCGCGTCGAAATCGTCGGTCTCCATCAACGCGAAGATTTCCGCTTCATTGGCGAACATGATGTCGATCAGCCCGTCGGCCATCAGCTTGCGGAAATCGCCGCCATGGCGCGAGATGCAGAACACGTCGGACAGCGTGAAGGCGACCTTGCGCCCCGCCTTGCGCGCGACTTCGATCGCAGCGCGCATTGCCTGGCGCGGTTCTTCCGGATCCCACAGATACCCTTCGAGATAGAGGATTGCGCCGCTCGCGATCAGATCGCGGTCGAGCGCGCTTGCCGGCAGGAACTGCGATGCGCCAAGGAAGGTGTTCATCGTACGCTGCCCATCGGGCGTGACGAAGATCAGGCAGCGCGCAGTGGTCGGCGCGCCATCGCGCGCGACGGTGCCGAAAGTCACGCCGGTGGCGCGGATATCATGCGCGAAGACTTCGCCGAGCTGATCATTGGCGACCTGGCCGATAAAGCCGCAACGCGCGCCGAGCGCCGCCATGCCGGCAACGGTGTTCGCCGCCGAACCGCCGCTCGCCTCGATGCCCGGGCCCATCTTGGCATAAAGCGCATCGGCATCCTCGGGCGAGAACATCAGCTGCATCGATCCCTTGGCCATGCCCTCTGCAGTGATGAAGGCGTCGTCGGTGTGCGAAAGGACATCGACGATCGCGTTGCCGATCGCGACGACGTCATAAGCTGGGGTGGTCAAAACAAGGTCTCCGGACATGTAAAAATCCGTTCGTCCTGAGCTTGTCGAAGGACCATTCTTCCATTGCCGGGCAGGCAGGAAAGAACGGGGCTTCCACAAGCGCAACCCGAACGGGAAAGGAATTGCCCTAAATTGCGCGTCGCATTGGCGCAACCGCCGTTGACGTACCCCGCATCTCGACGCACCAAGCACGGATGATCCGCGCCTTCTTCCTGTCGGTCGGCCAACTCGGCGACAAGCGCATCATTCTGGTGTTCCTGAAATCGCTCGCGCTGACCGGCGTCATCCTCGCAGCGATCGGCGCGGGATTATGGTTCGGCGCGCAATCCTTGTTCACCTGGTTCGGCGCCAGCACGAGCGCGGCGGGACTGGCCGGGCTGGCCGCGGCGATCGGCGCGGTGCTTGCCGCCTGGCTGCTGTTCCGCGCCATCGCCATCGCGGTGATCGGCATCTTCGCCGACGAAGTGGTGCTGGCGGTCGAGCAGAAACATTATCCGCAGGCACTGGCGCAAGCGAAGGACGTACCGCTTGGCCGGTCGATCGCGATGGGGCTCGGCTCGGCCGGGCGCACCCTGCTCTACAATGCGATCCTGTCGCCCGCCTATCTGTTGCTGATCGTTACCGGCGTGGGCACGCCGATCCTGTTCTTCGCGGTCAATGGCTGGCTGCTCGGCCGCGATCTCGGCGATATGGTCGCGGCGCGGCACATGCCGGCCGAGGCGATGAAGGAGTGGCGCGGATCGACCTGGGCGAGCCGTTATGCGCTCGGCCTGATCGGCACCGCCGTGTTCGTCGTGCCGATCGTCGCGATCCTCGCGCCGATCATCGGCGCGGCAATGGCCACGCACTGGTTCCACGGGCGCGTGGGGTTTCACCAAGGACGTAAGACATGAAGAAATTGCTGATTGCCGGCGTGCCGGGCCTGCTGCTCGCGGGCTGCGCGACCACTGGCACCCCCGCTCCAGTGCATGTTCGCCCGCCATTCGTGCCGATCCCGGCCAACACCGTCGGCCTGGAACGCGTGATCGGCCAGAATGCCCGCGGCCTGGTCGCGATGTTCGGTCGACCCGGCGCCGATATGCTGGAGGGCGATGCGCGCAAGCTGCAATTCCAAAGCGGGACCTGCGTGCTCGACGCCTATCTCTATCCCAAGGGCAAGGCGGAACCGGTGGTCACCTATATCGACGCACGGCAAAGCGACGGCAGTCCGGTCGACCGCGCGAGTTGCGTGGCGGCGCTGTCGATGAAGGCGCAGGGGAAGTAAGCGCGGCGGGCGGGGTTAGGCGGTTATGGGGGCGGCAACCATCACGCCGATAGGCTATCGGTAGTCAACTGCCGTTCGCTAGCGGGTCTTTATCAGGCGCGCTACCGTTCTGCAAAACCGTCCAGACGGCATCGCGCCAATCTGCCCAGAGAGCCCGATCTATTGGCTCACCTTGCGGAGCGCTACCGTCCGATCCGTGCGTGCGATTAGTCGAACTAAGGATATTCGCGATATTATCCTCTGAACGCCCGCCCACTTCCCACCAGACCTCCAAGAAGCGCCGCATTGCGTCAAACGCCGCGAGTTCGTCCATGGTGCGGAGTGGCGGCGTGCCGGTCCAATCAGTCATACTGGATATTGTAAACCGGGTGGCAATGTCCGCAAGTGGGTCGATTGCCGACAGGCGGCTATTTCGCCCGAGATTTGTCGATCTGCCTTTAGAGCAGTCAGTCGCCATGATGACACGCTATATCGAAGGCGCAAATGGTTGCCCGCTCCGTTCATTTTGCGGTCAGGTTTATCCGGCGTATAAGCGAGGGATGACCCGTTTAACGCCCCCGCTCTTTCGTGCCTTCCCGATCGCGCTTGTCCTTGTCGCGGGAGTTTCCTGCTGGTCGACGGCGTCGTTGGCGCAATCGACACCGGCACCGGCGACGACAGAGCCCGCTCCCCCCTCGACCGGCGATACGATTCGCCTGACCGACGAGCAGCGCTGGGCGATCCTGAACAGCAACACCGAGGAAAGCGCCGCTGCTGCTCGCGGTGAAATGGTGGGATCGGAACGCGCCGGACGGGGCATCCATGGCGAAATGGGCGTCATGATCGGCACGCATGGCACGCGCAGCGTCTATGGCACGGCGGAGATTCCCCTTGGCGATAGCGCGGCGGCCACAGTGTCGTTCGAAAGCAGCCGCTTCGGATATCCGGCTCGGAAACCGAACTCGCGATAATATCTCGATTACCGGCCATACCGTGCCGGGTGCATCACTCGACATCCTGCCGTCCTGAAGGCTCGCTCGTCCGCGAGCGGCGAAATGGTCGAAAGCGGATGCCGTCACGCGACGGTTCAAGCCAGAGCGCTTATGGGTTGAACGGAATTACCTCTTTCCGTTCGTTTCGAGCGAAGTCGAGAAACCTCGCACAGCGCTCATGGTCTGTTTCTCGACTTCGCTCGAAACGAACGGGGAATGAGCTGAACCCAAAAGCGTCTGGGATCACACCCACTCAGCCACGACGTTCTCATCAGCCTCGGCAACGAGCCGCTCGTGCCGCTCAGCCATCCAGTGCGCCTGATCCAACCGCGAGAGCGCCCAGACCGCCGCGCCGCGCACCACTGCCGCCGGATCATCCAGCAACCCGGCCACCATGCCGACCAGCTCGGCCTTCCCGCTATTGCCGGCCGCGATCAGTGCGTTGCGCACCATCCGGTCGCGCCCGATGCGCTTGATCGGCGAGCCCGCAAACACCTGGCGGAACCCCGCATCGTCGAGTGCCAGCAAGTCGGCGAGATAGGTCACCGCCAGTTCGGCGCGCGGCGCGAACGCCATGTTGGCATGGGCGGCCTCGGCGAACTTGTTCCACGGGCACACCGCCAGGCAATCGTCGCAACCATAGATGCGGTTGCCAATCGCGGCGCGAAATTCGAGCGGGATCGGTCCGGCATGTTCGATCGTCAGATAGGAGATGCAGCGCCGCGCATCCAACCGGTACGGCGCGGGGAACGCATTGGTCGGGCAGGCTTGCTGGCACGCGTCGCACGACCCGCACGTATCGCTGCCGCCACGATCGGTGGCGAGATCGGCGGTGGTGTAGATCGCGCCGAGGAACAGCCAGCTGCCATGGTCGCGGCTGACCAGATTGGTGTGCTTGCCTTGCCAGCCCAGCCCGGCCGCCTCGGCCAGCGGCTTTTCCATCACCGGCGCGGTGTCGACGAACACCTTGACGTCCGCGCCCTCGAGCTCGCCGACCAGCCAGCGCGCCAGCGCCTTCAGCGCGCGCTTCACCACATCGTGATAATCCTGCCCTTGCGCGTAAATCGAGATGCGCCCGACATCGCCTTCCCCCGCCAGCGCGAGCGGATCGCTTGCCGGCGCATAACTCATGCCGAGCGCGATCACGCTCTTCACCTCGGGCCATAAAGCGGCGGGGCTTTCGCGATGATGCGCGCGTGCCTCCATCCAGATCATCTCGCCATGCGCGCCCTCGGCGAGCCATTGGCGCAACCGCTCGGCAGTGCGCGGCGCGGCATCGGCACGCGCGACGCCGCATGCGGCAAAACCGAATTCGGCCGCCTTCGCCTTCAGGCGATCGGTGAACTGCCCATCCGCCGCCGGGCGATTCGTGAATTGCCCGTTCGCCGTCAGGCGATTCTTGATTTGCTTGTCTTCGCGCACTCGCACCCGCTACCACGGCCGGGCAAGGATCGTTACCCTCCCCCGTTCGTATTGAGCGACGTCGAGCCACCGGTTGCACGGGGTTCCGCACGAGCCATTCGACGGGAAGAGTTAATCCTCGCTCGATAAGAATTCTCGACTTCGTCTAATCCCGGGCTCGAACCGAACGGAATGAGGTAGCGTGACGACCGACAAGAGCCTCGCGATCAGCGCGACCGGGCTGATCAAGAATTTCGGTGGCCGCCGCGTGGTCGATGGGATCGATATCGCGGTCCCGCGCGGCGTGATCTACGGCGTGCTCGGCCCCAATGGCGCGGGCAAGACGACGACCTTGCGGATGCTGCTCGGCATCATCGAGCCCGATGGCGGCAGCCGCAGCCTGCTCGGCCATGATCGCCCGCGCGAGGCAAGCGATCAGGTCGGCTATCTGCCAGAGGAACGCGGCCTGTACCCGGCGATGAAGGCCAAGGACGCGATCGCCTTTCTCGGCGCGTTGCGTGGCCTCGACCGCAAGACCGGCCGCAAGCGCGCGGTCGCGCTGCTCGAAGCGGCGGGCCTCGGCCATGCGATCGACACCAAGATCCGCAAACTGTCCAAGGGCATGGCGCAGCTCGTCCAGCTGCTCGGCTCGGTCGTGCATCAACCCGAACTGCTGGTGCTCGACGAACCCTTTTCCGGGCTCGATCCGGTCAATCAGGAACGGCTCGAAGCCCTGATCCTCGCCGAACGCGACCGCGGCGCGACGATCCTCTTCTCGACTCATGTCATGGCCCATGCCGAGCGGCTGTGCGACCGGCTGGCGATCATCGCCGGCGGCAAGCGCCGCTTCGAGGGCACTGTCAACGAAGCGCGCGGCACCTTGCCGATGCAAGCGCATTACGTGCCCCATCATGACGGAGACGGCATCGCCGCGCTGCTTCCCGTCGACGCGTCGCGCGACAGCGACGGGTGGCGCTTCACCGTGCCGAACGAGGGAATCGAGGCGTTGCTGGTCAAACTGATCGATGCCGGGTTCGGCATTTCCGGCCTGTCGATCGAACGGCCAAGCCTGCACGACGCGTTCGTGCGCATCGTCGGTCCGGACGCGTTGAACGACCAGCCCGACCGCGAAACGCAGGAGCAGGCGGCATGAGCAGCCCCCGTATCGGCAATACGCGCCGCCTGATCCGCCAGACCATGACGATCGCACGGCGCGATTTCATCGCCACGGTATTCACCCCGACTTTCCTGATCTTCCTGTTCGCGCCGCTGATCATGGGGTCGTTCGGCGCGATCGGCGGCCTCGGCGCGATGAGCGTCGCGCAAGGGAGCGAGAGCAAGAACCGGATCATCGCGATCGCCGCACCGGATCAGGGGATGGTGATCACCGATCTCGACCAGCGGCTGCGGCGGATTTTCCGCACATCCGAAAGACCGCCCGAACTGATGGTCGAAACGCCCTCGACCGATCCGGCGGCGCAGGCCCGCGCGCTGTTCGAAACGAAGGAATTCGATGCCAAGGCAGTACTTTACGGCCCGCTCGACAAGCCGGTAATCCTGTATGGCGCAGACGGTCCGCGCTCTGCGGATTACCTCGCCCAACTGGCCGAGGATACCTTGCGCGCCGCGCGCAGCGGCGGCACCGCCCCGCTCAGCACGCCGACCAAGACCGCGATGGTGCGCGCGCGCGCCTCGCTCGGCGGACAGAATCAGGCCGCATTCTTCACCGTGTTCGGCATCTTCTTCCTGACGCTGCTGCTCGCCGGCCAGGCGGTCGGCACAATGGCCGAGGAACGCAGCAACAAGGTAATCGAAGTGCTCGCCGCCGCGGTGCCGCTCGAATCGGTTTTCCTCGGCAAATTGCTTGGCATGTTCGGCGTCGCGATCCTGTTCGTCGCCTTTTGGGGGACATTGGTCAGCCAGATCAGCGCGATCGCGCCCGGACTTGCCGGCGCGATCCAGGAAATCGGCCCGGCGGTCGGCATGCCGGTCTATGTCATCCTGTTCTTCGCCTATTTCACCATGGCCTATATGCTGCTCGGTGCGGTGTTCCTCAGCGTCGGCGCCCAGGCTTCGACGATGCGCGAAATCCAGATGTTGTCGCTGCCGATCACCATCGTGCAGGTCGCGATGTTCGGGCTGGCGGCGACCGCGGCATCCCGCCCGGGCACCCCGCTCGCCACCTTCGCCGAGATATTCCCGCTCTCCTCGCCCTTCGCGATGGCGGCGCGCGCGGCCAACCAGCCGGAGATCTGGCCACACATCGCCGCCTTGCTGTGGCAGGCCTTGTGGGTCGCGATCGTCATCACGATCGGCGCCCGCGCCTTCCGCCGCGGCGTGCTGCAATCGGGCAGCGGCAAGATGAACCTCAAGGCCATGTTCCGGCGAGGGTGAGTTTCCCTCTCCCATCGGGAGTGCAGCTGGAGGGAGCGCGAAGCGCGGAAGGGTGAGGGTGAGCCTGTCGCGACTCGTCACCCTCACCCTCCCACCGCTGCGCGGCGGGCCCCTCCCTCTCCCGATGGGAGAGGGTTTTCGAGCGGGCGCCGCCTATCCCTCTCCCCCCACCGCAAAAGGTTGCAAAACGCTATCGAATACTATTGACAGCCTTGTCAGTTAGCGCTCTTCTCCGACCAAAGGAGAGCGATGATGGCCACGCTAGCGAGCGAACAATTGGCACCCCAGGCGGTCGATCCGCTCGATGTGAGCCGCCCCGAGCTTTACCGCGACGACACCTGGCATGAACCCTTTCGCCGGCTGCGCGCCGAATCGCCAGTACATAAGGTCGAGCATAGCGACTTCGGTCCGTTCTGGGCGGTGTCGACCTACAAGCCGATCGTCGAGGTCGAATCGCTCCCCGATATTTATTCCTCGCAGGCCGGCGGCATCACCATCGCCGATTTCATCGAAGGCCGCGACGATGTGCGCATGCCGATGTTCATCGCGATGGACCGGCCCAAGCATACCGGCCAGCGCCGCACCGTCGCCCCCGCCTTCACGCCGAGCGAGATGGTGCGGATGAGCGATAATATCCGGACCCGCACCGCGGAGATTCTCGATACGCTGCCATGGGGCGAAGAATTCGACTGGGTCGATACCGTGTCGATCGAGCTGACCACGCAAATGCTCGCGATCCTGTTCGATTTTCCATGGGAGGATCGCCGCAAGCTGACCTTCTGGTCCGACTGGGCGGGCGATATCGAGCTGGTCAAGACCGAGGAACTGCGCCTGCAACGGCTGCAATATATGTATGAGTGCGGCGGTTATTTCCAGAAACTGTGGGACAGCAAGCTCGGCAAGCCGCCGACGCCCGACCTGATCTCGATGATGATGCATAGCGACGCGATGCGCGAAATGGATCAGATGGAATTTCTCGGCAATCTCATCCTGCTGATCGTCGGCGGCAACGACACCACGCGCAATTCGATGACCGCCGCGGCGTATGGCCTCGACCTGTTTCCCGACCAGCGCGAAAAGCTGGAGGGCGATCCGTCGCTGATCCACAACACGGTCCAGGAAATCATCCGCTGGCAGACGCCGCTCGCCCATATGCGCCGCACCGCGACGCAGGACACGGTGCTGGAAGGGCAGCAGATCAAGGAGGGCGACAAGGTCGCGCTCTGGTATCTCTCGGCCAATCGCGACGAGAGCGTGTTCGAAAATGCCGACAAGATCCTGGTCGACCGCCCCAATGCGCGGCGCCACCTCGCCTTCGGGCACGGCATTCACCGCTGCGTCGGCGCGCGCCTGGCGGAATTGCAGATCGCAACGCTGCTGGAGGAGATGGCCAAGCGCCGCATGCGGGTGAATGTGGTGGGTGAGCCGGAGCGGGTCGCGGCGTGCTTCGTGCACGGGTATCGGAAATTGCCGGTGCAGATCAGCAAATACTGAACCATCTTAAGCCCCTCCCCTTAAGGGGAGGGGTTAGGGGTGGGGCAGCGTCGCACGGGCTCGATGCCCGTTGCGGCGCTACGGACCTTGAGGAAACGATTCTTTGTGAGCGCGCAGACGCGCGCACCCACCCCAACCCCTCCCTTGAAAGGGAGGGGCTTAAGGTCGTTAGTTCGGCTTCAACACTTCCACCGGCACTTCATCCTCGCCCGAACAATCGCCATTCTCCCGCGCTACGACCGCTGCCGGTTTCTTGCGGCCCATCGTCCAGTTCGCCTGCAGCCGCACGCGCGGGTTGGGTGCGCACCAGATCTCACCAGTGTCGTTGATCGCGGTGACCCAGATCAGATTATGCTCCTGCCCATAATCGATCACAGCAAAGGCGAACCCTGCGCCCTTGTCGAGCACATGGACGGGCAATGGTGGGTCAAGTTGTTGAAAAGACATGATGTCGCTCCGGTTTCACACGCTAAGCGCGCGGAACGGAACAGAGTTCCCGATGACCTGCATCTCGCGAGCGGAGACGGTCGTAACTATATCCCTGTTTGAGAACGGAACGAGGATCCTATGACCCACAACCGACGCGCCTTCCTGACTCTGGCCGGTGGCAGCGCCGCCGCCCTCGCGCTGTTCGGCTGCCATGGCGCGACCGCCGGCGCGCCCGAAGCGTTCACCTATAAACTCACCGATGCGCAGTGGAAGGCAAAGCTATCCCCCGCCGCCTATCAGACATTACGCCATGAGAGCACCGAGCAGCCCGGATCGAGCCCGCTTAACAAGGAGCATCGCCCCGGTATCTTTTCCTGCGCCGGCTGCGCGCTGCCGCTTTATTCGTCGAAGACCAAGTTCGACAGCGGCACCGGCTGGCCGAGCTTCTGGGCGCCGCTCGCCAATGCCGTGCGCACGCGGAACGACAGCACGCTCGGCTTCAGCCGGACCGAAGTCCATTGCCGGCAGTGCGGCGGGCATCTTGGCCATGTGTTCGATGATGGGCCGAAGCCAACCGGCAAGCGCTATTGCATGAACGGTGTGGCGATGACGTTCCAGGCGGGCAAGGCGTAAGGCCTAACCACCATCGTCATGCTGAACTTGTTTCAGCATCCATGCGCGGTCATTCGCTCCATGGGTGCCGCTCATTTGGCTACTGACCGCGCATGGATCCTGAAACAAGTTCGGGATGACGGCGGTATTTGGCTGCTTGAGGTACCCCGAACCATGTCCGGGGTGACGGGATAATTAGAAAGCGACCCGGTCGACCAGCGACAGCACACCGATCGTGCCGTTGGTGCCATTCGATGCCCCATTCGATGCCAGGGTGAGCGAAGGCAGCGTGTCGGGTGTCTCGTCGCTCTTAGGCGCCGTGTCCGAATAGATGAAACCGTTGGCAACATAGGACGTCGTGCCGAGCCCGCCATTGCTGGCGAACCAGACCTTGACCAGGCTCCAGTCGCCCGCCGCCGACACGTCGACCGCGCGGACATTGCGCTCGATCCCGCCACGGCGCGACCAATTGGCATGAGTCAGCAGGACTTCACGGTCGCTGACGATACCCGACACCATTGCGACATGGCCAAGGCGCATGCGGCCGTTGGAAGCGAAGGACAGAACGGCGCCGACCTTAGGTGCATGGCCACGAGCGTAGCGCCCTGCGGCCTGGCTCCACCAGGTGTTGGCGTTGCCATGGATATTGATGCCGGAAATGGTGCGTGCATAGGGGGCGCACTGCCAGAACTGGGCGGCTGCCGGGGTCGCTGTCATCAGCGCGCACGTTACCACCAGCGCAAAACGCGCTGCCAAAGCCCGGAAATTCATGAGACCCCCTCAGGTCGTAATCATGTGTCGCATTTGTCCAAAGCAGGTCGCGGCAGCGCTGGGAACCCCATGGCAGCGCCCGATGGAACCTTTTCCGATGAAGCGAGTTGACCGCGCGATGACTGCCCGATGAACGGCGTTATGGGCCCCTGAAAACGCGCGGAAGAGCGAGTTTTGATTCGGCGCCGGCCCGCTCCCCCTCCCGGCCACCCATAGCGTATCCTGAATGGGTGGCCGGGAGGGGGAGCGGGCCGGCACCGCCAAAATGCGCCTTCAGCGCATTTTCAAACAGGCGATTTCCATCCCACGATCTTGTCGACGGTGCCCGATGTGACGGGATGATAACCCGCGCGCGCCTCGGCATAGATTCGTTTTGCCATCGCCTGACCATATGCGCCGTCGCCCATCATCGTGGTGAACAAGGGCGCGACGAACTTGCGCCGGCCTTGTGCGAGCAGGAACTGCTCGGCCGACTTTTCACCGCGCGCATAGCGATTCGGCAGGACCAGCTGCAGCCACACGAAGCGGATTTCGCTATTGCCGGTGTCCGACCAGTCGAAACGGTCGTCGAGCGCCTTGATCCGCTCCAGGCTCAGCTTGCGCGGCAATTGCGCGATGAAACGCACCGTCTCCTGCGTCGTCACCCCGCCCGGCACCGCCGCCACCGCGCCGCCATCCGCAAAGGCCTTGGCCGCCGCGTCGATTGCCGGGAAAGCATCCGATTTCACATGCACCGCATTGGCCGGGATGCCGGGCTGATAGGCCCATTGGTCGATGCCGATCTTCGCTTCGAGGCCCTTGTCGCCCTTGATCAGATTCTCGCGCAGATCCTTCAGGAACCCGGCCGTGGTCTGCGGCTGAAAGGCATGGCGATCGAAATAAGCGCGCAGATAGGCGTCCCATTTATCGCGTCCGACCGCCGCCTCGATCGTGCGCAGAAAGGTCGCGCCCTTGTCATAGGCGATCTGCGTCATGCCATCGTCGGGCGAACGATTCGCCGCCAGATCGAGGTGCAACTGCGTATCCTTCGAGGTCGGTCCGCCCGCTTCCTTCACCGCGGCCTCCATGTCGCTCCATGACAGATCGGCCTCCATCGCGGCGCGTTTCGGGCCATAGAGTTTCTCCATGATCCGGTTCTCGAAATAGCTGGTGAACCCCTCGTTCAGCCAGAAATCATTCCATGTCGCATTGGTCACGAGATTGCCCGACCAGCTATGCGCCAGTTCATGCGCGATCAGGCTGACCAGGCTGCGGTCGCCGGCGATCGCGGTCGGCGTGGCGAAGGTCAGGCGCGGATTTTCCATGCCGCCAAATGGGAAGCTCGGCGGCAGCACGAGCAGGTCGTAGCGGCCCCAGCGATACGGGCCGTACAGGCTCTCGGCGGCATCGACGAACTTCTCCAGCTCGCCGAATTCCTTGGCCGATTTCTCCAGCATCGACGGCTCGGTCCAGATGCCGGTGCGCGGGCCAGTCGCCTGGAAGCGCAAATCGCCGACCGCCAGCGCGATCAGATAAGGCGCGACCGGCTTATCCATCACATAGGTGAAGGTGCGCATATTGTTCGGCGCGGTCTGGCCGAGCGCCGATTTCGCCTCGCCGCTCATCACCGCAGTCAGGCCCTCGGGGACGGTGATCTTCGCTTCCCAGGTCTGGCGGATACCGGGCGAGTCCTGGGTCGGGATCCAGCTGCGGTTGAGGATCGCCTCACCCTGGCTGAACAGATAGGGTAATTTCTTGCCTGCGGTCTGTGCCGGGGTCAGCCATTGCAGCGCGCCGGCATCAGGCGATGTCGAATAGGCGATCCTGATTTTGCGTGCGGTTCCCAGGGTGACGGTGAGCGGCGCGCCGTGGATCGGGTCGGCTGCGCCAAGCTGGAAGAGCAGCGCCTTGCCTGCATCGTCGGTCACCGCTGTGATGGTCAGGCCGCGCGTGTCAAGAATGACCTGCCTGGCATTGGCCGCGGCCTCGACGTCGAGCGTCGCACTGCCCGACAAGGTGTGCGCGGCGAAATCGGTGGTCAGGTCGATCGCGACATGCGTTACCCGCGCCTCGGCCGGGTTGGCATAGCTGTGAATGTCTTTCGCATCGGGGGTCAGCAACACCTGCGCGACGGCCGGCGCATCGTCGGTCGCCTTTGCCGTGCCGTTTTTCGCGGCGGTGCAGCCGGCAAGTACGGTAACGAGTGCGAGCAGCGGAAGTGTGGCGATGCGCATGGGTTTTGCCTTTGCGAGAATGATCGCCGACCTTGCTAGAACAGGGTGAACCGGGAATGAAGCCCGGACCTGCCGGCCGATCGCCGCAACCCCGCCCCAGCCTCTCGCCAAGCCCTCCGTCGGCCTCTAATATGGAGACATGAAATCGACCCTTCTGGCCCCGCGCCTGATCTTTTCCCTGACATTATGCCTGTCGCCGATCGCCTGTTCCGACAGTCGGGGCATCGGTAACGACACCGGCCTGTTCGGCACCGACAACAGCGCGGCGATGTCGCCCGGCGTTCGCGCGGTCAGGGTCGGCGAAGGCGGTCCCGCCTTCAACGCCTGTGCGAATATCGGCCGCGTGGTCAATCTGTCGGCCTCGGGCGAGACCGACCTGCCGGTCCGCGCCGCGCCCTTCGTCGAAGCCGATGAAGTCACCCGCCTGACCAACGACCGGCGCATCTATGTCTGCACCCGTTCGATCGACCAGCGCTGGCAAGGCGTGGTCGTGCCGCCGGCCGACGCGCCCGACAGTGATTGCGGCGTGCTCGCGCCGGTGGAATCGCCGCGTAGTTATAGCGGCCCGTGCATCAGCGGCTGGGTATCGAGTGCGTTCGTACGGCTGACCGCGAGCTAGCGATTGGCGCGTTCGAGCTGAGCTAGAGCAGTTTCGAGTTGAATTGATCCACTCTCTTCCGTTCGGGCTGAGCTTGTCGAAGCCCCGTTCTCTCTTGCGGCAGAGGCAGAAGAAGAACGACCCCCTTCGACCGCCTGCCAAGGCAGGCGCTCAGGACAGGCTTCGACAAGCTCAGGGCGAACGGAAGAGGTGATTCCACCCGAGCCGGCGTCGCTCTAGCACCTCTTATATCCGTTCGAAGCTCATCCAGGGTCAAGCGATCCGGCGGACCTGGCGCCGCAACGCACCGGCCCGCCGGGGTCGGCGTCGAGCTTTTTGGGGCTTTCGCCGGCCATAGCGTAGGCCGAGCCCTTGCTCGACGGAGTCGCTATTGCGGTGTCTGGCGCCGGCGAGGTAGTGGGGGCCACCTCGCCGGACATGAGCGGGTATGAACGACGCGGCGGATCGGCCAACGTCATTGCGACGATCATCCCGGATACGCGACGAACGTCACGATCGGAGCGCCGGTGGAGTCTTTCCGGTTTAGTCGGTGCCGGCCCGCTCCCCCTCCCGACCGCCCACAGCGTATCCTGAATGGGTGGCCGGGAGGGAGAGCGGGCCGGCACCGACTAAACGCAAGTCGGAAAGCCGCGGTCAGGCTATTTCTGGCACGCCACGATCGCGGCGATGACCGACAATGTCTCCTGCGGATCGCGCACCCGCACGGTGTCGAGGCCCAGCTCCTTCGCCGGATAATCATTCCCGCCGGGGAAGATCGCATCGCCGATGAACATCATCGCATCCAGCGCGATACCGCTCGCATCGCGCAATTTCTTCAGGCCATACGCCTTATCGACACCCTCGCGCGTGATGTCGATCGAGGTCGCCCCGCCCATATTGATCGACAGGCCGGGCAAGCGCTTGCGCAGATCGGCCTGGATCACCTTGCGCTTGGCGAAGTCGGGATCCCAATGTTCCTTGGCGTCAAGCGGCGCTTGCTGGCCGAGCGCGGAAAAGGTGATCTGGCTGCCGCGATCCTCGATCCGCTCGCCCCAGGTCTTTTCCGGCACGAAACCGGTCGCCTCCAGCGCGGCATCGAACGCGGTGAAGATCGCTGTTTTCTGCCCATCGTCGAACAGTTCGGCATAGACTGCACGCCATTCACCGTCGAAACGGTAGAGCTTGGTCCCGGTGGTCGGCATCAGCCACAGTCGGGTGCGATCGGCACGGGGCGGCAAGCGACTCGCCACCTGCTTTTCGAACTGTGGCCAGTCGCCGCCCGAAATCACCGCGACATCCGCGACGCCAAGCAAGTCCGCCAGCGCTTCGCCCATCGGTTCCTGCAGCGGCTGCTTGCTCTCGGCCAGCGTGCCGTCGAGATCGAACGCGACGAGTTGTTTCATATCGACTCCACGGCTTGCGGAAGGATCATCTCGTCGATCGCACGTGCGACGCCATCGGCATCGTTGGCGCTGGTGACATGATCGGCCAGCGCCCGGACCTCTTCCGGCCCTTGCCCCATCGCGATCGACAGGCCAGCGCGGGCGAACATCGGCACGTCATTGGCCTGGTCGCCAATCACCGCGACCGCCGCCAGCGGCATATCGAGCGCCTTGGCCAGCGCCGCCACGCCATCGCCCTTGTTGGCGGCGAGCGCGGTCACATCGAGATAGTAATTCTGCGATTTCATGATCGTCGCGCGCGACCCCAGCGTTGCCGCGCGCAGCTGAAGATCGTCGAGCAGCGCATGGTCGTCGCTGATGAAGGTCACTTTGTCGGCGCGATCGTAGAGCGACGAGAAATCATGTGTGACGATCGGCGCCTGGTTCGACGCGATCCGCTCGCTGCCGACATGCGCGCCGAGATCGGTGCTCGCGTACCACAGATCGTCGGCGAACAGCCAGCGATCGACCGGTGCGTCACCGACCAGGTCGAACATCGCCCGCACCACGTCAGGATCGATGCGGCGCTGGCAAATCACCGTGCCATCGCGCTTGAACACCGTGCCGCCATTGAACGCGCCCATCGCATCGTCGATGCCAAGCGTGTCGGCGATCGGCATCATGCCCGATCGCGGCCGCGCACTGATGATGGTGAAACCGATACCGGCCGCGCGCAGCCTTGCCACCGCGTCGATCGTCGAAGGGGCAAGTTTCTTCTGCTTGTCGACCAATGTCCCATCGACATCTGAAACGACCAGCCCGATCGCCTCACCCCCGCCTGATCTACCCAATGCTGAACTCATTGCGGGATCTCGACATGGCCGCCGAATCCGAAGCGCATCGCCGAGAGCAATTTGTCGCCGAACGTATGCTCGACCCGGCTGCGATAGCGCGCGAACAGCGCGGCGGAGAGCACGTTGACCGGCACCGCCTCCTCCATCGCCGCTTCGATCGTCCAATGCCCCTCGCCCGAATCCGCGACGTTGCCGGAGAATTTCTCCAGCTTCTGGTCCTGCGCCAGCGCCGCGGCCGACAGGTCGAGCAGCCAGGAGGAGATCACGCTGCCGCGCCGCCATACTTCGGCGATGTCGGTCAGGTTGAGGTCGAAACGCTGATCCTCGGGCAGCTTGTCGGAGGATTTTCCCTTCAATATGTCGAAGCCTTCGGCATAGGCCTGCATCAGGCCGTATTCGATGCCGTTATGGACCATCTTGACGAAGTGTCCGGCGCCCGCCGGCCCGGCATGGATATATCCCTGCTCCGCGCGCGCATCTTCGCCCTCATTTGCCATGCGGTTGGGCGTACGCGGGATCGTGCCGAGGCCCGGTGCGAGTGCCTTCAGGATCGGGTCGAGATGGTCAACCGCGTCCTTGTCGCCACCGACCATCATGCAATAGCCGCGCTCCAGGCCCCATACTCCGCCCGATGTGCCGACATCGACATAGCGCGTATTCTTTTCGGCCAACTCCTTCGCACGCCGGATATCGTCCTTGTAGAAGCTGTTGCCGCCATCAATGACGATATCGCCCTCGCCGCAAAAGCCGCCGATCGTCGCGATGGTCTGTTCGGTCGGGTCGCCCGCCGGCAGCATCACCCAGAAAATCGCCGGGCTGTCGAGCTTGCCCTTCATCTCCTCGAGCGAAGCGGCACCGACCGCACCGTCCGCGACCAGCGCCTCGATCGCCTTGGCGTCGCGGTCGAACACCACCGTCTCATGCCCCGCGCGCATCAGCCGGCGCGCGATATTGCCGCCCATCCGGCCAAGGCCGATGATACCGATCTTCATGTCAGTCTCCGAACTCGAGTCAGGTGGCGTATCAGGACGAGTTTCAGGCGCTCGCTTCGGCCGGATGCTTGGCGGCGATCGCGCCGAGCAGATCGTCGAACGCCTTGGCGAAGCTGTGCACGCCTTCCTCGACCAGAGTCGCGGTCACGCCGTCCAGGTCGAGCCCGAGCCGTTCGGCCTCGGCCAGCACATGGCGCGCGCCCTCGACATCGGCGGCCAGGGTCGCGGCGACCGTGCCGTGATCGCGGAACGCGTCCATCGTCTTGGGCGGCACGGTGTTGACCGTGTCCTTGCCGATCAGCGTGTCGAGATACAGCGTGTCGGGATAATCCGGGTTCTTGGTGCCGGTCGACGCCCAAAGCAGACGTTGCGGCATCGCGCCCCTGGCAGCCAGCGCCTGCCAGCGGTCCGAAGCGACGAAATCCTGATACCAGGCATAAGCGAGCTTGGCATTGGCGATCGCGACCTTGCCGCGCACCGCCTTGGCGTCTTCTCCGCCGGTACCGGCATCGATCGCGTCGTCGATCTTGGTGTCGATCCGGCTGACGAAGAAGCTCGCCACGCTGGCGATCCGGTCGATCGGCTCGCTCCGTTCCGCGCGCTTTTCAAGCCCCGCGACGAACGCCAGCGCGACCGCCTTATATGCCTCGATCGAGAACAGCAGCGTCACATTGACGTTGATCCCGGCGTCGATCGTCGCGGCGATCGCGGGCACACCGGCCGGCGTGCCGGGGATCTTGATCATCAGATTGGGCCGGTCGACTTCGCTCCACAGCTTGGCCGCTTCGGCGATCGTCGCATCGGTATCGTTGGCGAGATAGGGCGACACTTCCAGGCTGACATAGCCGTCCTTCGCACCCAGCCGGTCGTAAACCGGACGCAGCGTGTCGGCCGCGGCCTGGATGTCCTGGATCGCGAGATGTTCGTAACGCGCCATGGTCGAGGCATCGGGGTTGGCCGCGTCATATTCGGCAAGCGCCGCGTCATAGGCGTCGCCATGACCCATCGCCTTTTCGAAGATCGACGGGTTGGACGTGACGCCGGTCAGCCCGTCCTCGTCGACCAGCTTCTGCAAGCCGCCTTCGGCGAGGAATTTGCGATCGACGAAATCAAGCCAGACGGCCTGACCCTGCGCTTCGAGCTCGTTCAACAATCCCATTACTTCGTCTCCAGCATCTCGCGGGCCACTTTGACGACATTATCGACGGTGAACCCGAATTTATCCTGCAATTTGGCGATCGGCGCGGACGCACCGAACGTCGACATGGTGATCGTGCGCCCGTCGAGCCCGACATAACGGTCCCAGCCAAGCTCGCCCGCCTGCTCCACCGCAAGCCGTGCGGCGACGCTGCGCGGAAACACTGAGTCGCGATAGGCCTTGTCCTGCTTCTCGAACAGATACCAGCTTGGCATCGATACGACGCGCGACCTGACACCCGCTTCGACCAGTTTCTCGTGCGCGGCGACGACCAGCGGCACTTCGCTGCCCGTGCCGATCAGGATGACCTCCGGATCGCCGCCTTCGGCATCGGCCAGCACATAGGCGCCCTTGGCCAGCCCCGATGCCGACGCATATTTGGTGCGATCGAGCGTCGGGATCGCCTGGCGTGAGAAGACCAGCACGCTTGGTTCATGCGTGTGGGTCAGCGCGACTTTCCACGCCTCCACCGCCTCGTTGGCGTCGCCGGGTCGGATCGTGTCGAGCCCCGGAATCGCGCGCAAGGTCGCGAGATGTTCGATTGGCTGATGCGTCGGCCCGTCCTCGCCGACCCCGATCGAATCATGCGTGAAGACGAACACCACCGGCAATTCCATGATCGCGGCGAGCCGGATCGGCGCGCGCATATAATCGGCAAAGACCAGGAATGTGCCGGTGTAGGAACGCATATAGGACAGCGCCATGCCGTTGGCGATCGACCCCATGGCATGTTCGCGGACGCCGAAATGCATGTTGCGCCCGCCATAATCGCCCGCCTCGAACGATCCCGCGCCGTCGAAGGTCAGATTGGTCTTGGTCGAAGGCGACAGGTCCGCCGCGCCGCCCATCAGCAGCGGCACGCGCTGCGCGATCGCGTTCAGCGCCTTGCCATTGGCCTCGCGCGACGCGATGCCCTTGGCGTCGGCGGGGAAGATCGGCGCATCCTTATCCCAGCCATCAGGCAGCTTGCCCTCACGCGCCAGGTCGAGTTCGGCCGCGAGATCGCCATATTCCGCGCGGTAGCGGGCGAACATCGCTTCCCATGCTTCGCGTAACGGTTTGCCACGCGCGGCAATGGCGTCATGGAAATGATCGGCCACGCCATCGGGCACGAGGAATTGCGCATCCTCCGGCCAGCCATAGGCTTTCTTGGTCGCGCGGACATTGTCCTCGCCAAGCGGCTCGCCATGCGCCTTTTCACTGTTCGCGCGGGGGGAGCCCCAGCCGATGACCGAATGGACGATGATGAAGGTCGGCTTGTCGTCGGTCGCGCGGAACGTGTCGAGCGCGGCGGCGATCGCCGCGGTGTCGTTGGCGTCGTCGACATGGATGACGTTCCAGCCATAACCTTCGAAGCGCTTGCCGGTATCCTCGATAAAGGCGAGGTCGGTATGCCCCTCGATGCTGATCGTGTTGCTGTCGTAGATCCAGCACAGGTTCGAAAGCCGCAAATGCCCGGCGAGCGAGGCGGCCTCGCCCGACACGCCCTCCATCATGTCGCCGTCGCCGCACAACACATAGATGTCGTGATCGAACAGGTCGAAGCCGTCGCGATTGAAATGCGCCGCGAGATGCCGCTCGGCGATCGCCATGCCGACCGAATTGCCGCAGCCTTGGCCCAGCGGCCCGGTGGTCGTCTCGACCCCGGTGGTCATGCGATATTCGGGATGGCCCGGCGTCTTCGAATCGAGCTGCCGGAAATTCTCGATATCGTTCAGGCTGATCGCCGGCTTGCCGGTCGGTTTGCCGTGCGCGTCGATCTCCTCGACCCCGGCGAGATGGAGCAGCGAATAAAGCAGCATCGACGCATGGCCGACCGACAGAACGAAGCGATCTCGATTGGGCCAGTCAGGCACCGCCGGATCGGTGCGCAGGAATTGCGACCAGAGCGTGTAACCGACCGGCGCGAGCGCCATCGGCGTGCCGGGATGTCCGGAATTGGCTTTCTGCACCGCGTCCATCGACAGCGTGCGGATCGTATCGATCGTCAGCCGCTCGATCGATCCATCTTCATGAAGGCCATCGCTGCCCGGCCGCTCGCTGACTTCGCTGTCGCTCATGCTCGTTCCTTTGCTAGCCGGCCCAACGCGACGCGGACGACGTGGTTGCATGTCGGTCGCCGGCCCCACGCCAATCGGCCAGGTTCAACGGTCGAGACGAGTCACCACGCCGCCATCGGCACTATAGATCGTATCCACCTCGGTCAGGAACAACCCATGGCCGAGAATTCCCGGAATCGCCGACAAAGCTGCCGCCATCGCCACCGGATCGGGCAGCGAAGCGAAAGCGCAATCGGCGATCAGATTGCCCTGATCGCTGCGATAATAAGCCCCTTCCGCCATGCGCAGGACCGGCCCGGCGCCAATCGCACGCAGTTCGGCGGTCACGAATTCGCGCGCAAAGGGCAGGATTTCGACCGGCACCGGCGCCCGCCCGATCGCGGCTCTGTGCTTCGATCCATCGGCGATCACGATCATCCGCCGCGACGCCGCCGCGACGATCTTCTCGCGCAGCATCGCCCCGCCCGCGCCCTTGATCGCGAACAGGCGGTCATCGAACTCGTCCGCGCCATCGACGGTGAGATCGACCGTGGCGATGTCCTCGAACGCGATGACCGGAATGCCGGCGGCCCGCGCGGCTTGTTCTGTGGCTAGCGAGGTCGCCACGGCGGTGACCGACAGTCCCGCCCGAACCCGCTTACCCAGATGCGCGGCGAAGAAGGCGGCGGTCGATCCCGTGCCCAGCCCGACCGTCATGCCGGCGACGACCTCCGCCAAAGCGGCGAGCGCCGCGACTTCCTTGTCTCCATCGCGCATGCCGGCACGATGCCGTGATCGAGGCCCGATAACAAGCGCGCGGACGCCCGACACGAACCGGGCGCAGCCTATTCGATCGGGAATGCTGCGTGGATTCTTCTCCTTCTCCCGGTTTCTCCCTCTCCCCCTGTGGGAGAGGGAAGGGGCCCATCGCAAAGCGATGGGAAGGGTGAGGGGGATGCTAGCGTTTCGCACCCAACTCCCCCTCACCCTTCCGTCGCTTCGCTCCTCCCTCCCTCTCCCACAGGAGGAGAGGGAAATCTGGCCGACTAGGCCAACGCGCAGCGGTGATGGTGTCGCGCGTGCGAATGATGCACTAGATGGTTTGTCGGAGGGATAGGGTCGGGCTGGTCGATGATGATGCAGGGTCGCACGATCGTGGCAGCGCCTTCCGGTCGCGACGCGTGTCGCGGTCGCCGCTGACGCATGGCGGATATCGCGGATGATCCCGATAAGGACCTGCCCGATCGGGACTCGCCCGATACAGACCTTATCGCCGCCGCGATCGCCGGCGACCGCGACGCGTTCGGCGCGCTGTTGCAGCGTCACTATAACCGTATCCACGGCCTGGCCTGGCAGTTGACCGGTTCGCGCAGCGATGCCGACGATATCGCACAGGACGTGTGCTGCACGCTGGTCGAGAAGATCGCGGGGTTTCGCGGCGAAGCGAAATTCACCACCTGGTTGTGCGGCATCGTGTTCAACGCCTGCCGCGACTTGCGCCGCCGCCGCCGCTCGTTCGGCGGTTTCACCGAAAAACTGGCGGTGCTCGCCGGGCTGGCGCGCGCGCCGGATGGCCGCGACCTGTACGACGCGGTGTGGGTGAAAAGCGCGATCGCCAAGCTGAAACCCGTCTATCGCGAGACGGTGGTGCTGATCGCCGGCCAGCAACTCACGCACGGCGAGGCGGCCAAGATACTGGGCGTGGCCGAAGCGACCATCTCCTGGCGCATGCACGAGGTGCGGCGGATGCTCACCGCACAGGGCGAGAGCTGAGGGCTGGACCAGGCGGGCTTTTGACAAGCCCCCGCCGTCATCCCCGCTTTCTCAGGAACACCGAGGTTGCTGGCGCCGAGCCAGATCGCCTTCGAGGGCGCAATGACTGTCGGACTAATTCAAAAACTGTCCGGTCGCGGCATCATATGTCCGGGAAGTCGATCCGTAATCGCTGTTAAACCCAACCGTGACAACCATGAATTTCTTCTCATCTATCGTAATGCCGGACGTGCTATTGACCCTTATTGTCGAGATTGCAGATCGATTGCGGAACCCGATATAGAAAAGCTGATTTTTGTCGCCGTGCATCAGCGCATCGCTCAGCGCATGTTCGAGCATCGCGAAATTCGTATCGGAGATGCGGAAAGTCTCTTCGGGCTTGATTGAAGCACTTGCCCCGTCCGGTCGGGAATCAACGACTGCGCCGCGCATGACGACGTCGTCATAAGCATTTTTCCGAACTGGATTTTCGATCGTTAGCTTCACATACCCCTTGTAGATATTCATGCTATTGATTTGCCGGTTGCTCGCATAGGCCGCTGCACGATCATATGCCTTGCGCAGCTTCTCTTTATCGAAGTTTCCTTCGTCTCGTCCGGTGAGCGTTTTCGGCAAGTCCTGTACGAATGTTGTCACCGTCTCAATCCCACCTGTCACGAGGGCAAAGGGGGCCAGGAAACCAAGCACAAGGAAGACCAGCGTCGCGATTAAATTGGCGGTTAGCCGCGCCGGTGACATCCGGGCGGACAGATGCCGTTCGCCGCCCAACAACCCCGTGCCTTTGTCGGGATATGATTTCTCGGCTTTCTGTGTCTTGTATGTGCCGGGCGGTTCAGCGGCCTTTTGCTGCCAATCCTCTGGCGGGTCTTTGTCGATGAGACCATAGCCGGGGTTCTCCGCATCTTCGACAAACACGACAAAGCGTCCAGTGTAGAAATTGGGCAACTCGCCCATGGTGATAAACTGGCGGGTCACCGTTTCGTAAGGGTCGCCATGTTCCGGAAACACCGTCAGCGTGAAGATGAACAGATGATTGAAGTTCGAAACCGTCAGCCCCGCTTCCTGAAGCTTGCCGACACGCGCCAGTACGCGTCTGCCAGGCGAAATTCCGCCCTTGGCGGACTCGAGAATCCGTTTCGCAATCCCGCCCTGCGCGGATTCAAGGACCGGTTTCAGATTGCGTAACATGTTCGCCACGAACACGCCGCTGAACAGGAAGCTTGCAGCGATGAATCCGATCACCACGAACGGTATCCACGAATCGGGCGCCACACCATTCGCGCCGGCGACGATAAAGCCGCAAAATGCCCCTATCGTTATCCACAGCGCGGCCAGAAAGATGAAGCGGCTCGGGTTGAATCTCGCCTTCGGCGAGGTTGGTGAGGATTTGCTTTGCATCAACATCAATATTGTCCGTCGTCAGAACATTTTGGCACAGTTCGCGGCGTAAATTAGCGGAGTGCGGGCCTCATCGCGGGGTTGATATTAAGGGGCAAGCTTGCGGTGCAGCAAGCGCCGGTGTTCGATGGTTTTCCGTTTGACCGCACCCCTGATTTGTCCACGCCGCCTGGAAGCCGACTGACTGCAGCCGGCCAAACCACTACTATAGGTGTCCCCGCCTTTGCGGGGATGACAGCAATACACATCCGCAAAATAAATTTCGCTCCGACCCAAGGATCTCCCGCGCAGGCGCGTCCCAGTAATATGCGGACGATTGTGCCCGCAGTTTTCAGGGAGAATTTTATGCCCCGCCTGCACCATGCGATCGCCACCGGGCTGGCCGTCATGCTCGTCGTGTCCTGCACCCGGTCGGGCGTCGACGACACGCCCGCGACGCCGTCCGACGCCGCCGGGGCCGGCAAGGCGGAGGACATCGTCGTGACCGGCGTGCGCCGCGATGGCGCGCCCGTCGCGCCGGCAGAGAGCCAGGAGGATATGGCGGAATATGCAGCGATCGCGCCGCCCGCCCCGCCCCCGCCGCCCTCATTGGTCGCGTCGCCCCAGGTGATGTCCAAGATGCTGGCGTCGCGCGCTTATGCCCCGATGAACGAAATGCGCAGCCCTATGCCGCCGCCCTATCACGATGAGGGGCGCGACAAATTCACCGCCACCTCGCAAAACCCGTTCAAGCTGGTGCGCGGCGAGCCCGTCTCGACCTTCTCGATCGATGTCGACACCGCTTCCTATGCTTTTGTTCGCGCCTCGCTCAATCGCAACACCCTGCCCCAGCCGGCGGCGGTGCGGACCGAGGAGCTGGTCAATTATTTCCCCTATGATTACGCCTCGCCGCGCAGCGCGGCGGAACCGTTCAGCACCAATGTCGCTGTGTTCCCCAGCCCCTGGTCGGTCGGGCGCAAGCTCGTGCGGATCGGCATCAAGGGCTATGCGGTACAACGCGCGACGCGGCCGCGCGCCAACCTCGTCTTCCTGATCGACACGTCGGGATCGATGAACGAACCCAACAAGCTGCCTCTGGTCAAACAGTCGCTCGCCATGCTGCTCGATCAGCTCGACGGCGACGACCGGGTCGCGATCGTCACTTATGCCGGCAACGCCGGCACCGCGCTCGAACCGACCGCCGCCAGCCAGAAGAGCAAGATCCTGGCGGTGATCGACGGGCTCGGCGCGGGCGGCGGCACCGCCGGGGGCGAAGGCATCCGCCAGGCCTATAACCTCGCCGAACGAAATCTCGACCCGCGCGGCGTCAACCGCGTGATCCTGGCGACCGATGGCGATTTCAACATCGGCATCACCAACCGGGACGAGTTGAAAGGCTTTGTCGAGCGCGAGCGCGGCAAGGGCGTGTTCCTGTCGGTACTCGGCTTCGGCATGGGCAATTACAACGATGCGCTGATGCAGGCGCTGGCGCAGAACGGCAACGGTGCCGCCGCCTATATCGACACGATCACCGAAGCGCGGAAGACATTGGTCGACGAAGCGAGTTCGACGCTGTTCCCGATCGCCAAGGACGTGAAGATCCAGGTCGAATTCAACCCCGCGACGGTCGCCGAATATCGCCTGATCGGATACGAAACGCGCATGCTCAACCGCGAGGATTTCGACAATGACAAGGTCGATGCCGGCGATGTCGGGTCGGGCCAGACGGTCACCGCGCTGTACGAAATCGTGCCGGTCGGCGGGCCGCGCGCGATCGGCGACCTGCGTTACGACACGCCGGCGCCGATCGCCGAACGACGCTGCGCGCAATGCGGGCTGGGCAGCGAACTCGGCTTCGTGAAAATCCGCTACAAGCTGCCGAAATCGGACACCAGCCGGCTGATCTCGACGCCGATCGACCGCAGTCGGGAAGTGCGTCGCTTCGAGGATGCGCCGCAGGATGCGCGCTTCGCGACCAGTGTCGCGGTGTTCGCCGACCTGTTGCGTGGTGGCCGTTACAGCGGTGCGATGGGGTATGACGATGTACTGAGGATCGCGCTGGCGTCGCGTGGGCAGGACAGCTTCGGCTATCGCTCGGGCTTCGTCCAGATGGTCCGCGCCGCCAAGGGCGCGGGGTCGCTGGCGCAGCTGGAGCGGTGAGGCACCGGCGCTAAGTCCGAATGGCCGCCGTTGCCCGCAGCATGGCAACGGCGGCTATGGGAGGACAGACCCATGAACGGGGCCGTTGCGATGATGATTTCGACCCCGGCGCAATTGCCGCTATAAGGTTGGCCGATGCCTTTCTTGTCCCCCTGCCGCGCCGGATCGCTGCCGCCCAGCGCAGACCGCGCCAGCGTCGCGCGGGCCGGTGGAGAAGGCTGAATGGCGATCGACGACGATAACGCCGGGCCGCTCCCGGACAGGGTACTGCCCGAACCGCCGCCGCCGAACCCGGCCCGGCGCCAGGCGGCGATCGACGCGGCGATGCGGCGTTTCGATGGGGTCGATGAACGCCCCGTTCCTCAGGGCGCCCCCACTCGGTCCGGCTCCACTCGGTCCGGCTCCACTCGATCCGGCCCCTCTCTATCCGGCGGCGCCTCGCCCCCCCCCTGGTGGACTCGACTGGGCCGCCCGCAACTTGGCGCATTGGTGTCCGTCGCATTGATCGCGCTGATCGGCCTGCCCGTCGCGATGGTCTCGTTCAACGATCCTTATGGCCCGATGAGCGTGCCGCGGCCCGCCGCCGTCGACGCGCCCGCGCCCACGTCGAAATCGGCCGGCTCGATCGCCAGCCCCTCGACCATGATCGCACCGCCTCCACCCGTCGCGCCCAAACCCGTCTTCCCGCCAACGCTGGCAGAAATTCCGGCTGTCCGGACGCCCGACGCGCTGACCGACAGCAACGCCGACGCCGTGGCGAGTGCCCCGCCGATCGCCGCGCCGGCCATGAAAGTGGCGCGCGACGGTGCGGCGCCACCGGCGACACAGACAAGCCGGTCGGAACTGGCCTATCGCGCGGAGGGCAGCGCCAAGCCGCGACTTGCCGAAAGCCGTTTCGCATCGCCACCGGGCGCGGTGGCGCCGGCGCCACCTCCACCGCCGCCGCCAGCGGATATGGCCGCAGAAAGCGGCGCGAATGAGATCGTCGTGACCGGCATGCGCAGAGCGGCGCCAGTGCGATCGATCGGGCGCGGCGACTGGAACGCGTGCACGGTGAACGACCCCGGCCGCAGTCTCGCCGCGTGCCGCAAGCAGATCGATCCCGCCGCCAAAGGCGCGGCGGGACGCGCCGCGGCGCGCCTTGCCGACGGCCTGTCCCAGGCCTGGCAGGGCGATCTCGACGGCGCGATCGCCGCTTTCGACCAGGCGATCGCGATCGAGCCGCGTCAGCCCCTCGCTTATCTCAATCGTGGCCTCGCCTATCAGCGCAGCGGCGACCTCGATCGCGCGATCGCCGATCTCGACCGGGCGGTGACATATGCCCGCGGGTCGGCGCGCGGTTATTACAATCGCAGCGTGCTGCTCCGCCAGCGCGGCGACACCCGCCGCGCCACCGCCGATGAGGACCGCGCGGTCAGCCTCGACCTGCGGTACCAGGCAGTAGTGCGATAGGGTCGCGTCGCGCGGGGAGTATAGCGGCATCTCCCATTCAGGAACCCATGTGCGCGACCCAATCGTCCGGGCTTTTTCCGCAATTGGTGGGAAGTGGTCGGTCTGCTGTTACCCAGTATGTGCTGTCAGCTACCGTCGGTCTTTAAAGCTCAAGCTCGCAAGCATCGGCGTCGAAGACAAAGAAGCGTTTACCATTTAGAAATCGTGGCGTGTGCTCACGCCACCATGCAGCAGCCTCCGGATGAGCTTCGTTCAAACAATCGACTGCTGTTTTGGCGTTCACAAGATAGCCTGTCACTTGGATGCTCCTGCCGGCGGCAAGCGCCCATAATTGAGCAAACCAAGTGTGTTGGCCACTAAGCACGCCTAGCCCTCTCCAAACACGCTGGCGCTTCGAAGCCGTTGGTAGTGAACGTCCGATCCAAGCATCCCTGACCCACTCAGGGGCTTCGCCAATAGGCCGCCTAACGATTTTAATGTTCATC
The DNA here is from genome assembly GCF_014171475.1 of Sphingomonas sp. So64.6b. NCBI lineage: Bacteria > Pseudomonadati > Pseudomonadota > Alphaproteobacteria > Sphingomonadales > Sphingomonadaceae > Sphingomonas > Sphingomonas sp. So64.6b. The sequence continues at coordinate 3,063,925 of NZ_CP048817.1, forward strand.
ATGCCATGCTGGCATCGCTGCCGAGTGTCCGCAATCGCTAACCAGCAATGTTGCATGGAACGGCAATGTTTCGGGCGATAGCAGTCGCTCAAGACTGGGGCGCTCACGGCGTATGCGTCGCCCCTTCCCGTTCGGCCGTCGCCAGCGCCACGAGCCGCGCATTATGTTCGACCCGGCCGATAAGGGGCTGAAGAGGAACGCGCCGATTTCCGTGATTAGGGGGTTAAGTAAACTGTCACCGAATCCACCATGAGCCCACTCCAACGCCTTAAGGAGAAATTGACTGAACAGCGCTTAGTGCCGTTCCGTGCAGGAGGGGCTGATGGAGCTTGTAGCGTACGCAGTATTCATCCTGATGTTGGCAGCACCTTTTATGCTTGCTGCCGGCCTTTTGGGGCTGCTGCTTTTTGGTTTCAGGAGGATAGCCTCAGGGATCAGGCGCGAGCAACGTATCGATGTTTTAGGCACCGCGATCGTTGCCGCCGGGCTCTTGGCAGGGACGATATCATATCAATGGTTGCGTGGACCCGACGCGGAACTGGCGACATTGCAGCCGCTTGTTGTTGATCAGCAGCTTGCCGCGAGACTGCCCCAAACTTGGGTCGTGGACTACGCCGCCGCCTTTGCCGCGCTTGACCTTCTGCCGCGCAAATACGCCAGCCGGGTGCTCAATGCCCGGATTACAGACAGCGGTCTGCTTGCCTCAATTCCGGAGCAAGAGCGCGATGCGTTCATGGAGGAGGTCAAGCTCGTAGACTCCCCGTCCTGCAATGCCTTGATCGCGAGCGGGATTCGTGACGCCAGCCGACGGCTGGAGTGCGTGACGCATAGCGCCGTTAGCGAGGCCGATGTGGTTGCCAGCGGACCGTATCTAACGGTGCGCAGTAACACCACCAATGACGCGCAGATAATGAATTTTGCGTTGGCTGCTGGAGGCAGCATACGGCCGATCGCGCGATGCGTGGGGCGGGCACCCAAGGAGGCCAACCCGTTACTGGCGCTGATCCGAGGGGATCGATCCCTCGACGTCGCATCTTCCATGTACAAATGTAAGATGCGCGCGGCAGCCGGTGCCTTGGCGCGCGTTATTGCCACGGGTGCGGTAGGTTAGCTTCGATTCTGCCGAATGTCATATGAACGAACGACCGGTTTACGCATTCGGAGCGGCTCGCCGGAACGGGTAAAATAGGTCGTTAGCAGTCGCTCAAGACTGGATCGCTCACGGCATATGCGACGTCCCTTCCCGCTCCGCCGCCGCCAGCGCCGCGAGCTGCGCATTATGTTCGACCCGTCCGAATGGGGAGCGGTTGAAGAGGAACGCGTCGGTCGCACCGAGCGCGATATAGGCGATGATGAACACGATGGTCAGCCGGTTGATCGATCGTTGCGGCCTTGCACTCGCCGCCTGGATGCGCTTACCATAATGGCGTTCGCCGACCGGGCATGACCGGTTGGCCTACAGGAGATCGCCTTTGCTCACCCCCATCGCATTCGACCGCTTCAGCGGCCGGGCGTCGGCGTGCGTGAGCATGACCGGGCGCTAACGGCGCGCGAAGCGACTGCGGGACGTCATCGCGTCCCTCACTCCATTCGAGAGATATAATGATCCTGGAAACGAGCGGGGAGGATTATGCCTCCCTTCTGCTCGGCCATGCGCCGAGGAACTTCACCTTGTCCGCCACGTCGATCGCGCCGGTCGAGGTGCTGCGGATGCTGGCCGATGTTGCCGCCAATGTGCGCGCAACCTTCTCGCCCGCATCCTGGCTGATCGTCGAGGGCGCGGAACTCGTCGGCTTATGCTCGGTCACCCGTCCGCCCGACGGGAGCGTGATCGACATCGGCTATGGAATCGCACCGGACCGGCGGGGGCGCGGCAGCGCCAGCCGAGCCATCGGTGAGATCGTCGGCTGGGCGCGGGACAGCGGCCGGGTCGCCGCGGTGACCGCGGAAACGTCGGTCGCGAATATCGCGTCGCAACGCGTCCTGAGCCGCAATGGCTTCGCACGCGTCGGCGAGCGGATCGATGACGAGGATGGCCCGCTCATCTGCTGGCGTCACCAGCTGATGTAACGGGCACCCTGCCGGGGCGGGAAACCGCTCCGGCAGGCTGTTTGGCGCCGCGATGTGGAAGCCAGATGGCGGTGTTGGTTCATCCCTCCTCGGTGGTCCTTGCGGCATCCTCCGCTACGCGGCGACACCTGCCACGCCACCGCCGACGAGAACCGCGCCGCCAGCCTCAATCTGCGTTATCAGGCGGTGGCTCGATGGGGTTGCAACGGCAGGCGCCGCTCAAGGCCGCACTTCTTTTCCCGCTGCATATCGAGGCAAATCGGCGGCTGCATTCGCGAACGCCGCCTTGATCTCCGATTGACTAAAGGACCGATCCCACAGCTCGGTCGCCAAGGTGTTGATCGCTTGGCCCAGAACGGCCTAGTCCGGCCATGGGTTGGTTGCGTTCAAATCCCTGAGTTCGACCGAAAGGCGGTAGACCGCCTCGTAAAGCCGCGTCTGCCACTCGTCGTCCAGTGCTTGATCCGGCAAATCTGTCATATGGCGAGCATCTTCCTCATCATGCCTTGCTCCGGCGCTCATGGCGTATGCGTCGCCCCCTCCTGCTCCGCCCCCTCCTGCTCCGCCGTCGCCAGCGCCGCGAGCCGCGCATTATGTTCGACCCGGCCGAATGGGAACCGGCTGAAAAGGAACGCGCCCGTCACCCCCAGCCCGATATAGACCAGGATAAACACGATGGTCAGCCGGTCGACCGTCGCGATCGGCACCTGCCCGGGCTTTGCCGCCTCGGGAAAGCCCGCGATGGCTAGGATCAGTCCGGCCAGCGCGATGCCGAAGCCGCTGGTGCATTTCTGGATGAAGAATGAGCCAGCGAAGAACACCCCTTCCGAGCGGCGCCCGGTCCGCGCCTCCGAATCCTCCACCACATCGGCCATCATCGATGCGCCGAGGATCATCGCCGACACGTTGCACGCGGTATTGAACGAGAAGATGGTCAGCAGCAGTGGCACCATCCGCGCATCGTCCGGCGCCGGAAACCAGCCCGCCAGCCGCAACCAATAGGGCAGGGTCAGCAGGAACACCGCGCCGGTCATCGCCACCGCCGCCGCGCGTGGCTTGCCGAAGCGCCGCCCGATCCGCGGCGCCGCGACGAACGCCATGCCCGCGCCCGCGAACAGCGCGAAGGGCAGCAGGATGAACGCGCCCTTCCCGAAATGCCAGACATAGGCATAGAGATAGTTGGACAGCGCAAAGCTGATCCCCTGATTGGTATAGACCATCAGCCCGGCCCCGATCAGCACCAGGAAACCGCGATTCTTGATCGTCGCAATCAGTTCGCCAAAGCCAGCCCCGAGCGAGCCGTTGGTGGGCGTTTTGGGCAGCCGCCTGATCTCGGGATGCGTGCCGATCGCCGAGGTCAGGATTGCCATAAGCATCACGCCCGCCGCGACCCACGACATCTGGACATAGCCCGCCCGCTCCAGCAGTCCTTTGGGATGCGCGGCGTCGGTCGGCAGGAAGATCGTATAGGCGGCAAGCAGCATGCCGAGCCCGCCGGCCCAGCCGAACAGGTAACGATAGGCGCTGATCCGCGTGCGTTCGTCATAATCGGCGGTCAGTTCGGAGGTCAGCGCCTGTGAAGGCACCTCATAGGCGGAGACCGCGCTGCGCACGAGGATCGCGGTGACGAACAGCCACAACAGAGTCATCGGCTCGCTCAGCGCGGGCGGGTTCCAGATCAGCAGCCAGCCGACCGCGATCGGTATGGCCGAGCCGTACATCCAGGGATGGCGCCGACCCCAACGGCTGTGCGTCCGGTCGGAGAAGAAGCCGATCGAGATGTCGACCAGCGCATCGGCGACCAGCGCGACCATGATCACCAGTCCGACGGTCGCCGCGGGCAGGCCAAGCACCTGATTGTAGAACAGCAGCAGGAAGGTCCCGAAACCGCTGTCCTTCACACCATATGCGACCGCGCCAAAACCGTAACTGAGCGTGGTGCGGGGGGAGAGCCGGCGCGCGGGCGGCGCTGCGCCCTGGATCGCCACGGTCACGACACGAACGCCTCCAATGAGGTGAACAGCGAGGGGACATTGGGATCCCAGCTATGGCGCGGGCCGATCGTCATGCCGCCATCGACGGTGATGTGCGTGCCGGTCACGAAGCTCGCATCGTCACTGGCGAGATAGGCGACGGCGGCGGCGATATCCTCGGGCCGGCCGGCGCGTTGCAATGGCTGCGCCGTCCCGGCGATATGGCTGATCGCGCCATTGGCCTGCGCGCGCTTCTCGCCCGCGATACCCAGTGCCGAGGTGAAGATGTTGGTCGTGATGAAACCCGGGCAGATCGCGTTGACGCGGATATTGTGCCGCGCGAGGTCGGCCGCGGCCATCGTCGTCAGGTGCAGCACGCCCGCCTTGGCGACCGAATAGGCGGTTGGCGCCGCGCCGGTCTGCAAGGCGGCGATTGAGGCGGTGTTGACGATCGCCCCGCCCCCGCGCGCGATCATCAACGGTGCCGCATAACGGATGCCGAGCGCGACCGAGCGTAGCAGCAATGCCTGGGTACGGTCCCAGTCCTCCGGGCTGATGACATCGATCGGATCGCGCGACCCGCCCGCGCCGGCATTGTTGAACACCACGTCGAGTCCGCCCGCCGAATCCGCCGCGCGCATCAGCGCCTCGATCTCGCCGGCCTGCATCACATCGGTGCGTTGGAAGCGGATCTTGCCGTTCGACAGCGCGGCGACCTCCTGTCCTCCGGCTTCGTCGATATCGCCGATCCACACCTCGGCGCCCTCTTCGGCGAGTCGCAGCGCGGTCGCGCGGCCGATACCCGAAGCGCCGCCGGTAACGACGGCATTCTTGCCGGTAAAACGCATCACATTCTCCTGGGGCGATATTCTTGGGGTCGTGTTTTGGGTAGCATAGTATGGGGTTCAGCGCGGTCAATCGCGCGCTTTTGGAATTTCGGGTTTGCGGGACGCGTTGCCCGACACTACCACGTCCGGATCGGCGCGGGCTTGGCCCCATGCTCAAGACGATGAGGATTTATGGCACTCGATCCCGAAACCTTCGACGCGTTGATCGACACCGTGCGCCGCTTCGTGGCCGAACGGCTCCGCCCGCTCGAGGGCGCGGTCGAGGAGGCCGACGCGATCCCGCCGGAGGTGATCGCCGAGATGCGCGAAATGGGCCTGTTCGGGCTGTCGATCGCGGAGGAATATGGCGGTCTCGGCCTGACCATGGCGGAGGAAGCGCGCGTCGCGATCGAGCTCGGCCGCACCACGCCAGCGTTTCGCTCGAGCTTCGGCACCAATGTCGGGATCGGCAGCCAGGGGCTGGTGATGGCCGGCAATGACGAGCAGAAATCGGCCTGGCTGCCGCGCATCGCCAGCGGCGAGATCATCACCAGCTTCGCGCTGACCGAACCCGATGTCGGTTCCGATTCGGGCGCGGTGAAGACCCGTGCGGTCAGAGACGGCGATGTCTATCGCCTGTCGGGCACCAAGCGTTACATCACCAATGCCGACAAGGCCGACCTGTTCACGGTCATGGCGCGCACCGGCGAGGAAGCCGGCGGGCGCGGCGTTTCCGCCTTCCTCGTACCACGCGACCTGCCCGGCTTGTCGATCGGCGAATCCGAAAAGAAAATGGGGCAAAAGGGCGCCAAGGTCGCGGATGTGATCTTAGACGACGTCCCCGTGCCCGCCGCCAACCGATTGGGCGCGGAGGGCGAAGGCTTCAAGATCGCGATGCGCGTGCTTGATCGTGGGCGGTTGCACATCTCCGCGGTGTGCGTCGGCGTCGCCGAGCGGCTGATCGCCGACTGTGTCGCCTATGCGACCGAGCGAAAGCAATTCGGTAAGGCGATCTCCGAGCATCAGCTGATCCAGGCGATGATCGCCGATTCCAAGACCGAAGCGCTCGCCGCGCGCGCGCTGGTGCTCGAAACCGCCGCCGCCAAGGACGCCGGCAAGGACGTGGTGATGGAATCGGCGGCGGCCAAATATTTCGCCAGCGAGATGGTCGGCCGCGTCGCCGACCGCGCGGTGCAGATCTTCGGTGGCGCAGGCTATATCGCGGATTACGGCATCGAACGCCTCTACCGCGACGTCCGCCTGTTCCGCATCTACGAAGGGACCAGCCAGATCCAGCAACTGATCATCGCACGCGAGACGATCAAGCGCGGGGGATGACGCTTTCTTAGCCCTCTCCCTCCGGGGAGAGGGCAGACGAGCGAAGCGAAGTCGGGAGAGGGGCAGTCCGGCACAGTCATTGAAACACACTGCCCCTCTCCCAACCCTCTCCCCGGAGGGGAGAGGGCTATTTCAGGAGACTCACTATGGACACCACCAACCTCTTCCGCCTCGACGGCCGCGTCGCGCTCGTCACCGGCGGCTCGCGTGGCATCGGCAAGATGATCGCGGCGGGTTTCATCGCTCAAGGCGCGACCGTCTATATCTCGGCGCGCAAAGCCGATGCCTGTTTCGAGACCGCCAAGGAACTGGGCGAGAAGTGCATTGCCTTGCCGCAGGACGTGTCGACCGTCGCCGGCTGCAAGGCGCTTGCCGCGCAGCTTGCCGAACATAGCGACAGCCTCGATATCCTGGTCAACAATGCCGGTGCGGCTTGGGGTGAACCGTTCGAGGATTTCCCCGAAAAAGGCTGGGACAAGGTGATGGACCTCAACGTCAAATCGCCCTTCTTCCTGACTCAGGCGCTGCATCAGGCGCTGAAGAACGCCGCCCGCCCCGACCGCCCGTCCAAGGTGATCAACATCACCTCGATCGACGGCCAGCGGCTCAACCCGTGGGAGACATACAGCTATCACGCGTCGAAATCTGCGCTGATCTACCTGACCAAGCGCATGGCCGCGCGACTGGTGCAGGATTCGATCAACGTCACCTCGATCGCGCCGGGCGCCTTTGCCAGCGAGATGAACAAGGCCGCGCGCGACCATGGCGCAGAGATCGCCAAGGGCATCCCGGCGAAGCGCATCGGCGTCGCCGAGGACATGGCCGGCGCCGCCATCTACCTCGCCAGCCGTGCGGGGGATTACGTCATCGGCGACACGATCACCGTCGATGGCGGGCTGGTGCATGCGGCGGTCGGGACAAGCATCGACGCGTGACTCCTTCTCCCCCTGTGGGAGAAGGATACGGAGGCTTGAGAGCGAAGCGAACTAGCCGAAGTTGGATGAGGGGGAGTGGCGGGAGCGGCACCGCGCCGTCCCCCTCACCCTTCCGCAACTGCGTCGCTCCCTCCCTCTCCCACAAGGGGAGAGGGGAAAAGCGAGCTACCCCACCGCCTGCGGGTGGTGCGGTTGCAGGATCAGCGTGCGGCCTTCGACCCGCCACGACTTCAGCCGCGACAGGAAATTCATCCCCAGCACGTCCATGTCGCCGAACGCCGGCGACACGACGATCGGCAAGTCGCGCGCGACGATGTTGCCGATGCGCAGTTCGGGCGCGGTCGCGGTCATCGCCGGGATCGATCCGTTGGCGGTCTGCAGCACGACCGGAAAGACCGACCGCTCCAGCTCGAGCCCGGCCGCCTCGGCGCTTCGCTGCGACATCGCGGTGACCGTCGCGCCGCTGTCGACCAGCATGCGCCGTTCGGCATCACCGATCCGCACCTTGACCCAGAAATGCCCATCGCGCGCCATCGGCACGCGCATCTCCTTGCCGACCACCTGCTGCTCCGAACCGCCGAGGTTGAGCGCCTTGACCACTCGCTCGAACGCCGGATCGACCTTGGCGCGCTCGGTCGCCAGCGGGATCAGCAGCGCCAGCGTCACCCCGACCAGGCCGATCGTCAGCAGCGCGCCGACGATGCGGATCCGGCGCGCCAGCACGACCAGCACCGCGACACCGGCAATCAACAGATAGAAGGGCATGCCGCCCGGCGTGAGATCGGTCATCAATTCGGTCCATGAGCGTGCGGTCCGGAAGTCAGGACCGCTACGACGACCGATATGTATGATCGCTGACCCGGCGATTGAAGGACGTCACATGAATCCCTCTCCCAAAGGGAGAGGGTGGCCTCAGCGCGCGATGCCGCCTGCTGCCAGCACCGCCAGCGTGACCAGTTCGCTTGCCGTGCTGGTCATCGGCGCGATCTGGACCGATTTCTCCATGCCGACCAGCATCGGGCCGATCACCGCGTCGCCGCCCAGTTCGCGCAGCAGCTTGGCCGAGATGTTGGCGCTTTGCAGCCCCGGCATGATCAGCACATTGGCCGGGCCGGAGAGCCGCGCGAAGGGATAGTTCGCCAGCTGTTTCGGGTTGAGCGCAACGTCCGGCGCCATGTCGCCTTCATATTCGAAGCTGACACCCCGCCCGTCGAGCACGCCGACCGCGGCGCGGATATTCTCCAGCCAGCGCCCCTCGGGATTGCCGAAGGTCGAATAGCTGAGGAACGCGACGCGCGGTTCGTGACCCATGCGCCGCGCGACCGTCGCGGTCCCTTCGGCGATGTCGGCCAGTTCCTCGGCGCTTGGCCGTTCGTTGATCGTGGTGTCGGCCATGAACACGGTATGGCTTTGCCCGACCATCAGATGGATGCCGAACGGAGTGCGCCCGACCTCCGGATCGATTACGCGGCGCACTTCGCGCATGGTGTGCGCATAGGTCCGCGTGATGCCGGTGATCATCGCATCGGCATGGCCGAGCTGAAGCAGCACCGCGCCAAAGATGTTGCGGTCCTGATTGATCATCCGCTCGCAATCGCGGCGCAGATAACCGCGCCGCTGCAGCCGGCCATAGAGGAAATCGACCATCTCGGGTACGAGCGGCGAATTGCGGCTGTTGTGCAGTTCGTAGCTCTCCGGGTCCTGCACGCCGAGCGCCTTCAGCCGTTCCGGCACATCGTCGCGCCCGACCAGGACCGGCGTGCCGTAACCGCCCTCGCGGAAGGCGATCGCCGCGCGCAGCACGACTTCCTCCTCGCCCTCCGCGAACAGCACGCGCTTGGGATGCGCGCGCGCGCCTTCATACGCGAGCGTCAGCACCGACGTGGTCGGGTTCAATCGCCCGCGCAGCGTCTGGCGATAGGCCTCCATGTCGAGGATCGGCTTGGTCGCGACGCCCGAATCCATCGCCGCCTTCGCCACCGCGACCGGCACATTCTCCATCAGCCGCGGGTCGAACGGCGCGGGGATGATATAGGCCGGGCCGAAGCTGTGCTGCACGCCATAGGCCGCGGCGACCTCCTCCGGCACGCGTTCGCGCGCCAGTTCGGCGATCGCGTTGGCGGCGGCGATCTTCATCGCATCGTTGATCCCCGTCGCGCGCACGTCGAGCGCACCGCGGAAGATGAACGGGAAGCCGAGCACATTGTTGACCTGGTTGGGATAGTCCGACCGCCCGGTCGCGACGATCGCGTCGGGCCGCGCGGCCATCGCCTCGGGCGGGGTGATCTCCGGATCCGGGTTGGCCATCGCGAAGATGATCGGGCGCGGCGCCATGTCCTTGACCATTTCGGGCTTGAGTGCACCCGCCGCCGACAGGCCGAGGAACACGTCGGCGCCGACCAGCGCCTCGGTCAAAGTGCGCGTCGTGGTGTTGGCGGCATGCGCCGACTTCCACTGGTCCATGCCCTCGGTACGGCCCTGATAGATCACGCCGGAACGGTCGCACATGATGACATTGTCGGCGCGCACGCCCATCGCCTTGATCAGCTCGGTACAGGCGATCGCCGCCGCGCCTGCGCCGTTGACCACCACCTTGACCTCGCTCATGTGGCGTCCGGTGAGCAGGCAGGCGTTGATCAGCCCGGCCGCGGTGATGATCGCGGTGCCGTGCTGATCGTCATGGAACACCGGGATGTTCATGCGTTCGCGCAGCGTCTGTTCGATGATGAAGCATTCCGGCGCCTTGATGTCCTCAAGGTTGATCCCGCCAAAGCTCGGCTCCATCAATTCGACCGCGTCGATGAAGCGGTCGACATCCTCGGTCTTCAGCTCGATATCGATCGCGTCGACATCGGCGAAGCGCTTGAACAGGACCGCCTTGCCTTCCATCACCGGCTTCGAGGCGAGCGCGCCGAGATTGCCCATGCCGAGAATCGCGGTGCCGTTGGAGATGACCGCGACGAGATTGCCCTTAGCGGTATAGTCGTACGCGGTCGCGGGATCCTCATAGATCGCGCGCACCGGCACCGCGACGCCAGGCGAATAAGCGAGCGCGAGGTCGCGCTGCGTCGCCATCGGCTTTGACGCGATGATCTCGATCTTGCCCGGCCGTCCTTCGGAATGGAACAGCAGCGCCTCGCGCTCGGAAAACTGGACGTTGCTATCTTCTGACATCTTGGCCTCTCGATCCTGGCCTCGTCTTTAGGAGGGACGCGCGGATATGCAAACCGGGTTGGTGTGCGCCACGCGACGGATTTTTCATGCGGCATTCCGCACGGTGCCGGCGGGTTCCCGGACAGAGCCGCCCGCCGGCGTCACGCCCGGCGCGTTTCGGGCAGATTGAGTCGGGCCGATATGACGGGTCGATCCGGCCGCTTCGCCGCGTGCCGGATTCGCGCCGCTGCGGGAGGTTTACGGGACAATGGTTTTTTGGGGGTTTTACGGGATTCCACGGGAGATTTTACTGGAAAATCGGCGCGGCGGCGCGGGAATCTTACGGTGCGCTTACGGGAATATCGGGAGGGGTCGGGGGTGGCGGTCATGCTCGGTCCTGTCGGGGTTCCGCTCGGTTTCGGGGCCGGTCGATTCAACGGGTCGGCCGGATCGATTGTCACGCGAGATGCGCCGCGCGGGAAGCAGGCATGGCCGCGCCGGGAATTGATGTGAATCGAGCCTGGCATGCGACAGGAGGGTGATGTTGCGGGCTTTGCCCGACCGGTGAAACTTGTTGGTAGCCAATCCGCTGCTAAGCATGTCGCCGCCATGGTCAAACCCTTCGCCACGACATTGCGCTGCCGGATTTTCGGGCATCAGGGCGGCGCGCCGGTCCTGAACGAGGGGCTGTATTTCACCCGCTGCGAACGCTGCGAACGCGACCTCATCCGGCAGCGCGGCGGGGACTGGTATGCGGTGCCGCCAGGCCTGCGCGTGGTGTGGAGGGAAGAGGGTCCCCACGCCGTCGCGCCGATGGATGCGCTGAACCTCGCGCATGGTGGGCGATGGGCGCAGATGAGCAAGGGGCGGTCGCGGGGTTAGTGGGGGAAGCTACTTCGGTTACGCGATGTCACTGTAATGCGTGCCTCAGTCGAAGGGCGCACTCCACACGTGCCACCGAACTCTATTCTTATTTGATTTTCTTGATCATGTACTTCCAAGAAACTGACATACCGTAGGATAACAAGAAAAAAACTATAAGAACTCCCGCTAAGATCTTTAGCAATATTGATGCTTCAACAAAAAAGACAAAATATGAGAGAGATCCCAAACAAATTAAAGAAACAGCTCTAATGGATTTATTGTATAAAATTAAATTTCCATACAGCCTCCCTAGATTATTAGAGCTTTGTATATTTTCAAATACCGGAGGATTATATTTTATCCTCGACTCTTGGAGACGAGCGGATGAATACAGAAAAATAAATATAATCAAAATTTCAATCAATTTTTTCTACCTTACAGAAAATTTCATATTATTAGCATAGAATTACGGTGACAGTTTGAATTACGGGATACGGTGACAGTTTACTTAACCCCTAATTTCTTCGGCACAGGCCCACGCCTGTCGGGTGCCGACGTCCTGCCCTTGCGTACGTCGAGAGTTGTGAGCCATTCGATTCGGCACACATAACTACTGGATGCCGTGCTCATCGAGCCAGTTTAGCGTTCCTGGCCAGTGTCGTTTGCGGGCCTGTTGTCGCAATGTACCGTCACGATCCTTTGCCTTCGGATCGGCACCCGCACGAAGCAAGGTAAGCACGACCCGGTCG